>JAPPCX010000002.1 GCA_028875655.1 Chloroflexota bacterium | reverse complement strand
GCCGCATCCTGTCCACTGGCTGACGTGATCATTACACGCCAATGCCAAGATACAAACGTGACGGTCTCGGTGTTCCTGGATATTATGGGGGCCATGAGCGCTCTTTGCGTCCTTCATTATACCACGTTGTCTTACACTCCAACAGCGGGCAACGGACGTTCGGCCTGCCGTTGGTGTCCCACGGCAGAGGGGCCGCTGGGTCCGGGACCTGCAACATTTCGCAACCTTGCCACCTGTAGCACACAGACAAGGGAAGGGCAATCTCTTCCCTCTTGGACATCGTTGGAAACCACCGGAACGGCTCCGCCGGTGCTTTTGGACACGGTTCCCGGCATCTTGCTCCTACAGGACAGAATCCGTGGCTGGGAGCTTGTCGCTGGCATTCGTACCTGAACGGCGTACCCGGCGGGTGGCATATGGTTGGTGAGCACCGACGGCCTGAAGTGTCGCCTCTGCAACGGATTGCAGTGGCGGGGACGTAACGGGAGATGATGGCCGCAAGTTGCCGCAAAGTTGTCCATCCGGGGTTGTGGAGGCCCCCCTACGGGAAATCCCCGGCGCAGGAAGATTGTACTTTGGGCACAGGGTACAATCCGGCCAGCGGCGCCCGGTCCAGGGAATGCGGGGGCGGCAGTATCCACGCCTCGCCCAGGACGCCGTGCTCTCCCAGGGCCTCAGCGTTGGCGGTGGTCACGTCCAGGCCCTCCATGCCGTCGGCGATGTCCAGGAAGGCGGCCTCGCTGTCGGCGGTCTCGAAGACGAACAGCACCGATGGAAGATGTCCCCCGTGGTCCCGCTCCGCCCAGCCGGAGGCGAAGTAGCGGCGGTAGGACGCCAGGCGCGGGGGGATGCGCTTGGGCGTGGTGGCCCTTCGCTCGAACTCCAGCAGGAAGGGCAGCCACCGGCCCCGGTACTCCAGGGTGAAGGAGGCGTCGGGATGGATCATGTAGTTGGTGCGACCCCGGCGGTAGCCGATGCTGGAGCGGTGAGTGGGCAGCAGGTCGAACAGGTCGTAATCTTGGGAGCGGGCAACCTCGGCGGTCAGGGCGGCGGCGAAGTTGATCACGCCGCCGTGGTGGCGCGGCTGGGAGGCCGGGGCGCGCAGGACGGTGCCGGCGTAGACCGACCGGGATGTCACCGCCCCAGACGCGACGATATAATGTGAGCGTCAGCAAACGGCGCTCACAGCGGCCCAATGCTTGCGAATACGCTGGAAATAAAGATTCTGAATGCCCCCTGCATCTATTGGATTAGGAAACGTGCATATCAGTGCCAGACAGATCCAAGGACTGTCGCGATGATGATGCAAATTTGTTGTGCCATAGGTATCGAACTCTGGGTAGTTTGGTGGTTTCTGACTTCCATCGGAGTGCACGTGGTGGCGCCCGTGGCAACTGGAATCCTGTGTGGTCGGTCATTCGATTGGATATCGCCAGCGTTTGGATTTTTCATCGGTTTTGTCATGATTGCCCCGGGGTTAGGCCTGTTTATATTGTGGTACTGGACACTGGTTGAACTCTTCGGCTTCTACCTCGCATCAGAACCCCTGGAGGCGTGGGTATCGCTGGCGCTGCTGGCACTGGTTCAAGTCCTGGAGGTGCTGGGAATCTGTTGGCTCATCAATCGGCGGCGCGACAGGAACTGGGGCATCAGTTGGATGTGACAAAAGGGAACAATCCGGGGTGACCGGGATCCGCACCCACCTCTGCTTGGCAATGACGTTTCCGCCGCGCCGTCCCAACGTTGAACGGGCGGAAGTTGGCGACGATTTGCTTTCTCTTGTTCAGGTTTGCAGGGACGATAATCCCTCCGGCGATGGCGCCACAAAAGGGATTACCAAGAGCTTCAGCGTCGACCATCAGACTAGTGGAGGCTGAGGCGATTTCCTTGTCTCGGATGCGTGAAAGCACGGCCTGGCGGCCGCGGCAAACGTACGAATGACCGCGTCATCGTGGGTCAAACTTGGCGCGTCAATCGTCCCGTCACACCCTCGCAGCATCTGAACGCAAGCTTGAACGTGAACCTCGACGGCCCGCACTCGGCGGCCAAAACACCCGTACAGGGACGCTGGCCGGACCGAATACCATGTTATACCCGTGTACAGAAGCTCGGACGAGTCCCCTTTCGGGAATTTTACGGCCCTCTTTGAACTCAAAACGTATGGAAGAAATCGGGCCCAAATCCCGCGTTTGCAAGCACTCTGGGGTTAGCACGGGTTCCGGAATTGTCGGGCCGACTTCTCGAAAGGGAAGCGATTGCCTAGCAACCACCGAGCAAGCAGCAGGAAAGCGAACTCCGGCTGCCAGAGTCCGCTTCAATGACTGGTCAGCGCCGTCATCTCGCCGATTGTCTCGCGAACGGCATCAGACGTCGGACTAATTCTCCTCCCCGTCGGTTTGACCGGCGTGGGCGTCCAAGGCGCTCTGCGACGCCGCCCGGTAGATGCGTTCCATCGCGGCGGAGAATTCCTCCTCGCCCTGCCAGAACGGAAACCGGCCCAACTGACGGGGCAGCGCGGCGTGGACGTCGGGCACGGTGATAGCGCCGAAGGCCTCTCCCTCGTCGAATTGCCGCCCGGGGTTGGCCCAAAACTCGGACGGGTCTGCCGGCAACGGCTCCGGGGCTGCCGGAGGCCCATCCAGGGTCTGGGCGGACCGGACAAAATCCCCGCCCAGCAATTCCTCCCGCTCCATTCCCCTCAGCCGGAAGATCAGGAACGGGTCCCGGTCGAACTCCTCGCCCAGCAGCAAATACACCGCCGCCACGTGCTTGCACGGATTGGACCAGTCTGGGCAACTGCATACCGTTTCCAGGTCCGCTTCGCTCTCCGGGAACATGGAGAGACCCCGGGCGCTGAAGCACTCCTCGATGGCGTCGGGCATCCGCCCCGAAAGCAGGCTGGCCGCTATCGCCGGCTGCCGTCCGAACTCCTCCCTGAGTTCCTCCCAGTCCGGCAGACTGATGGTCTTCACCTGGACGGAGACGCGGTAGGGCTTGGGCCGGGACCCCTGCACCAGGGCCAGCACCTCGCCCCGCTCCACGTCGATGGACAGCACCTGCCCTCGCCGGGCGTACGAGCGTCCCCGGTCGAGCCTCGCCCCGATCCGGAACTCCTCCAGGGTTTGCAGCCACCGCCGGGCCCACCAGCTGGCGCCGAAGTCCCCACGCCGGGACTGGGCCCTGATGCCTCCCCGGGCCCGGATGGCGGGCCGGTAGTCGGGGTAAGCCATAGCGTCGCGCCTCCTCCGGTGTCGCTTCATCGGTCAGTCGCCGTAGTGTTCCCGGCTCAGGGCCAGCACGTCGCGCAGTTCGGCGTTGGACAGTTCGGTCAGCCAGCGCTCGGAACTCCCGCCCACCACCCGCTGGGCGGTCTCGGCCTTGGCCTCGATCATGGCGTCGACGTGATCCTCCAGGGTGCCGGCGCAGATCAGCTTGTGGACCTGCACGTCCCGGGTCTGGCCGATGCGAAAGGCCCGGTCCGTGGCCTGGTTCTCCACCGCCGGGTTCCACCACCGGTCGTAGTGGATCACGTGGCTCGCCCGGGGCAGGTTCAGGCCCGAACCCCCCGCCTTCAGGGACAGCACGAACACCCGAGGCCCATCAGGGTCGTTCTGGAACCGCTCCACCATGGCGTCCCGCCCTCGCCGCGACACCCCGCCGTGCAGGAAGGGCGCCTCAATTCCGAAGGTCTCCTGCACGTGCCCCCGGATGATCTCGCCCATCTCCGCGAACTGGCTGAACACCAGCGTCCGGTCCCCGCTCGCCACGATTTCCTCCAGCAGTTCGTCCAGCCGCTCCAGCTTCCCCGAACGCCCTGCGACCACGGAGTTGTCCCCCAGCAATTGCCGGGGATGGTTGCACGCCTGTTTTAGCTTGGTCAGCGTGTCCAGGATCATCCCCCGCCGACTGATCCCCTCCGCTTCCTCCATCCGGGTCTCCGCCTCCCGCAGCACCGCCTGGTACAGCGTCGCCTGCTCCCGGGTCAGCACGCAATACTGCTTGGTCTCCCGCTTGTCCGGCAGGTCGTCGATCACCGCAGGGTCCGTCTTCACCCGCCGCAGGATGAACGGCCCGGCCGCCCGCTTCAGCCGGCTCGTCGCCGCCTCGTCCCGGTGCGCCTGGATGGGCACGAAGTAGTCGCGCTTGAACCGGGCCTGGGTGCCCAGCAGACCCGGATTCAGGAACTCCATGATGGACCACAGGTCCCCCACGTGGTTCTCCACCGGCGTTCCCGTCAGCGCCACCCGGTAGTCGGACGGCAACTCCCGCGCCGCCCGCGACTGCCGGGCCATCGGGTTCTTCACGTTCTGGGCCTCGTCCAGGATCACCGCCCGCCACGGCACCCCCTGCAACGTCTCGGCATCCCGCAACATGGTGCCGTAGCTGGTCACCACCACCTGCCGCTCCGCCGCCGCCTGGCGGAACTCATCGCCCCGCTTCCGACCAGATCCATGATGCAGCATCACCCCCAGCTCCGGCGTGAACTTCCCCGCCTCCCGCTGCCAGTTGTACATCAGCGACGTGGGACACACCAGCAGGCTGGGCCGGTCGTTGCCCTCCTGCCGGTCCAACTCCAGCACCGCCAGCGTCTGCACCGTCTTCCCCAATCCCATGTCGTCCGCCAGGCACGCTCCCAGCCCCCAGCGGCGCAGGAAGGTCAGCCACGCGTAGCCCCGCTCCTGGTAGGGCCGCAGCGAACCCAGGAAGGACCGAGGCGCCGCCGGCGTCTCGACCTCCGCCTCCCGGCCCAACCGCTCCATCAACCGGCCGACCCAATCGTCCGCCTCCAGCCGAACGTTGTCCTCCGACGACCGCTCCTCCGCCCCCAAACCGATGAGCACCGCCTCGCGCAGGCTCACCTGCTTCCGGTTGCGCCAGTGGTCGGCGGCCTCGCGAATCTCATCGGCGTTGATCTCCACCCACTGACCCCGCAGCCGCACCAGCGGCGCTTTCAACTCCGCCAACTCGGCCAGTTCCGCCGGCGTGATCTCCTGCCATCCCAACGCCACCGACACCTCCAGGTCCAGCATGGTGCTCAGGCTGACTCCTCCGCCTCCCGTCATGGCCGGCGTCCTCACCCGGGCCCGGATGGTTGGCCTGGCCTTGGTCCCCCGCCCGGTCCACCACGCCGGCAGCAGCACTCCAAAGCCCGCCTGCTGCAACGCCGGCGCCTCCGCGTTCAGGAACCGGTGCGCCTCCTCGGCGGACAGCATCCCGCCGGAGGGACCCTCCATCTCCAGGCTCTCTGCGACGGGCGGGCACAGGTTCGCCGCCTGGGACAGCGCCGCCAGCAGGAACTCCCTGGGGTTGTAATCGGGGTTGCCGGCGTCCTTGCCCCTACCCTTCCAAACCGTCTCGGCGGGCAACAGCAGGCTCCGGTCGTCGTGGGGTTGCAACAGGTACCGCAGATGCCAATCGCCTTGATCCAGGACCGCCCCGTCCCCATCCTCGGTCTCCGGCGGCTCCTCCAGCCGCAGGCAGAGACGGTAAGGCGCGTTGGCGGCAACGGCGATGGGCCTCTGCCACTCTGACACCTGCCGGCCCAACTGCTTCGCCTGGTCCGGCCCAACGCGGATGGTTCCGTCGGCGGCGCCCAGGGCGTGCAGCCAGGCGTCGTGGGCTGAATCAAACCCGTTCCCCTCCGGCCGGGGCACCGACGCTTTCCGCGCCAGATGGTCCACCACTCCGTCCAGGAAGGCCCGCAGCACCGTCGAGGACGCCTGGGCCGGCGGACCAGTGGCCTCGTCCCCGGTCGCCGACCGCGCCGCCGGCGGCATCAACCCCCCCATGTCGGCCAGCCTGTCGGCGTCATCGCCGACGAATACCGCCTTCCACGCCGCCGTCATCCCGTCTCCGTGTCCCGTCGCCGTGGGCAGGTATCGCTGCCGCGCCACCAGCGCCATCCCGAATTGCCGCGCCCGGCGCCAGTAGGTTATTTCCGGCCCCAAGGCCACCCCGGGCTGCAATACCGGGCGGTCCCCGCACCTCTCCAGGAACTCGCCCGCATCGGCCCCGTCCAGCCAGAGCGCGGGCACCCGAAAGGGCAGTATGCGCGGCTTGGCACGGGACCGGGGCGCTTCGCCGGCCAGCGGACTCGACGGCAGCGGCTCGCTGCCCCAGCTGGGCAGCCAGACCACCGCCTCGCTCGCCATCTCCTCGCCCACGTCCAGACCCATGACCCCGAGCAGCAGGTCGCCGGCGGCGCAACGCGGGTGCCGGCCATCTCCGTGCCCGTCTCCCGTTGCCTCGGAATCCTCTCCCCACAGGACCAGACGGCCTTCACATTGTGCGGCGTGCAGTATCAGCATCCCGGGCGGCGTCTCCTCCGACCCCACTATAGCCCGTCGCCGACGGTCGTCAAGCGTTGCAGGGCCGGCCCTTCACGGGTGTCCTGCTTCGGTCGCTCCCGACATTTCTGCGGCCCGTCAATCGGCCACGCGTTACGGCCTCCGCCTCTACGGGTAATGGGCAAAAACAGGCTCGGTGTGATGGCATACCCGTGTACAGAGATTGGCGTGACTTTTGGAAACAAAAGTCAGAGGCCGGTCTGTACTTGAAACGGGCCAAAAATCAGAGCTTCCAGGCCGGTTCCGCGAGCGCTTGGGTGAAAGGGACGGTTCCGGCGAAGTTTTGAAAATAAAAGTGGC
>JAPPCX010000084.1 GCA_028875655.1 Chloroflexota bacterium | reverse complement strand
CGCTCTGCCACACCTCGTAGTGGCTCACCGGCCAGCCGTTCAGCGTCTCCACCGGATCCCACCACACCAGGGCCGTGGGCGGCGACGGGTAGTACTGCAACCGCAGTCCCTTCGGCGTCCCCGGCGGAACTCCGCCGGCTCCCGGCTGCGCCGTGATCGTTGCCGTGTTGTTCTCATCGACGTAGTCGTGGTAGTGGGTGCTGTGCCAGCTGTTGCCGGTGGTGGCCTCGCAGTCCGCCCGGCTGGTCGGTTTCGGTAGCACGTCCTGGCCGTCGCTGCTGATACACACGGTATAGTCCTCGGTGTTGGCGATGGTGGCAGTGGCAGTGGCGTCCGCCGCGTTCTCGCCTTCCAGGATGAGGATCAGATCCTCTCCCTCCAGCCTTCTGCCGGCGGCCCGGTAATAGCCCTTCTCCTCCAACCAGCCGATGTCCCATACGCCGCTGTGGTAGGAGCCCGCGCTGGCTATGTGCCTCGCCACCGTCACTCCCTCGGGCAGGGTCAGGTCAATGGCCACTTCGGCGCCCGGAGAAGCGTCCGGCCCGTCGTTAGACGCTACTAACGTGATCGCATACTGGTCTGCCGCCAGGTCAGCAGCGGGTCCGCCGGCGCGTACATCCAACTCGGCCACGGGGCCAACGTGGAAGGTATAGGTTTCGGTGCCGGTGTACCTGACGCCGTTGTGAGTGCCTTTATAGCTCCTTTCAGTAATGTAGGTGCCTAGGGAGCCAAAATGCAAAACTAGAGGGGAGGTATTGACCCCTGAATTACCGCCGAAATCGAGCGGGAACTTGTAATAACCCTCATTGTCAACCTCGTAAAATGACGGGGCGCCCATTTCCTCAGGTGTGGGAGGGTCAGCGCTGGCGTATGTAAATTCTCCTGAGGTGTTGCGAATCTTGAGGTAGCCGGGTTTTTCTCCTTCCTCAATGCCGACGGCTCTAATCCTGTCAACATATGCGGTCCAATCAGACGATAATTCGTTGCCCTCGCCCGTTCTAGGGGGGGCGATCTTATCGATGTTCTCTCTTATCTGCACGCCTGTCGATACCTCCCTGCTTCCGGCGGTTCGCCACTCGACATCACCTGCTAGAGCTACTCGCCCCCCGGGGTCCGTAATCTGAATGACAACATCATCCGGCCGCATGATGGGGTCGATCCTTGCAATGCCGGCGTTTTTGGCGGCTGAGCCACCTCTTACGACCACTTCCAAGGTGTCCTCACCGGTGCAGGGATAGTCGCTGACGCCCACACAGGGATAGAGGGTGAACAGGTCGGTCTCGCCGGTAGTAAACAAGACGCGCGGGTCTTCCTGAAAGCATACCCGAGCCAGGTTATCCGACGGGTCATCGGCCGGACGTTCCACGGTCAATTCCGCAGTGACGCACTCCCCCCTAAGCGCCGCGCTGTCGACCACGGGAACCGATAGCGACATAGAAATAGATGAGACTGCGACGTGTTCGGTTACCCAATCCCATTGCCCCGCCTGGCCGGAAACGGGGGTAAAGGTCGAGGGGTCTGCCCCGGTTTTCAGTTCGGACGTCGGGCTACCCAACCCCGGAGGAAGCTGAACCCTGACTCTAAAGCCATATCCCCTGCATAGGGATAAGTTCGGGCAACCTATAGCCACCTTGACACCAAGGACAACTGTATCGCCATCCTGGGGCGTCGGGTTATCCAGCGTCATTTCCGGAAACACAGTCCTCCCTATACTTGCCCTGCCCCTTGACCACTCTGGATTCGCCGCAAGCCACCCCTCATCCGCGTTGTTGTACAGTAAGTACTCCGGTTCCACGGGGAAGGAGTTGCTGATGACCCCCCGCGCGGGCACAGCCAGCACAGCAGGGAATGCGCCCAAGGGCTCAACCCCCGGCGCCAGCCGAGCGCCAAGGGACCACACTACCGAACTGCCGCCCTCCAGCTTTCCCACGCGCCAGAGCAACGTGATAGGGTCATTCCCGATCACCTCCCATCCTTCGTATCCGTCAAGCTCCTGCTCCTCGGACAGTTCAACGCGCACTATCACATCGAAGGCAGTATCACTCCCGTGGTTGGTGGCCCTAATTCTCCAACCCCCCATATCGTTCATATGCTGATAGCCTGTAGCGTCCACATCAACCGAAAGGTCGATACCCGGCCCCTTCGGGTCCTGGGCCGACGCCACGCCGCTACTGGCCGCCAGCACGACGGACAGGGCAAAAAACAAAGTAAAGATGAGTCGCGGAGAACGTAGCATTGATGCACCAAAGTCCAAACGAATTAATTGCAGGAGCGTTGCCGGTCAGGCGCCAAGAATCGGGCCCAGGGGCGCACGACTGGGCGCCCCTGGACTTTCCAAGGAATTCCTATTCCCACACAACGGTGACGGTGTTCGAGAAAACCGATAGGCCCAAGTGGTTCGGCAGATCATATTCCACCTCCATCTGGTACGAAGCCGTCCTCGCACTTCCCAATCCTCTCACGGTGGGAGTCAAGGATGTGCCGGACTCCCGCTCATAGCTTGGGTTCCCGTCGCTGCCAAGTACCCACACGGCGTAAGTGACGTTAAAGGCTGCGTGAGGCAGGTCGGTCACGGCCCCGGTGAAGGTTACGGTCCCGTTACGGTCCTGGGTCGTCGGGGAAACGCTGAGGCTGACGCTGGGCGGGTTCCCGTCCTCCACGTCGGATAGCGCAATCCGCACGGCGATGCTGCTGTCCACCTCCGCGTCGGGCCCGCTTTCCCGGTTCTTGCCATCCCGAACATGCATTACCAGGTCATAGGCGCGGACGGACTCATAGTCCAGGTGCGCGCCGGCGGCCACCTTGATCTGACCGCCCTGGGCCACGCTCTCCACTTCGAAGTTGCCGTGCCCGTTGCCGGTCAGTTCGTAAGTCAGCGGGTCGCTGTCGGCCTGGCGCACCGGCACCGGGGACCCCACCAACGTACCGGCGGCAGAATTCTCCGGTATCGTGCTGTCCGGCGCCCGGAACATGGGCTGCTCGTTCAGGGTCAACGGGCCGACCTGGATGATGTACCGCTTCACGTCGGTGGAAACGATCTCATGCTCACTGACGGGGTGCCACACCTCGCCCTCCGGCAGGTTGTCGGGCCGTACCTGTCGGGTGTGGCCGTTGAGGTGCACCTCCAGCTCGTAGGTGCCCTCCTTGGTGAAAGCCCACTGGAGGCTCCGGTACTGGCCCGGCTCCATGTCGAACCGGCCGGTGTCGGTGTGTTCGCTGTTCCAGATGGCCTCCTTGCGTTCCTGCCCCGAGACCGGGGAGTCGTCGAAGACGTAGATGTGGCCGAACTCGCGGGGGTGGACGCCCAACTCGCGCTCCGCTTCGATTTCATACCAGAGCGGCGCCACGGAATTGCCTTCGTCGTCCTCCCGGTGCCAGTACCTGGCGTCGAACAGGGCGGTGGAGAAGCTGATCTGAAAATCGGAGCCATCTTCAGCGCCACCTGCCCGGAGCCAATAAACCTGCTGGCCCACGGCGTCATCCACGCCGTCGTCATCCGCATCGCCCTTCTCGAAGAAGGGATATGCGGCCACATCGGCGGCGGTCAGGGTATGCACCTCATCCACGTGGAAGACGGTGCGGTCAATGTTGATGTCCGTCGCGTGGCGGGTGGTTACCGTTGCGGGAGGCCTTCCCGATGTTGATTGCTCAAGTTGGGGAGGGCAGAAGTTGAGGCTCATGAGCCCGGCCCAAGGCTCTCCTTCCTGGGTAGGCCGGTGGGGTTCGTCGGCGTCGAAGTCATAGTAGGCGTCAAAGAGGGCGAGATGGCCCGAATTGACCTGGTCCGCCGGAAATTCCGGCACTTCATAGAAGTCGTCAAACCCCGGGCCGCAGCGTGGGGGGGCATAGGCATTGTCCGTGCTTTGGGCCTGCGTTGGGCCGGCGGTCAGGGTCACCGCCACTGCGACGGCGGCGATGAGGGCTAGAGCCAGGACGGCGCCAGCGAGCTTTAGGGGTATTGATGCGTGGGTAAGGGATGGCATGTTGTTTGGTTTTCCTCTCTTTCTGATGGATTGATTCGTCGTTCTGGGCATCGCGCTCAAGGCGCATGGAGTTTCCTTACACGGGTTCATCCCCGTGCCGGACGGCTGGGCATGGAGGGAGGTCCGGCAGCTTCAGGGAAAAGCTTTGGACCGGCATCGGCGCCGTGAAAGGGCAGCGATACCGGCACACGCAAAAAAGCGGTCATGCCCGCGACAGCCAACGCAGTCTGGACATGACCGCTGAAGCTTAGGGCGGTCTGATTTGAGGGACTGGACTGCCTACAAGCGGGTCTGCCCTTGGGAAAGGCCGGGGGGGGGGGCTTAGAGGGGTAGGTATGGGCCCAATTCAAGCTCAAAACTCAAATACGCCAAGGTCCAGCAGACCCTGGTCCTGACTCCTGGCTGGAATGGTTATGTCTGATCTCAGGTTCATCTTAATTGCACGGCGTGTGCGGTGATTGCTCAGCTATGGTTATCGCCTAGTTTGCGGTAGCCGGTATCAAGACATCCGACAGAGAGGTAGCGGGTTCCTCACCCTGGCAACACGTCTTTACGGATTCCAAGCCGACAATGTGAGGACTGCGTTTCTTGATAGATTATTGATACTGCATATCTTCATTTATATCCTACACCGCCGGCGCGGTTGCTGTCAACACCGGGAGCGCGCTCACTCTTGCCCAAGTGCATTCGCCTTGCCTGCGCAAGCCGCCACCCAGAAACCAGAGCCAATGGCGACGTTCCGGTTGTTCGCCAGAGCGGAAATGGCAATTGCCATCCGCAAAGGTCGTTCTGGGCCGGGACCAATCCCTCCGCGCTGGTTGCCCGGAAGCGCCTCCTGAGCGGAAGGCACAGCCAATGGAATGAAGCGGGCACGGCGATAATCAGCCGTGCCCGTCTTGTCATCAGCCCTGATGCGGTATATCCTTTTTACAGGATCACATCCCAGCGAAAAGTTCGCAGTTCGGTACGCTTAGGCCCACCAGACTTGACCGTAGACAGTACCGGGGAGTGCAAGGCCATCTCCTCGGTATCTTTTTCCCCTATGGGAGAATCTTCCGGCATGGGGATTGTGTAGCGCAGCAGCGCGCCGCCGGGTTCCACCACGATCTCCCTGACGAAGGACTCGATGAAGGCCCGTCGCTCGGTGAGTTCGCTCTCCCGCAGATACCCGCTCAGGTCCTGGCAGTAGGCGGTGATGGTGTCCACGTCGTCCAGCACCACTCGCCGCTGGGACACCATCACCCGGGCATCCTCCGCCGTTTCCTCCAGCTTCTGCTGCCTTTCCCGGTGTTCCCGGATGCGGGGCATGAAGTCGTCCACGTCCAGGTCGGTGGTTTCGGCCAAGTTGTAGAGCCGGTCCAGGCGGCGCTTCACGTCGGCCAACCCCGCCTCGGCGGTTTCCAGCCGATGGCGGTGTTCCCGGGCGATGCCGTCCATCTCCTCGTCCACCAGCCTGACCAGTTCTCTGATGTTGGACTCGGTGAGGATGTTGTCGCGGATGCGGTCAACCACCATCTCCTCGAACCGGCGGGCGTTGAGCCGGGGACAGTCGCAGGCGCCGCTGCCCCGCTTCATCAACGACTGGCAGACGTAGTAGGCGAACTGGCCGCTCTTGGAGTCCTGCCCGGACATGGCCCGGCGGCACGCCTTGCACTTGACCAACCCGCTGAGCAGGTAGGAACTGGCCACCCTACGGGGATGGGCCTGCCTGGGGGCGCGGGCGCGCAACTGCTTGTTCACCTTGCGGAACTGGGTCTTGGACACGATGGCGGGGAACGCCTCCTCCACCCGGACCGGCTCACCCTTGTGCTTGGCCGATGTCCCCCAGGTCAGAGTGCCGGTGTAGGTTTCGTTGCGCAGGATGATGTGGACGCCGTTCTTGGACCAGGGCCTTCCGGTGGGGTTGGCGATGCCCTCGTCGTTCAGGGTGCGGGTGATGTCCAGGATGCCGCGTCCGGCCTCGGCCAGGTTGAAGATGCGCTGGACCACGGGAGCGGTGTCCGGGTCAAGCTCCAGGGTGGGGCGCTTCTTGGCGCCGTCCTGGACCATGAGCTTGCGGTAGCCGTAGGGGACGCGACTGGCGACCCAGAAGCCTCGTGAGGCGGCTTCGCGCATCCCTCGATAAACCTCTTCGGCAAGATTTTCGCTGTAAAATTCGTCCACGGACTCGATGATGGCTTCCATGAGCTTGCCGGTGGGGGAGTCGTCGGCGTGCTCGGTGATGGAGACCACGCGGATGCCCTTGCGCCGGAGCATGGACTTGAAGGCCACGGCGTGTTCACGCTTGCGGGTGAATCTCGAAAACTTCCAGACGAGAATCTCACTGAAAGGCGACTCCGGCTTGTTGGCCTCGTCCAGCATTTTGCGGAACTGGGGCCTATCGGCGATCCTGCCGCTCTCGGCCTCGTCCACGTACTCACGGGCAATGGAGTAGCCGTTGCGTTCGGCGTAGTCCCTGAGCGCCCGAAGCTGGGCGGCCACGGAGAGGTCCACGTCCTGGCGGTCGCTGGACACCCGGGCGTAGAGCGCCGCCGGTATCAGGTCATTATTGTTACTCATTGATTTCACCTCGATCATTCTCTCCGAGTTCCACCGGGCGGGAGCGCAGCCGTTCCCGGAGTTGCTCACGGCGCAGTTCCCGGTCTTCCATGTACAGGCGGAGGGCCTCGCGCACCAGTTCGC
>JAPPCX010000070.1 GCA_028875655.1 Chloroflexota bacterium | reverse complement strand
CTGACGATACGGAGGTCATCCTGGGCCTGATTCACTATGACGACGAGGAGGGTGATTGCGCCCGCATGGATACGGCGCGGCGGTTCCTGCCGTCGTTCAGCGTGGCCACCGAGTGCGGTTGGGGTCGCACGGACCCGAACCGGGTGCCGGGCCTGCTGGTGAGCCACCGGCTGGCGGTTGACTACCTGATCAATGGGTGAGGCGATTGCACGCCCGCCGCTACAAAACCCCATGAGGAGATTTCGCTAATGAGCCACCAAGACGTCGAAGCCATCGTTGCCACCACCCAGGCCTATTACGACGGGCCGGCGGACGAAATCTACCGCACCATCTGGGGCGACAACCTGCACCTGGGAGTGCCTTGCTGCGACGATTGCCCCCACCCTGAAGCTATGGAAAACACCAACGCCATCATGGCCGAGGCCGTCGCGCTGACCCCCCAGACCCGCGTCCTGGACCTGGGTTGCGGCTACGGCTCCACGGCGCGCTACCTGGCGGCCAACTTCGGCTGCCACGTGACCGGCACCAACATCAGCGAGAAAGAGTTGGAACTGGCCCGATCCCGCGGACTGGAAGCCGGCCTGGACCGGTTACTGTCTTTTGAGTATGGCGACTTCCACAGCCTGCCCTACCCCGACGATTCATACGACGTGGTCTGGAGCCAGGAAGCGTTCCTGCACGCGGCGGACAAGAATGCCGTTCTGTCCGAGTGCCGGCGCGTCCTGAAGCCCGACGGCGTCCTCATCTTCACCGACATCCTGGTGCGCCGCGATACGCCGGATGCCGACCGGGCCAGGATTTACGACCGGGTAAAATCGCCGGACATGTGGGACCTGCCCGACTACCGCAACGCGCTCTCCGCGCTGGAACTCACGGTCACGCGGGAGGAGGACTGGTCGCAGCACGTGGCCCGTTCCTACGGATGGGTCCGGGATCGGTTGCAAGAGCAGCGGGAAGCTCTGCTGCCGCGCATCGGCGCCGAGACCATCGACAACACCGTCGCCGCGCTCTCGTTCTGGGTGGACTCGGGCAACGCCGGGTACATCGGCTGGGGCCTGCTGGTGGCCAAGCCCTCCGCCTAGCAAATCGGACCAAAGCAACTAAAGCATCGGACCCGGTCCTGCGCCCGGCGTCCGATAAAAACCAAAGGAGTAAAGAATATATGCGTCAAAACGACGAGATCATCGTCCCCAAGGACCTCTACAAAGAGCAGTACTCTACGGAGTTTGTGGGACGCTGGGACGAACTGATCGACTGGCAACGCCGGGCCGATGCCGAAAACAATTTCTTCCAGAACATCCTGAAAGAGCACGGGGCCGAGACCGTGCTGGACATCGCCTGCGGCACGGGCTTCCACGTAGTAACGCTGGCCGCTGACGGCTTTGAGGTCACCGGCGCCGACGGCGCGCCCAACATGCTGGTCCAGGCCAGGGAGAACGCCGAACGGTTCGGCATGGATGACGTTCGTCTGGTCGAGGCCGAGTGGACTCGACTCACCGACGCCTTTGCCGGGGAGCGGTTCGACGCGGTCATCTGCCTGGGCAACGCTTTCACCCACCTGTTCGAGGAATCCGACCGGGTGCGGGCCCTCAACCAGGTGTACAGTCTCCTCAACGAGGACGGCATCGCCATCATTGACCAGCGCAACTACGACGCCATCCTCGACAACGGTTTCCACAGCAAGCACCAGTCCTACTACATGGGCGAAATGGTGGAGGTCAACCCCGAAGAACTGACCGAGGAAATCCTGAAGATGCGCTACGAATACGCCGACGGGGACGTCCACTTCCTGACGCTGTGCCCCATCCGGCAAAACTACGTCACCGCCCTTTTGAAGGACGCCGGCTTCAGCAGCGTGGAACGCTACGGCGACTTCGTACCCGGCTACGATTTCTACGAGCCGGACTTCGTAATCCAGGTTGCGAAGAAGTAATCCCGGAGGATGATAATGGAAGTTCAAGGCGGGGTGTTCATAATCACGGGATCGGCGACGGGACTGGGCGCAGAGGTGGCGCGGCAGTTGGCGGCCAAGGGCGGGCGGGTCGTTATCAACTACACCCGGAGCGAGGCCGAGGCCAGGGAATCGGCGGAGGCGTGCCGGGCCGCCGGCGGCGAGGCCATCCTGTGCCAGGCCGACGTGTCCGTAGATGAGGACTGCCGACGGATGGCGGCGGCGGCGCTGGAGCAGTGGGGCAGAATCGACGGTCTGGTGAACAACGCCGCCACGTCGGTGATCGTGCCGCACTACGACCTGGAGGGCCTGGCCTCGGACGATTTCCGGCGCGTCCTGGACGTGAACGTGATCGGAGCGTTCCAGATGGCGCGGGCGGTTGCGCCGGCCATGCAGGAGCAGGGCAAGGGGGCCATCGTCAACGTCTCGTCCGGCTCCGGGTTCAGCGGGTCGGGCAGTTCCATCGCCTACGCGGCGTCCAAGGCGGCGCTGAACGTGATGACGTTCTCATTGGCCCGTGCCCTCGCCCCGGAGATACGGGTCAACGCCGTGTGCCCCGGCGTGATGCAGACCCGCTGGTGGCGGGACGGCCTGGGCGACGGCTACCAGGGGTTCATCGAGCGGTACGCGGCATCCGCGCCACTGCAAACCGCCGGCACCACGGAGGCGGTAGCCGACCCGGTGGTGTGGCTCATCGAAGGCGCGGAGCACGTCACCGGCGAGACCATCCTGGTGGACGCCGGCTCGCACCTGGGGCCGTCGCCGCGGCGGTAGAGAAGAATCAGAACAGCAGGAAGACCAGGAAAGCAAGGAACAATATCGCCGCAAACGCCAGTCCCGACACCAGCACTACATCGCCTTTTGTTACCCCTCGGCTTCCCTTGTTTCCCTTGGCGTCCTGCAACTTGCGCTGGGTTCTGGCGTGCATGAGGTGTTCGTCGGGATGATGCGGGGGCGGGAGCATAGTCATGGCGCTTCTCATTAGGTGGGGGAGAGGCGGATACTCTCGTTTGGGATGATCGGATAGACACCAGCATAGCACGTAGGGGCGAATAATTATTCGCCCCTACACGGTGAATTGCCGCTGCACTGGCGCTTTTTACTTGAACAGGGCGGCGATGCGTTCGCCGACGGTGGTTTCCTCGCCGGGATTCAGCCCGAACATGTGGATGGCGATGAAGTCATCCTCGTCGCGGACGCGGGTCCAGACGGGCGGGTCGCCATCCTTGAGGCGGTCGCGCAGGTCGTAGATGTCGAAGCCGGCGACAGTAGGATCGACCCAGAGTTTCAAGCCGTAGGGTTGGTGGCCGATGACGTTGTCGATTAGTTCGGCGCGGAGGCCGGGGATGCCGACGACGGCACCGAGGATGGCGCGGCTGCGGCGTTCTGAGTCAGCGAGGCGATCCTCGTGGTTCATGGTCATCCAGTGGCGGACGGCGGCCACCGCGCCGATCATCTCCTGGCGGTCAACCTTCTGGGGGCGGCCGACGCCGCGCACCCGCCGGCCCTCGTAGCTGGCGAAGGCTTGCAGGCCGATCTTGCGGATCATGTCCTCCGAACCCAGGGCCAGGCCGGTGGACTGGGGCGAGCCCATGTACTTGGCGGCGATGCACTGGAAGTCCGCGCCCATGCGGATGTACTTGCCGAAGTTTTCCAGCGGGTAGATCTGGCCGGCGGCGTCCACGGTCACCAGCACGTCATGGGCGTGGGCGATGGCGATGGTGTCCTCCAGGGACAGGGCGTTGGGGTCGTATTCCTGCTCCACGGCGTAGTAGTGGACGGCGGCGGTGTTGGGACCGATGGCGTTCTCCAGATCCTCCGGCGTGGTGCGCTCCTCCGAGCCAAACATGACCAGCTTGGCGCCGGCCAGTTCCAGGCAGCGGTCGTACCAGTAGCGCTGACGGGTCTGGATCAGGACTTCGTTCTTCATGCCGGTGGTGTTGGGCAGCTGCTGGATATGGTCGTCATCATCGCCGGCCATGGCGGCGGCGGTGGCGAGCATCAGGGCGGAGCCGGCGCCGGAGGTGATGTAGGCGGCGGGCACGTTGACCATGCGGGCGATGGCGTTGCCGGCGGCTTCCTGCAACTCCATGAGGGGAATGTACGCGCCGTCGGCCTGGGCCATGGCCTCGCGCACTTCGGGGATGGGCGTGGAGCCGCCCAGCATGGTGACGCTGCCGGTGGCGTTGATGACGGGCTTTGCGCCGAGTTCCTTGTAGATGTCTCCCCAATCGGCGGTGGTCATGGTTGGGCTCCTTTGGGTGTACGCTGGCTAGCGATGGCGCGGTTGGATTGGGTCGTTGCTGCCTTCGGGCGGCACGCCCCAGGGATTTTCGTCGGTCAGACGGGTGATTTCGTCGTAGATGAGATTCAGGTCGTCGGTGACGCGGTTGGCCAGGTCGGTGTAGTCAGAGACAGGGGTTATCAGCGAGCCGTAGCGGTTGACGCCGGCGAAGTTGTTGAGTTGTTCAAGATCGCTGTTTGGCCGCCAGTTCAGGTTTGGGTCGTTGGCGCGTATCTGGGCCAGCAGCCGTTCAAGTTCGTGAACGTGGAGGTATTCGTGCCCTTGCGCTGAAATCAGGGCTTTCATAGCGTGTTCCAGCGCTTGCTGCGCATTAGATACGGTAATTCTGTTGCGCGTACCGCTGTCCAGCATTACGTGCATGGCGTCGTAGTACATGTTTGCGTGGGCGATGCGGAGTTGGCGTTCCATAGGCTCGTCGCTGTGGTTGGGGTCTGCGGTTGCGTCGTTGCCGGGGAAATCTGCCGGGTCTCTGGGGATGATTGCCCCGTCACGGCGGGCAAACCGGGCGACGTGGTTCAGGGTGTGGACGCTTTTCCGTTCGTATTCGGCCCGTGACAAATAAACGAAGTCGATGTCGACGTAATTCTGGTAGACCAGGCTGGCCAGTTCGGCAGCGGTCTGCTGAATCTCCCCCATCCGCGGTATCAGTTCGGACGTGTCAGACTCAATAATCATCAAGTCGATGTCCGACCGCTCCGTCCAATTGCCGCGGGCGCGGGAGCCGAAGAGGATGACGCACTCGACGTCGGTGGCATCGCGGAGGGCTTTGGCGACGTGCAAGGCCCGGGGATCCGGTCCGGGGCCGGTCCGGGCGGGTACGGGTTGCGCTATGTCAGTGACTTGGGTGGTCATGCGGTTATTCTATCAGCACAGCTCGCGGCAGAGCATTGTGGATTCCCGCTTTCGCGGGAATGACGGTTGGGGGAGCGGGAATGACGGTAGTTGATTCTATTCGCCGGTGAAGTTGGGCGGGCGGCGTTCACGGAAGGACGCTGCGGCCTCTTCAACGTCGTGGGGCGCGCGGCGGGCGAAGACGATGCTGTGGGTCTCGTAGCGCAGCTGGTCGTCCAGGTCAACGTCCAGGCTGCGGTGCATGGCGCGGCGGGACATCTGCATGGCGACGGGCGGCCAGAAGGCGATCTGGCGGGCCAGTTCTTTCGCGTCGGCCAGCAGGTTTTCCGCCGTGCTCATGCGGTCGAGCAGGCCCAGACGGTACGCCTCGTCGGCGTCCACGTTGCGGCTGGTGTACACCAAATCCATGGCGCGGCTGACGCCCACGATGCGGGGCAGGAACCAGGACAGGCCGGAGTCGGGGCTGAGGCTGCGCTCGATGAACACGGTCTTGAAGCGGGTGTTCTCGCAGCCCACGCGCATGTCGCAGGCCAGGGCCAGGCCCATGCCGGCGCCGGCGGCCACGCCGTTCACGGCGGCGATGGTGGGCTTGTCCAGGTCGCGGTAGATCATTTGGGCTTGGCGGCCGACCCAGTTGTACTCGTCGAGACGCTCGGCGCGGCTGGGGTTGTCGGGACGGGAGCGGTCGGCAGTGAGGTCTGCGCCGGAGCAGAATCCCCGGCCGGCTCCGGTGAAGATGACCACGCGGATGCCATCGTCATCGCGCAGTTCGGCGCAGGCGTCCATCATCTCCAGGTGGAGGTTGCGGTCGATGGCGTTGAGCTTTTCAGGTCGGTTGAGGGCTACGACGGCGATCTGGCCGTCGCGTTCGACGGTAAGGTTCTCGTATGCCATCCTACTTTTCCGCCAGCATATCGACGATCAGGCCGAGCATGATCTTGGTGCCGCTGACCAGGCTCTTGATGCCCACGGACTCATTGGCGCCGTGTACGAAATTAAGCATGGGGTCGTCGTCGGGGTGGGAGCCGGAGAAGCCGTAGGTCACTGTGCCCAGGGGCCGCGTGAACCGGGAATCGGTGAAGCCGTTGCTGATGGCGGGCACCCACTGGATGTCGCCGCGCTGGAGCGCCTGTGAGGTGACGCCGCGGATACTGGAGGCCAGGGGCGACTCGAAGGGCGACGAGTTGGGGCGGGCCATGTAGTCCACCTCGTAGGTTACGCCGGGGATGTCGGCCAGCACCGCGTCAATCTGGGCGCGGACGTACTCCTCGTCCTGGTGCGGCAGAGTACGCACGTCGCAGGTGAGGCGGATGGACTCGGGGACGCTGTTGGACTTAATGCCGCCGCGCACCATGGTGGGGGTGAGGGTCATGCGGGAGAGGGCGCGGAGCATGGAGGCGAAGCGGGGGTTTTCCGGCTGGACTTCGGCGATGATTTGGTCCACGTTCTCCGGCGACGCTTTGTGCTCGATGGCGAAGGTGGAGAGGTAGTCGAAGATGCCGGTGGACGTGTCACGGTCGGGTTCGTACTCCTCGATGGAGGAGAGGGCGCGGTTCAAGCGGTACAGCGCGTTGGTGCCCTGCCACGGCAATGAGGCGTGGGCGCTGGTCCCCTTGACGTCGATTTCGATCTGGAGGCGGCCCTTCTCGCCGACGCCTAGGATGTAGGTGAGCGCGCCGGCGGCGGGAATGGGGACGCCGCCACCCTCGTTGACGGCATAGGGCGCGGCCAACTGTCCGGGATGGTTGTCGGCGAGCCAGCCGAAGCCGTAGCGTCCGCCGTGCTCCTCGTCGGCGCCGGCGGCCAGGATGAGGCTGTCGCGCAGGGGTATGTCGTTGCGGCGCAGGATGCGGATGGCCATGAGTTGGACGGCGAGCAAACCCTTGCAGTCGGAGGCGCCGCGCCCGAAGATGCGGCCATCGGCGACGGTGGCGCTGAAGGGATCGAACCGCCACTCGTTGGGGTCCTCCACCGGCACGACGTCGGTGTGTGACATGAACATGAGGCCGGTGTTGCCGGAGCGTCCTTCGACGCGGGCGATGAGGTTGCCGCGGTTGGGAGACGACTCGATGATGTCGGACGGTATGCCGTCCCGAGTCAGGAAATCGCGGGCGAGTTCGCAGACGGGGGTCTCGTTGCCGGTGGGCATGAAGCCGGTGTTGACGGAGGGGATCCTGACAAGGTCCTGCTCCAGGGCTATGATGTCGTCCTGGGCGGCGTCAACCTGGGCAAAGAGGTCGGCAAGGTCGGGCGTTGGCATGGCCGGCGTCCTCCAGCGGAGTGATACGAATGGGTAGCACGCCGCAGTGTACGGAGGGGGCTGGGTAGTGTCAACGCTACCCGGATAAGGCAGGGCATAGACCGGCGCGGATTGGGCGTGTTAGATTGCGGCGTCAATTCGGAGCGAAGCAATCTACCGCCGTCGGCAGTTTCGGCGAGTTGGTTCACCGGCCTCGCAATGTGATACGGAGGTAGTAATGCCCAGGGTAGCGGCTGACCAGTACGTTTCCAAAGTGCGGATGCCGGAGGACATTGACCGGTTCTGGGAGGACACGCTGGCGGAAACGGCGAAGATTCCATTGGAGCCTGAGGTGGTGCATGACCCGTTGCGGTCCACCGAGCGGATCGACGTGTACGAGGTCTTCTTCACCAGCCTGGACCGAGTGAGGATTGCCGGCTGGTACGCGACGCCGCGAGACCGGGAGGGCAAGCTGCCGGGGCTGTTGCAGGTTCCGGGCTACAACATGGAACCGCCGGTGCCCAAGGCGTGGGCGAACAAGGGCTACGCCGCGTTCAGCGTGGCGCCGCGGGGCAAGCTGCGCAGCAACCGGCAGTTCAACCCCGGCTATCCCGGCCTGCTCACCTACAGCATGGTTGACCGCAACACCTACTCCTACCGCGGGTTCTACATGGACACCTGTCGCGGGGTGGAGTTTCTGCTGTCCCGCGACGAAGTGGACGGCGAGCGGATCGGCGTTACCGGCCACAGCCAGGGCGGCGGACTGACCGTGTCCACGGCGGCGCTACGCCCCGAGATCAGAGCGGCGGCGGCCGGCGCTCCCTACCTGTGTGGCTACATGGATGCTATCGAGCTGACCGACGCCTATCCCTACCAGGAGATCGCCGACTACCTCCGGATGAACCCGGACAGCCGCGAGCAGGTGGAAAACACGCTGGCCTACTTCGACGGCATCAACCTGGCCCACCGCATCACCTGCCCGATCATCGTCAGCGTGGGGTTGCAGGACAGCACCTGCCCGCCGGAGACGGGCTTTGCGATGTTCGACGCCATCGCCAGCGCGGACAAGCGGATGTACGCTTACGACGGCCACGGCCACGACGCCAACAACCACGAGCACGGGGCGATTGTGGACGACTTTTTGGCCAAGCACCTGCGACCCTGATCGCTTTTTGGGAGCAGCACAGGACCTGACACTATGACTACGTTGAGCGGCGAAGCATCCATCAATTTCGACAGCTACTGGCAGGATACTCTGGACGAACTGACGGCGCTGCCACCCGCGCCGGAGGTGCAGGCGATACCGCTGCGCTCGACGGATTTTGCCACGGCTTACGGCGTATCGCTGACGTCAATCGGACCGTACCGGCTCTACGCTTACCTGAGCATCCCGCGAGGAGAGGGGCCGTTTCCGGCTCGCTACTACCTGCCGCGCTACGGCAGCGTGACGGACCTGGTACCGCAGGGCACGTCCAACAGCCAGCGACGGGAACACGTCACCTTTGCCATCTGCGTGCGTGGGCAGCGGCTGGCGGACCAACCCTACGCCGCCGCGTTCCCGGGCCTGCTCACCGACGGCATCGACGACCCGATGGGCTACGTGTACCGGGGCATCGTGGCCGACTGCGTGCGCGGCGTGGAGTATCTGGCAAGTCGCCCGGAGGTTGACGGGGCGCGCATCGCGGCCATCGGCAACGACCTCGCGTACACGACGGCGGCGTTGTGCGCGCAGGTGACGCATCTGGTGTGTACGCCGGCCCTGCTGTACGACACCGCCAACCTGGCGAGACGCACCAGCGCGTACCCGCTGGAAGAGATCACCGACTACCTGCGCCTGCATCCCGAACGGGAGGATGCGGTACGACATACGCTGTCCCATTTCGACCTGCGCCGGTTCGCGTCCCGCGTCAACGCCACGACGCTGCTGATGGCCGGAGCGGACGGATCGGCGCTGGACGCGGCGGCGCTGGCCCCACTGATCCAGGCCATGCCGGGCGAGGTCGAGGTCCACAAGGCGGAACATTCAGGCTACAAGGACGGCCGCCACAGCGAGGAATGGCTATCGCGTCGTTTCGGCATGGCGGAGGCGAGTTTGCCGGCGCACTGGCGGGGGTAGGGTGGGCGCTGCTCGGATCGCAGCGACGGGTCTCAAGGGTTAGGTACGAGTGAATGGTTGCGGGCAGTTGATCAGGAACGGGCGGGATGAAGGGGCGTAGGGTCTAATTCACAGGATGGACAGGATCTGTGGGATGGACAGGATGGTGGAATGCGAGGAAGTCGGTCGGATGATTCCGTTGAGTTGGGCTGTTTAATCGGTTCGAGTCGCGAAGTTGAAAACATCCTTGTAGTTTTGGAAGCAGTCCCAACACAACGGCTTGCGACGGCTTGTCTGCCATTCACAGCCGCAAATGTGGCAATAATTTTCTGGATAGTCGTCGTTTTCGAATCGCTTCCATATCTGCCAATGATAGTCGCAATATGGAAGCAATGGATCGGCTGAGATTGCCTCTTTGCACCGAATGCAAACGCCTGGTGTTGGTATTTGCACATCGGCCTGCATTGGAGACACAGACTGATTCCCAACCGAAAGCGCCGATGCACCATACTCCGGAGCATCATCGGATTCCCTCATGCTGCGGGCAGCGGCCTCTACCGTATAGGTCCTCCCACTGGCGGCAGCGTTCCTATCGGTTATGGAGAGCGCATCTTTCGCAACTCTACGGATTAGCCCTCCTAGGCCCTTGGTACGTTCCGGTCTTGGGACTTCGCGAATTTTTTCGCTTAACTCCGCAATCTGCTCGGCCTCTTGATAGATTTTCCTATAGAGATCACGATCACGCTCAAAGTCTCGGCTTGTAGAAGATACGACAATCCCCATTTCGTCGTTGTGCTGTTCGGAGAACTCATAAAGATTCATCGAGGTCAGGATGGCTTCTTTCTCGTTCAGATAGCACTTTGCGTGAAGAGATTGTCGAAAGCAAAGGTCAATTGCAGGCACGGAATCAATCCACTCACGTTCCTCCGGTTGCAGCTCCCTTTTACCATAGATGATGCGGATGTGAGTTTCCGTACGAGCCTTTTGTTCCAAGAGTTCCCTGATACGAGGGTTCAATTGCAAGTACGGGCTGATGAGTACAATATACTCACTTGACTCTCTGATCATTTTTTGCAGCCGGGCAGAGATATCGGCCGTGGTAAGGAATTCCGCCATTTAATGTGTCCTCGAACGACAGGCAATGCCCAAATCGGATTTCAGTAAGATTACACCAGCCCTTGATGACGGTCAACCGAACCAATGCATCAGGACGGAGCGCACTGTGAAACTGGGCAACTCGCGGCAAGCTCCATTGGAGCCTGCCCATTGCTTTACCGTTCAGCGGCCATCCGCCGCCCGTCGTCAAGCGCCGGCAGGGCGACGTTTGAGGCGCAACACCGTCTCAACCAGCGCAGCGCCCAGCGTTGACACCGCCACCAGGCCCAGCGTGAAGGGTGCCGTCATCATGGCGGCCAGGCGGAAGGCCTCGGGGTATATGCCGGCTACGCGGATGCCCAGGATACTCACCACGGTTACGAATAGGGCGATGGCCGCTAGGAAGACGATGCCGGCGATTCCGATGCGTTTGGTCCAACGGTAGGTGTTCATCTCCCCTCCTTGTCGTGTATTCCGGCTCATGGAGTCGCGGTTAGGGGCCTTCACGGATGAAGTCGGCGGCGCGCTCGGCCATCATGACGATGGTGGCGTTGGTGTTGGCGCGGACGATGTCGGGCATCACGGCGGCGTCGATGACGCGCAGGTTGCGCAGGCCGTGGACGTTGCAGTGCTGGTCCACTACGGCCAGCGGGTCTGAAGACGGCCCCATTTTGCAGGTTACGGAGGTATGGCCGGCGATGCCGGCGTTCTGCTGCAGCCAGGCGTCCAGCGAGTCGTCATCGGCCAGGTCGGCGTCCGTGGGCGACAGACGCTCGGCCAGCAGGTCGGCGAAGGCCGGATGCTCGAAGATGGCGCAGGTGCGGCGCACGGCGTCGCGGAACCGCTCGGTGTCGCGCGGGTCGGTCAGGAACCGGAAGTCCAGGTGAGGCTGCACATCGACGTCGGGCGACGTAAGGGTCAGCAGGCCCTCGCTGTAGGGGTATTCCAAACGGCAGCCGACGCGGATGTTGGGAGCCTCGCGGCTCTCAGGGTAGGACGTGGTGGGCTGCACCTGGATGTCGTTGCGCTCGGTGGAACCGTTGGCGGTGAAGCGGAGGCCCACCTGGTTGCGCGGCGCGTCGGGCGCCAGATGGTGGTCGGGCTGGGAGCGATACACTATGGACACCGACGGGTGATTCTTCATGCTTTGCCCCACGCCCGGCAGGTCGTGGACTGGTTCGATGCCTACGGATCGCAGATGGTCGGCCGGCCCGACGCCGGACAGCATCAGCAGTTGCGGAGAGGCGACGGCGCCGGCGGCGAGGATGATCTGGTCGCCATCAACAGTGAATGACTCGCCGTTGCTCTCGACTTCAACGCCGGTAGCCCGGTTGCTGTCGAATACAACGCGGCGGACCGTCACGTTGGCGCGGATGGTGATGTTGAGGCGGTGACGGCAGGCGTCCAGGTAAGTGATGGCGGTGCTCATGCGGACGCCGCCGGGGTTGTTCAGGGGCACCTGACCGACGCCGGTGGCGTCGGGATGGTTCATGTCGGGGTCGTCGGGGAAGCCGGCGTCGCGGCAGGCCTGGTAGAAGGCGGCGTGCAGGGGCAGCCAGTCCTCGCGGGCGTGTCGCCACACGGGGATGGGGCCGTCGGCGCCGTGAAAGTCATCGTGGATGTCAGCGTCGGATTCCAGGCGGCGGAAGTAGGGCAGGGTCTTTTGGTAGCTCCACTCGTCGTTGCCGGCCGCGGCCCAGGCGTCAAAATCCTCCAGCGCCCCGCGTATCACAATCTGGTGGTTGATGGCGCTGCTGCCACCCGTCACCTTGCCCCGCGCGACGTGGATGGGCCGCGGATTTTGCGGCGTGGACTGGCCGACGAAGGACCAGTTGTGCGCTGCGCCCTCTTCGGAGGCAGCCTGGTTCATGTCGTGTTTGAGTTCTGCGGGCAGTTGGTCGAAGGTGTAGTCCGGCCCGGCCTCCAGCAGCAGCACGGAGCGGTCTGGGTCTTCCGACAGGCGGTTGGCGAGCACGCAGCCGGCGGAGCCGGCACCGATGATGATGACGTCATATTTCATGGGAATGTTCCCCCTCACCCCAGCTCTCTCCCTCCAGGGGAGAGAGAAATTGATACCATCGCTATTCGACAGCGCCGGGCGATTTACCGTCCTTGCAGATGCGGGGCGCACCGCGCGTTAATCACTGCGGCAGCAGCGGCTCCAGTTTGTTCAGGAGCGCTTCCACGTGGTCCAGGCTTTCGGCGACATGGTCGGAGGTGAATTCGTCCTCGTAGAAATTTTCGTGGAGCAGGTTGGCCACTCCGAAATCGGCCGTGATGGTCCCGTCGCCCAACTCCGAACGGAGGCGTCCGACAGTGCGGAAGTGATGGCGATGCCGCTCATGCTCCCAGCCCCGCTCCTCGGCGACGGCCTTCAGCATGAGGGCCGCGGCTCCCCAGCCTTTTTCCGAGGCCTGCGTTGCGTCGCCGGCGGCGAGTTCGGCCCGGGCCTGGGCGAGAAGATGGCGGCTTGAGTCTCGGTACTTTTGCGTAGTCATAACCAACCCATTCTACCACCGCACCCTCGATGGCAGCCTTGCGGTTACGTCTGGATGCGGTACGCCCGCACTGCCGTATCGTGAAGCAGGCCGGCCCGCTCCGACGGGCTGTACTGGTTCGACAGGCGCTTGAAGGCGTTGTACATCACGTTGTAGGAAAAGGAAACCTTGTCGGGCGGGAAATTGCTCTCGAACATGCAGCGGTCGGGGCCGAACTGCTCGATGCAGTAGTTCAGCCACGGGGCCATGGCCTCGGCCAGCTCCTCGGAGCCGATGGGGATGTCGCGGGCGTGCCAGCCGAACCCCCAGCGCGGCATCCCCAGGCCGCCCAGCTTGCAGACCACGTTCGGACACGCGGCAACGGCGGCGATGCCCTCGCGCCACGCGGGAATGACCTCGTCGTCCTTGCCAGCGTAGATGCCGGTGCGTGAGACTCCGCCGACGTGGTTGAGGATGATGGTCACCTCGGGTACGGCGCGAGCGAACTCGGCGATCTCCGGCAACTGCGGAAAGGACTGCATAATGTCCAGCGACAGGCCCATGCGCGCCAGGACGTGAGCGCCGGCGCGGAAGGTCTCGTTGGCGAGGATGCCCTGGGTCTCGCGGTTCTCGATGGACGGGTCGGGACTCCAGGTGACGTTGTGGCGTATGCCTTTGAACCGGTTGGGGCTGGCGGCCTGCAAAGCCTCCAGCACGGGCGCGACGTTGTCGCCCAGTTTGAGGTCGGCGTGGCCGACGATGGCGGCGGCGGCGCGAGCATCCCCGTAGGTTCCGCTGGCGCTGGCAGCGGCGAGACCCTGCACGAACTCAACCTCGCCCACGGGTTTCAGCTCCTCCGGCCCATCGGCGCGGTACATTGAGCGGGCCTCCACGAACACGGTGGAGCGGACGTTGTGGCCGGAATCGAGGTCGGCCATCAGCTCGTGCAGCAGGTAGCGCTGGTAGGGGACGCTCCCCAACCGGCCATCCCAGAAGTGGTGGTGCGGGTCGCACAGGGGGATTTCTGGTTCGATGGGGTCTTCCTGGGTTAAGGCCAGCCAGTCGTTGTCTCCGAAGGGCATTTCGATTCCTCCCTTGGCTTGCCATTGCAACGAGATTGCCACGCTTCGCTCGCAATGACGGGTGGTGTGGGGGCGGGTTGCGGTGGCGCAATGATACCACTGAAACCCGGCGTTCCCTGCGCGGCGCGAAATGGGGGAGCGGGTGTATCATCCGCCAATCGTGACGGTTATCGGGAATTGGGCGGCCTCGCTGCGCTTCAAGGACTTCCGCCTGCTCTGGCTATCCACGCTCTTTTACTCCCTGGCGACGGGGATGGAGCAGGTGTCGGTCGGGTGGCTGATTTTTGAGCTGACCGGCTCGGAGTTCATGGTGGGCGTGGGCGCGGCGGCCCGGATGGTGCCCTTTTTCGTGCTGGGGATGCTGTCGGGGGCCATCGCGGATCGGTGGGATCGCAGGACGCTGCTGCGGATCGGCACGCTGGGCGCGTCGGCGGCGGCGCTGGTGATGGCATTGTTGCTGCTCTGGGGGGTTGCCACCGTCTGGACGATTATCGCGCTGGTGCTGGCGCTGGGCAGCGCGATGGCCTTCACTATCACGGTGCGGCAAACCTTCACCTACGACATCGTGGGGTCGGGACACGCGCTGAACGGGCTGGCGCTGGGCGCTATGGCGATGCAAGGCGGCGGCATCGTGGGGTCGCTGGTTTCCGGCGCGGTAATCGAGTTCGTGGGCCCGGGCTGGCAGTTCCTGGCGTCGGCGGGGGCTTACCTGCTGTCCGCCGCCGCGACACTGGCAATCGCCAATCCGGGCCGGTCGCTACGCACGTCGGCAGAGTCGGTGCTACAGAACCTGGTCGGTTACGCCCGGCTGATGCGAGAGCACCGGCTTATGATAGTGCTGATGGCGCTGACGGCGACGACCGAGGTGCTGGGTTTCACTCACATGACGCTGCTGCCCGTTTTCGCCAAGGAGGTGTTGCACGTAGGCCCCACCGGGTTGGGCGTGATGACGGCCGGCCGGCAGGCCGGCGGACTACTAGGGTTGTGGCTGCTGGCCGGGTTGGGCGCGACGCGGAGGAAAGGACTGTTGACGTTCGCCACGGCCATCGGGTTCGGCGTGGGCCTGATGGCGTTTTCACTGACGACGAACATCTACACGTTCCTGGTGGTACTGCTTTTTGTGAACGCCTGCGCCATGGCGGTGGACACGCTGTACAAGGCGCTGATGCAGGAGCTGGTGCCCGACGAGGAACGGGGCCGCGCCATGGGCACGTGGGTGTTGAGCATCGGATTCGCGCCGGTGGGCCACGTTGGCGTGGGTGCCATGGCCGGCGTCGTGGGCGCGCCGGGAGCGCTGCTGATCAACGGGGCGGTGCTGGCCGGCATCAACGTAGCCACCGTGCTAGGGCTGCCGCGCATCCGACGGATGGAGTGAGATGGGATGCTTTTTCGTAAGGTAATGCTCATCATGGCGGTCATGTTGCTGATCATCATCGCCTGTACCGGCGCGCCGGTGCCCACGCCGCCAACACCGACGGAGACCGTGGCTCTGGAACCGACAGCCACCGCATTGCCACTTGCCACCGCCACCGCCGTTCCGGAGCCAACCCCAACCAAACTGCCAATTGACGGCGCAACCTGGATTTTGGAGTCCATCGACGGGCAACCGCCCATCAAAGGCACACACCTCACGCTGACGGTGAACGAAACATGGTTTGGCGGGTTCGACGGTTGCAATGATTTCGGCGGCCGGCACGAGTCGGGCCAACCGGTCATCGAACGAGATGGAACTATCTCGTTGCCACCGACGGTCAGAACCTTGCAAGGCTGCGTGACTCCACCCGGAATACTCGATCAGGCAGACCGCTATTTGGATGCTATGAAACAGGATGCCAGGGCCCGCGTAGTAGGTGACCACCTGCATATCCTCGACGGTTCCGGTGAGGTTGTGTTGGTGTTCGCCCGAGAACAGCCATTGGTTGGGCAGCCCAGAGATCTGGTGGGCACCAGTTGGCGGCTGGTAAACGACGAGGCCATCTACGGCGGCGGGGAAGCCGCGACCCTCCTGTTTTTGAACTCGTGGGCGGCCACCGGAACGACGATCTGTCGCGATTACTACATTGGCTACACGGCGTCCGATGGGCGCATCCGGATACCGTCCATGGGTATGTCCGGCTCCGGGGAGCGGTGCTCAAACGATGTCTCCCGGCAGGAACACCAATACATCGAGGACTTCGGGTGGGCGGACGAATACTCGATGCAACAAGCCGAAGAGTCTAAACGATTGGTGGTGCGCACCAGCCGGGGCAAGACGCTGACGTTTGAACTCCTGCCCCAGAGAGCCAGCGATATATTCAGCGGGTCCTGGCGCCTGATCCGTCTCCTGGAGAGCCGTTCGGACGGTTCGGGCATGCGGTGGCCGGATAACACCGACGTAAGCGTCAGCGAGAATATCACCGCCACGTTCGATGAGGAGTCCATCGAAGGCTCGCTCGGGCGCGCTTCGTGCGTGTACCGCGCAGTCGGGCAGGACGGGACGCCATTGGTGAGGGCGGATCAAACGATCTCCATCGCCACTGCCTCGGTAACAGAATCGTGCGACGATGGGGTCAGCGTCTCGCCCAAGCAGCAGTGGTATCTGGATGTCCTGCCGACTGCGGAGCGGTACACGGTCTTCGGAGAACGGTTGGTGATTATCACATCAGACGGCGGCGCGCTGATATTCCAGCCTGAATAAGCTTGCGACCCGGAGCCGACCAACTTGGGCAGCACTACGCTAGTGTTACCAGGCAGCTGCCCGGCCGAGACGCCGTTAACCGTTAGCGCCGGGCGGCAAGCATCGGCTTAGCGACCAGAGTTTTTCGCTTCAAGTCTCGGCGAGGTAGCGCTCCAGGCGGCTGACCATCAGACTGATCTGATTGAGATAGATTTGGACGAACTCCGGCGACAGGTTGTCCTCGTAAAAATTGATATGTAGGTTCTGGGCTATGGCGAACCAAGTGGCGATGGTTTCCTCTCCGGTTTTTTGGTGCACGTCGCTGGCGATCCGGGCGAGGGCCGCGTGGCTATGGTGCGGGATATTGTCCCGCTGGGCGATGGCCTTGAGCATTTGCGCCGTGGCGCCCCAGCCTTTTTCAGAAGCCTGACTCACATCTCCCATTGCCATCTCCTCACGAGCTTTTTGGAGCAGTTCGTGGGCACTCTCTCGGTATGAATCAGTGGACATCTTGACGCTCCTTGTCCGTCATTTCAGTATAGCAAAGGGGTTCCCTCGTCACCAGGTGAATCTGCCTGATAGAGAATCAATACCGATCAGAGTCGTCCGACAATTCGCCAAATGGGGTATCATCTCGGCGGAGGTTGCCGATGGTTTCTGCTGGTAATGAACTGAATCCGCCGTTGGGGCGCGTGCTGATGGTGCAGGGGACGGCGTCCCACGTGGGCAAGAGCGTGCTGGTGTCCGCGCTGTGCCGCATCCTGCGTCAGGATGGGCTGCGCGTCGCGCCGTTCAAGGCGCAGAATATGTCCAACAACTCGTATGTCACTCCAGACGGCGCGGAGATCGGGCGGGCGCAGGCGGTGCAGGCCGAGGCGGCCGGCGTGGAGGCACGGGTCGAGATGAATCCGGTGCTGCTCAAACCGGAGGCCGACAGCCATGCCCAGGTGGTGCTGATGGGACGCCCGTGGGCCTCGGCGCGCGCCCGTGACTACTTCGAGATGAAGGCCACGCTGTGGGATTCGGTGGCGAAATCGCTGGACACGCTGCGCCGGGAGTATGACGTGGTTGTCATCGAGGGCGCGGGCAGCCCTGCCGAGATCAACCTCAAGGCCACCGAGATCGTCAACATGCGGGTCGCGCTGCACGCCGACGCGCCGGTGTTGCTGTGCGGCGACATCGACCGGGGCGGCGTGTTCGCCTCACTGGTGGGCACGCTGCAACTGCTGGACGACGCAGAAAGGGCAGCGGTCAAGGGAATACTCATCAACAAGTTCAGGGGCGACGTGAGCCTGCTCACCGACGGGCTGACGTGGCTGGAGGCCTACACCGGCAAGCCCGTCGTCGGTGTCATCCACCACTACCGGGACATTCACATACCGGAAGAGGACTCGGTGGCGCTGGAGATCACGCCGCCGTCGTCAAGCGCCGCAGCCGTATTGGACGTGGCGGTGGTGCAGGTACCGCACATCTCCAACTTCGACGACTTCGACCCGCTGGCCCGGGAGCCGGGGGTGAATCTGCGTTACGTGCAGCACGGGGACCGCCTCGGAGACCCTGACCTGGTGATTCTGCCGGGCAGCAAGACCACCATCCCTGACCTGTTGTGGATGGAGCAGCAGGGGTTGTCGCAGGCAGTGTCATCGGCCCACGAGCGTGGGTCGGCTATCGTGGGCATCTGCGGCGGGTATCAGATGCTGGGCGATACGCTGTACGACCCGGAAGGCATTGAGTCCACCATCGGGCAGGCCAACGGACTCGGCCTGCTGCCGCTGTCCACCACGTTCGCCGGCTCCAAGGAGACCCACCGGGTGCAGGCGACCGTGCGGTTGGAAGCGAGCGCGAGCAGCGGGTTACTGTCGGGCGCGGCCGGCGAAAGCGTGGTGGGCTACGAGATCCACATGGGCCGCACCGTCGGCGAGGGATTCATCCCGCCGTTCGCGGTGAACGACCGGGCCGACGCGCCGGTGACCGCCGCCACCGCGCTGGACGGCGCGCTGGACGAGTCGGGACGGGTGATGGGGACGTACATCCACGGTCTGTTCCACAACGCCGGCGTCCGTCGCGCGATGCTGGGTGAACTGGCGCGGCGCAAGGGAGTTACGCTGCCCGACGGCGTGGACGTGGCCCGCGACCGGGAGTACGACCGACTGGCCGACTGGGTGCGCAGCAGCCTGCGAATGGACCTGGTGTACGACATGGTGGGCGTATCCCCGTCGCCATGAGCAGCATCCACCTGGTCCTGGGCGGCATCCGGTCGGGCAAGAGCGCCTACGCAGAGGAATTGGCGGCGGAACTGAGCGCGGGCCGGACGGTAATCTACGTTGCCACCGGCACGGTGACCGATGACGAGATGGCGGAGCGTGTCCGACGCCACCAGGAACGTCGGCCGTCCGAGTGGCAAACGGTGGAGGCGCCGCTGAATCCGGTAGGGGCGCTGCGGGAATCGGGGATCCAAGGTGGGAGCGCGCCCGTGCTACTGCTGGACTCGCTGGACGGCTGGGTGTCGAACCTGCTGATCGAGCATGAGGGCATGTCGCCGGGGGAGCTGGAGGGCCGGACGGTTGGAGCCGTGCGTCGGTTTGCGTCCTACGTGGGCGAACTGGACGCCGACGCGGTGGTGGTTAGCAGCGAGGTGGGGCACTCGTTGGTGGCGACGTCATCGCTGGGTCGGCAGTTTCAGGATCTGCTGGGCACGGTGAACCAGGCAATGGCGGCGGATGCGGATGCAGTGACGCTGGTGGTAGCGGGGATCGGGATGCGGGTCAAGCCGACCGCGTGACAATGCTGAGTAATATGTCGGGCGATGTGATTGGAACTGCCACGGCGTCAGCGCCGGGAACCTGCGGCGAACTGGTGCAGGGTATGACCGGCGGCACTCATTTCCTGGTCACCTGTCCCATCAATCAGTTCTCGCGGGCGACGGTGACGCTGCGGGTCGCTGACCTCGCAGAATCAGTTGCAGTCGTCAAGGGAATTGACCACCTGCCCAAAGCCAGGCAGGCTGTGGCAACCGCGCTGGAGAAACTTGCTCCACATCTGGGAATCGCTGATCTGACTGCCGAGGTTGCCATCGCCAACCCGATTCCCGCCGGCAAGGGGATGGGCAGCAGCAGCGCGGATATAACCGCCGCGTTGGGAGCCGTTGGGACGGCGGCCGGTCAACCGTTTTCGCCCGAATCCATCGCCCGCATCGCGCTGTCGGTGGAGCCAACGGACGGCGTGATGTTTCCCGGAATCGCGCTGATCGACCACCGCTGCGGCAGCATCTCGGAGTCGTTGGGCGCGCCGCCACCGCTGGAGGTCATCGTTATCGACACGGGCGGCACTGTGGACACGCTGGAGTTCAACCGAACCGACCGGACGGCGCTGTGGCAAGAAGTAGCATCACGTACCGACGAGGCGCTGGAGTTGGTGCGTGAGGGTATCCGAAAAGACGATCCTGAACTGGTGGGCCGGGGCGCAACCATCAGCGCAAGGGCCGGGCATCTGCCGCAAATGGCCGACTGGGTCGAGCGAGCGGCGGCGTTCGCTGACGAACAGGGCGTGGCAGGGATCAACGTGGCGCACAGCGGGACGGTGGTAGGCATCCTGCTGGACGCGCGGGAGCGGCGCAGCAAGCCGGTGTATCGTCGTGCGTTGGAGGCGTTCGCCGACGCGGAGAGCGTGCAGCATTTTAGGATGATAGGTGGGGGAGTACGGTAGGGATCGATGCTACTTTACGCCCGTGGGCCGCGTGCGCTATGGCCTTTCGAGTAATAATATCCGCTAGGATAACGACAAGAAATGCCGACTGTTGCTCCACAAGTAGGGCAGGCGTAGGCACGGTTAGGGTAACGAGATACTGATTCTGCCGGTTGTCGTTCGCCGACTGGCTGATTTTCTTGCTCCCGCAGCCTCTGCGTATTTACGTCATCACCTTTGCCTGTTCGTTGGTCTCGAAAAAGGAATTGGCCAGCATATCCGGCGTACGGACCGAAATAATCCCGTGCCCAATTCGCGGTTGCCTGATACGACCTCGTAGGACAATCAGGCCAAGCAGCCAACGCTTTTCTGATATGAGTATCAACTGGGAAAGCCTCCAGTTTATCCAACGAAAAGAGCGCGATGCAGTCGGCAATTTTGTCGCCGATGCCATCGCACTCTTTCAACTCATTCCTAGCTCGGGCGTAATCCGCGTGTTGAAGATCGTTCAGTTTGAGTATTCCTGATTCGATACGGCTTGCCGCCGCATATATCCGACTGGGGAACGCCGGCAATCCAATCAGCCCTAATTTGCTTAACCGTTCCTCGCCGGCAGCCACCACCTGTGTAGCGGTAGGAAATACATGCCTCTGGTCGCAACCAAGCCGTAGCATCTGCGGGTTCAATGTGGCAATACTCTCAACATTTGAATCCATCCGTTCGACCTGAGCAACGGCAGACAAAATATAAGTAACCAAGCACACCCAAGGGTCCTGACGTATCAGACGCAGTCCTCGATGCTGATTTATCACGGCGGCGATGTGCGCATCTTTGCACATCAAATCTTGTTGCATGGCCTCAACGTCATCATCCTCCCGGAAGTAACGCCGCAGCATTTCGTCGTGCTTGTCATCGGCATCGCACTTACCCCGCGGGCCGCCTATACGGTACTCAACCGGGCCGTTGAGGCCACCGACTTGGTGAATGTGGATGAGATTGTCACCCAGCACGCCGGAGAACCATTGGTGGCCATCGCCGTAGAAATCCATGGGCAGTTTACGCCAGCGGAACGCTTGGCCCATCATCAGGCTGAGTTCCAGGTTGAAAGGCTGCTTAATTTCCAGCGGCCGCGTCATTTTGCGCTCCGGGTTGGCGGCGTGATTGCCAACGCAGGTAGGATAGCACGGCTACGCCGGCGGATAGCAGCAACACCGCTCCCAGCACCGACGTCAGGGCGACCCGCATGGTGGCGTCGAACCAGAAGCCACCGGGGAACAGGATTAGTAGGTAGTCGGTGTAAGGGTTGAGGATCCACAGGTCGTTGGCGAAGCTGAGTTGGTGGAACAACAGGAACAATCGGTCAAAGGCGGCGATTGAGGCCAGCCCCACGCCTACCACGGCCAGCAGCGTTATCGCGCCACCCCATACTGCCAGCCGCGCCGCCGGTCCAATGTACCCTCGCCGCTGCATTGCAAACCCCACGACTAGTGTGGCTAGTATCCACAGGCCCGAACCGAAGGCTACCCAGTACGTGCCGCGCACCAGGCGCTTGACGTCGTACATGTGGGCGATCTCGCGGGCGTTGAAAACGTCCTGCTCGATGCCGTAGATGGGGGCGCGGACGGACAGGGGTTCGGTTGACGTGTTGAAATAGCGACGCAACTCGGCGCCGATGGCGATGAGGTCGGCGTCGGTGATGCCGGAGCGGGTCGCCGTGTTGTACCGCTGGAATCCGTTACGGTAGAGGCCGGGGTCGTTGACCGCCCAAGCCACCGAGCCGCCCACCAGGAAAAGCAGGCAAGCGGGGACACACAGTATGCCGGCGAACTTGAGGAGTCGCGGCGCGGTTCTGGCGTATGCGCTAAGTTGCGGCATGAGGGCGGGGGTGGGTACGGACGAGTGGAGGCGAGAGGCGGCTGTACCAGTATGTTATATTGCGCGGGCCATGAGTACCAACCTTGTTTCCCCCATTTCTGAGGAGCGCATCGGCGAGTTCCAGTCGCTGATTGACATTGTGGCGCGGCTGCGCGGGCCGGGCGGTTGCCCTTGGGACGCAGAGCAGACCCACGAATCGCTGAAGCGGAACCTGCTGGAGGAGTGTTACGAGACGCTGGAGGCCATCGACGACGGCGAGCCTGCGGAACTGGCCGATGAGCTGGGCGACATACTGGTGCAGGTGGCGTTTCACGCCGACATCGCACGCGCCGCCGGCGAGTTCGACATTGCCGACGTGCTGGCCGCAATCAACCGTAAGCTGATCCGACGGCATCCGCACGTGTTCGGCGATGGCAGCGCGTCCGGTAGCCCCGGAACAATCAATGCGCGGCAGGTGGAACGCAACTGGGAGCAATTGAAAGCCGAGGAACGGCGGCAGGCCGGCAAGCCGGAACCGTCGGCGATGGACAGCGTCCCGGCCGCGCTTCCCGCGCTATCCGCGGCCCAGCTGATTCAGGACCGGGCGGCGCGCTTCGGGTTCGATTGGGATGATGCCGGCGGCGTGCTGGACAAGCTGGTGGAAGAGATTGGCGAGTTTCGGGACGCTACAACAGAAGCGGAGCGGCTGGACGAGTTTGGCGATGTGCTGTTCGCGCTGGTGAACGTGGCCCGCTGGTCGGGCATCCAGGCCGAGGACGCGCTCAGGCAGGCCAACGCCAAGTTCCGCAACCGTTACCGGCTGATGGAACGGCTGGCGTCGGAGCGCGGGCAGGATTTCGCCACGCTGCCGCTGGACGAGAAGGAAGCGCTCTGGCAGGAAGCGAAGGGGATGTAGGTAAACGCTGGTAGGTGCGAGGCGTGTCTCGGCCCTACGTGTCGCGCGAATACAGACCGCCCAGCATCCCCGGTTCCAGGAAGTAGATGCCGCCGGCCGCCAGGGTGGCTAGATTATCCAAGGCAGGTAGGTATGGACTTGTGGCACGTCCCGGCAGTCCCATACGGCTGAAGAGCGGGCGTTTGGGGCGATAATGGCGGGTCTTGCGCCGGGCGCCGCTGAGTCGCATGGCCTCGGCGATGGCGTCGTCGAAGCCGCCCAGCCGGTCGATGAGTCCTGACTCCTGAGCCTGCCGCGCCGTGTACAGCTCACCCGTGGCGATCTCCCGAACCTGCTCGTCGGTCATCCGGCGGCTGTCTGTGACCACGGATACGAACAGGTCGTACATTTCGCTGATCAGGCTCTGGAACTTGTCCGATTCCTCGTCGGTGGGCATCCGCCAGAAGCCCGACATATCCTTGAGACGCCCTGCTTTGAACACGGAGAACTCGACGCCCAGCTTGCCGAAAAGCTGCTGTAGAATGGGTCGCAAATATATCACGCCGATGGACCCCACCAGCGCGGCGCGCGAGGCCATGATGGTGCCGGCGCCGCACGCGATATAGTACCCGCCGGACGCACCCAGGCCGCGCACATAGGCGACCACGGGCTTGCGTCGGGCAACCTCGCGCACGTTTTCGTAGATCAGGTCGCTGGCGGTGGCGGAGCCGCCGGGAGAGTCGATGTCCAGCACCAGCGCGCCGATCTTCCGGTTGTTCCGGACGTTTTCCAGTAGCTTGGAATACTCGGGTTCCTTGATGGCGGTGCCGATAACGCCGTGCATCTCGATGACGGCAATGCCGGGCTTGCGTTTGAAAAAAATCATAGTGTGAAACTCTACGTCAGGCTTTCTGCTGGATCCCGAGCCGTTCCCAGGCCCATTCCGGTGAATAAGGGGGGTGGCCCCAATCTTTACCTGGATTGTCCAGCATCAAATTGATGAAGTGAGGGAGGAGAAAGGCCATTATCGCCGCACCGTCTTCAACCTGATCTCGATTCGTCTCGCCACGCCAGGTTGCTGCTCCGTGCAATAGCTGATTACGAAGCACATAGAGGCGCGCGAAGATCAGGTCCAAAACGGTGTCGGTTTGCTTGCTTGTAATAGCATCTTCTAGCCGGTTCGGGGCGTCGTCGAAACGAGTTCTCCAGTCCTGTATACCCTTCCAAAATGGCTTGTACACGAAATTGTTAGCCAACAGATCCCGGATTGACCGATTGTGTTCTCTCCAGATGGCATTGAAGACATCCCTGTTGGCGTCCAGCTCAGCAATTCTGGAGAAATAATCCGCAAATTTTTCGTCTTCCCTCAAGTCATACGTCTCAGGACTGTCGTCGGCATAGACCGCGTTGAAAGCAATCCAGCAGAAGATGAACGCGGCATCAAGGTCATCACGTTCCCGCTCCCCCTCGGCCCTGGCCAGCCAGCTGAGGGCACGACGTATCCGGTTGTTAAACGGATTCCGCTCCTGCCACCGGAATTTGCTTTTCCATTTCGCTTCCAGCGCCGCAGCACTCAGCCCTTCAGCAACGCTATCCGAAATCATACTGGTTACCCCCTAACCGAGAGTATAACACCAGCCACTTGCGCCTGAGGTCATAGCCTCCCGATTATTCCGCTTTGACAGCCCGCTCGCCTCCCGCGGACCACAATCCGGTGACACTTCCCTCTTGCCACCACACTTCGCACATCAGTACCATATAAAGCGGTAACCCAAATCCATCCCGACACCCAAGCCGCGAACCATCCTATGCCCACGTCCAAACAGCGCATACATCGCTCTCCCAAATCCTCTCACTGGCCCCAAAAGTACCTATATCACCCCCAGCACCCGCCCAATCCGCCCCCATTTCGCCCCCACAACCTGGCTCAAGCCCTACTCAAATGAGAGAAAATGAACGGAAATGATAGGGAAACCGGAAAATTCTGACGTTCACGATCCCCGAAAATGAGTACGCATGAACTCCCGCCGGTTTGACAGTGCCGGCCCTACCGTCTAGCATCCATCAATGAACGCCGGTAACCCGTCGCGAGGGGCGCCATGACGCTAACCAGTGTAAAGCTGCAACATTTCACCGCTTTTAAGGATTTGACGGTCAAGTTTTCGCCCGGCATCAACGCCTTCATCGGCGCCAACGGCACCGGCAAAACCCATCTAATGAAGGTCTGCTACGCCGCGTGCGTCTTCGACGAGTCGGACAGATCTTTGGCAGACAAGATTGTCAGAGTGTTTCTACCTTCCGGGAGGGTTGGCAGTCGATTGATACAGAGAGGTCATCAAGCGACCGAAGGCTTGGCTGAGGTACACATAGGAGAATGGTATGCGCAGTGCTCATTCCGTGGTTCAAACGAAAGGGTGACGCGCACGCAGACTGACCTACCAACGCCCTCCATACGCAGTGCGTACATCCCGCCGAAAGAAATGTTGTCCAACGCCCCCGGCTTTCTGTCCCTCTACGCCGCCCGTGAGGTTCACTTTGAAGAGGTGTACCGGGACATCCTGCACCGCGCCTACCTCCCGCCGCTGCGCGGTCCGCTGCCTCCCTCCCAACAGCGGCTGCTCGATAACCTGCAAAAGGCCATCGGAGGCGAGATAGTCGTCGAGGGCGAGGAGTTCTTTCTTAGCGGCGAGCAGGGCAAGATTGAGTTCACATTGCTAGCCGAGGGATTTCGCAAGTTGGGCCTGCTCTGGCTCCTGATACGCAACGGCTCCCTGGCTGATGGTTCCGTCCTGTTCTGGGACGAACCCGAAACCAACCTTAACCCCGGGCTGTACGGCATCGTAATCAAGGTACTGCTGGAATTACACCGGGCCGGTGTGCAGGTTTTCTTCGCTACCCACGACTACGTTACTCTCAAAGAGCTTGACCTGCAAATGAAGGAAGAGGACGACGTGGCATTCCATTCCCTCTTCCGCGATGGCGACGGCGAAATCGCCTGCCGCACTACACACCATTATCTCGACATTCGCCCCAATGCGATTGATGAAAAATTCACCGACCTGTACGACCGGGAAATCATGCGCAGCTTCGGAGGCGGACTGCGATGATGATACTCACGGAAGGGAATTTGGAAATCACGATCAATAACGAAATTAACGCTCGCAAGTTTGATGGCCCCAATCACGGACTGAGCCACTGCATGCGCGCCGTAGATTTCGTGGTGGAGTTCTCTGACAGATACTTATTTGTCGAAGTCAAAGATCCGCAAGATCCCTATGCTCCGGCTACGACCGCTGGCAACTATGCTCAAAGGCTACTCAGTGGCAGAATCACCGATGAGTTAATGAACAAGTATAGAGATTCTTTATTGTACGAATGGGCATCGGGAAGGGCGGATAAACCGGTGGATTATTCTGTTCTGATCGGCTTGTCTCAACTGACAGACCCAGACCTGCTGGTTGTCAGCAAAATGTTGCAACGCAGTGTGCCCGCGCTCGGTCCGAATAGTCAACCGTGGCCGCGCCCCATTGTAAGAAATTGCGCGGTATTCAACATAGATTCGTGGAACCGGACTTTTCCCGACCATCCCGTCCGTCGCCTGCCGTAGCGCGCATTGCCGCCGAACGCTTCCCGCGTTATTCTGACCGCATCTGAATACTCCCAAGGAGAAACGCCATGCAATTCGGCCTGTTTATGATGCCGCTGCATCCGCCGCACCGTTCTTATGCCGACTCTTACGACCGTGACCTTGACCTGCTGCAGGCCGCCGACAGGCTGGGATTCCACGAAGCCTGGATCGGTGAGCACCTCACCGAGCGGTGGGAGAACGCGCCGTACCCCGACTTGATGATCGCCAAGGCGTCGGCGATGACGGAGAACATCCGGCTGGCCACCGGCGTTACGCTGCTGCCCATCCACAACCCCATCGAGTTGGCGCACCGTATTGCCATGCTGGACCACCTGACGCGGGGCCGGCTGTACTGGGGCATCGGCCACCGGGCCATCCCCACCGACCTGCAACTGTTCGGCATGGACCCCGGCCAGGGCGACGACGTGCGCCGGCGCGCCGCCGAGGTGCTGGACGTGGTGTTGAGCCTGTGGGCGTCGGAAGGCAAGTTCGAGTATCACGGCGAGTTCTTTGACATCGAGGCGCCGGAGCTTGACCCGGTGCTGGAGCGTGGGCTGCACATGAAGCCGTTGCAGCAGCCGCACCCGCCCATCGGCGTGGCTGCCACGTCCATCGGCAGCAGCAGCATCCGCGTGGCCGGGCGCGAAGGGTACATCCCCATGAGCAGCAGCAACCTGGCGCCCAAGTACCTGGCCGACCACTGGACGACCGTTGAGGACGCGGCAGCGGAGGCGGGCCGGGAGGCCAAACGCTCAGACTGGCGCATCGGCCGGGACGTCTTCGTGGCCGAGACCAGCGAGGAAGCTAGGGAACGTGCCTACGCCGTATTGGGACGCAACTATCTGCAACACCAACTGCCCAACCGCCTGGGATCGGGGCTGATCCAGGCCACCAAGATCGATCCCAATATGAGCGACGACGAGTTGACCGTTGACTACATGATGGACAACATCTGGATCGTGGGCGACCCGGACGAATGCGCCCAGCGCATCCGGCAACTGTATGACGAAACCGGCGGGTTCGGTCACATGCTGTGCATCACCCAGGACCCGGACGACCACCAGTGGGAGATGGACTGCCTGCGCCTGATTGCCGAGGAGGTTGCTCCGCGGGTGAGCGATTTGACAGGGGATTCTGTCTAACGTCTCTAACAAGCACTAGGGAAGTGAAAAGGGCGGGTTTCTGACCTGCCCTTACGTTTCGGCGTGGTCGGGGGACACATGGCGGATGATCGTGACACCCAGTTGTAGCGCCAGCTCGTCAACATCCATAGGCCAATCGCTGTTGGTGACGACAAACCCCGCGGTTTCTACACCCATGACGCGACCAATTACCTCGGCACGACGGGCAGCGTTGCGCAGGTCGGTTTGGTTGAAGGTAACGGACGCTTCGATGACAGCGTACGGCCCTGCCTGAGTGTCGTCATTCTTGGAGCGTGCGATGATGTCCGGTCGCAGCCCATCAAGATATTCGTCTCGGCTGATTCGACGGGCATGACGCTCTGCCAGGAAGCGTTCGTTGATTGGTTCGCGATCAGCCAGCACCGGTTGGTCAAGTTGCCCATCCAGGATTCCGGCGATCTCGGCGCGGCACAAGTCTTCGTAAGACGCGCCCACCAATCGCCTGACATGTCCTTCCAGCCGGCGAATCGCGCCGGTATTTTCGTCCAGCCGCTGCTCGATCACATCGAACCGTTGGTCAATCCTATCGAAGCGGGCATGGGTTTCATCCCGAAATTCCTCAAAGTCGCTCTGCAACTTGTCAACCTGGTCCGGAAGCGCCAGGAGTCTCTCGGTGAGCAGGACACGCAGCAGAGGTTCGCGCACCTCCGGATGCGTTTCGATGACATCAAGTATCATCCGCAGCGGGTGATCCGGTGGCAGGTCGAGTGTCAGGATGGGGGAAGTCAATGCTCGGTCCTTACGAGTTCAGTCGGCGCGCATGGCCCATGTTTCAGGTTACCACACCCACCGTCCGGAACCGCATTGCTCGCTACTTGAAAGCCGGGAAGACGTGCTTGCCGAACATTTCGATGGACTCCATCACCTTGTCGTGGGCGACGGTTTCGGTGGCCATGAGGAACTGGAGCTGATCAACGCCGGTGGCCTCGTGGAGCTTGGCGGCCTTGATGCAGCTGTCGGGGTCGCCGGCGACAATGACGCCACGGTCGGCCAGGGTGTCGGCGTCAAATTCCTCCCAGATCTTCTGGGCCAGGGCGGTGCCGCCGGACAGGTCAACGGAGCCGTCGGGTTCCGCCGATCCATCGCTTTCCGCAGAGTCTTGGGGAACGTCGATGTAGCGGGAGAAATTCTGCTGCAAGTGCTCGGGAATTCCACCCCACTGGTCGAGCAGTCGGGCGTACACGTCCTTCTGGTCCTGGACGTAGGGGCGTCCGGGTCCGAAGAAAGTCTTGAGCGAGTCCGTGCAGAGCTGGCGGGTGGCAGTGTTGTCAGGGCCGCAGAGTCCGAAGATTGAGCTGAGCCACTGGTTGTTGACGAACTGGCCGACGGGCTTCGCTTTCTTGATGTTCTCGCGGTAGGCGGCGATGTGGGGTTCCAATACCGACGGCGCGCTGACGCCCAGGGCCATCACGCCGATGCCGCGCTCGGCGGCCAACTCGTAGGTGGCCGGCTGCAACGCGGCTACCCAAATGGGCGGGTGCGGCTGCTGGTAGGGCTTGGGCAGAACCTGGCGGGGCGGCACGTTCCAGAACCTGCCCTCCCACTCGAAGTAGTCAGACTTCCAGATTTCAGGAATCATCTTCAGCGACTCTTCCCACATTTCGCGGGTATCGCGGGGGTCGATTCCCATGCCGGTCTGCTCGTAGGCGGCGCTGCGTCCCGTGCCCATATCCACGCGGCCGTTGGTGAGGTGGTCCACCATGGCGACACGCTCGGCGACGCGCACCGGGTGATGGTAGGGCAGGATAATGACGCCGAAACCCAGGCGGATGCGCTTGGTCAGCTTGCTCAACGCGCCGAAGATTACCTCCGGGCATGGCGACATGCTGAAGGTGGTGAGGAAGTGGTGCTCGACGAACCAGACGTAATCGAAGCCCATCTCGTCGGCCAGGCAGACCTGCTCGATGGTTTCTTCGATTACGGCGTGGTCGTCCAGCTCGGGACGCTGCATTTCGTAGGCCAGGCCGAATTTCATGGCGGTTACTCCATTGTTTGAAGGTGATAGCGGGATTGTACTGCCGTGCGGGAATAGGGGCAATGATAGAATGGATCGCCGGTATCAGTGGAACCCACCTGGAGATAACCCATGACTTTGAATCGAAGTGCCGGCCTGGCCACCTTGATTGCCGGCGCGCTGCTGGCGGCGTTCCTGGTCGCCTGCGCCGGTGAGCCGGAGGTTCCGACCGCCGCGCCGCAACCAACCGCCGAATCCATGCCCGCCACCGCGGCGCCGGCTGCTGCCACGACCGCTCCAGACCCCACCGCAGCGCCGGCTCCGACCGAAACGTTAGCTCCGGCCGAAGCCACGCCGGCGACGGAGACTCCCACGGAAGCTCCGACGGAACCACCGCCCACTGCCGAGGCCATGTCATCCGGCGCGGCGGCGGTGTTCACGCTGGGCGAGGGCACCATCGCCCGGTACAGGGTTGAAGAGGAGCTGGCCAACACCGGTTTCTTCGTGGCGGTGGGCGAAACCCAGGACGTGGCTGGCAGCATCACGTTCGACGAGAGTGGCGAGGTGGTCGCGGAGGACAGTCGCATCGTGGTGCAGGCGGCGACGCTGCGGACGGACAGCGGCCGGCGCGATGGGTACGTGCGCAACCGGACGCTGGAAACGGACACCTATCCCGAGGTGGTGTTTGTGCCAACATCGATTGAGGGGTTGCCGGAGTCCCTGGCCGATACCAGCGGCCAAGTGCACGTTCAAATCATCGGAGACCTGACGGTCAAGGACCAGACGCGCGAGGTCACATGGGACGGTGAAATCGACTTCGCTGGTGATGGCGCCGCCACCGGCTCCGTAGCGGTTGAGTTCACCTTTGACGATTTCGGGATGAACAAGCCACGGGTGGCCATCGTCCTCAGCGTGGAGGACACCATCCGGCTGGAGCTGGACTTCGTCGGCGCGATTACGGCCCAGTAATCAGGACGATGTCGCGCTGCACGGGGGACGAGGCGTAGGGCCCGTCCTCGCTCATGTAGGCGTCGATTTCGGACCGGACGCCGAACTCGGGCAGGTAGATGCCCGGCTCGATGGAGAAGCCCACGCCGGGGATGATGCGCCGGGTGTCGTGGGTCTCGAAATTGTCGAGATTGACCCCCTCACCGTGAACGGTATGGTAGATGCTGTGGCCCAAGCGATGAGTGAAGTATTCCCCGTAACCGCGATCGGTGATGTAACGGCGGGCAACGTCGTCGGCCTGCCAACCCTGGATCGGGTCGCCGGCGGCATGGGAATCTTGCAGGAATGACAACGCGGCGTCGCGGGCACCGAGCACGATGTCAAATACGTCGCGGCAACGCTTCGGCGGGTTGTCCCCGACGTAAGCGGTCCAGGTGATGTCGGCGTACACGCTGCCGGGAGTATCTTCACGCGCCCAGAGGTCGATGAGTACCCAGTCGCCGGGGGCGACGACGCTGCTGCCTTCGGCGGCGGGCTCGTAATGCGGGTCGGAGCAGTGGGCGTTAGTGGACACTATGGGGCCGTCGGCGGTGGTCAGCCCTTCCTCCTTGAAACGCTGGCGGATGAACTCGGCGACTTCAAACTCCGTGACACCGTCGGCCAGGCGTTGACCGATGCGCGCGAAGGCCTCGTTGACAATGCGGCCCAGAGCGTCGGCGGCGCGTCGGTGGCTGGCCAACTGTTCCGGGGACCAGCGTTGGGTTGCGTACTGCATCAAGTCTGCCGACGAAATCACGTCCGGCCCCATGCTCCGCACCAGTTCCACCGTACCGGCATCCACGCGAGAGACGCGGGGCAGGCCGTTGCGGGGCGAATATTCCATGGCTACGCTGGCAGCTCCGGTCAACGTGTCCCGCAAGGCCGTTTCGAGAGTGGCGCGGCTGCTGTACACAATAGTGTCCACGCCAGCCTCTGCGAACTTGCCGGCGTCCACGTGGTGCGTTAGCAGGGTGGGCGAGCCGGACGCGGGCACGTAGAGGAAAACTGGCCGGGTTACATGGCCGGAACTCGGTGCGATCTGGGCTAGCACTGGGTTGCAACCGAGGTAGTCGTAGATGAGCCAGCCCGGGACCGCCTCGCTGGCGAGGAATTCCTGGGCGTCGTGAATCATCTGCGCGTTGGCCATGGGGTTCCTCCTGGCATGTGCCGGCAGGTCAGGCGTAGTATTGCCGGTGCCGACCGCCGTCGAGGATGATGTTGGCGCCGGTCAAATACGACGCCCGCGATGAGGCGACCATGGCGACGACATCGCCAATCTCATGAGGATCCGCCATCCGGTGCATCGGGGAATCGTCTTCGAGACCGTTCCGGTGTTTTCCCTTTTGCTCGGGGTCCGGCGCGGGGTTTTCCCCGCTTGCTTCGTCGCCGTCCAGCGCCGAGTGGTTGTTTTCGGGTTCGTCGCTCTCCACGCCGAAATAAATGATGTTGTTCACGGTTATGTTTTCGGACGCGAGCTCGAAAGCCAGACCCTTGAAGTAGGCCAGCAGAGGCGCCAGGCTCAAGGATGAAAGCGTGCCGCCGGAGGACACTTCGATGGCGGAGTACGGGATCAGGTTGATGATGCGGCCCATACCCAGACGTTTCATGTGGGGCACTACTTCGTGGGTGAGCTGAACGGCGGAGAAGAAGTTTCGCGCTAGGGCGGGCTCGATGGTCTCTTCCTCTAGATCGACGGCTGATGAAGGCTCCAATTCCTGCACCGTGTTGACGAGGACGCCGATGTTGTTCTGCCGGTGCAGGGTTTCGCGGACCAGGCGGTGGATGTCCCGGGTACGGTTGAGGTCGGCGATGACGGCGCGGAAACGCTCCTGCGGGATATTCGACCGCGCCAGTTCAAGCTCAACGTGGCGCATGTGGTAGTTGTCGGGCGCCGTCAACGAGAGAATAGCGCCCTCATTGGCGAGGGAAGCGGCGGCGGCGGTGGCGATCCCAAGGTGGGAATCCACCACCAGGGCCACGGTATCCTGCAATCCCAAGTCCATCTAACCTCCCTCCCTGATCGCGATGGCCGGCGTTAGATTACGCCGGACGAGGCCATCTGATCCACATCCGCATCCGAATAACCCAACCCGGTCAGGATCTGGTGATTATGCTCGCCGAGCAGCGGCGGGGGTTGGTCCAGGCCGCCGGGGGTCTCAGAGAACTTGATGGGCAGACCGGTCTGCTTGATGCTGCCCAGCGTGGGGTGCGGCATTTCCAGCAGCATTTCCCGGTGCAGCACTTGCTCGTCGTTGAAAACGTCGGCCAGGTCGTTGATGGGGCCGGCCGGCACACTGACGGCCTGGAGGTCAGCAACCCAATCGTCGGCATCCTTAGTCAGGAAGTATTCCTGGAGCAGGGGCACCAGCGTGGAGCGGTTGTTGACCCTCACTCCGTTGCTGGCGTAGTCGGGATTTTCGTGCAGGTCCATGCGGTTAATGCCCTCGCAGAAGCGGTCCCACAGGCGGTCGGAGCCGACGGCGACGTTGAAGTACTTGCCGTCCTTGCCCATGAATGCCTGGTAGGGAACCAGGGTGGGATGCGCCGCGCCCAGCCGCTTGGGGGCTTCGCCGGTGGCGAAGTAGTAACCGGCCTGGTAGGTCATCCACGCCACCTGCGAGTCGAGCATGGAGAGGTCGATGTACTGGCCCTGCCCGTTGCCGGCAGTGCTGCGGTGGTGCAGCGCCGCCATGACGGCGAAGGCGGCCCACATGCCGGCGCCGATGTCGGAAACGGCGATGCCAACCTTCTGCGGGTCGCCGCCGAGGTCGCCGGTGATGCTCATCAGGCCGCTGATGCCCTGCATGATCTGGTCGTAGGCGGGGCGGTTCCGGTAGGGGCCGGTGGCGCCGAAACCGGAGATGGAGCAGTAGATGATGGCCGAGTTTACCTTTTTCACATCCTCGTAGGCCAGGTTGAAGTTGGGCATCACGTCGGGCGTGAAGTTTTCAACAATAATGTCGGCGTCGGCGGCCAGTTTCAGGAACACCTGCTGGGCCTTCTCGTCGCGCAGGTTTAGCGTCAGGCTGCGCTTGTTGCGGTTGACGTTAAGGAAGTAGGCGGACTCTTCACCGATGAAGGGCGGGCCCCACTTGCGGGTGTCGTCGCCAACTCCGGGGCGCTCGATCTTGATGACATCGGCGCCGTAGTCGCCCAGCATGAGCGCGCAGAAAGGACCCGCCAGGGCGCGGGTCAGGTCGAGCACTTTGATGCCTTCCAGTGGTTTCATAATCCAGCAATACCTCCGCCGATAACGCCGCGCGGACCGGCAGGCAGCGCACGGCGGCGACATTATAGCGCACGTTCGCACAATGCAACGCAACCCGCTGTCATAAATGGTAATATGCCGCTACTGCATGATGCCACCCGACGCCCCTGGGAGGAGAATCCATGACCACCACCACTCAGCAATCCGCCGCTACCAACGGCTACAGCGTAATCGGCAGCCGTCCCATCCGCCACGACGGGACCGACAAGGTGACCGGGCGTGCGCAGTACGGCGCCGACATCAGCCTGCCCGGTATGCTCTACGCCAAGGTCCTGCGCAGCCCCCACGCCCACGCCCGCATCAAGAGCATCGACACCAGCAAAGCCGAGGCCATGCCCGGCGTCCACGCCGTCGCCACCGCCGCCGACCTGCCACAACCGGGCGGGCGCGTGCTGGACTTGGGCGAAGGCGCGATGATCAACCCCAAGTTCCTGAGCAACAACTGCCTAGCCGCCGAGAAAGCCTTGTACAAGGGCCACGCCATCGCCGCCGTGGCCGCCGACAGCGCCCACGAAGCCGAGCTGGCGCTGGCTCTCATCGACGTCGAGTACGAGGTGCTAACGCCGGTGCAGGATGTGCTGGAAGCCATGCGCGACGACGCCCCGCTGGTTCACGAGCGCTTGGCGAACCTTAACGACCCCAACGTGCGCCCCGGCGGACTGCTGGACGAGGGCGACGACGGCAAGGTGGGCAACATCCCCAACCGCTACTTCTACGAATTGGGCGACCTGGAAGCGGGATTCGCCGCCGCCGACGTTGTGATCGAGCGCGAGTTCCGCACCAAGGCCGTCCACCAGGGCTACATCGAACCCCACGCGGCCACCGCCCTGTGGAACGCCGACGACTCTCTGCACCTCTGGTGCAGCAGCCAGGGACACTTCAACGTGCGCGACCAGACCTCCACCATCCTGGGCATCCCCGTGTCCAAGGTGCTGGTGACCCAACTGGAGATCGGCGGCGGATTCGGCGGCAAGACGCTGGTGTACCTGGAGCCGGTGGCGGCGGTGCTGTCCAAGAAGACCGGCCGGCCGGTGAAGATCCAGATGTCCCGCACCGAAGTGTTCGAAGGCACCGGCCCCACCTCCGGCGGCTACCTGCGCGTGAAGATGGGCACCACCAACGACGGAAAGATCACCGCCGCCGACGTGGCCCTGTACTACGAGGCCGGCGCCTTCCCCGGCTCGCCGGTGAACCCCGGCGCGCAGTGCGCCCTGTCCTGCTACAACATCGAGAACGGCCGCATCGAGGCGGCTGACGTGGTGCTGAACCACCCCAAGACGGCGGCCTACCGTGCCCCCGGTTCGCCCGCCGCGGCCTTCGCCGTGGAGTCGGTGGTGGACGAAATCTGCGATGCCATCGGCATGGACAAGCTGGACTTCCGCACCCAGAACGGCGCCAAGCAGGGCGACCGCCGCGTCACCGGCCCGCAGTTCGGCAGCATCGGCTGGCTGGAAACCGTGCAGGCCGGCCGTGAGCACGACCACTGGAACTCGCCCATCGACCACTCGCCCGAGGCCGATGGCAAGAAGGTCGGTCGCGGCGTCGCCGGCGGCTTCTGGTTCAACGGCACCGGCCCCGCCAGCGCGATCGTCAGCGTGCTGGCCGACGGCACGGTGAGCCTGGTGGAGGGATCCCCCGACATCGGCGGCAGCCGCGCCGTCGCCGCCATGCACGTGGCCGAGGTGCTGGGTCTCGCCGCCGAGGACGTGGCCCCCGCCGTGGGTGACACCAACTCCATCGGCTGGACCTCCATGACCGGCGGCAGCGGCGTGGCCTTCAAGACCGGCTGGGCATCCTACGAGGCCGCCCAGGACGTGAAGCAGCAGATGATCAACCGCGCCGCCCGCATCTGGGACATCGACCCCGAAAACGTGGAATACGACGCCGGCGTCATACAGCACAAGTCGGAGCCGGAACTGCGCTTCACCTTCCAACAGCTGGCGTCGCGTCTCAACGGAACCGGCGGCCCCATCGTCGGTCGGGCCAACGTGTCGCCCACCGGCGTCGGCGGAGCCTACGCGCTGCACATCGCCGACGTGGCGGTGGACGAGGACACCGGCAAGGTGGACATCCTCCGCTACACCGCCATCCAGGACGCCGGCACGGCGATCCATCCGTCCTACGTGGAGGGTCAGATCCAGGGCGGCGCCGTGCAGGGCATCGGCTGGGCGCTCAACGAGGAATACTTCTTCAACGACGACGCCCACATGCAGAACTCCAGCTTCCTGGACTACCGCATGCCCACGGCGCTGGACCTGCCCATGATCGACACGGTGGTGGTGGAAGTGCCCAACCCCGGGCATCCCTACGGCGTGCGCGGCGTGGGCGAGGTGCCCATCGTTCCGCCCATGGCTGCAATCGCCAACGCCATCCACAACGCCACCGGCGTCCGCATGCTCAACCTCCCCATGAACCCCGGCGCAGTGCTGGAAGCTCTCTGGGAGCAAAACGGCGGCTGATCTCGCTGCAAACGCGGCTGATAAAATGTAGGGGCGAATAAAAATTCGCCCCTACGCCGTTAATTGGGGAGAGGAACGATGACCACCAAAGACGTCATCCCAGAAAACATCCAAACGCTGCTCGACCGGGCCGACCTGAGCCTGCTGCGCGGCAAGCACGGCGAGGCGTCAACGCTGTTCTGGAAGGCCACGGAAGCGGCGATCCAGCAGGCGGCGGCTGCCCGCGGCCACAAACTCCGTTCGCTGGAGTACGACGACGTGGAACCCTTCATAGACGGCATGGAGCGAAAAACCGGCGTGCCCCTGGTCTCAGGCTACCTGAATGCGCTGGAGTTTGAGCGGAACGGCGACGGCGACCTGATGGACCTTGAGGATGTAGTGTTTTACGAGCCGGTCATTCGTTCATTTATATCCCGTTTGCTGGCAGCTTGATGGCGCGCGCACCCGACCATTACGCCCTTTCGCTGCGCTGCCGTCTCAAAGCGGAACAGGAGCTTGAATTAAACGACCTTCTGACCGCTGCCGAAATGATGTGGGGCGCTGTTGTACATGCCATCAAGCATATCGCCCCACGATTTACGTCGGCCCGTCTCAACTCTCATCGTGAGGTTAAACAGGCTGTGCCCGTGTTAGACCTTAATCTGTCCGGGGTAGATTTGCGGGAGGAGTTCGGTAACGCAGAAGCATTGCATCGGTATTTCTACCGTGTCCACTTCGCCGACCACCAAGTAAGGAACAGTTTTCGACGCTGCCAGCGACTGCTGGACGCGCTGTTGGCCTAACATGGAAGGAGATTGAAAATGACGACACCAGAAATTGGAAAGCTGGAACCCGTGGGCTTGCGATCAATTTGGCCCGACGAAGCGAGGGATTTCACTCCTTGGTTGGCACAGAACCTGGACTTGCTCGGTGCAGAATTGGGCATGGAATTGGAGCTGGATAGGCAGGAAGTCACTCTTCCCGGCGGAGCGGGGCGAGTCGATATCTTGGCCAAGCAAGTGGGTAGTGGCGCCACTGTCGTCATTGAGAACCAACTTGAGGTTTCCGATGATGGGCACTGTTTGAGGTTGCTGGGTTACGCGGCGAGCATAGGCGCGGACATTTTGGTCTGGGTAGCGAGGGGGTTCACAGAGTACCATCGCAGCATCGTGAAGTGGATCAACAACACAGACAGTATCAATATCTACGCTGTTACGGTTGAATCTTGGCGCATCGGCGAATCCAGAGCCGCGCGTTTTCACTTGGTCGAGAGCCCTCAATCCGAATCGGGAACGAGGCGTAGTTCCAGTGATTCGCCGAACAGGAATCAGCGCTACGCCAACTTTTACAGACAAGTGGCAGAAAAGCTTCGGAGATCTGAGTTGCCTCCTGTGGGCAGGGGAGGATGGCGCGGCAAGTGGCGGTCATTCCAGACGGGGCATCCGCCGCATTTCTATTCGCTAGGGCTTGAAGACGTAGGCGAGGCTCGTGCGTACTTCGAGGCTCGCGGCGAAGATGCTCAAGTTGTCTATGATGCGCTGCGCGAACGTCGCGCAGAGATTGATAGTGAGTTGAGCGGTGCGACCATTGAGTGGCAAGACGGACACCGGTGGATCGCCCTGAAAACGAAAGCATCCCTGGACGACCCTGAGGAAAAGCATGAAGAAACCAGAGAGTGGATGGCCAGTAATCTGCTCAAACTCAGAAACGTCATCCAACCCCGCCTGGACCAGATAATGGCCGAATTGCAGCCTCCGGCAACAGGCGATGACGTTGATTCGCCAACGACTAATGATGAACAGGAGACGACGCAATGAAACTCACCGACCTCATCACCGCCGCACCCTGGCGCGAAGCCAAAACCTACCGCGATACCTGGCCCCACGAATACGTCCTGCTCCAAAAGGACGGCGAGCGACAGCTCATGCGCGCCGTGTGGCAGCGGATGCACGACGGCGAAGCTTTCAACGGCTACTTCTTCAGCCGCCCCACCATCTACCTCTTCATTGGCGACTACAAATACTGGTTCATGTCATCATTGGACACCATCGACACCATGCTGGAAGACGAAGACCACGACAAAGAGGTGGTGCTCAACCGCGCCCGGCTGTATCATGACCGCCGGGATTTCTACATCCAGTATGGCGACACCGGTATGCGCGAAGACTATCCCGCTCCGCCTTACTGGATGCAGCAAAACGACACCGACGACACGAAGGAGCAACAACCATGACCACCACCGAACAGCAGACTGGCCTCAAGCCCTACGTGGTGCATACCGTGGGCGACGCCTCCGAGACCATTCAGACCCCCGGCATGGTGCGCCAGCCGGCCATCGTGCCCGGCAAGGGTGACACCACCAAGATCTGGATGGGCAAGGTGACTGCCGCGCCCCGCGAAAAGGGCCCGCCGCACACCCACCTGGAGGCCGAAACCGCGGCCTACGTGCTGCGCGGACACGTCCGCGTCTATTTCGGCGAGAACTTTGAGGAATGGATCGAAGCCGGCCCCGGCGACTTCATCTTCGTGCCGGCCAACACGCCGCACATCGAGGAGAACCCCTACGACGAGGAGCAGGAAGGCATCCTTTGCCGCGCGCCGGACAACCTGGTGGTGAACCTGTAATTGACCCACACCGCAATATGGTGAATAATCACCGCGCCCATTGCCGAAGCCCCTAACTGCGGTACCGGGCGCACTGACAGTCAAAACTGAGGAGGAATCAAGATGGCGGACGTCAAGGTAGAAATTCGTGCCAACGGACCCCTGCGGGTCATCGGCGAGATCGACATTGTTGACCAGAGCGGCAACAACTACACCATTCCCGAAGGGCAGTGGGTTTCCTTCTGCCGCTGCGGACAGTCCGACAACAAGCCGTTCTGCGACGGCACCCACCGCGACTGTGGGTTCGAGGGGGCCAGCGAAGCCCGCTAATCGCAACCCGCTCCAACCACGACGTCACGTAGGGGCGGGTCTTGTACCCGCCCTTACTGCGATCATTGCAACCCCGATAAACTCGCTATACGAAAACGGTTATAATCCAACGCGATCCGACACCCAGGAGGCGCTCCATGGTCACCACCACGCCGGCCCGCGAGGCCGCAGAGTTGATCTTTGAAAAGTACCAGGCGGTACAGCCTTTCGACCGGCTGCCCGACAGCCTTTTCCCCAAAACCCTGGAAGACGCCTACTCAATCCAGAAGGAACTCCACTGCATGCTGTCCAGCCTGTGGGGGCCGCTGGCCGGCTACAAGCTGGCCTACACCACGCCCATCATGCAGGAACGGGCCGGCCTGGACCATCCGGTGCTGGGCGGCGTGTTCGAGAAGACTATCCTGCGTTCGCCGGTGGTGCTCAACTTCACCGAGTACGTGAACCTGGGCATCGAGCTGGAGGTCGGCGTAACCCTCGGCAAGGATCTGACGGCGTCGGGCGCGCCCTACACCCGGGAAACCGTCGCCGAGGCGGTGTCCGAGATCGCCACGGCGTTCGAGATTGTGGACATCCGCACGCCCGACGATCTCACCACCGAAGAGCGCACGCTGATGAGTGTGGCCGTCAATATCCTCAACTCCGGCGTAGTGCTGGGCGATCCGGTAACCGACTGGCAGAACTTGGACCTGGTGAACTGCCACGGCACAATGCAGATCAACCACGAGCAAGTGGGCGAGGGCTATGGGCGCGACGTCATGGGCCACCCGTTCGAGCCGTTGGTCTGGCTGGCCAACGAGCTGTCCCGGCGCAACCACCCGCTGAAGGCCGGCGACACGGTCATCACCGGCAGCCTGGTGCCGCCCACGCCGCTGAGCTTCGCCTCCGAGGGCCGCATCTCCATCGAGGGCCTGGGCGAGGCCGTCGTGGTCTGTGCTTAGCCACCACCAAGAGCTCCCTCTCCCCTTTGCGGGAGAGGGCCAGGGTGAGGGGGTTACCGTCCGGTTTCCACCCACAGCGCGTACACAACCCGGCGCGGGAGTCCGGTGGCTACCACGACCTCGGCCACCGCCTCGCGCCCGCGCACTCCGGCAGCGCGCCGCTGCATCAACGTATCCCGTGCCGCCTCTACGGTAATGGCGGGTTCGCCAGCAGTTGCCGTTTCCTCTAACAACGTTGGCCCGACGACGATGGTGAACTCGCCGCGTGGTTCCTCAAAGCGCTCCAGCGCATCGGATGACAATCCGCGCCACACTTCCTCGTGCAACTTGGTCAGCTCACGGCACACTGTCAGCAGCGGGTCGTTGAGCGCGTCGGAGATGTCGGTCAATGTCGCCCTCAAGCGGTGAGGCGCCTCGAAGATGACCAGCGTGTGACCCGATCGCGCGGCGTCAGTAAGGGTCACCCTGCGTTCCGACCGGCGGCGGGGCAGAAACCCCAGGAACATGAACCGGTCGGCAGGAAAGCCGGCGACGGACAAGGCCGCCGATACCGCCGACACGCCCGGCACGCTGACCACCGGATAGCTGGCATCCGCAACCGCCGCTACCACGCCGTCGCCCGGGTCGCTGATGCCGGGGGAACCGGCGTCCGTAACGAGAGCGGCGTCGCCCGATTCCAGGGCCTCCAGCAGAGCGGGCAGCCGTCGCCTCCAGTTATGCTCGTTGCAGCTGATGAGGCGCGGCCTGGCGTCCAGGTGGGCCAGCAGGCGGCGGGTTACGCGGGTATCCTCAGCCGCCACCAGCGGCACGGACGACAGGATGCGCGCCGCCCGGACGGTGATGTCCTCCAGGTTACCGATGGGAGTGCCGATCACGTAGAAGGTGCCCACGCGGGGAGTATAACCCTAGAGTGGCAGTATTGCTCCACAGCCGCTGTGATAAGATTGTTTGGCCCGTTCGTTCGGGCCGTTCATTTGCAGAAACCATACCCTTATCAAGGAGTTGCATCCATGCCGGAGCTGAACGGGGGCCACCTTTTTATCCGATGCTTGAAACAGGAGGGCGTGCAGAAAGTCTTCACCATCGTGGGCGACACCATTCTGCCGCTAGTGGACGCCGCCGCCGATGAGGGCATCGAGTTCATCGACGCCCGCCACGAGGGCGCGGCCATGCACATGGCCGACGGGTACGCCCGCATCACCGGCCAGCCCGCGGTCGCCATGTTCACCGGCGGCCCCGGTTTCGCCAACGCCATTTCCGGCCTGCCCGCCATCTACACCTCTGAAAGTCCCGTCATCTTCGTCGCCGGCTGCGCCGAACTGCCCGAAAAGGGCCAGGCCACCTTCCAGGAAATCGACCAGGTGGCCATGGCCGCCCCGGTGTCCAAGGGGTCGTGGCTGATCCACGAAAAGAACCGCATCCCGGAATTCGTGGCGACAGCTTTCCGCACCGCTATGAGCGGACGCCCCGGCCCTGTGCACCTGACCCTGCCCATCGACTTACAGGAGGCTCCCATCAGCGAGGAGGACCTGCCGCCCTACCTGCCCCAGGAGTACCGCAACATGGGACGGCCTCAGGGCGACCCGGCGCTCATCGAGCAGGCCGCCAACCTGCTGGCCAACGCCCAGCGTCCCGTCATCATCGTGGGCAACCCGGCCCGCTACTCCGTGGAGCCGGCCCAGCTTGAGGCTCTCGCCGAGGCTTACAGCATACCCATCTTCACCGTGGAGCAGGCCCGCGGCCTCATCGACGACCTGCATCCCCTCTGCTTCGGCTATGCCGACGGCGCGCTGAACCGCACGGCCCGCAAGTTCCGGGAGGCCGACGTGGCGCTGCTGCTGGGCAAGCGCCTGGACCACCGCTACCGCTACGGCGGCATCTTCGACGCCGACGCCAAGCTGATCCAGGCCGACCCGTCGCCGGCTGAGATCGGGCGCAACCGGGGCGTCGCCGTCGGGCTGCTGGGCGACCTGGGGGCCATCGTGGACCAACTTGCGGCGGCGGGCAGCCTGAACCGCAACGTCGGCCCGTGGATCGACGCGCTCAAAGCGGAGCAGGACGCCTGGCTGGACAGCCTGCGCAGCAACGCCACCAACCAGGCGCCCATGCACCCGCTGGACGTGTACACCCGCATCGAGCACCTGGTGGACGAGAACACCTTCATCGTGCTGGACGGCGGCGACTACGTGCAGTGGGGACGCTGCTACCTGCCGGCTCGCTCTCCCGGACACTTCATGCGCCTGGGGCCGCTGAGTCACCTGGGCGGTGCGATACCCTACGCCATGGCCGCCAAGCTGGCCTACCCGGACAGCAAGGTGCTCGCCTTCATGGGCGACGGTTCCTTCGGGTTCTATTCAATGGAATACGACACCTGCATCCGCCACAACCTGCCCATCACCGGCATCATGGGCAACGACGGCAACTGGGGCATTGACCGCACCTTCCAACTGGCCTACTTCGGGCGTGATGTGGGAACCGCCCTGCGCCCCGGCGTCCGCTACGACCAGGTGGTGGCGGGCATCGGAGGCTATGCCGAGCTGGTGGAACATCCCGACGACGTAGCCCCGGCGGTGGAACGCGCCATCAACTCCGGGCGGCCGTCACTGGTCAACATCACGGTGAAGTCCGGGGCGAGTCCGTTGGCCGACGCGATGATCGCGCGCCGGACGGGAGGGTAGCCGTAATCCGGGGCGGGCGTCCCGAGGCCGGGATTTGTCCGGCGCAAACCGGCTAGATTTGACGTTTTTGCGACGCAATCCGCAATTTACTGAAATTCGCCCCGGCAGTTGTGCATTATTGTTGACAAAGATGCTGCAAGGGTATAAATTGCGCGAAATGCAACCGCCTTTGAGCGGCGAAAGCCAACTGTGAGGAGGCTAATATGCTTACCATTGGGCACGAGGTAGTCCGTCCCGGAAGGCACTGGGGGGACGCCGATATCACGATTCCGGTTCCGGAAGAGCTGGAAACCGTTCCCGGTATTCCGAAGACCGACCGTGAAGTTGACTGGTACGCCCGCGAGTACCCGCTGGAAACCATGAACATCACCGAGCGCGCGTCCCGGGACTGGTCCAACACCCTGCGCGACCTCCACGCCGAGATGCGTGAGATCCGCAAGGAGCACGACAAGCTCAACAGCAACCTGATCATGGCCGCCCGTTCCACCGCTGAGATGGAGCCCACCGCCGAACCCACCGGCGAGGACGTCTCCCAGCTCATCAAGGACAAGGCTCGTCAGTTGGGTTACCTGGAAGTTGGAATCACCAACTACGACCCCCGGTACGACTACAAGAGCAAGCGCGGCTTCACCGTTCTGCCCAAGGCCATCTGCCTGGCTTACGAGCAGGACTTCGAGCCCACCCAGACCATCCCCAGCGTTGACGCTGAGATCGTCCACTCCAGCACCTACCGGACGCAGGCAGCGGCCGGCTTGGAACTGGGCAACTTCATCCGCTCCCTGGGTTACAAGGCTCACGTCGTCCACTCCAGCGACGCCACCGGCCCCGTGATCCCCATGTTCGTGGCGGCTGGCCTCGGCTCCCTGGGTGCCTGCGGCTACCTGCTGTCCCCGCACACCGGCAACCGGATGCGGCTGATGATGATCACCACCGACGCCAACGTCACCAATGACGAGCCGGTGGACTACGGCATCCACGCTTTCTGCCAGGTTTGCCAGGTCTGCGTGAACCGCTGCCCCGGCCGCGCCCTCATGCGCGACAAGATCTGGTGGCGCGGAATCGAGAAGAACAAGCTCTACTTCAAGCGCTGTCGCCCCGTCATGGCCCGCTACCTCGGCTGCGGCGTCTGCATGAAGGTCTGCCCGATCCAGAAGTACGGCCTCAAGAACGTCATGGAGCACTATGCCGCCACCGGTCAGGTCCTCGGCAAGGGTACCCACGACCTCGAAGGTTACAACTTGGAAGGCAAGGGCTACTTCGGCCCCGGCGAACTCCCCGTCTTCGAGCGCGACTTCTTCGACATGCCCCACGGCAACTCCGACGAGTGGGCCTTCGAGAGCATGAAGGAAGCCGCCAAGGACAACGACGGCGAGATCCCCGACGCCATGGTCGACGACCTCAAACTCCAGATCCAGCGCGCCATCGCGTTGCAGAGCGGCGACGTTCTCGCGATGATGGCCGAGGACCAGGACTACATCTAGTAGCCCGTCCACATCTCGCCACACCGGCAACCAGGGCCGGCGGGAGTGTTCCCGCCGGCCCTTTTCACGCCCGCGCCATTATGACCACATCCCTCCCCTCCCTCCTCATCTCCATCTCCGACGGCGTGATCGACCTCGGCTGGGGGCATCCGTCACCCCGGCTGCATCCCACCGATGCCCTCGCCGCCGCCGCGCAGTCGGTGCTGGGCCAACAGTCTGCCGTGCCGCTCCAATACGGCGCCGTGCAGGGATTCGGCCCTCTGCTGGAATCCCTGGCCGCGTACCTTTCCACGCAGGATTCCTACGGCGGACCGGTAGCTCCTGATTCGATGTTTCTTACCGCCGGCGCGTCCGCCGCCATCGATTTGGCCACCACTCTTTACGCCACCGCCGGCGATACCGTAATCGTCGAGGAACCCACTTACTACCTTATCGGCCAGATTTTCATCGACCATGGCCTGAACGTCGTGGGCGTCCCCACGGACGGCGACGGGCTCGACACCAACGCGCTGGCTGACCTGCTAGCATCTGCCGAATCTCCCAGGCCCGAGCTGCTCTACACCATTCCCACGTACCAGAACCCCAACGGCTCCGTGCTGCCACTGCACCGACGCCGGCAGCTCATTGAATTGGCCCAGCGCTACGGCTTCACCATCATCGCCGACGAGGTGTACCAGCTTTTGCACTACGGCGCGCCGCCGCCACCACCCATGGCAATGCTGGACGACTCGCCCGGCGGCTGCGTCGTATCCCTGGGTTCGTTCTCCAAGGTTCTGTCGCCCGGCCTGCGCCTGGGTTGGGTTCACGCCGCTCCCGAAATCGTGCGACGGTTCGTCGAATCCGGGGTTGCCGCCAGCGGGGGCGGGCTGAGCCACTTTGCCGCCACGTTGGCCCACGCTACTTTGGAAATGGGGCTGCTCCGGCAGAATATCGAAACGCTGCGCCGGGTTTATGGCCAACGACATGACGACGTTGCCGGCCTGCTGCGCGCGGAATTCGGCGAGACGGTCCATTTCACACCGCCGGGAGGCGGGTACTTCTACTGGCTCACTTTTTCCGACGGCCTCAACACTGACGCGCTGCTGCCGGCGGCTCGCGAATCCGGGGTCTCTTACCGTCCCGGCGCCGCGTTCTCCGCATCGGGCGGATTCGCCGACGCCCTGCGCATCAGCATTTCGCTTTACGAGACTGACGAACTAGCGGAGGGGATACGCAGGCTGGGCAGGGCGACACGGAGCGGCCTGCACTGACGCATAGCGAAAATAATCAACATCATGTTACGAAATATGATTATTCAGCAGGTGAAGTATTGACATTCGACTATGACGGCAGTATCTTGAGCGCAAATTCGGCCTATTCTAGGCAGTCCAACTATAGGAGGAGGATATGCTAACCATCGGTCATGAGGTACGACGCCCCGGCAAGTATCTGGGCGACGCGCCCGTAACTATCCCGGTGCCTGAGGAGCTCGAGACGACTCCCGGCATCCCCATGGAACAGCGCGAGGTTGACTGGTACTCCCGGGAATACCCCATCGAGACCATGAATATCACCGAGCGCGCTTCCCGCGACTGGGCCAACACCCTCCGCGACCAGCACGCCGAAATGCGCGAAATCCGCAAGGAACACGACAAGCTCAACCGCAACCTCGTAATGGCCGCCCGCCTCACCGGCGACCTGGAGCCCACTGCCGAAGCCACCGGTGAGGACATCACCGAGGCCATCAAGCAGAAGGCCCGCGAGCTCGGCTTTGTCGAAGTCGGCATCACCGCTTTCGACATCCGATACGTGTACCAGAGCAAGAAGGACTGGGTCCGCTTCCCTCACGTCGTCTGCCTCGCCTACGAGCAGGACTTCGAGCCCACCCAGACCATCCCCAGCGTTGACGCTGAGATCGTCCACTCCAGCACCTACCGCACGGAAGGCGCCGCTGGTCTGGAACTCGGCAACTTCATTCGCAGCCTCGGCTATCGCGCCCAGGTTCACAGCCCCAACGACAACACCGGCCCCTATATCCCGATGTTCGTCGCTGCCGGCCTCGGCCAGCTCGGTGCCTGCGGCTACCTGCTGACCCCCCATGTCGGCTCCCGCTGCCGCATCATGATGATTACCACCGATGCCAGCGTCACCTATGACGAGCCGGTGGACTACGGCGTCCACGCCTTCTGCCAGGTGTGCCAGGTCTGCGTGAACCGCTGCCCCGGCCGCGCCCTGATGCGCGACAAGATCTGGTGGCGTGGCATCGAGAAGAACAAGCTCTACTTCAAGCGCTGCCGCCCCGTCATGGCCCGCTACCTCGGCTGCGGCGTCTGCATGAAGGTCTGCCCGATCCAGAAGTACGGCATGAAGGCTACCATGGAGCACTACGCTGCCACCGGTCAGGTCCTCGGCAAGGGCACCCACGACCTCGAAGGTTACAACATCGAGGGCAAGGGCTACTTCGGCCCCGGTGAACTCCCCATCTTCGAGCCCGGCTTCTTCGACATGCCCCACGGCGACACCTCAGAGTGGGCCTTCGACCTGTTGAAGGACTCCGCCCGCGCCAACGGCAACGAGATCACCGACGAGATGCTCGAAGCCTTCCGCGTCGAGGTCACCCGCGGCCTCGGCCAGAGCACCGATAACGTCGACATGATGTACGAGGAGGAAGACTACATCTAAACGGTGTAGCCAGCCGAATCCGTCGGTTCTCCGGAACGGACAAATAGCGGGGGCAGGTTTGAAACCTGCCCCCGCTGACGTTTTGGTATGGCCTCAGGCCGTTACAGTTGCAGCGTCCTCGGGTCAACGGCTTGACGCGGAGGCTTGGCGGCGCTGGCCGGCTGCTCTTCTCGCAGGTTTTCGATCAGGTTGACCAAGGCCGCCTGATATTCGTCCGATCCTGCCGCCTGGCCGGTGAGGTCAAACACGCGATGGTCTTCCTTCAGGAGCCGGGCGGCACGGTTCCGACCGGCCCCCATGACACCGTCGGCGTCCACCAGGAACATCGTCCAGCGGTCGCCCGTGTTTTCCGCTTCCTGGGCAGCCGTAATGTCGTTGCGCACGGTTTCGCTGTCCAGGCCGGCGGCGGTGCAAACCACGATAATGCGATCATAGTGCCGCACCCACCGCTCGATCTCTTCTTCACCGGAAGAGGCGCGCCGGTCCACCAGCGGATTGCCCCGGAATCCTTCGGCGAACACCCAACTGCGCACCCCCTGACCCCGCAGGTTAGCTTCCAGTTGTCGCGCAAACTCGATGTCGCCGTCGGCGCAGGAGATATGCACTTCCAGCGTGGTGACCGGAGCGTCCGCCACCGAGTCCTGGATGCGGGCGACAGCGACGGGAATGCCGGAGCCCAGTATAAAGGACTGAGGCAAAGCGCCCCGGGAGCGCAGCAGCGTGTCCAGCCCAATGGTGCTCGGCGCGTCATGGCGAACGCTGTCCAGTCCCAGCGCGGCGTCCATGGCGCAGTTCTGGAAAACCGTGTAGCCGATGATGCAGTTGTTGAAATCTGCGTCCTCGGTGACCACGTCATTCAGCACAGCCTCGTAGAAGTCGGCCGCGTTCAGCGTGGCTTCCGACAGATTCGTCCTGGACAGGTTCGCTCCGTTGAAGCTGGCGCCGCTAAGGTTGGCCCCGGTGAAGTTGACCCGGTCAAGATTGCTGCGGTCCAGGTTGGCATTGGTCAGATCCGCGCCGGAAAGATTCGCTTCCGAAAGGGTGGCGCCGTCCAGGTTGATACCAGCCAGGTTGGCGTTGCGCAGGTCCGCGCCCCGCAGGTTCGCTCCCGGCGCGATGGCGCGGCTCATGTCGGCTTCCCGGAGGTCCGCCCGGTAAAAGTGGACGTTGTTCATGTAGCTGTTGGAAAGGTCGGCGCGGCGCACCATCGCGCCCATGAAGTCGCCGTTGCGCAGGTCCGCGCCGCGCAGGTTCACCATGGGGATGCGGGAGTGGCTCATGTAGCACTCGTTCAGGTCCATGGGCGTGTTGGGGTTCTCCTCCCGCCACGCCGCCACCGCATCGCGTCCTCGTTTCACTATCTGGACCAGTTCCATGTTGGCCATCAGCAAGTCTCCAAAAGGGGTTGTCGGCGTCGATTTTAGCATAAATCATACCCGTACCCGCGCGGTGTAAAATGGCCGCCATACATCGCTACGGAGGCGCTCCAATGACCAAAACCATGACGTTGACAACCCTCTCGATCCTACTCGTCCTCTCCATCGCCTGCGGAGGAAAGGACGATGTGGTAGCCGTCGAGACGCCGGAAACGGATCACATGATCGCCCAGGCAACTCTAACCGCCTACTACATCGACGCCGCCCTCAAGGCCGGCATGACCACGCAGGAAATCAACTATACACTGAGCCGGGTCGCCGGCGGCACGGCCATATCCGAGTTCTGGATCAGCGACGAGGACGGGCAGGTGGAGTTCACCAACGTTACCGGCATCGACTTCGCGTTTCCCGCCGACCCGGACGCCGATTCCCAGGCGGCGCCCTTCGCCGACCTCTTGTTGGGAGGAGAAACCGTGGTCGTCCAGGAAGCACAGCCGCGCGATACCGACGGCGCTCTGTTCCAATACGTCGGCGTCGCCGGGGTGGACCAGCCACGCATAGTCCAGGTGGGCTTCGACCGGCGCTGACCCGGGCGGTTTTGACGCCGCGACGTTTTTGACAATGCTCGGCGAAAATTATACTGTTAGCCGGGTTTGTGAAGATGCTGCTGACCATCGACATCGGCAATACCGCCGTTACCATGGGCGTGTTCTACGATGAGCCGGCCGCCGCAACCGGCGTCAGCGGGGCTAGCCCCTTGCAGCGGCTGGTCACCACGCTCCGCGTCGCCACCGATTCCCGTCGGCTCGCCGACGAGTACGGCATCCTGGTCAAGAACCTGCTGGAGTTCCGCGGCATCTCGTCTTCGGACATCACGGCGGCCAGCATTTGCTCCGTGGTGCCGCCCCTGACCGGGCTGTTCGAGGACCTGTGCCGGCGCTACTTCGGCTTGGCGCCCCTGCTGGTCAACTCACAAATCGACCTCGGGATGCCGGTGCGCTACGACAATCCCCGGGACGTCGGCGCAGACCGCATTGTGGATGCGGTGGCAGCGGTGGAACTTTACGGCGCTCCGGTGATCATAGTTGACCTGGGCACGGCCACCGTTTTCGACGCCGTGTCCAGGGATCGAGAGTACCTGGGGGGCGCGATCGCGCCGGGAATCAACCTGTCCGCCGACGCGCTGTACGACAATACATCCCTGCTCCGCCGGGTGGAACTGGTGGCGCCGGCGGAAGCTGTGGGACGCAATACCACCGCGGCCTTGCAGTCGGGCCTGGTGCTGGGCTACGCCGGCCTCGTTACCACCATGGTGGAGCGATTCAAGGCCGAAATCGGGTCCGACGCCCAGGTGGTGGGCACCGGCGGCCTGGTGACCGTTATCGCCGACCACTCGCCGGTGTTCAACGACATCAACCAGGAGCTGACCCTGGTGGGCCTGTACCTCATCTACCGCATGAACACTGTTCAACACCGTCGTTCCCGCGAAAGCGGGAATCCGGAATGTCTTTGTGCAAAGGATAGGTGATGGAAAGCGCACTGGCCGGCAAGAACATTGTCCTAGGTGTAACCGGCAGCATCGCCTGTTACAAGGCGCTGGACCTGGCCAGCAAGCTGGTGCAGGTCGGCGCCAACGTGGAGACCATCCTGAGCTATGGCGCAACCCAGTTCGTCACACCGCTGGCCTTCCGCAGCCTCACCCACCGCGCCGTCGTTACCGACACTTTCGACCCCAACTCCGAGCAGAGCGTGGAGCACGTCGCCCTGGCCCGTTGGGCCGACATCGTGGTAATTGCGCCGGCCACCGTGCACTGCATCGCCAAATTGGCCGCCGGCCTGGCCGATGATCCGCTGACCACCACGGTCATCGCCACCGAGGCCCCCCTGCTGGTTGCGCCGGCCATGGACGCCAACATGTACGACCATCCGGCCACTCAGGAAAACGTCGCGCGCCTGCGCGCCCGCGGCGTATCCATCGCCGGACCGGCCCCCGGACGCCTGGCCTCCGGCCTGATGGGCATGGGCCGGCTGGTGGAGCCGGCCGACCTGCTGGGACACATCGCCGCTGCGCTGGGCAAGCACGGCGATCTGGCCGGGCGCAAGGTGATCGTCAGCGCCGGCGGCACCCAGGAGGCCATTGACCCGGTGCGCGTCATCACCAACCACTCGTCGGGGCGCATGGGCTACGCCGTCGCCGAGGCTGCCCGCGACCGGGGCGCCGACGTGGTGCTGGTCACGGCGCCGACGGCTCTACCCGACCCGCCGCTGGTTCGCGTGGAGTCGGTCAAATCCGCCCAGGACATGTGCGACGCGGTGCTCCACGAAACGTCCAACGCCGACGCGCTGATCATGGCGGCAGCCGTGGCCGATTACCGTCCGGCCGTCGCCGCCGAGCAGAAAATCAAGAAGACGGCCGCGGACGAAATGTCCATCGACCTGGAGAAAACCACCGACATACTAGCCACGGCCACCGGCCATTTCGTAAGGGTGGGTTTCTCGGCGGAAAGCGAAAACCTGGAAGCCAACGCCGCCGACAAGGTCCGCCGCAAGTCACTGGACCTGATCGTTGCCAACGACATTACCGAAGAGGGCAGCGGCTTCGGCGTGGACACCAACCGCGTGGTCCTGATTGACCGGGAACTGCGAGCCGAACGGTTGCCGCTCCTCTCCAAATACGAGGTGGGGCACCGCATACTGGACCGGGTGGTGGACTTGCTGGGGGGATGAGGTCCTTCAACAAGCTCCGGATGAGTTGGCCGAAGGCTGGATTGGCGGCATAGGAACCGTATGAGACCGAACTACTCCCTCGGCTTGCTGCGCGGCGACCTTTTTGGCGGGATCACCGCGTCTGTCGTGGGCTTGCCGGTTGCCCTGGCCTTCGGCGTCGCCTCCGGCCTCGGACCCATCGCCGGCATGTACGGCGCCATCGCCGTGGGCTTCTTCGCCGCGGTATTCGGCGGCACCCGCTCCCAGATCTCGGGACCAACCGGCCCCATGAGCGTCGCCATGGCGGTGATCGTGACCGTCCACGCCGAGGGCGACTTTGCCAAGGCTTTCACCGTCGTGATGCTGGCCGGCGTAATCCAGATCGTGCTGGGCGCGATCAGAATCGGGAGATTCGTCGCCTATACTCCCTACTCGGTTATCTCCGGCTTTATGACCGGCATCGGCATCATCGTCATGCTGGTGCAGGTCGCCCCGTTCGTAGGCGCCGAGGCTCAACCGGGCGGAGTGTTGGCGAAAATCAGCGCCATCCCCGATGCCGTATCCAACGCCCAGGTGCATGCCCTGATCGTCGCCGCCATCACCCTTTTGGTGGGAGTGCTTTGGCGGCCGCCGCTGAGCAGATACCTACCCGGGCCGCTCGCGGCCATGATCATCGGCTCGGCCATCGGCATCTTCTGGCTGACCGATCTCAGAGTCATCGGCGACGTGCCCACCGGCCTTCCCGATCTGCGCATCCCGGTTTTCGACGTGGGCTTCATCGTCAGCTCGCTGACCCCGGCGTTGATTTTGGCCCTGCTCGGTTCCATCGACAGCCTGCTCACGTCCCTCATCGCTGACTCCCTGACCCGCACGCGCCACAACGCCAACCGGGAGCTGGTCGGCCAGGGCATCGGCAACACCATCGCCGGCCTGATCGGTGGCTTGCCCGGCGCCGGCGCCACCCTGGGCACGGTCATCAACATCCGTTCCGGCGGACGCACCCCGTTCTCCGGCGTGGTGCGCGCGGGCGTCCTCCTGGCCCTCGTGCTGGGCCTCGGCCGGTACGTTACGGAGATTCCCCACGCCGTGCTCGCCGGCATCCTGATGAAAGTCGGCTGGGACATTATCGACTGGCGGCTCATCAAGCGCGCCCATCGCATCCAGCGCGACCACCTGGTCGTGATGGTCATAACGCTGGGGCTGACGGTCTTCCTGGACCTGGTCACGGCAATCGCCATCGGCCTGATCGCGGCGGGAATGGTCGCGGCGCGGCAGGTGGAACGGCAGGAACTGGACAGCGTGGTTTCCACGCCTCTGCTGGACCAGGCATTCCTCTATGACTCGCCCGAGGAAGCAGCCGCCGCCAACGACGGCGACGAGTTTGCCGCCCGTTGCGGAGTGGTGGGGATGCGCGGCCGTTTCTCCGTAGCGTCTTCCAGCAACCTGGTCAACACCATCGGCGGCGACATCCGCGACCACGAGGTGGTGATCTTCGATTTCTCCGAAACCCTGTACATGGACGACAGCGCGGCCATGGTGGTGGAGCAGATGATTGACATCGCTACCGAGGAAGACACCGAATCCATCGTCATGGGACTTGCCGGCTCCCCCGTGGAAAGCAACCTGAACGCCCTGCACATCCTGGCAAGAGTCCCGGAAGACCGTTTCGTAGCCGACCTCGACGGCGCCCGCGAAGTGGCTCGCAACATCCTCGGAGTAGAACCCCAGACCGCAGATGCTGCCTAGCGCCGGGCCGGAGCGAAGAATATGCGAATTGCGTACTTGGGCCCGCCGGGGACGTTCAGCGAAGAAGCGGCCGCGCGTTACGACGGCAACGCCGAACTACTGCCGCTAACTACCATCGCGGCGGTGTTCGAGGCGGTATCGTCCGGCCTCGCCGAACGAGGCGTGGTACCGTTCGAAAGCACGCTGGGCGGGCCGGTTGCCGCTACGGCGGATCTGCTCGCCCAGCAGACCGGAGCAGTGGCACGCGGCGAGATAGACCTGCCGACCGACCATTGCCTGGCTACCCGGAGCGGCGTAAGCGCGTCAGAGGTGCGGGTGGTATTCTCGCACCCGCAGGCCCTCGTCGAATGTCGGGGTTACCTGGAGCGCTGTTTGCCGCAGGCCAGGCAGTCAGCTTCCGCAAGCACCGCCGCGGCCCTGGACGACATGGAGCGCTGCACGGAGCCGGCCGCGGCCATCTGCTCGCAACGGGCGGCAGAAGGAAGGGCCGAGATTATTGCCAGCCGCATCCAGGACCGACCCGACAATACAACCAGATTCATTGTCCTTGCCCAGTCTGGAGCAACCGAGGCGATGCCGTAGCAGACTTGAACAACCATGGAGCAAACTAATGCGTATCGGAATCTTCGTCGGAGCATCCGCCGCCGACCTCATGACCCTGGACGACCTCATCGGCCGCATCAAGCAGGCCGAGGCCGACGGGTTCGACAGTTTCTGGGTGCCACACATCTCGGCGCGGGGCTACGACGCCCTCACTGTGCTTGCACTGGCCGGGACGCAGACCAGCCGCATCGAATTGGGCGTCGGCGTGGTGCCGACATACCCTCGCCATCCGATGGCATTGGCGCAGCAGGCGTTGACCACCGCTGCCGCCGCCGACAGCCGGTTCATCCTGGGCATCGGCCCGTCCCATCGCCCCGGCATCGAGGAGAGTTTCGGCCTGTCCTACGACCGGCCCGCGCTGCACACCCGCGAGTACCTTTCCGTCCTGCGACCCCTCATCGACGAGGGCCGGGTGCAGTTCTCCGGCCGGTTCTACAACGTCAACGCCGAGCTGGACGTGCTCGACCGTCCGACCTGTCCCGTGGTGATTTCGGCCCTCGCGCCCCGTATGCTCCGACTGGCCGGCCAGCAGGCCGACGGGACAATAACCTGGATGGCCGGCCCCCGCGCCATCCGCGAGCACGTGCGTCCTCGCATCAACGCTGCTGCCGAAGCCGCCGGCCGACCCGAACCGCGCATCTGCGTCGGGCTGCCCGCCACCGTGTGCGACGACGAAGCCGTCGGACGCCGCGCCGCCGCCGAGTCCTACGAGCGCTATGGCCGCCTGGTCAACTACCGCCGCATCCTCGACGTAGAGGACGTGGAAGGCCCGTCCGAGGTGGCGGTGGTCGGCAACGAGTCATCCCTGAGCAACCAGCTGGAACAATTCGCCGAAGCCGGCGCCACCGACTTCATCGCCAACATCTTCGAGGCCGGTGAAGGCGCCGACTCCAACGCCCGCACCTACGCGGCGCTGAAGGATTTGGTGGGGCGGGTGTAAGCACTGTTATCGGCGGGTGCTCTATCAGTTCACCCGGAACCCCACACAACTACTCGTGAGCTTCCAAGTGGCGGCGTATGACGGCTTTAACGAACTCGGGCAGTTCTTGGCCGTCATCATCTGCCGCTTCCGCGAGCCGGTCGTATTCTGAGATTTCTTCACCTGACCAGATAATGTCCAAGCGCCGAAGTTGACGCATGGCAACATGGGTGTAGCTTTCGGGGAAAGCCCAGTAGCAGGATTCGCAGTTGTTGGCGTCTCTAATTTCCCAATTATCGCAGTGCTCGCAACTCCACGATTTAGCCCGGTTTGCGGATGGGCACAGCAACATATAATCGTCCAGGTCGTCTGACAAACCCGTGTCGCCCGCGATTTCAAACGGTACGCGATGGTCGATTTGCAGTTCTCGTTCTGGGAAGTCTTCAAGGTAAATGTTGCAGCGTGAACCGAATCGCGCGATCAGTCCGTTTTTGATGGTATTCGAAAACGCTGTCCTGCCCGACAGCATGGCCGACCGCTGTGCTGTGGGATCTCCAAATCTGTAAGCTCCGATTGAACGACCATCGGATCCGGTAACCCGAAATGTTTCCAATGGGATGCCGAGCTCTCGAACATCGCGCGCGCCTCGTGGAGGATGATTGTATCCATAGAGGTCCCTAAGTTCTTCCGTAGTGACAAAGCCGTGTTGGAGGATATGGTCTATGACGGTCTTGGGACGTCGCGCTGTCACGCTATTCAACAACTCAATGAATTCACGCGGCAAATTCTTTTCATCCATGTAACCTTCCCTGTATGCCGCCCGCCAGTACCGCAGAATCGCTACGACCTGATTCCAGCCGATTCACGAGAGCCGGCGACAAATACAAAGATTCTACCGTCTCGCTGTGCTTTCCGAGAAATGTGGCTTGGCTCGACTTGCCGGCGTAAATTTCCAAATGACGCAGTTCTAAATCACTCGGAAGCGACTGACCATGGTGCTTTTCCCCGGTTCGGCCGTCGTAGCTGACCAGATAAGAAATGCCTCTCAAATTCATCAAGGCAAGTACGTCCACCAATTCGTTATACGAAAGACCGCGATAGTAACGGTGATCTCTGGCAAAAGAAACTCCCTGATACGGTGGATCCAGGTACACTACATCCGTGGTTGTAGCGGTCATTATTGATTCTCTAAAGTCCATTGCAGATAGGGATGTCCTGTCGGCCAACAGCTCCGAAACGCCTAAAATCTGCCGTCTCATCGTCTCCGGCTTCATGCCGGAGCGCCGATTGTCCGGGGCCTGATTGAATTGCCCATCAGAACTGTATCTGACCGAGCCTTTGACGATACGCGCCAACAAGTACAATAAGTGATGCGGTTCGTGCGTTGCGTTGAACTCGGCACGGACACGGGAAAAGTACTCCTTTCTATCCGTCTGTTGTTCGTACCAAAGTCGTTCGTACTCTTTTGTCAATTGTGCGGGGCGCTCTAATATCTCGACCCACAACGACATCAGGGCCGAGTTGATGTCGTTGAGCGCGAATTTCCCGGCGAACCCACAAGCAGCGGCGGCGATTGAAATCGCAGCCGAACCACAAAACGGCTCAATCAGCCGGTCGATGTCCGTCGGCAGGTAGGGCAGTATATGGTGCGCGATGTTGCGCTTACTACCCTGGTAAGGGAATGGATGTGGAACCTGAACGGACATCTTAACTGTGCGAACCGGCGGTAGGTCGGTGTTGTCGTAGTGAGCCTGCTTTCCCTAGCCCACCGCTTCCTTGAACCGGCGGATCGCCTCGATGTGCTGGTCGGGGCCGCTGAGGCCGGCGCGCATGGTGTTGACTGAGAGGTGCGACGCGCCGGCGTCGTTCCATTCCGAGGCCAGCTTGTTCCAGTCGTCCGGGTCGTTGCTGTCCATCAGCGCGACGCGACCCTCCACGCCGATGTCGGCAGGGTCCCTACCATAGCCCCGGGCCAGCTCGCGCATCTCCTCCAGCTTTTCCCGTCCCTCGCCGTCGGGCTTGAACTGGGGGAACCAGCCGTCGCCCATGCGGGCGAGACGCCGCACCACCTGGGGCGCGCCGCCGCCGAACCACACGGGAATCGGACGCTGCACCGGCAGCGGGTTGATTCCGGCGTGGGTGATCTTGTGGTAGCGGCCCTCGTAGTTGACCACCTCCTGCGTCCACAGCATCCGCATCACCTCGATCTGCTCTGCGGAGCGGCGTCCCCGGTTCTCCCAGTTCTCGCCCAGGGCTTCGTACTCAACCTCGTTCCAGCCCACGCCAATGCCCAGGCGCAGCCGGCCGTTGGTGAGCACGTCCACTTCGGCGGTCTGCTTGGCCACCAGCGCGGTCTGACGCTGCGGCAGGATGATGATGCCGGTGCAGAACTCGATCTTCTCGGTCAGCGCGGCCAGGTAGCCGAACATTACGAACGGCTCGTGGAACATATCGTCCTTGTTGTAGGGACGGTTCCACTCGGCGCGCTGGGTGTGGTCCGCGCCCAGCACGTGGTCGAACACCAGCAGATGCTCGTAGCCCAGCGCCTCGGCGGCCTGGGCGAAATCCTTCACGGCCACGGGGTCGGCCCCGATCTCAGTCTGCGGGAAAATAGCTCCTAGTTGCATGAGTAAGCGCTCCTTGAGTTGGAAAAAGAGAGTCTGATTGCATAGAGATTGCCACGCCATTCTATCCGCCATTTGCCCATACGCCAATCCGTGATAGGCTGGATAGCATCCCATCTCGGAGTCGAGAGTTTCTTCCATGACACCCGAAACCCGCCGACAGAAAATCGAGTCCTACGGCAACGCCTACTCCGTGCTCGTCAATGCCCTCAAGCAGTTCCCCCAAGAGATGTGGCAGTTCCGCGACGAGCACGGCTGCTGGAGCATACACGAGCACGTCATCCACATCACCGACAGCGAGGCCAACAGCTACATCCGCGCCCGCCGCCTCATCGCCGAGCCGGGCCGCACCCTGATGGACTATGACGAAAACCAGTGGGCCACCGCCCTGGACTACCACGCCCAGGACATCGACGACACGCTCAACCTGTTCAAGTGGCTGCGCGGCAAGTCCTACACGCTGATCAAGTCGCTGCCCGAATCCGCCTGGGCCAACACCGCCTACCATCCTGAGAACGGCGACACTACCCTCGGCGACTGGCTGGACACCTACGAGGCTCACGTCCGCGAGCACGTCGAATACATGCAGCAGAACCTGGAGGCGTGGCAGGTAGCGCAATAGCAAGCCCACCGCGTTGAAAACCCGCCGCTCCCTCTGCTAGAATCGAAGGGCGACGCTGGGGATTAGTCTAGTGGTAAGACGCCTGACTCTGGATCAGGTATCACAGGTTCGAATCCTGTATCCCCAGCCATTTATTTTGCCAGGATGCGCGGGTAATCCCGTCGGAGTTCGCATTTGCCCCTAAAATCCGTGAGTTAATCTCCGAATTGGAGCGCGCAGGATTTACCAATCGCGGCGGGCGGGGGAACCACCGCAATTTCATCCATCCAAATGTCGTAAGGCCTGTTGCCATATCAGGCAACTTAGGTAACGACGCCAGACACTATCAGGTTCGCGCAGTGCGAGCCGCGATCGAGGAATCCAGGAAATGAAGGACAGCGCTCGGTACGTCAAGATAGTTGAATGGTCCGAGGAGGACGGATGCTACGTGGGTAGCGCTCCGGGTTTGATCTACGGCGGCTGTCACGGCGACGATGAGCGGCAGGTATTCGAAGAGCTTTGTCAAATCGTAGAAGAAGCCGTTGAGCTTTACCGAGCCGACGGCAAACTCCTCCCGCCCGCTACGTCCGGGCGCGATCTGGCCAACAGGTTGGGCGCAACGGTATAAGTCGCGTAGCCGCTGCGCCGAGACACATCTGGCTTACGGTTTCCCTGTCACCCCGCGGCGACGGCTGCCGGTTGGTGGGCTTTCAGGAAGCGGCCGGCGTGGGCGACGACTTCGTCGATGTGCTCCTGCGTGTCCTTCCAGGGGTAAATGGTCACCTCGGAGTTGGGGGCCAGGCTGGCGACTTCCATTGCACGCTCGTATGGGTGCGCTGGCACGTCGTCGGGCGCGATCAGCAGCGGCGTCTGCAACGAGCTGACGAACTCGCGGGAAACGGTGAACACAAAATCGGCCCGGTTGGTGTACATGTTGGTCAAGAAGTCGTGCACCAGGTCCATGGTGATGTCTGACCGGCTCTCGCACAGCGGCGGCCCCCATCCCTTGATGTTGTTCTGGTAGAACAGGTCCGGCAGCTCCGGCCGGTACCCGCTGGGCTGCATCAACGCCGCGGCCACCACGCGCCCACCGGCCCGGCTCAGCAGGTTGAGGATCATCGGCCCGGCGATGCAGAAGCCAATCACCCCGAACTTGTCGATTCCCAAATGGTCCATCAGACCGAGGTGGTCATCGGTGAAGGCATCCCAGGGACGGTCAATCTCCAGCGGCCCGGTGGATTGCCCAGTGGGGGCATTCCGCAGGTCGGCGGCGATGCAGCGGAAGTCGCCGGCGTAGGTTTCCAGGGGATTGAAAGGATGCGAGGTTCGCAAGCCTTCCACGGTGGAGTTCAGCCCACCTCCCGGAACGATCAGCAGGGGAAATCCTGAACCGACCTCTTCGTAGTAGATACGGGTGGCGCCTCTTTCGTAGAACGGCATGGCGATTTTCCTCCATTGGCGAGTCGTAAAGCTAACCGGATGTCCGATGTTGAATCTAACCTACGACGGTCAAGCGGTCAACGCAGAGGCGCGAATCCGAGGCAGGTACTTTACCCGGCCCCGAGTTGTCGTCGCGCCCGGGCCACGCCGCCGAATTTCAGGCGCAGCAGTCCCTTCACGTCCTCCCACGCCGTGCGCAGGATGCGCACCCGCGTGTCCGGATCGTCTTCCCAGTGCACCGGCAACTCCTTGATTGGATAGCCGCACTTCTGCGCCAGGATCAGCAACTCCGAGTCGAAGAACCACCCGTTGTCCTCCACCAGCGGCGCCAGGTCGTCCGCCGCCCGCCGGCTGGCCGCCTTGAACCCGCACTGCGCGTCGCGGAACGTGGTGAAGAACATCATGCGGAACAGCAGGCTGTACCCCCGGGACGTTATCTCGCGCTTCAGCGTCCGCCCGACCACCTGCGAGTCGGGCAGCAGCCGGGAACCCGTCGCCACGTCGTACCCGTCGTCCGCGATGGCAGCGACCATCGGGGGCAGGCTGCCCAGGTCGGTGGACAGGTCAACGTCCATATACGCCACGATGTCGGCGCGGCTCTCCGTCCACGCCCGGCGCAAGGCGCGACCCCGGCCCCGCTGCTCCAGCCGGATGTAGCGAACCTGCGGAAATTCGTGCGACAGCGCCTCCGCCGCGTGCAGCGTGCCGTCGGTGGAGCCGTTGTCCGCCACCACTATGCCCCAGTCGTAGCGCTCCATGCGCTCGGACATGAAAGCGTGCAGCCGGCGGATGCACACCGGCAGCGCCCGCTCCTCGTTCAGGCAGGGGATGACAACGTCCAGGCTGATTGACATGGCGCATGATTATAGCAACCTTCGGCCGGCAGGTAGCGGATGACAGCCCGCCCCCTACGGTGCCGTGAACGTCGTTGTCGCCATCTCCGCGCGGCATGAGTTGCCGGACATTTATAGCGGGTTACGGAGGCGAACATTGGAAAACAATCTGAAGTCCCGGTCAGCCGAATGTATCTCGGCGTCGTGGTCCAGAGCGAGAGCGGCGAGATGCGCGTCGGTCACCAATTTGCCCGCTCTGCCCGCCGCCTCCAGACACTGCCCCATGTGGGCGAAGTGGTCGGGTCCTGAGTCCAGCCGAAGGAAATGCGGATGCTCAAACCATCCTTGCACTAAGCCAATCGCGGCCGCGCTGGTCATGGGCGGCGATACTACTACGGGACTGGTTGCCAGTCTGACGAATCCGATGGACACCGCAAGCGGGATACCTACCGTCTCTGAGCCGGTCAGCAATCCATCCCACCATTGACGCGCTGCGCAATGCCTGGGGTCGCTGGAGACGTGAGCGTACAGGACGAGGTTGAGGTCCGGGATTATCACCGCCTCGCCTTCTCAAGGTAGTCTTCGATATACAAGGCGTCCAGCGTCCGGTTGACGCAATCCCCGTCAGCGGCGTCAACCTCATCATCGGCATGAGCGTTGGCGACCAGCGGCGCAGGGCTGGATGACGGCTCCACCGCGATGCTTATGGACAATGCCGCCCCTTCTTCAATTTCGATGTCCAGCGGCTCCAACAGGACGATAGCGCCATTGGAGTATTTGGCTTTCACCTCGTGAATCATCGTGCCCGCCTCCGGTTTGGCCAAGGTTGGTTGATCATTACTGGTATGATCCCATTATCGCATACCAAAATTAAGCCGCCCGCTACGGGAACTCCTGCGACAACGCCTCCGCCGCGTCCAGCGTGCCGTCGGTGGAGCCGTTGTCCGCCACCACGATGCCCCAGTCGTAGCGCCCCATGCGCTCGGACATGAACGCATGCAGCCGGCGGATGCACACCGGCAGCGCCCGCTCCTCGTTCAGGCAGGGGATGACAACGTCCAGGCTGACTGACATGGCGCATGATTATAGCAACCTTGATTAGCAGGCGTTGGGAGTGTGAATCGGCGAGGCGTCAGGCGGGGCCTCGCCCTTCGACAGGCTCAGGATGAGCGGTGGGTAGTTGTCAGGATGAGCGGCTTGTTGTTGTTGCGATTGGCTCCTTTACAGGCGATGGGTGTGGCGCGATGTGGCGAACGGTT
>JAPPCX010000106.1 GCA_028875655.1 Chloroflexota bacterium | reverse complement strand
TTTTGAACTTGAAACCGGCGGAATTCGAGGGAATTCAGGGCGGTTCTGCGAGCGCTTGGCTGAAAGGGCGGGTTCCGGCGAAATTCCCTTTTGGGCAGTGAACGCCCAGCCCCATCAGGGCGAGCGGTTCGTTGACCGGGCCGTATTCCCGCCTACCGGACAACTCCCTAAAGGACATGCCGGCCAGCAGGTTGAACGTGAAGGAGCAAAGCGCGATGGATGCCCAGGACGAAGGGATGGGCGACGCCAGGGGCTTGCGGGAGTTCGCGCTGCGGAGGCTCCTGCGGGAATTGGTCGAAAAGGCGGGCAGGGCGGAGACTGTGGAAGGCCTTGGCGAACACCAGGAAGTCGTTGGCCCGGCGGTTCATCCTGCGCTGGCTGCGCCGGGCGCTCGAGCTGGGGGCGTGGTGGAATTAGCGGACATGGCTGCCGTCAGCGCCGGGGCCGGCCGCGCGGCGTGGTGGCTCACGGTTACGTTAGAGATGTCGGCGGCGAGCGGCCAGCAAGCGCTGAGCAAGCGATCTCCGGCGGGACGGACCAGGCGCTTGCTAAATCCGTTCCCTGCGACGCGGGCGCCGGCGATAATCAACGCAGTTTACGGTTTTTCCAGCCTTTCCCGAACGAAAGCTGGCGGGTCCGTCCCCGACCCGGACCGTTCGCCTGGGATCGAGCCTCGCTCTCCCCGCGTAGGTTTCAACGGAGACCAACGCCACCCGTTGCGTGACGCGGATCACGGAGTTGAGCCCCGCTCCTCCGGCGTCCACGTCGATGCGGGACATCATCCTGCTCTCGCGGTTGGCAATCGCCGCACAGGGAGGCTTCACCGGAAGGCTGTGGTTCAATTCTGAGTTCTGCGCTATAGATGGCATGGGGGCGTCGCCTTTGACCTGGCGCTCAACGCCGTCTCGCTGGGCGTCTTGCTCTTGCTCGTGACGCTGAAGCTGCCCACGGCGGTTGAGTGGTTGCTGGAAGGGCTTGGCTTCGGACTGGGTTGGTGGAAGCGTCCCGGCGCCGCGGCTCTCTTCTAACACCCGCCGGTCATTCCGGTCGCGGCGCCCCTTTCTGCCGCCGCAGGTGCGCCCGCGCAATCAGCCGGGCCAGAATGCGCAGACCCTCCCGGACCTGCTCCCGCTGCTGGGGCGAGTAATCGGGTCTATGCTGCTGCTCTGGCGGCTCGGCGTCAGTTCGCTTACCCCGTTGCCCGGCGGGTTGATTCCCTCGGCTCGACCTTCGCCGGTACCGGTTCCCCTGATTCGATTTCGTCATGTTCCTCCGTGTTCTGCGGCCCCGGCGCCGAGCGCGTCGTGGTGTGGTCGCTGGCCGCGTTCCTCTGCCCAGCGCTTCCCCCGGCCTTCCCCGCCGGCTCATGAACCCCGCCGGGCAAACCCTGGGGCCGGACGCCGCCGGCGATGCCGGCTCGGTGGCCACTCCGGTGAAAACGGCATTCAGCATGGTCACCGGTCTTCTTGTCTTCTTCTGCCTCTCGTTGGTTGAAGGCGTGCCGGAGACGCTCCGCCACTGCCGTAGAGTGTGAACGAACATCTCCCTCCGTATAACCTCGCGCGCGCCCCCACCATCCTGCGGGGGCGCGCCGGGCCTTACGCAAACGGCCCCTCTCATGGTGTCATTGGGGTGTACATGAGTCGCGTCCAGTGGCAGATATGCAAGTCGGGACGTATTGAACCTGCAATCGGGGGAAATCGGCCCCCTACCGGACGTTTCCTGTTAACGGTTTTCGTAAGGACCCGTTCCAAGCTCCGGGTACATATCGCCTACCTGAAACGTGCATTTTTGTCCGAGGGGAAATCGAAGGCCGCGTGCAATCGTCCTACCTGAAACGAACATTTTTGTATGGGGAGGCGGGAACATGACGACGGAGACGCCGGGCATCCACCGGAGCGAGAGCATCGAGGACCTGCACCACCTGCGGCTGATGGCCCTGCTGGACGAGCTGGTGCGCGACAAGGGACCGCGCCAGGCGGCGGCGGACCTGGACGTGGACCACCGCACCCTCACCGCCAGCCTGGAGAGCGGCCAGCTCGCCCGGCGGATGCGGGTGGCCCTGGACCGGGCGCTTCTTGACGGGGCCGGGTCGCCGGCCCAGGAACAGCGGCAGCGCAACGACCTGTTGGCCGAACGGCTGGAAAGGGTGGAGGAACTGGCCGGGGAGACCGACGTGGGCCTGGCCGCCGTCCAGGGCGAGGTTGCGGCGCACGGACAGGCTTTGCGGAGCATCGAGGCAAGGCTGGCGAAAGTGGAAAGCGCGAAGGCTCCGCCGAGCGCAACGCCCGCCGTCAGTTCGAGCCAGCCGCCTTCACCGCCGCGTGCGCCGCGCCGCGAGTTCCCCGAACTGGCCACCCTGGAACCCGCCGCTGACGACGAGCAGGTCTTCGGCGACGCCTGGCCCTTGATCCAGGAGTGGCGGGTGCTGCGGCAGCGCCACCCCCACCGGGGCAAGGGCCTAGACTGGCTGCGGGAGGAGGAGCGGCTCATGACCGTGGAACTGGCCCTCCTGGAGGACCATGGCCTGACCCTGCCCCCGCAGGACTATCCCCTCACGGGCCTGGACCGCAACAACCACACCAACTGGCGAAGCACCACCCTGGCGGAGACCCGCCGGGCCCGGAGGCGGCGGGAACGGTTGCGGTGGCCGCTCCGGGCGCTGGCGCTGCCGTTGCGGCTGTGGCGCAGGTAGGTATCCGCCCCGAAAGGGCCGGTTCCAATCCGGTTAACACTTGCCCGGTGGGGCGCGCACGGCCTATCCAGGGCCGTCGAGAAGGCCGACAATATCTATGTTGTCAGGCTTTTCCAGGTTTCCCGCCATAGAAACCTGGGGGTCCCTCCCTCAGCCCGGGGCTTTGCCGCAAGGCCGGCCCACGAGGGAATGCTGCCGACCCGGAGTGTTCAAGTCCTCCGCAAGCAGCGCGGGCCGGTGGTTGGAGTGCTCAATCCCTTCTTCCCCGGCCTCGTCCAACGGGTTGGAGTGTCAAGCCCTCCTCCCGTTGGGCAGTCCGGCGGCTGGAGTGTTCAAGTCCTTCTTCCGCCGGACACCGTTCAGCGGTTGGGAGCTGATCCCTCCCGGTTGCTGGACACCCGTCCGCTGATCGGAGTTGATCGCTCCTGCCAACGGGCGAAGGGTCTGGAGCGATTGATCCCGCTCCGTTCCCAACCCAGGCTGTGGAGTCTGCGGGTTCCGCTCGCGGTACCCCAGCCGGAACCCAAACCCGGCCGGGGCAAAGCTGTCCTGGTCAACGTCAACAACCACAGCGTCAAGGAGGTGATAAACCGAAACAAAACGGCATCCCGGAGATTACCATCATCCGGCTACATTTGCGGAGCGGCTGACGCCCTTCGCCCTACCTTCACCCTGCCGCTGGAGCAGATAGCAAGCTCCGGCACGCTCTATCACGCTGCGGAGCGGCTGCCCAACCAAGGCAGACACCGACGCTGCCTCCACTTGCCCCGGCCAGTCGTAATTGACCCGGACCGGACGGCCTCTGACGCAGCACGGTTGCCACTGGCGCGACCGGCGGCCTGCCCGCGTGCGTTCGCCCAATCCCCACCCGCCAGTTTCCGCCAAATCCAGCCCTGGCCGTACTGTGCTTGCGCCAGCGCTCTGAGTAGCGACGCCGGCCCTGGACGCGATGCGCCTTCTGCACGGGCTGGTTTGACCCGCCGAACACCACCGTGGGCGCATTGCGTCTCGCGCCGGGTGGCCCGGACAGGCAACGGCGCCATCTCCAATATGGTGCCACGAATGGCAGGAGCCGGGCCAAGTGCCAGCGTTGTCGCTGGCGTCGGCAACCGGGCCGGCAATCAGCAGAACGTCAGCGACAGCTGCGACGACTACCAGCACAAGAACATCCAGGAGGTGATCCACAGCAACAACGACCATCGTGAGTTCCCTGCCGTCCAAGGCCGCTTGAAGCAACCGCTGAACCGGCGGTAACTACCCAAGGCCCGCCACCCCAAGCGTGGCGCGGCGGCAACCGGGGCGGCTGCGTGGGCCGCCCCTGACAACCGAATAGGTGCCTACGAGCGGGGCCGTCTCTCCCATCTGCGGGGAGGCGGCCCCGCTCTTCGTGTTTCGCCACCGGCGGACACCACAGCGGCGAATGGACCGCACCCAACGACCCGCATCTTGAACCGGAGAGCGGGGTCGGTCCATTCGGGCCGGCCCCGCTTTCCGCCTCTCGGAGGAAACGACATGAAGGCCAACACCACGAACACCGTCAACTACAACACCGAACCCAACGTCCAGACCAACGGCGACGACAACGCAACCCGCGCCAACTACAGCGAGGATACCACCACCACCGCCACAGTCGAATCCGGCGCCGACACTGGCCGGGCCGAGTCCCACCTGTCCGTGGCCGCCAGGGAGTGTAGCCTCAACATCAAGGAACTGGCCGCCCTCATGGGCGTCGGTCCCTCCCACCTGTCCCAGGTCGCCCGGGGCAGGAAGAACCTCACCCCCTTCATGCGCGGCAGGATCGAGGCCGTCCTGGGCTGGGTCCCTCCCCAGGGCGTCGTCCACCGCCAGGGCGGCGTGGTCCGTGGTGGCGAGAGCACCTACCTGCGGGAGCGGGCCCGGGAACGAGGCATGACCCTGCGGCAGGTGGCGGACCGGGCGGGACTGACCTATGGCTACGTAACCCAGGTGTCGCGGGGCCAGCGCAATCTCAGCCCGGCCGCCCAGGCCCGCATGGAGACGGTGCTGGACGCTCCGGTGAAGGTTGAGGTCGCCCAGAGCCCCGCCATTGACCCCAACGTCCTGTGGGAGCGCATGGACGCCCACGGCTGGAGCCAGAACGAGACGGCCCGGCGGGCAGGCATCAGCATCGGGATGCTCTCCCAGGTGATGAACGGCAAGCGCACCCCGTCCGGGGACTTGCTGCGGCGGCTCCACGAGGTATTATTCGCGCCGTCTGCGGCGGAGTTGGTGGCTCCGGTGGAGTTGAAGGTCATGGCCTGGAAGAAGGGCGGGCGCAACGGCGTGGTGATCAAGGGAGCCGGCGGGCCAAGGAGCAATGGCAGGCCCGGCGACGGGACCATCCGCGTGGGTGGCAAGGTGCCCTGGGGAGCCGAGGTCCAGTTCGCCTACACCAGCGGCTATGACAGCCACGGGCGGGTGTCGGTGAACCACCTGGTGGACAAGAGGGGCTGCTCCGCCATGCTCAAACAGCCGGCGCAGATTTCCGATTAGCGGCGCAGGGGAGCGCAATTCGGGCGGCGGCACTGGAGTCATTCTCCTACAGGACAAGGGTTCAAGGCTGCCGCCGCCTCCTCCGTTCGCTATCCCCTAATCGCCCCGCAGCCGGCGCAACTCTTCCTCCAACTCCCGGTTGCGAGCCTCGGCGGTGTCGGCGCGGGCCTCAGCCTGAACGCGGCCTTCCTGTTCGAGCAGGCGCGCCTGGCCCTCGCTCTCCAGCGTGGCAATGGGGGCACTTGTTGCCGGGTCGTGCAAAACCAGCCGTCCTTCCTCCCAGCGCAGGTACAGCCCCAGTGCCCGGCTGTACCCCTGCAACACCCCGCCTGCCAGTTCCTCTATCTCCATAGGTTGGTAACGGCCGTCCACCAGCACGTCCCCGGCCAGCTTGGTCCCGTGGTGCTCCCCCGTCTCGTCAAAACGCCAGTACTCTGGGATGCCCAGCGTCTGGTAATACTCCCGCTTATCTCCTACGTCATTCTCCCCCGTACTCTCCGACGCCACCTCCAGCACCCAGTCCGGCGCCTTCCCCTGCTCCGACACCACGTACCCGTTGTTCTCCCGGTATATCTCCGGGTCCACGCCAAAGGCCACCAGCAGGTCGGGATACCGCGCTCGGCGCTTGTCGAAATCGGCGTCCGGGGCGATCCAGTGGTCGGCGCCCACTAGGGTGCTCTCGTAATTCCCCAGATGCACGCGCAAGTCGTTGGACAGGCCCCGGTGGAATAATTGGTCGTATTGAGTCACTTCATCAGGCTCGCGATCGGGTATGTCGGGCAGCCGGAAACGGCCAGGGGCCTTGGGAATCTTGCTACTGGTGTTGGTGGTGGTCATGCCGAACCTCGGCGGATCTAGCGTTGGGGTCTCAGTTGGCGATGGGCTTGCCTATTGGGGACATTATACCAGCGCCGGCCTCGCACCGGCAGGCCGGTGAAAATACCCGAACCCGCCGGGGAACTCCCTTGCGTCGGGCAGCGAATTTGAGGATAATCATTAGGGCAATTGCCGCTCACGCCAGGATGGCCCGCAGACCCACAGGGTCAGGCCTGTCAATTGTGGCTGAGATAGGTCCGGAACCCAAGTGCAACTTGGAGATTACCCATCATGCGCCCCCTTAAAACCCCATACCTACCCCTTTCAGCCTCCAAGCCCCCCCCCGATTTTCCTGTGTAGATCCTACTCGTTGGATGTTGAGGTGTCCGGTGGCATCGCGGATCGGGCTGCCCCGGAAGGGAGCCGACGACTATGACCGATTCTTACATAATGGGATATTCCGAGGCCTACCTGCGAATTCTCTCTTCGCGGAGCACGGCAGATACCTGTAGGTATCTAATGCCGTGTCTGAAGCCCGGCCTCCGGGTACTTGACGTGGGCTGTGGTCCAGGATCGATATCGGCGGGATTGGCCGAGGCGATAAGGCCGGGCGAACTGCACGGGATCGACATAGATCCCTCGCAGGTGGAGATGGCCGCACAGGAGGCTGTGGATCGGGGGGTGACCAACGCGAAATTCAGCGTCGCCGACTTAAGAGACCTGCCCTTTGAAGACAGCTCGTTCGATGTCGTCCATTGCAACGACACCCTAGCCTTCATTCCAGACACTGAGGCCCCTCTAA
>JAPPCX010000062.1 GCA_028875655.1 Chloroflexota bacterium | reverse complement strand
CCATAGGCATTCACCACTCCTTGCGGGTCGTACACGGGTTTTCTGGGACAGGCTCTCTTGGCAACTCCATTCCATGATCACGTCGTACTTCATCGCGTCTTCCTCGCTTGCGATATTCGGTTCCCGATTCTACACTACGCCAATCGCAACGGTCTGGCCCGGCGCTTGATAGGGAGATTCAAACACCATGCTGACTGATCCGCAGGAGTTCCTGCGCTTCTTCGATTCCATACACCGCCGCACGCTGCGGGACATCCAGGCGCTGCCAACCGAGGCGCAGGGCTGGACGCCGCCGGTGGGTGAGGGCGAAAAGTCGTGGAGCATCAACCAGATCGTGCATCACATCTGCGAGTCGCGGATGTACTTCTCGCGGGCCTATCGCAACGAGGGCTGGCTGTACGACTGGGAGGTTCCCAGCACCGATCGGCAGTCGGAGTGGATACCGGCGCTGAACGAATCCCACGCGGAGTTTCACCGGCGGCTGGACGGCACGCCGGCGGAGTGGCTGAACCGGCGCATCAAGATGATCGACACCGACGGCACGCTGAGCGGGTGGCGCATCCTGATGATGCTGATTGAGCACGAGGTGCATCACCGCTCGCAGATCGACACCTACTCCGGCCTCAACGGCTGGGACGTGCCGCAGATCTATGGGCGCACGCGGGAGCAGATTGACGAGTTGCAGGAAGGGCAGCGTCAGATTAAGGGTTGATGACGCCGCTGCGGTTCTGCACTATGAAGGTTTCGCGGCGCTCCAGGTAGTCGGATACGAGGTTGACGAGGGCCTGGGGCCGGTCGGCGGCGATGTCGTGGCCGGCGGCGTACACGAAGGCGACGTTGCAGTTGGGGATACGTTCGCGGTAGGTGCTGGCCGCCTCGGGCCGCACCGAACGGTCCTCCAGGCCGAACACCACCAGCGTGGGACATTGCACGTTGGGTAGGCGGGCCTCCATCTCGGCGTCGGCGCCGTTGGCATCGCCGCAAGGACGGATGGCCGTGGGCGACACGAGCACCAGTACATCGACGGTTTCGGGATTCGCCAGGGTGTGCTGCAACGCGGCGTTGGCCCCGTCGGATATGCCCACCAGCCCGTACCGTTCCGAGCCGGCTGCGTCGGTTGACTCTGCTACCCGCCAGTGAGCGGACAGCCCATCATGCAGCGGCTGGGAACCACCGCCGGAGTCGTCGATTATTACCACCGTGCCGGTGGATTCTGCCGTCGCCACGGATCAGAGCTCCTTGAGGCGGGGCAGCACCTCGCGCCCGAACAGGTCGATTTCCTGCATCACGTCGGCGTGGGTGAGGCTGGGCTGCTGGAAGAACAGGTCGATGACGCCCATGCCGCAGCGGTCGTGGTACGCCTTGATCTCGTTGAACACCTTGTCGGGGCCGCCGACGAAGGTGAGGCCGGGCGCGCCGCCCACGATGTCGCCGCTGGCGCTGCCGGCGAAGACGTTGCGGTAGTCCACATCCTGGCCGTCGCGGGTGGCCTGGATCACCTGGGACACTGAGGAACGCAGGGCCATGCCGGGCGCGCGGCCCTGGTCGGTCTGGCGGTCAAACCACTCCTGGGCCAGGGCGTCGGTTTCGGCCAGGTAGATGCTGCCGCGATACACCATCTGGTCGGGCTGCGGCTGCCAGCCGTTTTCATCGCACCAGGCGCGGTACTTGTCGGCGATGCGGCCCGTGTCTTCAACGGGGATGAAGGACACGCCGAGGCCAAGGTTATGTTCGGCGGCGTAGCGGACGGCCTCGTCGGTGCGGGTGGCCACCAGGGCGGCCGGGAAGGGCTGCTGGACGGGGCGAGGCCACACCGCAACCGTGCGGTACTGGTAGTATTGGCCCTCCCACGAGAAGGGTTCGGGTTCAGTCATGGCCTTGAGGATGAGGTCCATGCCCTCCAGCATCCGGCCCCGGCCCTCGGCGGGATTGACGCCGTACACCTGGTCCTCGTTGGGGGTGCCACGCAGGAACCCCATTACGAGGCGGCCGTTCGTGAGGTTGTCCAGCAGGGTCAGCTCCTCGGCGGCGCGCACGGGGTTGTTCAACGGCATCAGGGGGCCGAGCATGGCAATTTTGACCGTCTTGCATCGCTCGGCTACCGCCGCCGCCATCACCGCCGGCGTGCCGGTGGCGATGCGTCCGGAGTAGTGGTGCTCGGAGAAGCTGACCCACTCGAAGCCCATCTCCTCGGCGAACTCGCATTCCTCAATGCCGTCCTGGTAGCTCTGCACCGAGGTTGCGGGGTCGTTGTAGCTGGGCGGCGTGGGCCAGGCCCGCGGGAAGTCGCGGCGGTGAGCGTAGCCCATCGCGCCCAGGTAAGATGCTTTCATACGCCTAGCGGTCCATTACCACCATGGTGCCCTCTTCGGGGTTGTACTGGTAGCGGGTGATGCGGTCGAGCTTCTGGGATTCCAGGCGCACCACCACGGCGCGGTCGCCGGTGACGTTCAGGGTGTTGTGGATCTCGCCCGGCAGGAAGAATGCCACCTTGCCGTCCTTCTGGGTGAAGTCCCCGGTCTCCTGGAGCGTAATGGAATCCACGCCCTCTCCGGGGTAGAACCAGCGCCACTTGGTCTGCTTGATGGCGCCGTCATACACGCCGTACACCACCCAGGCGTTGCCGTGGTCGTGGGGCAGGTTGTCCTGGTCTGGCCGCTGCACCGAAGCCATCAGCCAGAAGCCGCCGCCGGGATGGCCGTAGTCCTCATCCAGGTGGAGGTCATAGCGTCCGTAGCCGCCCTCGTCGGGGAGTTCGAGGCGCTCCTCCAGCCAACCGGGGGTCTTCAGCAGGAGCTCCATGCGCTCGGCGACGCCGGAGGCCTGGGCCAGCGGATCCTCCGTGGCGTCGAAGATGTCGCGCACGTCGTCGATGAATGCATCAACGGTGTAGGCTGTGGTTGTGGTCATGTTGAACCCTCCAAATAAGTCAATTTCCGATTTTGTTTATTGTGATGGGGAATAAGGGGTCGTGTCAACCGCTTGCCGTTCCCTCATGCGCCACCATTTTCGGCTATAATCGCGCTCACAACGCTAATCCAATGACCGGTGACCGGCAATCACCACCAAACCGGAGAAGTCCCATGGAACCCTTTGAGATAGCAATCAGCGACGAGGTTCTGTACGATTTGCGCCAGCGTCTCAGCCTGACCCGGTGGCCCGACGAAATGCCCGGCGTGGGCTGGGAGTACGGTTCCAACCTGGATTACATCAAGGAGCTGTGCGAATACTGGCGGACTGGTTTCGACTGGCGGGCGCAGGAGCGGAAGCTGAACGCCTTCCATCATTACAAGTCGGAGGTCGATGGGCTGAGCATCCACTTCATCAAGGAGGATGGGACGGGGCCGAACCCGATGCCGCTGGTGATCACCCACGGCTGGCCCAGCACGTTTTTCGAGATGACCAAGATCATCCCGCTGCTGGCCGACCCGGGCGGACACGGTGGGGATCCGGGGGACTCGTTTGACGTGGTTGCGCCGTCGCTGCCGGGGTTCGGGTTCTCGCAGGCGTCGCAGGAACCGGGGATGCAGGTGCAGAAGGTAGCCGACCTGTGGGCCAAGCTGATGACTGAGAACCTGGGCTATCCCAAGTTTGCGGCGCAGGGCGGCGACATCGGCGCGGGCGTCACGTCGCGTCTGGGCTACGCGCACTCGGACAAGATGATCGGGGTGCATCTGACTTCGATCACGCGGCCGACGCCGTACCTGGGGCCGGGTTCGCGTCCGCTGACCGAGGCGGAGCAGGCGCACTCGGACCAGCGGGAACGCTGGCAGCAGTCGGAGGGCGGGTACAGCCACATCCAGGGGACCAAGCCGCAGACGCTATCCTATGGCCTCAACGACTCGCCGGCCGGCCTGGCCGCGTGGATCGTGGAGAAGTACCGGACGTGGAGCGATTGTAACGGCGACGTGGAAAGCACGTACACCAAGGACGAACTGCTGACTACGGTGACCATCTACTGGGTGACGCAGACCATCGGGTCGTCGGTGCGGATGTACAAGGAGAACCAGAGCTCCGTGTGGGAGATGACGGAGGGCGAAAAGGTGCCGACGCCGGCGGGCATGGCCATGTTCCCCCAGGAGATCGCCAAGCCGCCCCGCGAATGGGCGGAACGATCCTGGGACGTGCGCCGGTGGGTGCAGATGCCCCGGGGCGGGCACTTCGCCGCGCTGGAGGAGCCAGAGCTGCTGGCCCACGAGGTACGGGAGTTTTTCAGGCCGTTCCGAGGGTGACCCGTCATCGGGTTGGTTAACGATGTAGGGGCGAATATCTATTCGCCCCTGCGCAGTTTCGGATTAGAGCCCTGTTGGATTCCGTTTACTTGTGTGTTGACCCCGCCAGTGGCCACAGTACCGGCGGGGTTTATCTGGTTCTTCTGGCGCACAGGCTCAAGGCGTCAGGCCCCCGGCCTGCTCTGATTATCGTGCGGGCACTGGCGACACGGCTTTGAGTCGCTGGTTCAGCATAACCGCGCCGCTCGATCAGAAATGCGACAACCTGCTGGTTGGTCAACCGCCCATCGGCGAAGTGGTCATAGAAGGTCTCAAATACTTCCATGCCAACGGACCGGAGGGTTTGCGTCAACTGGTAATCATCCATTGGGGACTCCTACTCCTTCATTTACGGTCCCGATGTGAAGTTTCTCTACCGCACCGCCGCCACCAGCGCCACGGCTGTCCCGCATGAGGCCAGTGTCAGCAAAGCGATAATTGCCAAGGCACCTCCGCAACCCACGAGGGCAAACAGCCATCCCTTCTTTTCTAATTTCGCATGGCAATCTTGGCACCGATAAACCTTGTTGAAGATGCCCGACCGCCGCGACGCGGGCTGGCCGCAGTCCACACAGACCATGTTATGCTCATCGCGCACAAGCCAACGGAACCCCTCTCGGCTACTTGAACACCGCCAAGCACTTGGTGGAGTTGAAGATGTAGGTTTCGTACCAGTCCACGATGTCGGCTTTGTAGCCCAACTCGTCAACGGCGCCAACGAGGCAGGCCCAGTTGAGGAGTTCCTGCTGGCCGGCGTCCTCAATCTGCTCGGTGGAAATGCGCGCCCAGGCCTGGTAGTCACCGTCCTTCATCTCGGCGAACCGCGCGCGGTCGGACTCGATGTCGGGGTAGAGCCAGTGGTGCTTTTCGGTCAGGAATGCGTGGGACCATGAGGACGACGCGATCAGCGCCACCCGGTACGGAGATTCCTTGATGGCCTGCGCCGCCGCCGCGCCGATCTCCATGCAGCGCTTGGGCGACGGGCCGGGCGGGTCCGGGTCGGGCGAGTGCTCGACGCTGCCGCCCCGGTTGCGGATGACGCGGCTGCCGTAGCAGTTCACCAGCATGGGGACGACGGGGTAGTCGAAGCCCTGGCGGTCGTAGTCCAGGTAGAGGATGGTGTTGAGGATGGCGTGGCCCAAGCCCGGCTCGTGGAGCGGCTGGTAGGCGTAGGCCATGTCCACGCCGCGGTCGATCAGGCCGGACACCAGGGAGCGCGCACCGTCCTTGTGTCCCTGGTACTTGAAGGTGGTGCCCGCCGGCTCGTCCCAGACGTTGCGCCGGGTGGCGTGGCCCTCTTCGCCGAAGGGTTTGCACTCGAACTCGTCGTAGGCCAGCACGCAGAAGGGCGGGATGATGTCCTCGCGGAAGTTCTCGTACTGGTCGTCGCCCCAGATGACCACGAAGTCGGGGTTGAACTCGTCCAGTTCCCTGCGCAGCTTGCGAAAGCCAGCGACCATGCGCTCGCGCAGGTGCACGGCGGAGGCGTAGCCCTCGTCCTCGCCGTACTCGACGCGCATGGGCTCGGGCCAGTTGGACGGGTTCTTCATTTCTGCCGGCACGTTGTCGTTGGTGCGCAGGGTGCGCTTGAGCGATGATTCGCCGTCCTCGTCGGGTCGGATGAACGAGGGGGAGTGGGTCAGTCCCAAGCCAAGTATTTCTGCCATGGTGGGCCTCCTTATCTATATCAATACAACCGTCATTCCGGCTTTCGCCGGAATCCAAGGGGGCGGGCGGGTTTGAAACCCGTCCCTACGCGGGCAACCACAAGGGTTTCCAGTACGCGGGCAACCACAAGGGTTGCCCCTACTTGAAGACAGCCAGGCACTTGTTGGAGTTGAATACGTAGGTTTCCACGTAGTCCAGGATCTCCGGCTTGTAGTCCAGGGTGTCCATGGCGCCGGCGAGGCACATCCAGTTGAGCATTTCCTGCTGGCCGGCGTCCTCCACTTGATCGGTGGAGATGCGGCTCCAAGCCTGGTAGTCGCCGACCTTGAGCTCCTCGAAGCGGGCGCGGTCGGACTCGACGTCGGGCCACAGCCAGTGGTTCTTCTCCACCAGGAAGGCGTGGGACCATGAGGACGACGCAATCAACGCGACGCGGTACGGCGAGTCCATCAGCGTCTTGGCCGTGGCCGCGCCGACTTGCATGCAGCGCTTGGGCGACGGGCCGGGCGGGTCCGGGTCCGGCAGGTACTCGATTGCGCCGCCCCGGTTGCGGATGACTCGGCTGCCGTAGCAGTTGACCAGCATGGGCACCACGGGATAGTCGAAGCCCTTGCGGTCATAGTCCAGGTAGAGCAGGGTGTTCAGGATGGCGTGGCCGAGACCCGGCTGGTGGAGCGGCTGGTAGGCGTAGGCCATGTCCACGCCGTGGTCGATCAAGCCGGAAACCAGCTCGGTAGCGGCCTTCTTGTTGCCCTTGTACGTGAACGTGGTTCCTGCCGGTTCGTTCCAGACGTTGCGCCGGCCGGCGTGTCCCTCTACGCCGAAGGGCTGGCACTCGAAGTCGTCGTAGGCCAGCACGCAGAAGGGAGGGATGATGTCCTCGCGGAAGTTCTCGTACTGGTCGTCGCCCCAGATGACGACAAAGTCGGGGTTGAAGGCGTCCAGTTCCTCGCGGATGCGACGGAAGCCGGCGACCAGGCGGGCGCGGTGCTCCAGCGACGACGCGTAGCCTTCGTCCTCGCCGTATTCGATGCGCATGGGTTCGGGCCATGCGCTGGGGTTCTTCATCTCCTCGGGCACGTTTTTGTTGCTGTTCAACGTGCGCTTGAGGGGGATGTTTTTGTCCTCGTCCGGCCCGATCAGGGGCGGGTAGTGCGTAAGGCCAAGGCCCAGGATTTCTGCCATTTCGTCACCTTCCGATATTAGGTATAAGTGTGGCGCGGGCGGTGCGTGATGGCGTCATTTTGCGTGGGTAATGGGGCGGTGTCAACCGGGGGGCTTGCTCACAGGCGCCGAGTTGGGTTTTACATGGATGCACAGGATAAACAGGATGATGTGGATGGTGTCTGCTAGAATTGCAAGGAACAATGAGAAAGCGACTCCCGTTGAGGAGCGTTCCATGATGGCTGCGACAAACGGCGAGAAACCCCTGGAACTATCAGTCCGCAATTTCGGGCCCATTGCCGAGGGCAGGGTTGAGTTGCGCCCGTTCACCGTGTTCGTGGGGCCGAGCAATACGGGCAAGTCGTATCTGGCGACGCTGATATACGCGCTGCATCGGTTTTTTGGCTTCTACTACGGACGCGACAAAAACACGATCTTGCCCGGCGGCGCGTTCCCTGCCCAATACCTGAAACAATCAGCACAACGTACTGGTCTGTCGAGTGATAGTGTTGCGAGCATATTGGAGTGGACAGCCGAAGGCTACCATGCTTGGGGAGAAGGTGGTTCCGAATACCAAGAATTCAGCGCCAAGGAACTTCCGACGCCTGTGCTAACCTTGGTGCGCGCGGCTGTCACGGACGCTGACCATTGGAGCGCACCTTTGTCTGACCAACTGGTCAGATGCTTCGGCATGGTCTGCCTCGATAACTTGATTCGCAATGGCAACGGAAGCAAAGCAGGCTTCGCTGTGCGGGGCTCAGTAAGGAATGGTGAGAGGCATCGACCGTCATACGAGTGCAAGGTAGCGATACACGAGGGAGTCAAAATAAACGCCATGGTTGAGGATGTTCTACCGCTACAAAATAGTCAGTGGTTCCCGCCTCATTTTGCAACTCCCTGGACAATTCTGCACGGCATGGAATCGTCGAGCGATGAAGAGAAAGAAGCAGTAGCGGCTCAACTTCTAGCTGCGTACTCTAATGTTTTTGTTTCCGACAGCGTCGGGCCATTAAGCCAGCCGGCCCATTACCTGCTCACCAGCCGCGCCAATTTGATGCACACTCATCAGACGATAGTGCAGTCTTTAATAGCGGGCGCATCACAGCCCACGATAGCGCCGACATTCTCCGGTCTCCTAGGGGACTTTCTGGAGCGAATCGTCGGTTTAGGCAATCAGCGAAACCAGAGAGAAGCGTCGGAATATCCGCTTGCGCTGGATCTGGAGCGGAACGTAGTGGGCGGCGAAATTCGCATTGCGAGCAACCCGGTTGGCTATCCGGAATTTCTGTACCGGCCCTACGGGTGGGAGCGAGACCTACCACTGGCGAACACTTCGTCAATGGTGTCGGAACTCGCACCGGTAGTGCTGTATCTGCGCCACGTGGTCCAGCCCGGGGATACGCTTATCATTGAGGAACCGGAATCTCACTTGCATCCGGCGATGCAGGTTGAGTTCACTCGCCTGCTGGCGGCGGCGGTGAAGGCTGGGATACGCATCATCATCACCACGCACAGCGAGTGGGTGCTAGAGGAGTTGGCTAACCTGGTGCTGATGTCGGAACTGCCCGTTGAGCGTCGGGAGGGATTTGAAGGGGCCGACCTGGCTCTCAGCCCCGAAGAGTTGGGCGTCTGGTCATTTCAACCTACCGAGGATGGGTCGGTGGTGGAGGAGTTGCGCTTCGACGAAGAGGCGGGCAAATTCCCATCTGATGCCGGCCTAGTCACAGTGGAGCTTTATAACCGCTTTGCCAGAATCGCTAACCGGATCGAAAGATTGAAGGAGGATTAATGCCGGCGACCGCGGTCGATGCGGTTAGAGCGCAAACCGAACGACAATTCCAAGCAGATAGTTGCAGCGATAGAGGTTGCAACTTGCGTCTGTCAAATGCGCCAACACCCTACGTACTGATTCACCTGGATGTGCCCAATTTTCAAGTTAAGGGTGGCCAATGGCGTCTTCCCGATGACCAACGGCGTTGCGATTATTTGTTTGTTGGGGGCGACGATGCTGGCGGAGGACCTTGGGTCGTTCCGGTCGAATTGACCACTGGCCGTAAGGACGTTGACGACTTCGTGGCGCAGATTGGTGGCGGGATACTTGTTGCGAACGAGTTGCTCCCGGAAGACATTCATTACAGGTTTCGTCCTGTAGGCGGTTGCCGTCCCAGGTTGGTCGGGCGCGGTGTCTCTGACGAATTGAGGAAACCCAGCAACCGGGTGAATTTCCGAGGGGACAGACAAAATATCCGTTTGGTGGAATGTGGCACTCGGCTAGCCGATAGCCTAACTGATTGACCTGCCAATCAAACCATCCCGCCGTTTTGTGGTATGCTTTCCACCGCGCCGGTGCATTGCCGGCGTGTACACTGTTAGCAAATCTCAGGAGGCCCGGCTTTGTACCAGACCGTCAGCGACGCCACCCTGCAAGCCCTTGCCAAGATTGACTCTCCCAGCATCTGCAACGCTATTGAGGGGTTCAACTTCCGGCCCAAGAACGCCGGCTTCATGCTGCCGGAGATCAAGACGGTGTTCCAGGACTTTCCGCCCATCGTGGGCTACGCCGTTACCGGCGTGATCTCCGCTAACCGTCCCGAGGGGCGCAGCGTTCCCCGCGAGGACTGGTGGGATCTGATCGTATCGGTTCCCGAACCGCGCTTCATCGTGCTGCACGACATCGACAACCCGCCGCTGGGCGCGTACTGGGGCGAGGTGCAGTCCAACATCCACAAGGCGCTGGGAGCCGTGGCCGTCGCCACCGACGGCACCGTGCGCGACCTGGACGAGGTGCGCGAGCTGGGCTTCCAGTTCTTTGCCAAGGAAGTGTCGGTGTCCCATGCCTACGTCCACATGGTGGACATGGGCATTCCCATCGACGTGGGCGGACTGACGGTGTCCACGGGCGACCTGCTGCACGGCGACAAGCACGGAGTGACCAACATCCCCTTTGAGCTGGCGGATCAAATCCCCGACATGGTGGCGACCATTGCCGACTACGAGGAGAAGACCATCAGCCTGTGCCAGTCGCCCAACTTCACCCTGGAAGCCTTGAAAGAAGTCGCCAAGATCACACGCCCCTACTGACGATAGAGCCTTATCACATGACTGTACGCAGAATACTTGCCGTTTGCATCGTATCGGGCCTTGCCATGCTGGCCGTGGCCGGATGCGGATTCGTACCCAATCCCACCGCCCCCGAACCGGCCGAACCCACGGCTGCGCCGGCCCTAGCAACCCAGGTGCCTCAGGCGACCCAGATCGCCGACACCGGCTCAGCGTCCTCAGAATCGGGCGCGTCCACACCGGAGGTCGTGGTGAATCAGGGCCAGTCCATCAAGCAATGGTCGGCGCCGCCTCCGATGACCATCGACCCGGCATCGTCCTACACTGCCGTGTTGAACACCTCGGCGGGAAGCATCACGGTGGAGCTCCTGGCCGGAGAAGCGCCGAACACGGTGAACAACTTCGTGTTCCTTGCGCGGCAAGGGTTCTACGACAACGTGATCTTCCACCGCACGATTGAGGGGTTCATGATCCAGGGTGGCGACCCCACCGGCACGGGCGGGGGCGGACCCGGCTATCGCTTCGCCGATGAGCCGGTGCAGCGTCCCTACACGCGCGGCGTGCTGGCGATGGCGAACGCCGGGCCCAACACCAACGGCAGCCAGTTCTTCATCATGCACGCCGACTACCCGTTGCCGCCCAACTACACCATCTTCGGGCAAGCGGTGGCGGGACTGGAAACCATCGACGTGATTGCCACCGCGCCGACGCAGCCGGGCGGCGAGGGTTCCACGCCGGTGAATCCGGTGGTCATACAGTCGGTGGAGATAGTTGGCCCGTAATGCGGGGACGCTGGATTCCCGCTTTCGCGGGAATGACGGCGTAGGAACTTGGGATTGATGGCAGGGGGAGCTGCGATATGGCTTTTGAAACGTTGTTGTATGAGGAGCGGGACGGAATTGGCTACCTGACCCTCAACCGGCCCGAGAAGCTGAATGCCCTCAGCCCGACGCTGATCGCTGAGTTCCGGGAGGCGCTGGAGGCTATCGAAGCCAACCCCGACGTGCGGGTGGTGATTCTGACCGGAGCGGGCCGGGCGTTTTCCGCAGGGTTTGACATTGAGAGCGAGGCCAGCGGCCCCGCCGGCGAGCCGCTGTCGGTGGACGGGCGGCGTTCGCGGCTGAAGCACAACATCGAGACTTTCCTGATGGTGTGGAACCTGAGCAAGCCGGTGATCGCGGCGGTCAACGGGTACGCGCTGGGCGGCGCGTGCGAACTGGTACAGGTGTGCGACGTCAAGATTGCATCAGAGCGGGCCATGCTGGGCGAGCCGGAGATATGGCTGGGCTACGGCGCGCCGTTCCTGATCACGCCGTACTCGCTGAACCTGGCGCTGGCCAAGGAGATGATGCTCACCGGCGACATCATCGACGCGCACGAGGCGGCGCGCATCGGCATGGTCAACCGCGTCGTGCCCCACGAAAACCTGATGGCGGAGTGCGAGCGTGTGGCGCAGAAGATGCGGGGCATCTCGGCCATAGGCATCAAGACCACCAAACTGTCGGTGAATCGCGCCCTGGAATCAGCCGGGTTCCTGTCCGCGCTGAACCACAACCTGGAGCTGATGACGCAGTTCGACACGGCGGAGACCCCCGAGCACGCCGAGTTCGCGCGCATCCGCGAGGAGAGCGGCTTGCGGGCCGCGCTGGAGTGGAGCCGGTCGCGGTTTCCGGATTAATTTTGGGAATTATATACGAAAGTAACCAAACTGGCCGTGGGAGTCAGTCCGTCCCTGCCTGGTGGCAGGCTTCGCAGCGGTTATCCGAGTAGAGAATTGCCGGGTAAATCACCTTCTCGCCGCAGTCGGCACAGTGATAATCTCGCCCGCTCACCGGGCCGGTAACAGGCCCTGCGCTGAACAGCATCTTCGCCATTGCCTCCGGGGCAACGTCGATCCGGGGCGGGTAGGTACGCTCCATTGGGCGGCCTCGTTCCTTCCTCTTGCGCGGCATGGTGTCTCCCTCAGAGTATTCCGGCTTCCCGCAGGCGGGCAAGCAGGTATTCCTGGGGCCGGTCTCCCTTCATGGAGTTACAGGCCCCGCATAGCAGTTGCAGGTTGTCCAGGTGGTCGGTTCCGCCCCTGGATTGCGGGATGATGTGGTCTATGGTGAAGTTGCGGAACGGGAACATCACCCGACAACCGGCGCACAACCCTTCTTGTTTGCCGAACAGGGTATGCTTCTGAGTCCGGTAGGGTGGTGCCTCGCCCAAGTCGGTACGACGTGGCACGTCCTCACGATAGGTGGTCTGCAACCCGAACAGGCCCAGGTTATTTCGCAGCCGCAGTTCCACCAGGTCCTTGGCCTTCGGTGAAAGGTCAATCCCCACCCACTGCCTTTCCAGCTTCTCGGCGGCTACCAGGGCGGTGGCGCAACCGCAAAACGGATCCAGCACTACATCCCCGGGGTTGGAGCTGGCCGCGATGATGCGCTCAAGCAAGGCCAGAGGCTTTTGCGTGGGATAGCCTACCCACTCGCTGCCCTTGTTGAAGTTCGTGAAACCCGTCGGGTCCAGTATCAGGCTCTGAGGCGGATTGCCCCGGTCGGCGGCGGCGTACCGCTTCAGCCCCGGCCACACCCCGGTAGTGGGATGGTGAATGAGTCCGGCGTCGTCCAAAGCGTCAAGCCGCTCCTGGACGCCCTCGATGCTCCGGTAGCCGGGGATGAAATGGCGCTCGATATACACGGCATAGGCTCCGGTCTTGGGCGGAGACCAGCAACGGCCCCTGGCGTACACGTCGTAGCCTTTCCAGGGTGTGGTACTTGGCAATCCCGGAGAAGTGCCATGAAGGGGGCCGGTCAGGTTCTCCGACCTGACCGGCCCCCTTTCGTCTGTCTGAGGGTAGGCTTTCCTGATTTCGTCATCGGTCTTCGGTGTTGCGATCTCAGCCCCGTTCCACGTGGCGGTCTGGCCTTTCCCGTAGTACAGGATGTGGTCAACGTTCCGGCCAAACCGCCGGGGGTCATTGTGCGCCGTTGCCCGTCGCCAGATCAGGTGATTCCTGAACTGCCCAGCACCAAATACCGAGTCCATCAAGAGCTTGAGATAGTGGCTTGCCGTATCGTCGCAATGGAGATAGACGCTCCCCGTGTCCTTCAACACCCTGTGAAGTTCCAGCAGGCGGACAGCCATCATAATCAGGTAGGACTTCATGCCCTTGCCGTGGGCCGGACGCGCCGCGTCAATTATCCCGTAGAGCGCAGGGTGAGACTCGGCTATCATACCGTGCCAAGCATCGTCCACGTCGCTTAGCGTCCACGTGTCCTTGAAGGCAGCGCCTGCCGCCGCGCTGCCCACGGGCGCGGAATAATCCTGGTTGGAGTTGAACGGCGGGTCCAGATAGATCAGGTCAACGCACTCGCTGTTGATGCCCCGGAGGATGTCCAGGTTGTCTCCGGTCCACAGCGTCCGGTTGGCGAAGTTAGGGCCTGCCATTTGCTGTCCCCTCCAATTCCAACTGCTGTCCCTTGTACTGGGCTGTGAACCACTCCGCCCATTCCAGTTTGTCTACCACCCGCTGGCCTGGGGGCTGGGACGTGCTCCATAGCTCCAGGTTCTCCAGGCGATTGTCGGTCCGGTCTCCGTTCTTGTGGTGGACGTTTTCGTGGGCTTCCAGTGGCCGGCCAAGGTGCTGCTCCATGACGTGGCGGTGTTCATCTCTCCAAGACTTTCCCGGACCCACCTTGACACGGGGATAGGGGTGATTGCTGAAATGCAGGACCGTTCCTATGGGATGTTCATGGACACGACTTCGGTAACTTTCTGGTCCGCCAGCACGGGCAACTTCCGCACTGATTCTGTCGGGAAGGATGCCCTTCCTCAGGGCACGACTGCCCGCTCGTCTGCATTCGTCAGAGCAATATCGCGTCCGTGAATACTTGGGTGTAAAGCACCGCTGGCAAACGACGCAATGCCTATCCGGCGCCCCACGTTCACCTATCGGCCATGTCTTACCTTTGCGCCGGTATTGAGCATTGTGTGTCCCACATAGCCCATGTGGACCTCGGGCAGTTCGCCCACACCCTTCCTGCTTGCAATTTTGCTCAGCCATGTCCCTACTTCTCATCCTCTCCGTCAATCTCAAAGCGGACCGCCACCGGCTGTTCGTCCATGCTGAGCGATTGCACCAGCCGGTCAACGGCCTTCAGCATCTCAACCGTCGCGTCAATCACCCTCGGCTTGCTGGCTTCATCCCACCATTCTTCCAGGCAGTTGGGACACCGCTGGGGCAGCATATTCCGGCTTTGGGATAGCGACCTGGCAATCTCACCCTGGCATTTGGTGCAGATGATTCGGACGTGGCGAATGTCGCCCAAGTCAAAGACGATCCGGGTCTCCTTGACCATCAAAGCCCTCCTCCTAAGCTACCAAGTCGATGTAGCGCAACCGCTTCCCGCTCATGCTCCGAACCATCGCGGTCATTTGTGCTCCGGTGTCCATCGGCCTGGCGTTGTGTCGGCCCTCGAACTCGCCGGTGTACCGGGGCAGGTGCTTCACGCTGACGTGGTGGTAAATCCCGTCGATCCCGCGCTTGAACAGGGCCCAGTGAGATTCCAGCCCGTTGGTGTGGGCCATCCCCCGCACGTACTCGTTGGCGCTGTGCTTGACCGCCTCATGGGGCCGGTTCAGGCCCTGGTAAGCCGCCGCCTCGTCAGTGTAGACCGTCGCGCCGGCCGTGGTGTTGCTGTGGACAAATCCCTGTAGGGTCTTGGCCGTGGTGTCCGGGACTACCGCGGTCTTCACTTGGTTGGTGGTGCGGTCTTTCAGCCCGACGACGGGAGTCTTGCCGACGGCTCCCCGTCCGGCCTTTAGCTTCTTCGACTCGTGCTTGTTCTTCTCCAGTCCGCCGATGTAAGTCTCGTCCACTTCCACCGGGCCAAAGAAGTTCACCGACTGCCCCTCGTTCATGTAGGTGTCCCTTATCCGGTGAGCCAGGAACCAGGCCGTCTTCTGAGTAACGTCCAGGTCCCGGTGCAGCTTCATACTGGACGTTCCCTTCAGGCCGGTGGTGACGAAGTAGAGCGCCAAGGCCCAAGCTTGGTATCCCAACTTGGAAGACTGCATCACGGAGTTGGTCTTGACGGAGAAGAATTTGCGGCACTTCCGGCAACGGTATGGCATGGTGGGATGGGTAGTCCCTTCCTGGACGCTCTCGGATTCGCAGTAGGCGCACCGGACGCCTTGGGGCCACCGCTGTGCGACGAACCACGCCTCGGCGGTTGCGTCGTCGGGGAACATCTTCAGCAGTTTGGGGATGGAAATGCCCTTGCGGTAGGACTTGCCGGGGCCTGCCATAGTTACTCACTCCCACTTGATTTATGGGAATATAGTAACCGTTTCGCAGCTGGCTGTCAAGCCCTTTTGGTTACTTTCGTATATAATTCCCTTAATTTTCGGGAGGGTCCTGGCGCCGGCCGTTGCTCTGCTCCGTCAAGCGGACGATGGTGTCCAGGAGGGCCTGCTGAGTGGCTGCGTTGTTGCGGCGCTCTTCTCGGAATTCATTCACCAGCTCCGCAACCATCTGAATGGTCTCGTCAACCCGCTTACGCTCAGACGCCAACTGTTGCTCCGCCAGCTGGCGAGCTTCACGTTCCTCGTTCAGCATTCTACGCATCATAATTTTGTCATAGCCTCCTTTGAGCGCGCCTACGGCCAGCGCGGCGCCCCCGGATTGCAGAAGGATTTCGACGGTTATGTAGCGGGCAACGATGCCCGGGTTGCACAGCCCGTTGGCTGCAGCCATCATCGTGCAACCCGGTTTGGTGAAATGCCAGACTATCCATATGACGGCTGCGGTGGCAAGGCCGAGACCAATCGGGCCAGCCCAATCGGACGCGAAATCGCCGACCCACTGCCGTGCGCCTTCCAACATATCAACTGCCCCGGTTTACCTCCACGCCGGCCAGTTTTTCGATGAAGTGCAGGATGGCCGAGTGGTCGGCGTCCTGCTCGCCGTCGTTGATGAGCGAGCCCAGCATCTGCTGCACCAGGGCGGTTACGGGCAGGGGCACGTTCAGCTCGCCGGCGGTTTGCAGCACGTTGCGCAGGTCCTTCTGGTGCAGGCGGATGCGGAAGCCGGCGCGGAAGTTGCGGTCCAGCATCATGGGCGCCTTGGCTTCCATCACCGCGCTGCCGGCCAGACCGCCGCGGATGGCGTTGAAGACACGTTCGGGATCGACGCCGGCCTTCTGGGCCAGCACCATCGCCTCGCTGAGCGCCTCGATGTTGGCGGCGACGATGATCTGATTCGCAAGCTTGGTGATGTTGCCGGCTCCCACGTCGCCGGTGAGCACCACGTTGCCGCCAACGACGTCCAGGACGGCCTTGCAGTCGTCGAACACGGCCTCGTCACCACCGACCATGACGGCCAGGGTGCCGGCGATGGCTCCCGGCTCGCCGCCGCTGACCGGCGCGTCGAGGAACTTCACGCCCTTATCGTCGCACGCCGCGCCGATCTTCTGGGACATGGACGGGGCGATGCTGCTCATGTCGATGATGACCGAGCCGGGTTCCGCGCCTTCCAGCACGCCCTCCGGGCCCAGGATGGCCCGCTCGGAGTCGGCCGAGTCGGGCAGCATGGTGATGGTGCGGACGTTGCCCGCCGCCGCGCCCGCCGGCGAGGACGCCGCGGTCGCGCCCTCGGTAGCCAGCTCTTCCACCGGCTCGCCGACAATGTCATAGACCGTGAGCTCATAGCCGGCCGCCATCAGGTTGCGGGCCATGGGCTTGCCCATGATGCCCAGCCCGACAAATCCAATCCGCTCTGCCATTGTGTTTCCTCCATTGCCAGGCGGTAGTCTGTCCGGCTGGCTGTTGTTTACTGGATGTATCATACTGGATTCCCGCGAAAGCGGGAATGACGTTAGTAGTGCCAGGAGGGCGTTAGTGATGCCGGAGGACCAGCGCCGAATCTACGGCCGCGTCGGTATCTCCCAGCGGCGCGGCGATCAATTCGGCCAGAGACGTGGCGGCGGTGGTGCACTTGGTGGACATATTGGTTAGCAGATCGGCCGGCGTATCGGCGGGGATGCCGGCCTGCTGCAAACTGACCGCCGCGTCGCGCCAGGTTCCGGCATCATCCGCTCCCAGTACGACGACGGCCCGGCCGGACGCGGCTAGTTGCTGTACATCCTCGATGCGCTCGATCGAGCTGCAGACGGCGTCGAGAGGCGAAAGTGCGGATTGCTCCAGCACGAGCCGGTAGTAGCCGGGGGCGGATATGACCGACACTTTTCCCACGGCATCGTCGAGAGCTGTCAGCAGCGAGGGCATTGACTCGGCCGGGTCACCCAGGGTAGCGACCATTGACCAGAGGCCGGCGCGGATGTCCCGTACGGTGCGATTGACCAGCTCGGCGCGGTTTTCCGCGCGCAGGGGTAGTTCCACAGAACGTATCCAGCGTCGGGCCACCGATAGGGCGTCCGGCGATCCGATGACGTAATCGGCGTTGGCCAGCATTTCGCGCGTCTGCATGGGGACGGATGCAAGGTCTCCCGTCCCAAGTCCGGCTACGGTGACCGCCCGCTCCGCCGAGCGAAAGGCTGACACGAACCTGCGGGTTTCGACTACCTGGCGGGCGTGATTGCCCTCATGTCCCGAGGTGCGTTCAATCAAGTCCAGCAGCGACAGGGCGGGATAGTTGTTTTCGGGATTGTAGGGCGTGGCCGGCAAGTCCAGCTGTGCCGGCGACAGGCCGACTATCAGCGCACGGAAACGCTGGTAGTTGGCCTCCAGCCGGGCCACGTCGGCGGCGATGCGGTCCTCCCGCGCATCGAACGGCGGCAGCATCTCCCGATCGCCCGAGGCGATTTCCTCCAGCGCCTGCACAAAGTTCTCCGTGAGCAGGTGCTGCATCACCTCCCATACCGACCACCGGGAACCCAGGAACGCCTCGGCCTCGCCCACGCCGTCCAAGGCTGACAGCAGCGCGGCGTGGCCATCGTCCAGCCGCCGGAGGGCGCGTTGCTGCCGTTCCGTTGGGGAGAGGACTTCGTTCTGCACGTCATCGGGCACGCCGTGGGAAACCATGACAATTACCTGCCGGAATAGGTTTGTTGATTCAGCCGGAACATTATTGCACACGGCAGCCGCTCGCTGAGCTGAGCGCAATCGGTTATCATTCAATATGGCTTCGCTCAACGACACTTTCAGTTCCAGCGTGCGGCCCGGGCAATCGTTGTCCGTAGGCCGGGTGCAACGCGAGTTGGACCGACTCCGCGAATTGGCGGAGTCGGGCGTCGCCGCGTCAACCCTGCACGTGCCGTCCTCCAGCGCGCGCGATGACGTTACCATCGGTGCGTTGGCAAGGCACCGGGACGGCCCCTCGTGGATTGACGCGCTGGAACGCGCCAGCAACCAGGCGCTGCGATCGCCGACTGGCCTGGCGGCTTTCCGGATCGGGAACGCCGGTATGGCCATATTGCCGCCCTTTCCGATGGATGCCACGAGCTTGGGCGAGGGCATCAACGACCGGCCGCTGCGCGCGCTGCTGGCGACCCGTTTCACCGTGGGCGTCGCGCTGGTGCGGCTGGGCCGTTACGCCATCGCGGTGTACGAGGGGCAGCAGCTGGCGGTATCCAAGACGGACACGCGCTACGTGAAGAGCCGGCACCACGCCGGGGGCACGTCTCAGCAGCGATTCCGACGGGTTCGGGAAAACCAGATACACCGGCTGTACGTGGAAGCAGCCGGCGTGCTGGAACGACAGTGGCGGCCGTGGCTCGACCGGCTGGACTACGTTGCGCTGGGTGGTGAGGCCGCCACCGTCAACGGGTTTGTCAAGGAGTGCGACATGCTGGGCCGCCTGGCGTCCATCACGCTACAACGCCGGCTGGACGTGCGGGAGCCGAACCGGGCAGCGCTGGACCAGGTGGGCGCGATGCTGTACCAGTGCCGAGCCTACCCGTTGCGGTGGAATGGTTAGCGTCGGATATACTGTATCCAGACTATGACGAGGGTTGCCAACGTGGACGCTATTAAAATTGAGGCCAGCGCAGACGTTGACCAGAAGACGTGGGACAAAGTGGCCGCGGTCCTGGATGGACACTACATCACTATTTCCGACGCTCTTGGTTTGATGATGCACTACATCGCCGCCGAGGAAGCCTTGCCTTTCCCCTGCATCCCACTCGACCCAGAGACAATAGCGGAGATTAGATCTGCGGAGCGTGGTGATATGGTCAGTTTTGACAATGTTGCCGACTTGATGGCCTACCTAAATGCGGATGACGATGAGGACGACTAACCTGCTCAGGTCGTTCAGGCGCGATTACCGACGGGAAATGAGAGGCCGACACCGCGCGACTTTGGAAACCGCACTCCAACTGATTGTCGATTTACTGGCTGCTGACGAAACGCTGCCATCACGCTACCGAGACCATGCACTGGCCGGGAATTGGATTGGCTACAGAGAGTGCCACATCCGGTTTGACCTGCTTTTGATTTACCGCAAGCCGGATGCAGATACCCTGGAGTTAGTCCATCTCGGTTCTCACAGCGAACTCCGGTTAACATAGCGAGCGATTCCATCCCCCAATGCTATAATTCCCCACATGGTTTCGGCGGACGAGCAACCCACGCCTACCGACGGCAGCTTCCAACTCGCGTTGGGGCTGCTGGAATTTGACGAAATACGCCGGCAACTGGCCGCCGCGACTCGCACCGCCGTCGGCGCGGAGTCTGCCGCCGAGCTTACACCCTCCGCCGACGCGCGCGATGTAGCCGTGCGTCAGCAGGAAACCGCCGAGGCCCGTCGCCTGCTGGACACCGCCGCATCCCTGGAACTGGGACCCGCCGACGACCTGCGCCCTGCCGTCCATCGTGCCCTGCTGGGCGGCGTCCTGAGCGGCGAGGAACTGCGCAACGTCGGGGCATTGGCCGCCGCTGCCCGCTGGAATCGCAACGCGCTGTCCCATCGGGAAGATCTGCCCATCCTGGCCGCCATAACCCAGAACCTGCCCGACCTGCCCGATCTGGAAAGCGCGGTGAATCATGCCATCGGCCCCGCCGGTGAAGTCATGGACAACGCAACGCCCGAGCTGTCCCGCCTGCGCCGGGAATCCCGCTCGTCGTACTCTGCGCTCAACGACGTAATGCAGCGCACGCTGCGCCGCTACCAGCGTTCCGGCATCGCGCAGGAAGACATAGTAACCGAGCGCAACGGGCGCATGGTGTTACTGGTCAAAACCGACTTCAAGGGTAAAGCTCCCGGCATCGTGCATGACGTATCGGACAGCGGCGCCACGGTGTTCATCGAACCGATGCCGGCGATCGACCTTGGCAACCGCTGGCGCGAGACTCGCCTGGCCGAGCAGCGCGAGGAAGAGCGGGTGCTGCGGCAACTGTCGTCCCTGGTGGGCCGCTACGCCGAGGACATCAACCTGATGATCCACTTGCTGGGACGCCTGGACCTGGCGGTGGCCAAGGGGCGCTACGCCGCCAGCCTGCGGGCCGTTCCTCCCAACCTGCTTGACGCGGATGAACCGAGGCGGCTGCATCTGGGCGGCGCGCGCCATCCGCTGCTCACCGGCGACGTGGTGCCCACCACTATCAGCATTGACGCCGACCATCCGGTTCTGCTCATCACCGGCCCCAACGCCGGCGGCAAGACGGTCGCGCTAAAGACCGTCGGCCTGCTGGCGATGATGGCCCACGCCGGCCTCCAGGTGCCGGCCAACGAGGCCGACCTGCCCCTCTTTGACGGCATCTACGCCGACATCGGCGACCAGCAGAGTATCTTTGAGTCGTTGTCCACGTTCAGCAGCCACATCCGCAACATCCAGCGCATCCTGGACGTAGTCACACCGCGGTCGCTGGTGCTGATCGACGAGCTGGGTTCGGCCACCGACCCGGAGGAGGGTTCGGCCCTGGCCATCGCCTTGCTGTCCCACCTGCGGGATTGCGGCGCGACGGTGGTGGCGACGACCCACCACCGCAACGTGGCGCGCCTGGCCCAGGAAGAGCCCGGCATGGTCAACGCCAGCGTTGACCTGAACCCGCGTACGCTGGAGCCGACGTACCGCCTGACTCACGGAGTGCCGGGCCGCAGCTATGCCCTGACCATAGCATACCGGCTGGGCTTGCCTGAAACCGTGATAGCCGGCGCGCAGACCCACCTGGAGCCGTCCCACGTGCAGACCGACCGATTGCTGCAGGAATTGCAGGAGGAACGGCTCACGGTGTCGGAACTGCGCCAGCAGGCCGAGCAGGCGCTGGCCGACGCCCGCCGGCAGGAGCAGGAGATTGCCGAGCGTTTGGAAGCGGTGGAAGATACCAAGGCCCAACTGGTGGAAGACGCCCGCCGCGAGCTTGCCGAGGAAATCGCAGAAGTCGCCGGACGCATACGGCAGGCGGAACGTTCATTGCGACGAGAGCAGGAACGGCAGGCTGCTGCCGGCCGGGACGCCCGACGCTCGGACGTCGATTTGCAAGCGGAACGCGAGCGGTTGGTCGAGGCACAACGGGAAGTGGTGTCGCCGGAGTGGGCGCCGATCCCCGTGGAGCGTCCGCCCTGGTATCACGACCTGCACGTGGGAGACCGGGTGTACATCCGGGGCGTGTCTCGCCCGGTGGAGGTGGTCACGCCGCCCGACGAACAGCAGGAAATCGAGGTCGTGATCGGCAGTATGCGCGCCCGGCTGCCCGTGTACCAGCTGGACCGGGCGGCTGACCGGGTGCATCCCGCCGCCGAGCAGGCCGGCGTGGTGTATCGGCGCCCGGAGGCCAAGCGCACGCTGAGCCCGGAGGTGAACCTGCACGGGTATCGGGTGGATGAGGCGCTCAACATCATTGACTCCCTGCTGGACGATGCCGCGCTGGAGGGCATGACGTCGCTCAAGATCGTCCACGGCAAGGGCACGGGAGCGTTGCGCCGCGCCATCCGCGAGTACCTGACCGGCCACCCGCTGGTGGCAACTACCGAGCCGGGAGAGGGCGGGAGCGCGGCGGGGGTGACGGTGGTGCAGTTGCGCTGAGCCGATTTGTGGTGGCGCTCAGCGAGTTCGAGGCGGAAGCGGCCACGCCTTAATTCCGATGGTCCGTAAAGTCGTCATCGGAATCCAAAACGTAGTCGTCGTCGTAGTACCAGTCAAACTCTTCCTCGTCGCGCCGGCGCAGCTTTCCCCAGGCCAGTTTGCCCACCACCACGACTACGGCCAGCAGGACCAGGCCGCTGATGATCCATATATCCAGGTAGGCCAGAAAGGTCAGGTCGGCAGCCTGCACGGCGACGGACTGTACGGCGACGAAAAGGAAGCTGGGCGGGTTCATGGGCGCTCCGTGGCGCAAAATCGCCGAATCTCGCAGGGCCCCAAGTATGCCCCGGTCAAGATGATTTACAATAATAGCACCTGCCCCGCCGGGTTGCCTGGAATGTCATCGCCGCACAGAGGCAACACGAAGCGGGTTGATGGTGAAGATTATGAAAGAAACCGTGAATGCCTTCCTTCAGTATCTGGTCGTCGAGCGCGGCTTTTCCCAGAACACGCTGGACGCTTACAGCAACGACCTGAACCAGTTCCGCGAATTCGTCTCCGAATACTTCGATGACTCGGACGACGATCCTGAGATCTTGCGCGAGGTGGATCTGGACCTGCTGAACGCTTACATCGTTGAGCTTCGTGAAAAAAAGGGGTATCGGGATTCGACCACCGCGCGCAAAGTGGCGGCCGTCCGGTCTTTCTTCGGCTACCTGAGCGCCAACGAACTGATCAGCGAAGACCCCACCGAGAATCTGGGTTCGCCGCGAGTGGGGCGGGTCATGCCCAAGTTCATTTCAGAAGACGACGTGAAGCTGCTGCTCAGCACCGCCGCCGATACCGGAACTCCGGAGGGCCGTCGCGACGCGAGCATGGTGGAACTGCTCTACGCCACCGGCGTCCGGGTCAGCGAGCTGGTTGCCCTCAACGTGCAGGACATCGACTTTGAGGAGGGCTTCATACGGGCCTGGGGGAAGGGCGCCAAGGAACGCATCGTATATCTGTATCCCGAGGCCCTGGTCAACCTGCGCGAATACATCGGCAGCGCGCGCGCCGAGTTGGTCACCAACAAGAAGGGCGAAACCGCGCTCTACGTCAACAACCGGGGCGAGCGTCTGAGCCGCCAGTGGGTCTGGAACGTCCTCAAAACCGCCGCCAAGAAGTCCGGCGTTGACCCTGAAATCACGCCCCACACGCTGCGCCATAGCTTCGCGACACACCTGCTGCAGAACGGGGCCTCGCTGCGACACGTGCAGGAGCTCCTGGGCCATTCCAACATCTCCACCACCCAGGTGTACACCCACCTCACCGACACCCACGTACGCGACGAGTACCGCCGCAGCCACCCCCGGGCTCTTGAGGGTTAAAACGCACATTCCGCCGCGTTTGCTGGTATTATTGACTTATGCCAACGGCCATTTCATACAACCGCCGTTCCCATTCATATACTGACTGCAAATTGCGCTGAAGAACGCCCTCCGGCGTCGCGGCGCACGGAGGTCGCAATGCCAAGCAAGGGCAAACGAATCGCGTCGCGGCAGAACAACCTGCGCCGGCGCCGCAACAACGCCAACCGCAGCAACCCGCCCGCCGGCGCGAGAGCAACCGCAACCGCCGTAGCGGAGCCGGTACCCGCTCCGACCAGCGCTCCGTCCGCGTCACCGAGTCCGGCGTCAGCTGCCGCCCCCACTGGGGCGAGCCGGCCCATCGGACGTTCCGAAACACAGCCCCGGGGCCGTCGCTTTGACCGGCCCGCGGCCTACAACCACGTGGGTTCGGAACTCAAGCGCATCGGAATCTTCTCCGGCGTGCTGGTCGTGGTGCTGGTAGCCGTGTCCTTCGTAATCTAGGGCATGCTGGCAAGCGCCTGGGCTCCCGCTTTCGCGGGAGCGAAGAGATAATTGCCAATGGTACGGCAAGAGTTTGACCATCGCCTTTTGGTAACGCCGGAGCGTCCGGGCGTTTATCTGATGAAGAACGCCAAGGGCGCGGTGATCTACGTGGGCAAGGCAGCAGTGCTGCGGAACCGGCTGCGGTCCTACTTCGGATCGCCGGCCGGCCTGGATCGCAAGACGCGCCGCATGGTCAGCGAGCTCGCCGACTTTGAGTACATCGTCACCGACACCGAGGCTGAGGCGCTGATCCTGGAAAATACGCTGATCAAGCGCCACCGCCCCTACTTCAACGTCCGCCTCAAGGACGACAAGACCTACCCCTACCTGAAAGTTGACCTGGCCGAGGAGTTCCCGCGGGTGTACATCACCCGGGGCGTCCACACCGACGGAGCGCGCTACTTCGGCCCCTTCGCCAGCGCCGGCAGCGTCCGCCAGTCCATGGACTTGGTCAAGAAGCTGTTCCCGTACCGTTCCTGCACCAAGCGGATCACCGGAACCGACCTGCGCCCCTGCCTGGAATACTACATCCACCGCTGCGTCGGCCCGTGCGCCGGCCTGGCCACCCGCGAAGACTATGACGAAGTAATCAAGCAGGTCATCCTGTTCCTGGAGGGCAACACTGAAACGGTCACGGGGCAGCTGCGGGACAAGATGGAACAGGCCGCCGAGTCGCTGGAGTTCGAGCGCGCCGCCGTGCTGCGGGACCAGATGGGCGCAATCCAGAAATTCGAGGAGGAACGCACCGTCAAGGTGGATTCCGGGCGCGCCGCCGACCTGGACGCCATCGCCGTGGCTGTGGCCGATCCCGATTCGCGCATACGGGAGGCGTGGGTGGAGGCGTTCTTCATCCGCCGGGGCAAGCTGATCGGTCGCGATCACTTCTTCATGGAGGGGCCGGAGGACGACGAACCCGGCGCCATCATCGCCCAGTTTGTCCAGCAGTTCTACGCCAACGCGCTGGAGATTCCGCCCACCATCCTGATCCAGCACGACCCGCCGGAGGGGGATGCGCAGTTGTTGCAGGATTTCCTGCGCGACCGGCGAGGCGGCGCGGTCCGTCTCTACCGCCCCCAGCGCGGTGAGAACCGCCAACTGGTGCAGGTGGTCGCCGACAACGCCGCCGAGGGCCTGGCCCAGCATCGCGCCAAGTGGCTCCATCGCACCGATGCGATACAGGGCGCGCTCAGCGAGCTCGAAGAGGAACTGAGCCTGCCGGCCGCTCCCGTGCGCATGGAGTGTTACGACATCTCCCACATCCAGGGCAGCAACCTGGTGGGCAGCATGGTCGTGTTTGACGACGGCAAGCCGCTCACCCGCGACTACCGGCGTTTCAAGATCAAGGCCGTGGACGGCGTTGACGACTATGCCAGCATGAAAGAGATGCTGACCCGGCGTTTCAAGCGGCTCAGCCAGGCCATCGCCAACCCCGACCCCGACGGCAAGGTGGATACCTGGGGCGTCATGCCCGACCTGGTAATCATCGATGGCGGCAAAGGACACCTGTCCGCAGCCCGGGAAGTCATGCTGCACCTGGGCCTGGAGCAGATTCCGCTGTGCTCGCTGGCCAAGGAAAACGAGGAAATCTTCGTGCCGCACACGCCGGAGCCCATCGTGCTGCCCCGGGACTCCCAGGCTCTCTATCTCATGCAGCGCATCCGCGACGAGGCTCACCGCTTCGCCATCACCTTCCACCGGAACCTGCGCTCCAAGGGCAGCCTGAAATCGCCCATCGACATGGTTACCGGCATCGGCCCCAAGCGCAAACGGATGCTGTTGCGCCGCTTCGGTTCTCTGCAAGGCATCAAGGAAGCCACGGTAGAGGACATTGCCGCCGTGCCCGGTTTGACCCGCTCGCTGGCAGTGAGATTAAAGCAAACGATTTAGGCAGACCGGCGCAACGAGTGTCGGTCCCAGGTGAACCGCAATGAATCGCCAGACCGACCCTCAACCAAACGGAGCGTCGGATTTCGCATCGACGCCGGTGGGCGACGACGTCCGAACCGACCACCAATCCCTGCGACGGCGCATACGGGAAGCGCTGGGACGCGATCGCGCCGGCATGGCGGTCGGGCTGCTGCGGAGGATGCTGGCTGCGGACCAGGGCATCCTGCTGCAACGGGTTTCCCGGGCGGAACGCGGGCGGCTCGTCGCGCTGATTCCGCGGCGTGAACTGTCCGACATCCTGGACGAGGCGCCGACGCCGGCGGCGGCAACCATCGTTGAGGAACTGCCGCCGGAGCGCGCCGCCGATCTGCTGGACGACGTTGACAGCCACACCGTCGCCGACATTCTCCAGGAACTGCCCAACGAACGCGCCGACGCCATCGTCGCGGAGTTGGAACGTCCCCAGGACGTGGTTCCGCTGCTCCAGTATCCGCCCGACACCGCCGGCGGCATGATGATGACGGACTACCCCCGGGTGCGCCACGACGTGACGGCCGGCAACGCTCTGGACGTGCTGCGCCTGTTCGGGGAGGACGCCGAGGGTTTCGGCTGGGTTTGCGTCCTCAACGACCGGCGACGGCTGGTGGGAGCCGTCAGTATCACCCAGCTGGCGCTGGCGACGCCGGCGCGTTCGGTTCGTGAAATCACCGAAGAGCACGGGCATCGCCTGGTATCGGTATCGCCGGTGACCGACCAGGAAGAGGTTCACCGGATCATGGCACGGTACTCGTTCAGCATCGTACCCGTGGTGGACGATGAGCAGCGGGTGCTGGGCGTCATCCGCGCCGAGGAAGCCATGTACGTCGGTGAGGAAGAAGCCACCGAGGATATGCTGCGCATCGCCTCCGCCCCTGGCGAACGCGTTTTCGGCCCCCTGCATCTGTCGGTCCGCCACCGCCTGCCCTGGCTGGTGCTGAACCTGGGGACGGTGCTGGTGGCCGCCGCCGTGATAAGCCTCTTTGAGTCCACCATCGCGGCCATCGCCATGTTGGCCGTGTTCCTGCCGGTGGTAGCCGGCCAGGGCGGAATCGCCGGCACGCAGACGGTGACGCTGGTGGTGCGCGGCATGGCCGTTGGCGAGGTGCCGGCGCCGACGGGTTTGCGCCTGCTGGGACGGGAGTTGCTGTTGGGCCTGCTGCACGGCATGGCGCTGGCCGCGTTGGCCGGCGCGCTGGGCTGGCTCTGGAAAGGCAGCCCGGGCCTGGGCATCGCGCTGGCAATCGCCATGGTGGGGAACCTGCTGGTGGCCGCGCTCACAGGGGCCGGAGTTCCGCTGCTGCTGAGGCGGCTCGGCATCGACCCGGCGGTGTCATCGGCAGTATTTGTCACCACGTTCACCGACGTGCTGGGTTTCCTGATCTTCCTGGCCGCCGGCGCATTTTTTGTGACGTGGCTGGGCTGACGTGGCGGGCGGCGAGTGTGATACATTCTGAGCATGGCACACCAAGCAGGACCGGGGGTGCGGAAATGGAAAGGGAAATCTTGATACGCGGTCGCCTGACGAAGGTCAACTGCGAGAAGCGCACTGCTGAACTGAACAATTTCGGCGATACGCTGATTGAACTCCAATTTGAGGAGAATCTCAGCGAAACAATGCAGCAACTGGCAACCTGTTTCGTGAAGGTTGTCGGCGTCGAACAGGCCGGTCCGAGCAATCAGTTCGGGCCGCTGAAAGTACGCGAGATCAGCGTTGAATGGCCGAGCATAGACGAAATCGAAGCGGTGGAACCGAGAATTTTCGACCCTGTAAGAGCTACCGGTTTTGCCCAGCGCGATTACGATGATCAGGCCGATATGGACGAGTTCATTCGCATAATCCATGGTGAACGAGACTCATGACAGCACCAACCCAAAACGATCTGGTGATCGTGGATACCAACGTAGTCTCGTACATCTTCCGCGACGACCCAATCGGAGAGCCTTATCGGCTTGCACTGGCCGAACAGCATCGTGCTATATCCTTCCAAACTTACGCTGAGCTTATGTATGGCGCTTTGAGCAGCAATTGGGGACAGAGAAGGATAAACGATCTTATCGAACATATCAGTGACAACTATGTCGTGTTGGGATGCAACAGGCAGTTGGTTGTTGTTTGCTCGCGTCTGCGCGCTCAGAGCCGCCGCATTGGCCGGGAATTGAGCGCTGCCGATGCCTGGATTGCGGCCACCGCCGTTCTGCTGGACTGTCCGCTTCTCTCCCACGACCGCGATTTTGGCAACCTGCCGGGGCTGGAGGTAATTCACTACGATAGCCCCGCTGACGACACGCGACATTGACCCAAACCTGCCATCCGTTCGCCTTGCCACAAGCCCCGGCGGTACATTACCATTGAGCCATCATTGCGGTGTTCCGTCGCGATCCCGACAGGTCAGCGTGGGTCGCGGCTTTCCCATTGTGACCGGGTGGTAGGGAATGATCAAGCTCAATATCACATTGCCGTCGGGCGCGCAGGTGGCCATCGAGGCCGACGATAAGGATCTGGTGCGCGAGGTGCTCTACTCAACGATGCCGCACCTGAACGGGGTTGCAGAGCAGCCAATTGAAGAGGTGAACGGCAGATTCCCCGATGCTGCCGCTCATCACAACGGGACGCCAACCAACGGACACGGTTCCGCGCCACCGCAGATGGTGCCGGCGGCAAACGGCGCGGACGCGACGCGCGCAGCGTCTAACGGAGCCACCAACGGCAACCATGCGCCGGTCCCCACTGCGACCGTGGCGGCGGTAGTCGAGCGTCCGCCGCCCCCGGCAGAACCGGCTCCGGTTGCGGCGTCGGCAGTTGCTCCCGCGCCGGCTTACACACCGTCAACCCCTGACGAGCACGAGTTCATCGCCTTCTGCCAACGCGTCAGCCCGCTGGGCGATATGCGGCGCGTTGTGGTAGCCGCCGAAGCCGCCGACCGTCATCTGAACGTGCGGAGCGTCGATCCCGACGAGCTGGAACGCCTATTTACCCTGGCCGGGTGGCCCATCCCCCATAGCTTCGTTCAAACTCTGCGCAACGCCGCCCGCACCAAGTTCCGCTGGCTGGAGCGCATCCCCGGCAAGTCCGGCCACTACCGCGTTACCGACACCGGACGCAGCATCGTGCTGGGCGAAAACGCCCCCACCCGGAAGAACCCGTCGGACGGCGATCCGCAAAGCTGAATCCAATTCGGTCGCTACAGGAGACAATCAGCTATGGCAAAAGTAGGATTTATTGGCCTGGGCACCATGGGCGCCAGCATGGCGTACAACTGCCTGAACGGCGGCAACGACATGGTGGTCCACGACATCCGCCGCGAGGCCGCCACCCAGCACCTGGAGGCCGGCGCAACGTGGGCCGATACGCCCCGCGAGGTCGCCGAGTCCAGCGACGTGGTGTTCACCTCGCTGCCCGGGCCGGTGGAGGTAGAGGCCGTCTCGCTGGGTGAAGACGGCATCATGTCCGGGATGTCCGGCGGCAAAGCCTACTTCGACCTCAGCACCAGCTCGCCCACGCTGATCCGGCAGATTCACGACCGGGTCGCGCCCCAGGGCATCAACGTGCTGGACGCGCCCGTAAGCGGTGGCCCGGCCGGAGCCGCCAGCGGCCGGCTGGCGATCTGGGTCGGCGGCGACAAGGCGGTGTTCGATCAGCATAAGGCGGTGCTGGACTCTATCGGCGACGCCGCCTACTACGTCGGACCAATCGGCAGCGGCGCCGTCGCCAAGCTGGTGCATAACTGCGCCGGCTACATCGTGCAGACCGCTCTGGCCGAGGTTTTCACCATGGGCATCAAGGCCGGCGTGGATCCGCTGGCCCTGTGGCTGGCCGTCCGCAAGGGCGCCGGCGGACGCCGCGGCATGTTCGAAGGCCTGGCCCAGCACTTCCTGATCAACGACTACGACCCGCCCGATTTCGCCCTGCGTCTGGCCCGCAAGGACGTTGACTTGGCGGTTGCCGTGGGCCGCGAGTTCGACGTGCCCATGAAACTCGCCAACACCACCCTGGCCGAGATGACTGAGGCGTTGAACCGAGGTTGGGCCGGCCGCGACTCCCGCGTCGCCATGCTATTGCAGCAAGAGCGGGCCGGCATCGAGTTTGAGGTCGACCCGGAGGACATCCGCCGGGCCCTGGAGGAGCAGGGCGGGTAGGCAGTGCCAACCCCCAGGACTTGAAAAAGGGCTGCGCATCGAGCAGCCCTCGGTTTCTCTAATCCGCCGCCGCCTCCACCGGCTCCCACCGCAGCACCGGCCTCCGCGCCGCCGTGGCCTCGTCCAGGCGCGACACCGGCGTCGTATGCGGGGCGTGCTGCACCAGTTCCGGCTCTGACGTGGCCTCGGCGTCGATGGCGCGGAGGGCGTCGATGAAGGCGTCGAGAGTCTCCTTGGTCTCCGACTCGGTGGGCTCGATCATCAGCGCCTCATGGACGATGAGCGGGAAGTACATCGTCGGCGCGTGGAACCCGTAGTCCAGCAGACGCTTGGCGACCTCCAGGCCGCTGACGCCACGCTCGCGCTGGAGGTCGGCGGAGAAAACCACCTCGTGCATGCAGGTGCGATCGTAAGGCAGCGCGTAGATGTCCTTCAACTCGTGCATGATGTAGTTTGCGTTCAGCACCGCGTTGCCGCTGATGGATAGCAAGCCGGCTGCGCCCAACGTGCGGATGTAGGTGTAAGCCCGCACCAGGACGCCGAAGTTGCCGTGGAACCCGCTTATCTTGCCGATGCTCTCCGCCGGTTCCGACAACGTGTATTCGCCGGCGTCAGTACGCTCCACCACTGGCGCGGCCAGGTAGGGCGTGAGGATTTCGCCGCAGCACACCGGGCCCGCTCCCGGTCCGCCGCCGCCGTGGGGCGTGCTGAAGGTCTTGTGCAGGTTCAGGTGGCACACGTCGAAGCCCAGCTCGCCCAGCTTGGCCCGTCCCAGAAGCGCGTTCATGTTGGCGCCGTCGCCATAGACCAGGCCGCCGCACTCGTGGACCACCTGGCACACCTCAAGGATGTGGCTGTCGAACAGGCCCAGGGTACTGGGCAGCGTGATCATCACGCCGGCCAGGTCGTCGCCGGCGATTTCGCGCAGGGCTGCCAGGTCGGTGTTGCCGTCGGCGTCCGAGGGGATGGTGACCACGTCGAAACCGGCCATAGCCGCCGACGCGGGGTTCGTGCCGTGGGCGCTGTCGGGTATGCCCATCTTGGTGCGTCCGGAATCCCCGCGCGCCAGGTGATACGCGCGCATCATCAGCACGCCGGCCAGTTCGCCGTGAGCCCCGGCCAGGGTAGCCAGGCTGGTGGCGGACATGCCGGTGACCTCGGTGAGGAATTCCTGCAAGCGGTACAGCAGCTCCAGCGCGCCTTGCGACTGCTCGGCCGGCTGTTGCGGGTGGATGCCGGCGAACCCGGGCAGGAACGCCACCTCGTCGTTGATCTTGGGGTTGTACTTCATGGTGCACGACCCCAGGGGATAGAAGTGGGTGTCGATGCTGAAGTTGAGCTGGCTCAGGGAGGTGAAATACTGCACCACCTCCGGCTCGGAAACCTCCGGCAGTGGCAGCGAGTCGCGGAGATACACGGCATCGGGCAGGGACGCTGCCGGCACGTCCAGTTCCGGCGTGATGACGCCCACGCGGCCGGATACGCTGCGGTCCATGAGCATCCTGGTGGTGTCGCGGTTTCCGCCTTTGTTCAGCATGTTCAGACTATCTCCGGTGACAAGTGTACTGAGATTGGAATGCGCGGTTCGGTGCGTTCCTTACGGTTCGCTGCCGGCGCGACGCAGCCTGGCCCAAAGGCGGCTGGCTGTGCCGGACGTGTAAAACATGATGACGGCCAGCAGCACGGCAAGGCCGCCCAAGTACGGGCCGGGGCCGGCCCAGTCGAATATGAAGGGGCTGCCGAGCACAAACCACAGCGCCAACGACATGGCGAGGTACACCCCCAGGCGCAGGTAAACGTTGCGCCTGATGAAGCGCGCGCTCTCTTGTCTAGCTTCCTCGTCAGTGGCTCCGTCCAGCTTGGCCAACTGCATTCTGGACCGGCGAATTGACTGCGCCACCGCCCAGATGCACATGCCGGACACGACGCCGGCAACCAGCATGACGGCGATGCTGATGCCCGCAATGGTCCAGTTGATCGTGGTGGACTTGGGGAACCAGTCCGCGCGGCTCACGTAGAACAGGACCATGAACAGTATGACGACGGCCGCCATTGCCACCAGCGCGGTCAAAGGATGCACGGACCGGCCGAGGATGCGGACACGGATCGCGTCAGTCGCCTTCATGTCCTCCCAGTCGTCCACATAGCTGGTGCGCAATCGCCACATCGCCCGGCCCCTCCCGCTACGCGATTTCCGATAGCGCCGAGACCAGAGCGTCAATTTCGGCGCGGGTGTTCATCTCGGTTACGCAGAGCAGCATTCCGTTGTCGAACCGGTCCTTCACCTCCAGGCCGCCCAGGATGTTGCGCTCCATGAGCCGGCGGTTGACCTCAGCCGGCGGTTTGGGGCAGGACACCACGAATTCCTGGAAGAACGCAGCTGATTGGGGCAGGGAGTATCCATCCAGCTTGCCGATGGCGTCGGCCGCATAGTGCGCCTTGTGGTAGCACAATTCCGCCACCTGGCGCAGCCCGTTCCGGCCCATGGCAGCCAGGTAGATCGACGAGGCCAGCGCGTAAAGGGCCTCGTTGGTGCAGATGTTGGAGGTTGCGCGCTCCCGGCGGATGTGCTGCTCGCGGGTTTGCAGGGTCAGCACGTAGCCGGTGCGCCCCTCAGTGTCGGTGGTGCGGCCCACCAGGCGGCTGGGCATCTGGCGGATGTACTGCTGCTTGCAGCTGAACAGCCCCAGGTACGGGCCGCCGAAGGACGGCGGTATGCCCAGGGGCTGGCCTTCGCCGGTTACGATGTCCGCGCCGAACTCGCCGGGCGGCTTCAGCATCCCCATGGCCAATGGGTCTGCGGACACCACCAGCAGCGCGCCGTCGGCGTGGGCCGCTTCGCCCAGCGCTTGCAGGTCCTCCAGCGACCCGTAGAAGTTGGGATACTGCGCCACGATGCCGGCGGTGGCCTCGGTAATCGCGCCGGCAACCTGACCAGCCGGCGTGACGTCGATGGTGATGCCCTGTGCCTGGCAGTAGGTGGCGATGACCTGGCGGTAGGCCGGCGACACGGTATCGGCGACGATAACCTGCTGGCGACGGGTAACGCGGCATGCCATCAGCACTGCCTCGGCCACGCTGGTCGCTCCGTCGTACATGCCGGCGTTGGCCACCTCCATGCCGTACAGGGCGCTGATCATGGTCTGAAACTCGAAGATTACCTGCAATGTGCCCTGCGACACTTCCGGTTGGTAGGGCGTGTAGGCGGTGAGGAACTCGCCCCGCGTCATGATCGCCTTGACGATGGACGGTATGAAATGGTGGTAAGAGCCGGCGCCCAGGAACGACGGGCCGCTGGCCAGCGGCCGGTTGCGCGCCGCCAGTTCGTTCAGCTCGCGCTGGATCTCCAGCTCCGACAGTGGCGCCGGCAACTCCAGCGTCGGGTTGCGGTAGCCGTCCGGAATGTCCGCGAACAGGTCGTCTATACTTTGCAGGCCAATAGCCGCCAGCAAGTCATCCTGCTCAGCAGGGGTGTTTGGAATGTAATGGGATTGGAAGTTGGTTACCATTCGGTGTTAGCTCCGTTTGGCGGTGAAATTAGCCGGTGTCAATGATGCGCTGCATCTTAACTATGAACTTGGCAGCCATCGCGCGACCTTGCACAATTTCGTCGCTGCTCATTTCACCGTCATAAAAGTTTTTGTGCAATTCCTCAGCACGGCCGAATTCGCGTATCAACTCCACGTCCGGAGTTATGCTTTCCCCAATTGCACGCACGGCGCGGAACATTTCGCGGTGGGTTTCGCAGGGCAAGTTGTTCATCTTGGCGACAGCTTTTAACATTTGAATGGCGACCCCCAATATCACTTCCGATAAAAGCTGCGTATTTCCAGAGATGGGAGGTTGGTTGAGGAGGCCCATCAAAAATCGGGCTTGTCCGACGTGTTCACGGGATTCCATGTTGGTCAGGCTATTGCCGCAAGTTCGCCAATGATGCGGTGAACCTCAGGGGCGAAAATTTCCACTTCATAGTCCTCCATTGCCCCACGCTTTGCTGCCTTGCGGAACCGTTCGGCGGTATGAAACCTCAGCATCATGGAATATTCGCTGCTTTCGTGTGTGGACAGTTCTTGCAACAGACGGCGGATGTCGTCGTCATCCTGGCACGGCGGCAAACCTCGCTCGTGGGCGATGGCGTCTATCACCGCAGCGAATGAGTTCCACAACCGTTGCGCACCCAGCATTTCGTCGCCGGCGGCGAAGGTGGCATCGGCCTGGTCGAGTAGGTCGTAAGCCGTTTTGGTTTGTTCGTGAGTTAGCATTGCGAACTCCGGTTGCCCTTTGGAGGGTACATCCATGCAAAATTTCTTTCACGCCAGCACGCGGTAGCGGTAGCTGGATTCCATCAGGTCCCCCTGGGCGAAGCGGGTGAACCGCAGCGGCGTGAGGTCAACGTCGCGGGCGCGGCCCTCCACCACCAGCTCGGCAACGGCCTTGCCGATGGCCGGCGACAACTTGAACCCGTGCCCGCTGAATCCGATGCCGCAGTAGAGGCCGCTCACGCCGGGTACCGCGTCCAGCACGGGATGCCAGTCCGGCGTGGTGGTGAACAGGCCGGACCACCCGCCCCGGTAATATGCGTCGGCCATGCCGGGAATGCGTCGCGCCAGCTTGCCCCGGGCGATCGCCGCCTCCGATAACTCCAGTCCCTGGGGATAAACGTCGGGGTCGGATTGCTCGTTGTCGTCTCCGAATCCCATGGTGGTGAAGTTGGAGCCGTCGGGCCGGAAGGAGAAGGACTGGCTGATGTCTCCCACCGTGGGATGGTGCGGCACCAATTCCACTGGTCGCGCTACGGTGGCGACCTGGTGCCGCACGGGAATCAGCGGTACGTCAACTCCCACGCCGGCAAGCACCTGCTTTGACCAGGGGCCGGCGGCGACGATGACGGTGTCAGTAGCAATGCGGTCTCCATCGGCGGTGACGACGGCCCGCACCCGGTCGCCCTGCGTTTCAATTCCGGCCGCGGGGGTGCGCATCAGGATGCGTGCGCCGGCCTCGCGGGCCCGGGCGGCGTAGGATACGGTGACCTGGTGGGGGTCGGCGTAGCCCGAGTTCGGCTCCCAGGCGGCCCGCTCGTCTTCGTACAGCGTGACCATCGGCGCCACCTGGGCCAGGTCGTCCCGGGACACCACCGACGTGGGTACCCCAAGCTCCTGCTGCATGGCCACGTTGCGTTCCAGGCCAGCCTCATCCGCTTCGTTGACTACCACCAGGTAGCCGGTATTCACAAAGCCCGAAGTGCCGCCCACACGGGCGTCGAAGTCGGCGAAAACTTGCAGGCTCTGCCACGCGAGTTCGGTGGTCACGGCGTTGGAGTAGTGCATCCGGCAGATGGCCTGGGAGCGGCCCGTGCTGCCGGAGCCGAGCACGTCGCGTTCGAGAAGTACGGTATTGGCAACGCCCAAACGGGCTAGATTGTACTGAATCGCGCAGCCCATTACGCCGCCGCCGATGATCACGGCGTCGGCGGTTGGCGGGACGGACTGTGCGGGATTACTCGGCATCTCCTTTCCAGGAAAGGATGCGCTTGACGTTGATTACGATGGCAACGAGCTTCTGATCGCCCTGAGTCAGCTCGTTGGCGTCTTCCTTCCCCCGTTCGGCGCCCTCGTAGCGGGAAAAGATGCTGCGCACCGCCTCTTTGATGTTGTCGGTGGTCACGGTGGCGTCGCCCTCGAGGATGACGTACTGGTAAGGCCACTCGTCGGTGGCTACGGAAAGGGAAACCTTGGGGTTGCGGAGGATGTTCCGAGTCTTGACCGCGGATTCGCCGGATACGACGGTTACGGTGCCGGTGTCGGGTTCGCTGCCGGCTTGCCATTGGTACCAGACCGGAGAGATGTGTGGGCCGCCATTTCGCCGGATGGAAGCGAAATGGGCCACGTGGGCGCCGGCAAGATAGTCGTCAACTTCCTGGGGAGTTAGCCGCGGCATTGTAACCTCTAGCCATCGGAAAGCAGTGGACGCTGTGGTCCGAGAGTTGTAGATTATTGGAAATATCATACCATAGCGCGGAGACATGATATGAACATCGGCTTTTCCCTTTCCAACAACCAGGGCCTTGCCAACGTGCAGGACGTGGTCAGCGTCGCCGCCCGCGCCGAAGAGTTGGGCTACGATTCGGTGTGGGCCAGCGACCACGTTTTCAACGTCAGCTACGTTTATGAGCGCCTGGGCAACCGCCCCTACTACGACCCGATGACCATTCTGACCTACGCCGCCGCCCAGACCAGCCGCGTCATCCTGGGGACCAGCGTGCTGGTCTTGCCCTACCACAACCCCATGCGGCTGGCCAAGCAGGCGGCCACCCTGGACCAGCTATCCGGCGGGCGCGTCGCGCTTGGCGTGGGTGTCGGCGTGATTGATACCGAAATCGAAGCCATGGGCGTGCCCTTCTCCGAGCGTGGCCCGTACACTGACGAGTCCATCGAGATCATGAAAACCCTCTGGCGCGACGACGATCCCCGGTACGAGGGGCGTTTCTTCCAGTTCGCGGATATGGCATTCTCGCCGCGCCCGGTGCGTCCCGAGGGCATCCCCTTGATTATTGGAGGCACCAGCCGGGCTGCCATCCGCCGGGCGGCCCGCCACGGCGACGGCTGGCATCCCACCGCCATGCCGCCCGAGGACCTGGCCCAGGGCATCCGCTACCTGCACGAGCGGGCGGAGCGCGCCGACCGCGACCCGGCCACCATCCCCGTATCGGTCAGCGTACCGTTGCAGGGCGGCCGTCCCGGCCGGTTCACGCTGGGCACCGACCCTGCGGAGATGCGCGCCAACGCCCAGGCCTACCGGGACATCGGCGTATCGCGCATCGTGGTGTCACCCTACTCCGGCGACCCGGCAGAGGTGTTCCCCGCGATGGAAACCGTCGCGTCGGAGGTCATGCCGGCGGTAGCCGAGTAAAGCGTCTAAAAATCCCTCTCCCCTGGTGGGAGAGGGTTGGGGTGAGGGGGCGTCCCCCTTCGCCATCGGAGAATCTGTCTTGACTACGAACTACCCCACCATCGCGCCCTACGGTTCCTGGCGTTCGCCCATCACGGCGGACGCTATTGTTGCGGAGTCCATCAGCATCGGGCAGGTCGCCATCGACGGCGACGCCATCCTGTGGACGGAGGGCCGGCCGTCGGAGGGCGGCCGCAACGTCATCATGCGCATGACGCCGGACGGCGCGGTCTCCGACGTGAATCCGGCGCCGTTCAACGCGCGCACCCGGGTGCACGAGTACGGCGGCGGGGCGTGGATCGCCCACGGCGGCACGGTGTGGTTCTCCAACTTTGACAACCAGCGCATTTACCGTCAAGAGCCGGACGGCGGAGAGCCGCAGCCCATCACGCCGGACGCGCCGCTGCGCTACGCTGACGCCGTGCTGGATCGCCGGCGTAACCGGCTCATCTGTGTCCGGGAGGATCACTCGGATCCGACGAACATCATCAACGCCATAGCAGCGGTTCCGGCGGATGGGCCGGGTGAACAGGTGGTGTTGTTCGATGGCTGGGATTTCGTGTCGTCGCCGCGTCTGAGCCCCAATGGCGGGACCCTCGTCTGGCTGTCGTGGAATCACCCCAACATGCCCTGGGACGGAACCCACCTGTGGACGGCCCCGGTGTTGGACGACGGGACGCTGGGCGACGCCACGCTGGTCGCCGGCGGCGAGCGCGTATCGGTGTTTCAGCCCGAATGGTCGCCCGACGGGATATTGCACTACGTGTCAGAGGAATCGGGCTGGTGGAACCTATACCGCCTGGACGACAACGGGCCGGAGGCTCTGTACCGGGACGATGCCGAGTACGCCCGCCCGCAATGGGTCTTTGCCAGCCGCACCTACGGGTTCGCCGGCAACGGGGACATTATCTGCGCCGTCAACCGGCGCGGTGCGTGGTCGCTGAACCGCCTGAACCCCAACAGTGGCGTCATGCAGCCGTTGAACGTCCCCGCCGGCGAGATGGGCCGCGGCGACCTGGCGGTGTCGGGCATCACAGCGGTGGTGGTCGCCGGCGACGCCGAGCGTCCCATGTCGCTGATGCGGGTGAACCTGAACGACGGCTATTGGGAAACGCTGAAAGCCGCGTCAACCACCAACGTGGATGCCGGCTACATCTCCCCGGCGCAGACCATCGAGTTCCCGTCCACCGAAGGGCGGCCGGCCTACGCCCTCTACTACACGCCCAGGAATCCCGAGTACCAGGCGCCGGAGGGCGAGTTGCCGCCGCTGCTGGCGCTGAGCCACGGCGGGCCCACGGGCGCGGCGTCCGGAGCGCTGGACATGGCGGTGCAGTTCTGGACCAGCCGGGGCTTTGCGGTGGTGGACGTCAACTATGGCGGCAGCGTCGGCTACGGGCGCGCGTACCGGCAACTGCTCAACGGCAACTGGGGCATCGTGGACGTGGACGACTGCGCCAACGCCGCGCTCCACCTGGTGCACCAGGGACTCGCCGACGGCGACCGCCTGGCCATCCGGGGCGGCAGCGCCGGCGGCTACACCACGCTGGCGGCGTTGACCTTCCGCAACGTGTTCGCGGCCGGCGCCAGCTACTACGGCGTGTCCGACCTCACCGCGCTGGCGGCGGACACCCACAAGTTCGAGTCCCGCTACCTCGACCGGCTGATCGCGCCATACCCGGAAGGAAAGGACATCTACGAAAGCCGTTCGCCCATCAACCACACCGACGGCCTGTCGTGCCCCATCGTCCTGTTGCAGGGCCTGGAGGACCGCATCGTGCCGCCCAACCAGGCCGAGATGATGTTCGACGCGGTGCGCGCCAAGGGCATTCCGTGCGCCTACCTGCTCTTCGAGGGCGAGCAGCACGGGTTCCGCCGCGCCGAGAACATCAAGCGCGCGCTGGAAGCCGAGCTGTACTTCTACTCCCGCGTCTTCGGCTTCGACTTGGCCGACCCGGTGGAGCCGGTGGCGATTGAGAATTTGTAGCGGGGTGGTTCGACAAGGTCACCATGAGCGGAGCCGTTAATAAGCCGCCCGCAGCACCTCCATAATCGGGCCGGCGTCAACTACGGGCTTGGGGTTGGTGCTCAGGCTGCGGTCTTTCAGCGTCGCCGTGGCGATGTACTCCAGCCCGTCTTCGGGAACGCCTACCTCGCGCAAGGTGCGGGGCAGTTGCAGCTCCCGGCACAGTTCGTCCACCGCGTCCGCGGCGGCCAGTCCCGCCTCCTCGTCGGTCATCGTTGAGTTGGCGACGCCGATGGCCTCGGCGATCATACGCTGTCGGTCGGCGCACGCGTCCAGGTTGTAGCGCATGGTGTGTGGCAGCAGGATGGCGTTGGCCTCCCCGTGAGGCACGTCGTACAGCCCGCCCACGTGGTGGCACGTCGCGGTGTTCAACCCCAACCCGCCGAAGGACGCCAGTGATGCCATGGCGCAGGCCGTCTTGGTGGTCAGCAGCGTGTCAATGTCGCCGTCCTTGCAGTTGGGCAGGTTCTCGAACAGCAGGCGGATGGCGTGCAGCGCCATGCCGTCGCCGATGGGGTTGCGCCCGGTGGAATAGACAGTCTCGATGGCGATGCGCAGTTGCCCGATGGCGGTGGACACCAGGATACGCAGCGGCGTGGTGGCCAAAGCCTGCCCGTCCACGATGATCGTGCGGGGAGTGACGCCGTCGCCGGCGATGCTCAGCTTGCGTCCCTGCTCGTGGTCGGTGATGCCGCCACCGCCGCGGCTGAACTCGGCGCAGCCCATGGTGGTGGGCACGCTGACGATCGGCACCTTGGGCGATGGCGTCGGCGGAACGATGATCTTGTCGGGCGGCTCAAAGAAGATCGCGTAGTCGCGGATGTCCCCGCCCTCGGCCAGCAGGACCGCAATGGCCTTGGTGGTGTCGTGGGTGCTGCCGCCGCCCACGCTGATGAATATGTCGGGCTCGGCCTCCTCTGCCATGGCCGCGCCGGCCTCAACGGTATCCACGGGCGAATGGGGCGCAACGCCGGAGTAGGTCCCGACGTAGCGGGAACCCAGCGCCTCCTGCACGCGCGGCACCACGTCGCACGCACTGAGGATGGTGGGGCCGCAAGTGATCATCGCCCGGCTGCCGCCGAGGTTGTCAACGATGCGCGGGAGGTCGTTGATGGCAGTCTCCGAGCACACAATGTCCTGGTGCAACGGGTCGTAGCGGTATTGCAAAGTGCTGGCGGGCATAATGAATTTCTCCTGATGAAATTACAAGCAGGGGTCGAAAATCATTCGCCCCTACCCTGGATTGGAATGGTTTTCTACTGCCCCAACCCCCGCTGCATCCCCCGCAGATAGCCGGCCTGGCCACCGTGCTGGTTGACCTCCCAGATGAGCAGGCGGAACATATCGGCCACCGCCATGCTTTCGCCGCGCCGATTGGTCATCTGGGTGTTGACCAGGGATTCGTCGTCATGCTGGGCGAGGAACTCCAGCAGGTTGTTGCGGGCAGCGTCGGCGTACTCCATCAAGACGGCTTTGTCGGGGCATTTCCAGTTGATCAGGTCCTCGACCGTGTAGCCGAACCCCACGTTCATCGGCTCCGGCGCGAAGCCCAGACGCTCGGCCCACTCCCGCTCGTAGAGCTGGGTGTCCTGCTTGGCCAGCGACTGCACCCACATATCCAGCGCCCGCCCATAATGCCACACGATAAAACCGATGGAATGGCACTGCTCGTTGGGGGTGAACTCAATCTCGCCCTGGGTCAGCCCGTCCACGTAGCGCACCAGCCACTCCCAGTTGTTATCAAAAGATTCCTTGATAAATTCCTGCAACGCCATTACGGCCTCCGGCTAGGTCGTCCAAACCGGCTTGCGCTTTTCCAGGAACGCGGTGATGCCCTCGTGAGCGTCGTCTTCCAGCAGGTTGTCCACCATCACCTTCCCGGCGAACTGGTAAGCGGACGGGCGATCCATCTCGATCTGCTTGTAGAACGCCGCCTTGCCCAAGGCCAACGTCTGGGCGCTGGCCGACGCGATCTGCCTGGCCAGGTCCATCACCTGCTCTTCCAGTTCGTCAGCCGGCGCAATGCGGCTGATCAGGCCGAACTCCAACGCTTCCTGCGCCGATATGGGCCGACCCGTCAGCAGCATCTCCATGGCCTTCTTGGGCATCACGGAGCGCGCAACGGCGACGCCCGGCGTGGTGCAGAACAGGCCGATCTGCACGCCCGGGGTGGCGAACGCCGCGTTATCGGCACCCACGGCGATGTCGCAGGTGGCTACCAACTGGCAACCGGCGGCGGTGGCCAGACCTTGCACCTGCGCGATCACCGGCTTGGGCAGCAGGCGGATGCCCTCCATGACGCGGGTGCAGGCGTCAAAGACGGCGGTGTAGTCCTCAGCCTCACCGTTGACCAACTCGTTAAGGTCGTGCCCCGAGCTGAACACCGGCCCCTCGGAGCGTATGACCACCACGCGGGCTTCAGGATCTTTCGCAATCCAACCCAGCCATTCTTCCAACGCCGCCAGGGTGCGCGATGACAACACGTTGCGCTTTTTCGGGTTGGTCAGCGTGAGGACCGCAACGCCGTCTTGCACCCAGTTGTAGTCAACCGTCAGCGGTTGAACCTCGTCAGGGCTGGCCGGCCGGACTTGATGGTTTTCTACGGTTGCAACGGCGACGGTGTTGCCCGCCGGGGAGAAAAACTCCACTTCGTATGCCACACCAGGTTCATGAACGTGTACTACGGTGCCAACTTCGCCGGCTTTCAAGCCGTACTCCTGAAGGTCTTCCGTGATCGCAGCCAAGTCAAGTTCGCGAATCATGGTTTCCTCCGAAATCGGCTGATCGCAATAGTCGGAACTGAGCCGGTCAGACGGCTGCTCTGATGATGCGGGCATGGGTAACGTCCTGATTAGTAACGGCGCGGGCCTGTTCGGCCATGACAGTGGCCACGGTCACCGTGTTACCGTCCAGCGAGAAAAACTCCACTTCGTAGGCGGCGTGCTGTGGATGGATGTGTACGATAACACCAACATCGCCGGCCTCAAGCCCTTCTTCCGGTATGTTGGCGGTGAGTACGATGCGATCATGTTCCAGTAGCATTTACTCCTCCAACGGATATGCGGTGATTAGCCTGGGTGAATCAGTTCCGTAGTTAATCATCCAGACCGTTCGGACCAGCGGATTCTGCCCATCCAGAGTTTCTATGGCGCCTTCAATGACGAATTTAGGACCGAAACTTGTTTCAACAACCCGGGTCACGCCGTGCCTTTGCCCATGGTTGCGCAGCGCGTTCGCAAAGTCCTGCCACTGCTCTCGACTGAATCCGTATTGGAAAAAGAACTTGGCCTTACCTTCGCCGTCTTCGTTGCTTGTTGACAGCAGGTATTCCAGTATTTTCGCTGGCTCAACCCAGGCGTTTTCAGCGTTGGGCAGCCTCATGCCTACCCGCGCGGCAGGCCCAACCCCCGGCTGGCGATGATGTTGCGCTGCACTTCGCTGGTGCCCGCGGCGATGGTGTGCGAGAACGCCCGCAGCCAGTGTTCCTGCATGTCGGCTTCCATGGGCGTCCACCTGGCGTCGCGCAGGCCGCCGTACATGCCCATGACCTCCAGGCACGACGCGGTGGTGCGCTGCACCGTCTCGCTGCCGAACACCTTGGACATCGACGCTTCCTTGTTGGGCACCAGGCCCTCGCCCTGCATCCACGCCACGTTGTAGGCGATCAGGCGCGCGACTTCGCACTCGATGTAGCGGTCCCCCAGCACGTTGCGCACCCACGGTTCCCGGCTCAGCGGCTTGCCGTTGCGCGAGATGCCGTCGGCCCACCTTCGAGTGTCGTCCAGGTGCCGGAACGCCGCCGCCGAGTAGTCGATGCCGGACCGTTCAAAGTCCAGCAGCGTCACCGCAACGTACCAGCCCCGATTCTCCTCGCCCACGATGTTGCGGGCGGGCACGCGCACGTTGTCGAAGATAATCTGGTTGAACTCGTGCCGGTTGCCCATGTTGATGATGGGCCGAACCTCGATGCCGGGGGTCTTCATGTCCACCAGGAAGAAGCTGATGCCCCGGTGCTTGGGCGCGTCGGTGTCGGTGCGGGTGAGCAGCATAATCCAGTCGCCCCGGTGTCCCATGGAAGTCCAGATCTTGCTGCCGTTGATGACGAATTCGTCGCCGTCGCGGATGGCCCGCGTGCTCAGCGACGCCAAGTCGGAACCGGATTCAGGTTCGCTGTAGCCCTGGCACCACTGGACCTCGCCCTTGGCCACGGGCGGCAGGTGCTCGGCCTTCTGCTCGTCGGTGCCGTGGATCATCAGGGTCGCGCCCATCATACGGACGCCGAAGTTGTCGCGTCCCGGCGCGCGGTGGTAGGTCATCGCCTCGTTGAAGATGGCGGTGCGCACCGGCGACGCTTTCTGTCCACCGTATTCTTCCGGCCAGTGCATGGTCAGCCAGCCCCGGTCGGCCAGCTTGCGCCGCATATCCAGCGTGCGATTCCAGTTTTCCTCGCCTTCGCCCCGTTCGCCGAGTTCCCATTGTGGGACGTACTCTTCGGAGATGAATTGCTGTAGATCGCTCTGGAAAGTAGCGTCCTCGGTACTGAACTGGAACTCCATGTTAGAACTCCTATTGTGGGCATCCCTGTCATTGCGAGAGTGGCGTAGCAATCTCGACGGGTCGCGCGCCATCTTACCACGTTGATGCGTTACATTTGACTGTAGCCGCTGCCCGGCCCCCGGGTGTCGTCAACGCCCCAGCCGCGACCCTCGCCGATCCAGCCGAACTCCAGCAGGATCTGCTGGCTGTAGCAGACGCGGCCGGTGACCTTGTCAACGGGTTCGGAGGCCAACAGCAATGTGGCCTGTGCCAGTAGTTCGGGCGGCTCGCCCCGGGGGTCGTCCATACCTTCGACGAGATGGTGGAACACCGTTCCCGGAGTGGGCACCACCAGGGAGGGCGCAACCGCAGTAACGGAGATGCCGTACTCGTACACCTCCTGGGCCAGTCCCTGGGAGAACCGCTCCAGGGCCGCCTTTTCCGCGCCGTAGCAGGTGCCGTTGTTGGGCGGTGTGGCGTATGGCCCGCGACCCGGGCCTACGGCGGAGCCGGAAGAGATGTTGACGATGCTGCCCGACTTGCGCTCGATCATGTCAGTCAGCACCAGCTGGCTCAGGATGAACGGCGCGTGGAAGTTCACGGCCCACGAGCGCATCCACCGGTTGACGGGAAAGTCCTTGATGGGCAGGTAGTAGGTGAGCGCCGCGTTGTTCACCAGCACATCCACCGGGCCGTAGATGCGCCGCGCCTCGGACACCAGCATCTCGCAGTCTTCGGGCAGCGAGATGTTGGCGGCCACCGGCGTCGCCTCGCCGCTAGCGTCCTTGATGTCGGCGATGGTCTTGGCCAGCGAGCCTTCCAGCGGGTGGTCGCCCTCGTTGACGGTGCGGGCGGCGCAAATGACGCGAGCGCCCTCGGCGGCGAAAAGGCGGCTGATTTCAGCGCCGATGCCGCGGCTGGCGCCGGTGACGATGGCGGTTTTTCCTTCAAGTCGGGGCATTGCGTGTCGTCCTTATTCCAGTTTAGCGTCCATTCTCGCCGGAAGTTCTGTTGAGGGAAAGCGGCGGTTCGTCGAAGGGCAAACCCTCTCGTTCAGCGGCAAGTCGCCGTTCGTTCCAGGCTTCCCAAGCCCGTTGTGTTTCTCGGCGGCCTTCTTCTCTGTAAAGACGCTTGCGCAATTCTGCTAATACCATGTTAGTTCCCTCCACTGCTCCGAACGCGAGCGGGAGCGCGATGCCGACGGTTATGGCGGCGGCTATGATTGTGATTATAGCAATTTCCGTCCACTACCTAGCCATCCAGCAAATCGGACAGCACGGCTTCGTTCATGGTAAAGCTTTCGGACTCGGCGGGGAAATCCCCGGCGCGGACATCCTCGGCGTACTGCCGAAATGCGGCGGTTATGTCGTCGGACAGCGTGGCGTAGCGCCGGGCGTGCTTGGGCAGAAAGTCGGAGAACAACCCCAGCATGTCGTGGAACACCTGCACCTGCCCGTCGCAATCGGGGCCGGCGCCGATGCCGATGGTGGGTATGGTGAGACGTTCGGTGATCACCTTCGCCAACTGGCTGGGCACGCATTCCAGCACCACCGAGTACGCGCCCGCGTCCTGCAAGGCCACCGCGTCGTCCAGCAGGCGCCGGGCCGTGGCGCGGGTGCGTCCCTGCACCCGGTAGCCGCCCAGCGCGTTCACCGACTGCGGGGTGAGGCCGATGTGTCCCATGACTGGAGCGCCGGCATCCACGATGCGACGCACGGTGTCGGCGATGGCGACGCCGCCCTCCATCTTGACCGTGTGTGCGCCGCCCTCCTGCATCAGCCGGCCGGCGTTGCGCATGGCCTCGTTGGCATCGACCTGGTAGGCCATGAAGGGCAGGTCGGCAACGATCAATGCCTCGGACGCGCCGCGACTCACCATGCGGGTGTGGCGCACCATGTCGTCCATGGTGACCGGTATGGTGGAGTCGTAGCCCAGCACCACCATGCCCAGGCTGTCCCCCACCAGGATGATGGGAATGCCGGCGGCGTCGGCGATGCGAGCGGCGGTATAGTCGTAAGCGGTGACCATGGGGATCTTCTCCCCGTCCCGCTTCATCTGGGCCAGTTTGCGGATGGTAGTCGCCATAGTGGGGCGATTGTATCAGCCCAACCCGCCGGCGGCGACTGGTTGAAGGTTGGGTAAAGAGTGACTGGTGAGGCGGTCAGCCGTCGGTGAAATAGTTCTCGTCAATCTCTTTGATTTCATACACGGTTTGAGTAACCACTCCGACGCCGTACTCGATCATCAGTCTGGCCAGCTTCGGCCCATCAATCAGCAGGATGATTTTGTTGTTGCGCGCGGCGTAATCAGCGGTTCGCTTTGCGGGTTCACTGAAACGAGAAGTGGTGATGAATACCCCTCTGGTTGCGCCATGAGGGTCAAGGCTGCCAGAGAATTTGCGGATTTCCGGCTCGCCGACTTGGGCGGTGTCCCATCGCTTGGCTTGGACGTAAACCTTTTCAAAGCCCAACCGGTCCTGGGTCACGATGCCGTCAATGCCGCCGTCGCCAGTGCGTCCCACTCTCCGCCCACGGCCATAGCCTATTTTGACCAGCAGATCAACGACCAAATCCTCAAAGCGTTCGGGCGATACGGCTTTTACGATTTCCAGCAACTCATCGGCCAGTTTGTTGCGCAACTGCTCATAGGTCACTTCAATCTGCTCATCGGGCGAGATGTCGCCGGCGGTTGGAATTGCTCCGGCAAGGGCCGACGAATCCCCCGACGGTTCCTGCTTTGCCGCCAGCATATTGAGTTGGGCCGGATCCAAGGCGTCGGGATGTTCGGAGAGATACCGGTGGCCTTGCTCGGTAATCCGGTAGCGGCCCCGTTCCGAGCCTTGCGATGGGGCATCCAGCAGCCCGCCGCGTTTCAGCAGGTGCATCGAGTAGCGCGTATGCTTCTCAACCCGCAAGGCCCCGTGCGGCGTTCGCTCTTGCAGATCATCATCGTTCAATGACAGCAGTGGTATTAATTCAGCGAGGATTTCTTTGTAGGACAGCCGCATTTCCGCTTTGGCCGTGATTTCCAAAATTGGCCGCAGAAAAGCCCGTTGTGGGGGTAACGCCATTGTTGCAACTCGGCGTGGGGGATTACGCACACTGAGCCGGCATTCTCAGTGAGGTTTCCGAATTAAGTCAGTACGCGCTCAGCGGCCATCTTAGCAACTTGACCCCGTACTGCCAATGCTGGATAGCAGCCTGCCATCGCCGTTTGGCTAACTATAGAGAGCGCGGCAGCAATGAAAACGGAGGCCCTGTTCTGACAACCTCCGCTTTCTGATGCGCTCCTTGGCTTGCCGGTTCAGGCCAGCAATTCCCGAAGCTCGGGATGATTCTCAAACCGCAGGTCGGCATCCGCAGGTTCTACTTTTCCCTCCGTTTGCCATGATGACATATCGTTTACGTGCCGAACGATGGTAGATCGCTGTCCTTCATCCAGTTCGTCCCACGGCTTCAACCGCCGCCCCAAAGGCTCCGCTTGGTCAAGGGCGTCGTAAAGAAACTATGCCGGGTCATTGGAGAGTGTCGAGAGGAGCGATTTTGAGAAATCAACGAGAGATTGCGTACTGAGATTGTCGGACACAATAGAGCCTCCTATGGCATTAAAATGGAGTTCAACGCGGCGAGTTCAGCGTCGGCTACGCCTTTGGCCCAGGCTATGGTAGGGCCGATACGAGCGAATATCGCCCTGATATGATTATACCCTCTGTACTCTACGTGCTACCCGCGCCCGACGGAGCATACCATGACCATCACAGCCGAACAGGCCGAACAGGCCAAAAGCATCATCCTGGCAACCCTGGACGACCATCACCAGGGCAGATTGCCCTACCGGGAGGTGTGGACCAAGCCCACCGAGGACTTCGACGGCGTCCCCTTCCTCGACGTCTGGATTATTTACGACGGCCTTCCCGACAGCTTGGACATTCCCCGGATTAACTCCTACCTCCCCTACCTTCACCGGGCAATGCTCGACGCCGGCATTCACGCCCTCCCGTCCATTTCCTACATCCCCCAGTGCGACACCGGGGAATTTGGCGCTCCATGGATTGGCTAGAACTCATCAATGCCAGCCGCCTCCTCGTCAGCGGCCAACCCACCCAGGCTGCGTTGCGTCGGGCCGTCAGCACCGCCTACTACGCAATGTTTCACGCTCTGGCAGCCAGCAACGCCGACCTTATCGTAGGCCCCAGGACGCCGGCCAACGAATCCCGCTGGATTGCAACCTACCGGTCGCTCCGCCATTTTCGCGCCGAGAACCCGCTGCACGGTTGGGCCCATTTCTTCAGCTCACCGGTCCAAAATTTTGCCTACGTAATCGGCATCATCAAGAAAGAGCGTGAGCAAGCGGACTACAACCCCGGTGCGACCGTCACCTTTGCCCAGAACCAGGTCATTACCTGGATTGACGCTGCGGAACAGGCCACCATCGACTTCAACACTGCATCCTCGCAAGAGCGCGCCATGGTGGCAATCGCAACCCTCGCCGGCCAGCGCTGAACCGGCCTCACCGCGGGGCGAGGGACGTGAGCGCCGCCAACTCCACATCTCCAACCCCCTTCGCCCGCGCCAACGGGATGGATGCTAACGTCAACTCCCGGTACAGCGCAACCAACTCGGGCGCGCGCTCGGACAACAGCGCCAGGTGCGCGGCGATGGTGTCGGCGTCGCCGCGCACTGCCGGGCCGGTTACGGCGTTTACGGGTCCGGCGGCGGCGATGGCCTCCACAGTGGCGCGAGTCAACGGCGCAACGGCTCTCACTCCATCCTCCTCGGTGTATCCCATCCGCGTCCACAGGCCGATGGCCGCGTCCAGCAGCGTGCCCACGTACCCGCAGGCCAGCACCGCGCTGGCGTGGTACAACGGACGCAATTCGTCGGGGATGATTATGGCCCGTCCGTCCAGCCGCTCGGCCAGGGACGGCAGGTAATCGACCAGCCAGCCGGTGGCGGACACCGCAAAGGTCACGCCGGACAGCCGACGGGCCGCCTCGGTGGGATCGCTCAGCGCTGCGAAAGTCTGGAAGGGGTGCATCGCACCCACCGACGCGCCGGCGCTGGACGCCGCGTCCAGCAGCTCCACAGACGCCGCGCCGCAGCAATGGGCAACGCCCTGGCCGGCGCGCCAGTTCACCGACGCCGCCACCTCCGCTATGGCCCCATCAGGCGTGGTGATAAACACCAGATCGCATACGTCGGCCAAGTCCTGCGCCGTATCCAGCGCGATACAGCCGTCGATGCGCTCCGCCAGCCATTCCGCGCTCGCCCGCGTGCGGCTGGATACGGCAACCACGTTGCAGCCCACGCCGTCCAGCGCCAGCGCCAACCCGCGGCCCAGCGTGCCGGCGCCCACGAAGCCGATGCGGACGGTGTCAGCTGATGCCATGATTCAACTCCCTGACTGACCGTATCCCCGCCAGCCCGGTAGCCGACCGCACCGCGTCGATTACCGCCAGCGCGACGACGTGAGTTGCCGCCGCGACGATGGCGGTCAGGTTCACCGGTGTCGGGTTGCGGCCCGTCGCCACGCAGAACAGGGTGTCGCCGTCGCTCGTGGTGTGGCACGGGCGGATGGTCAGCGCGAGGCCGTCGTGGGCGGACGACGCCACGAAGTTGGCCTGCGCCTTGTCCAGGCCGGCGTCCGTGGCGACGACGCCGATGGTGGTGTTGGTCATCGACGGCTCGCTGGGCGGGTATTCGCCATCGAGGATGACCCCTATGGGATCGGCCATCGTCCCGTCGTCGCGCCGCGGACCGGCGATCAGGCTGCCGTCGCGGTGGTCGTGGATGCCGCCCCAGGCGTTGACGGCGACGGCCGCGCCCACCGAGATGCCGTTGGGCAGCGTGCAGTACGCCGAACCGATGCCCCCTTTGACTAGGCCGGCCGGCCCCAGCCCCTTGGCAACCGTCGCCCCGGTTCCCGCCCCCACCGAGCCGGATGCCAGCGGCGCATCGCTGGCGGCGTAGGCAGCGGCGCGACCCGCCGTCGCGTTGGGCCGCACGTCGGCTCGGCCCACGCCCAGGTCGTACAGGATGGCCGCCGGAACAATGGGTACGCGCCCGTGCGGAGTCTCAAAACCGATGCCCCGTTCCTCCAGCCATCGCTGCACGCCGTCGGCCGCCGCCAGCCCGAACGCGCTGCCGCCGCTCAGCAGGATGGCGTGAACCCGGTCCACCCGTCGCATGGGATCCAGCAGGTCGGTTTCACGGGTGCCCGGCGATCCGCCGCGCACGGCGGTGCCGCCGACGGCAGTATCCCCGCACAGCACGACCGTGCAGCCGGTGGCGGAGTCGGCATCCGTCCAATGCCCGGCAGTGATGCCGGGAACGGCGGTGATGGTTCCGGCAGGACGGGAGTGCCTCATCGGCGGGGTCGATCTAGGGCTGCGGGTTCCGCAACCGCCGGTTTTCCGCTTCCAGCTGCCGGATGCGTTCTTCCGCGGCAAGACGGCCATCAGCCTCGTCGTCAAAGGTAAGCAGGTAACGCCCGGCCGCCGGATCGTAAAAGCGCATCTCCCCGTCCTCCCAGCACACGTCCAGGTTCAGAACCTCGCTGTGTCCCCAGTGGCGGTTGTCGTCCACCCGGTGAATCTCAACGGGCCGGTACTCCGTGCCCACCAGCACGTCCCCGGCCAACGGCTGTTGATACCACCGGCCGCCCGACGCGTCGAACCGCCAGTATTCCCGCACCCCGAAGTTGGCGTAGTCAATCCGCTTGCCCCTTTCGTCGTTGCGCGCCGTGTTGGGCGACGCCAGCTCCAGCGCGAAATCGGGAGCCTTGCCGTGTTCGTCGATGGAGTAGCCCATCTCCGCAACTACCAACGCCCGGTCAACGTTGAAGGCGATCAGCAGGTCGGGAACCCGTATCACCTCGCGCCGGGTATGGATGTTCCAGCCGATGGGAACCTCGCCTATGACCACGGTGGTGTCGGGGTTGCCCAGATGCCGGCGCAGCGCTGCCTGGTGGCCTTGGTCATCGAGGTGAAGGGCGTTCTGCATATCGTCCCTGGGCGGAAACTCCGGGAACCGACCAGCCGGCTCCGCCGGTCCCGACTTGGACACAACTGGCTTGGTGGTCATGGCACGCCTCTCAGGATGGGTAACGCCCGCATTATACGCCCGGCAGCGCGCGAATCCAAAAGGCACCGCTACTCGCCTGCCTCGATAGAAGCCAGCAGCTCCTCCGCCCGTTCCAGCAATATCTGCTGCCGTTGCGGGCTGATGCCCTGGTTTTCCAGGTACATGCGGAGGGCGGTCAGCGGTTGCAGGTCGCTCGGTTCCGTGTCCAGGCGTCGGCGGGTTTCGTCGGTCAGGTCGCGGGCGATGCTGGCGACGTAGTGGGCCGGCGAGAGCGCAGCCCGCAGGTCGGCGTCCCTCACTCGGGCCGACTGCTCCCCTGACAGCCGCAGCCGCAGCCGGACGATTGACCCGGCCACCGGCCGCCGCTCAATGGCGCGTACCACAAACTCCGTCGGGTTGCCCTCGTTCTCCGGCACGGTTGCGTCAACCGTCACGAAAGGGCGGGCGGCGATGCGCTCGAAACGAAAGTCGGTGAGGCGGCGACCCTGGGGCGCGTTCGGGTCGATGTCAATGATGCAGAACCCCTTTTCGTCGGCCTCCTCGGAGAAGTCCACGCGCTGCAGGCTGCCGGAGTACGCCACCGCCGGCCCGATGCTGGACGATCCGTCCATTGCCGGCGGACGCAGCACCTGGTGCTTGTGGATGTGTCCCAACGCCACGTACTCAAGCTGCGGCTGCTGCACCGCGCTCACGTTGAGCACGTGATCGTTGCCCAGCATCATGGAGCGCTCGCTGCCCACCGTCGCCCCGTTGACCGTCACGTGGCCGGCCATGATCGCCGGAATGTCGGAGTTCAACGCCTGGGCGCGCCCCGCGATGGCTGCGGTCAGGCGCCGCTCGATTTCCTGCCTGATCTGCTCAATAGTCAACCCGCGAGACTCTTCCCGCGCCAGCATCGCGCCTCGGGACGGCCAGGGAACCGACAGGATTTGCAGCGGGCCGGCCGGCGTGGGCACGGTCTGGTTGTTCAGACTCGCCCCGACGTACACGTTGGGCACGTCCAGCGTGGAGAATATCTCCACGGCGTGAGCCCGCCCGGATGCCGCCGGCAGGTCGTGGTTGCCCACCAGCAGGAACGTCGGGATGCCGGCGGCGGATAGGCGACGCAGCCGGCGGGCGAACTCCCGCTGGTGCGTCTGCGACGGATCGCGCCCCTTGTAGGCGTCCCCGGCCAGCAATACCAGGTCCACGGAGTTGGCCAGGGCGTATTCCGCCAACTCGTCCAGCGCCTCCAGGAAATCGGTGAGGCGCGTGGACAACCCCGTGCTCGGGTCGGTGCGTCCGTAGTTTTCGACGCCGATGTGCAGGTCGGAGAAGTGGAGTATCCGCATGACGGGGCTAACTATACACAGCCCGACGCCTCGACGCGAATCGCTACGGCAGCGCGCCCGTTTTCTGCAGTAACGCCTGGGTCCCGGCCAGGTCGCTCAGATCCGCGAGCGTGATCTCCGGCTGCTCGATCTCGGCCAGCGGGGTCAGCAACACCGACGGCCTCACTCCCTCAACCATGGGGTACTCAAAAGTCTGGCCGGCGAAGTACTGCTGTCCTACCGAACTGAGCAGGAACCGGATGAAAGCCTCGGCGTTCTCGGGGTTGTCAGCGGTTTCAAGGATGCCGGCCCCGGACACCAGGACGATTGACCCCGGCCCAGCGCCCCGCAGGTGAGCGTTACGCGCGGCGAAGTCTTCACCTTCCTCCGCAATGAAACGGTACAGGTAGTAATGGTTCACCAGCCCCACGTCAATCTCGCCGGCGGCGGCCGCCGCTACCTGTGGCGTGTTCTTGGGGTAAATCTTGACGTCGTTGGCGATCATGGCTCGCAGCCATTCCTCAGCGCGTTCCTCTCCCCATCCCCTTCGCAGCGCGGTGACCATAGCCTGGAATGACCCGTTGGTGGGCGCCCAGCCCACACGACCTTTCCACTCCGGCTCGGTGAACCCCCAAAGGTCGTTCGGCAGGTCATCTTCGCTCAGCTGGTCAGTGCCATAGACCACAACCCGCGCCCGGCCGGTTACGCCCACCCAGTGGCCCTCGGCGGAACGCGCCCATTCCGGCGTCATCTCGATGATGTCGGTAGGCAGTTCCGTCATCATTTCCGACACTGCCGCCAGGCCGCCGGGGTCTTGAGCGTAAAACACGTCGGCCGGCGAGTTGGCGCCCTCTTCCAGCAGCGTCGCCGCCAATGCCGCCGTGCCGGCGTACTTCACCCGCACGTCGATGCCGGTCGCCCCTTTGAATTGCTGGATAATCGGATCAACCAGCGACTCGCTGCGCCCCGAGTATATGATGAGTTCGCCGGGATCATCATTGGGCGCGAATTCTCGTACTACCCGCGTCACTTCCACCGGAACTTCTCGCGTGACTTCGGCGCCCGGGTGTTCCACAATTCTCGTTACTTCGACCTGAACTTCCCGGGTGACCTCCGGGCCGGGTTGCTCGACGACGCGTGTAACCTCCACGGTTATCGGCTCCGCTTGCGCTGCCGGCGCGGCCCCGCCGCAGGCAATCGCAGTCAGAGCCAGCAGCAAGGCACCCGCCACGAGTGCCCGGACTCCGGCGTTGGAAAAGAGGTTCAACTGGTTCATCATGTTTTTTCTACCTCGTCAATGCAGCGTGTGGCTTTTCGGCCCCATTAGCGGCGGATATTAGTGCATACGAAAAATTAAGTCAATAGGCAAATCATTCATAATTTAGAGACACGATAAACCTTAGTTTCGGCTGCTTGATGCCTAGCCTAATTCAACACTCGCATCTCACAGGTCAGTAAAAATTCCGTCTATCCCGTGCATCCAGGCGGGAAAACCGTCGAAAACGGAACCCTGACGTAGCGGAACCGCCGCTATAAAAACGGCGGCAACCCTGATAGACTAGGTTGCCGGCGGCCACCTTGCCGACTCCATTACGCCGGAGCAGATTAGCCAATCATGACTACCCCGCGAGAGTTGTACGACCTGCAGGTAATCGATCACCGGATTGACAGCATCGACACCGAACGGAAACGGGTGGAGCAACGTCTGGCCGCCGGCGTCAATCGCCCCGACCTCACCGACGAGGCCGAACGCCACTCGTCTCAGGCGCTCACCATCGCCGACAACGTGCACAGCCGGCGGGAAGAGGTTGACCGGCTGCAGGAGCGGCTGGCCGGACTGGAGTCCCGGCTCTACAGCGGCAATACTTCCCGCCGCGACCTTTCCGCCGTCCAACGCGAAGTTGACTCTACCCGGTACCAGATCAGCCAGCTGGACGACACGATTCTGGAGCAGGAAGAAGCGCAGCGCACCCACGAGGAAGCCGCCCAAAGCGCCCGCACCGAAATGCAGGACGCCGAAGACCGCTGGCAGGGAGCCGAGACGCAACTCAATGATCGCCTTTCCGAACTTGCCCGTGAGCGCGAGGAAGCGGAGGACCAGCGCCAATCGTTGGCGGCTACCCTGCCCGGCGCCGATCTGCAACGCTACGAACGGCTGCGGCGGAACAAGGCCGGCACCGCCATTGCCCTGGTGGACAACGGCCGCGTGTGCGTCTCCTGTCGCATGACGTTGACCACCAACGTGATGCGGCAACTGCGGGATAGATCCAGGCAGGTGCCCTGCAGCGCGTGCGGAAGAATTCTCTACCAACCGTAAGCGCCGACATTGCCGGCTATGAACGTTGACATTGCGCAGTCATTCCCGATAGCGCCATCATTCCCGATAGCACCGTCATTCCCGCGAAAGTCGCAGATACGCCTGTGGCGTGCGGGAATCCAGTGGGAGAATACAAAAACCATGTACTCAAAAGTAATCGTTCCGTTGGACGGTTCCGAGCTTTCCGATCAGGCGCTGCCCTACGCCCAACTGATCGCCAGGTCGCTGGACGTGGCGATTGAGTTGGTGCAGGCCTACGACATCCTGCCGCCCGGCCTCCTGGGCGCGCGGTACAACCGGGGCGCCATCAGTACCCTGGAAGAGGGCGCTCGCGCGCAGGCGTTGGTCGCCATGGAGTCCCAGCGGCGACGGCTGGAAGGCGAAGGGTATAACGTGAGCGTGGTGGCCCAACGTGGGGCGGCCGCCGACGTCATCGTTGCCGTCGCCGGCGCCGACCCCACCGCGCTGGTGGTCATGTCCACCCATGGCCGCAGCGGTATATCCCGTTGGGTGATGGGCAGTGTCACCGACAAGGTCCTGCACACCACCGCCAACCCCATGCTCATCGTGCGCGCCAACGTGCTGGGCCCGCCTTCGCCGGAAACATCGCTCAGAACCGTCGTGGCGCCCCTGGATGGCTCGCCACTGTCCGAGCTGTCGATTCCCCACGCCATCAGCGTGGCCGGCGCCCTGTCGGCCGGCATCACGGTGTTGAGGATCACGCCGACCGAGGACCATTACCGGCGCCAGTTGAATCTGACGGCTCCGGAAATGGGCGCGATTCCCGATTTTGAGCTGTCCAATCCCGACGAGTTGACCGCCGAGGACGTGCAGGAAACGTCGGCCTACCTGGATGACGTCAGAAATCGTATGCGAATCGACCACGCCCACGGCGTCGCCACCGAACACCGGACGAACGACAACATCGCCCAGGCCATCATCGACTGCGCCTCCGCCCAGCCGTCGCTGGTGGTGATGACCACCCACGGGCGCAGCGGCGTAGGGCGAATGGTCCTGGGCAGCGTCACCGACCGGGTAATCCGCCACTCCAACCTGCCGGTGCTGGTCATCCGTTAGGGCCTGTTGACAAATACCGTCATTCCCACCCCCACTCTGTCATTCCCGCGAAAGAACGTCACCCCGTACTTGATACGGGGCGGGAATCCAGCCACCGCGAGGCCCGTTTCTATACCCGGTAGAAACTGCCGCCGCCAGCCCAGAGGATACGCAGCGCGCGACTGCCCACCACCGGGTCGAACCGCAGCCACTCCGCCGTGGGTTCGCCCGGCGGTCCCACCAGGAAACGCGGCGACGGGCCTGAATCGGACGGGTGCGGCGTCAGTGGCTCCTCGCCGCCATTGGGCCACGCCAGGTAGAGCCGTCCCCGCCGCAGAATGACGCGGAAGTTGGAAACGTAGGGCGCGTGGCTGCGGTAGTGGCCGGAGAACGCGCCCCACTCGGGCGGACACGGCGCCTCAACCGCCAGGGGTGCGCTGCCCTCGCGGACGTACACGGCCGGCCCGTGGTGGATTTCAACCATCGGGGCATCGTCTCCATCCTCGCGGGAGCCAAATCGCAGTGGAAACGGGTCGAAATCGTCGTGCGGCGCGCAGAAGGCGTTGCCCGAAATATGTTCCAGCATAATGTCCGCGCCCACCGGCCGGTTCACCATCAGGCGATCCCCCTCCGCGTTCACGCACAGGGAGTTGCCGCTCCGTTCGTCCACGTAAGTCCCGGCGTACCGTTGCGCGTCGGCAACCCGCGTCGGGTCCGGTATCTCGGGCGGTTCGGGCGCAGGCTGGCCGTTGCCGATGGCAGCGGCGAATTGCAGCGCATAGCGCGCCGGCGCGTAGGTATCCACGTCGGAGCCGTTGCAGAGCATAACGACGCCCAACCCGTCGGTCTGGTCGGTGAGCATGATGGCGCGGAAACCGACGGTGCTGCCGCCGTGTCCGACGAAGTGATGCCCGTCGGCCTGGTGGGATATGATGCCGAATCCGTACCCGTAATCGTGCTGGTAAGCGTCGCCGCGGGACATGGAGATGGCGGGAGTGGTCATCATCGAATGCATGGCCGGCGACGCCACGGCGCCGGCATCGCCGCGCCCTCCGTTGAGCCACACCCGGGCGTACCGGGCCATGTCGGCAGCCGTTGACGCCTGGCTGCCGTCGCCGACGGGATACTCCATCCACGTGGCCGGTATCAGCGTGTCGCTCAGACGGCAGGGACGGTCGTCGTGCAGCGGCACGTACCCGGCGGCCATGCGGTGGCGTGTCGCGTGGGTGATCACCGGCTCGGTGGCGGCCATGCCCAATGGTTCCAGTACCCGCCGGCGGATTACGCTGCCGTAGTCCTGCCCGGTAATGTCCTCCAGCAGCCAGCCGAGCAATTTGTAGCCGGTGTTGGAGTAGTGGAAGCGGGAGCCCGGTTCCCAGGCGGCCTCGGTTTCCCGCAGGGCGAAGCCCTCGTACCGGGCGGCCGGCGTGAAGTCCGTTCCCGCCGGTAGCCCGGCGGTGTGGCTGAGCAGATGCCGCAGGGTGATGGGGCCGTACCGCGAGGGCATGGCGAACCAGGGCAGGTGGGTACTGACGGGCGCGTCCAGGTCCAGCCGGCCCGACTGTACCAACTGGAGAACTGCCAGCGCAGTCATCGATTTGCCGATGCTGCCAATCTGAAAGGTCGTGCCGGCAGTTACCGGCCGGCGAGCCGCCAGGTCCGCATGACCCAGTCCGCCAACGTACAGCGTGCGACGTCGGTCGGTCACAGAGACGGCCAGCCCCGCAGCCGGCACGGCGGCCAGCCAGCGGCGCAGGTAGTCGGTGAGAATGCGGTAGTCAGGCACTGACTTCAGGGTCCTTTTTCGTGGTATCCTAAGCCCAGGAAGTTGCAAAATACTAACCGGCAGCCGTGGTTCTGATTGATCGATTCCTGGGGTAAGGATTTCTAGCGGGACAGGTGCCGCAGGATGAAGCCCAGGGTGTGTACCCAGCCCCGATTGGGCGCAAGCCGGGCGGTAACGTACACGTGGCCGTTGGCCCCGCCGTCAAGCCCGGCGTTGCCCTGGCCGCGCAGGCGCAGGCGGCTGCCGTCGGCGACCCCCGCCGGTATGGTGGCGTTCAGGCGCAGCGTCCGGCTCAGCCGCTGTTCGCCCCCGCAACGCCAGCAGCGTCCGGCGATGGCGATTTCCTCCGGCTCCAGGCCGCCGCCTCGGCAGCGTGGACAGGTTTCCATGCGCTCCACTACGAAAGACTTGCGCGCCCCCCGCGCCGCATCCCGCGCGTTGATCAGTACGCACACTTCCAGGTCCTCGCCGCGCTGGGGGACGTAGTCGCGCGGCGGAGCCGTGCCGCGTCGGGGTCCGGTCCCGGACGGCCGGCGCTGGGCCACCGGCGCTCCGCTGACGGTTCCGTGAAGGTCGTACTGCCGGCGCCGGCCGGGGTCGGACAGCGTGGCGTACGCTTCATTGATCTGCTGCATTCTGACTTCCGCCTCGCTTCCTGAGTTCAGGTCGGGATGGTACAGGCGAGCCAGCCGTCGGTACGCGGCGCGAATTTCGCCCGGGGTCGCCGTCCGCGGGACGCCCAGAATGCTGTAGCAGTCCGGTCTCATTTGCCTATCATCGTGTCCCGTGATATGCTGTATGTGTCGGGGCGGGGCGTAGCGCAGCCCGGTAGCGCACCTGCATGGGGTGCAGGGGGTCGCCAGTTCAAATCTGGCCGCCCCGACCATTTTCTACAACGCGAATGTAGGGCGACCTTTTGGGTCGCCCTTACGTATTACATGGCGGTGCGCCCTCCGTCAACGACGACCTCGCTGCCGGTCACAAACGACGCCTCATCCGATGCCAGGTACAGCACGGCGTAGGCAATGTCTTCGGAGCGGCCGATGCGTCCCAGCGGCACCCGCCGGCGCTGTTCCTCGTCGCTCAGGCCGCTGCCCCGGTTGGCCCGCGATTCCTGCAACATCGGCGTGTCGATGGGGCCGGGATGCACCGAGTTGCAGCGGATTCCCTCGCCGGCGTGCTGGATGGCCGTGCTCTTGGTGAACAGGCGCACCGCGCCCTTGGTGCTGCTGTATCCGGCCAGGTTGTAGTCGTTGCCCACCAGTCCGGCAGTGGACGAGATGTTCACGATGCTGCCGCCGCCGGACTCCCGCAGCGCGGGCAGTGCGGCCTTGGTGCCCAGGAACACCCCCTTGGCGTTCACGTCAAACAGCCGGTCCCATTCCTCAACGGTCATCTCCTCGATGCTGCGCCCCAGGACGATGCCCGCGTTGTTCACCAGCACGTTCAGATTGCCGTACTCGGATACTGCCGCGTTGACGGCGTCGGCCCAATCGCTTTCGCTGGTAACGTCCAGGTGCACGTAGGTCGTCTGCCCGCCCAGCTCGCGGATCTCGGCCTCAACCCGGCGTCCTTCGTCGTCCAGGATGTCGCCGAACACGACGCACGCGCCCTCCGACGCGAACATGCGCGCCTCCACCGCGCCCTGACCCCGCGCGCCGCCGCTGATCAATGCCACCTTGCCGTCCAGCCTGCCCATGGTTGTTGCCTCCTTGAACCGTCATTCCCGCGAAAGAACGTCACCCCGCACTTGATGCGGGGCGGGAATCCAGATGTATTCCTTACCCGTTGACCACTTCCTTGAACTCGCGAATCGCGTTGATGTGCGCGTCCGGCGTGGCCAGGCCGGCCGACATGGTGTTGATGGAAAAGTGCGTCGCGCCCATCCCCCGCCACGTCTCCGCCCGCGCCTGCCAGAACTCCGGATCCCCGTCGGTGTAGTTGACCCGCGGCTCCATCCCGATGGCGTCGGGGTCGCGCCCGGCGGATTCGGCGGCTTCTCGCACCTTGGCGATGGTGGCCGCGGCGTCGGGATGGTCGGCATCGAACTGCGGGAACCACCCGTCGGCGCAGCGTCCCACCCGGCTCAGCACCCGCTCCGGCGGAATCGGCCCTCGCGCCCGGCTGCCGGCGCCCATCCACAGCGGTATGGGTCGCTGCACCGGCAGGGGATTGATGCCAGCGTTGGTCACGTTGTGATAGCGCCCGTGGAAATCCACCACTTCCTCCGTCCACAGCCGGCGCAGCAGTTCCATCTGTTCTTCGGCCCGCCGGCCCCGCGTGGTGAAGTCCTCGCCCAACGCCTCGTACTCCACCGGATTCCAGCCGATGCCCACGCCCAGGCGCAGCCGGCCGTTGCTGAGCACGTCCACCTCGGCGGCCTGCTTGGCCACCAGCGCGGTCTGCCGCTGTCCCAGGATGACGATGGCCGACACCAGTTCCACCCTGGTGGTCAGCGCGGCCAGGTAGCCGAACACCACGAAAATCTCGTGGAACATGCTCTCCTTGGTGTAGCTGCCCGTCCACGGCTGGTGGTAATCGGTATCCGCGCCCAGCACGTGGTCGTAGGCGATAATGTGAGCGAAGCCCAGCTCCTCGGCCGCCTGCGCGTAATCGCGCACGGCAATAGGATCCGAACCGATCTCGGTCTGGGGAAAAACAACGCCAATCTGCATCTGCTGGTTGGGCATAACTGCGCTCCTGTTTTGCTGGCATGGATAGACGGATGGACGGGATGAGGGGATTTTACCCGTAGGCGCAAGGCAAGGGCAAATCAGCGAAACGACCAAATGTGCTTGTGTGCCCGCATAGCCTTGCTATAATCACAGCATGACAACCAACACCGAACCTGCCATCCCTGCCGACGACGAGGGCGCGTGCCTCGCCGCACTGCTGGACGCCCACCACGCCGGCCGGATGGAGAACGAAATCGCCATCCGCATCCGCGACTTTATCATCGCCGCCGGCGTCGCCGGCCCGGCGGAAATCACCCTGGAAGAGCATCCCGCCGACCAGGACAGCCGCCGCGTTGACATCTACGTGCGCAACACCTTCATCGAGGTCAAGCGCGACGTCACCGGCCACAACGCCATCGACCCGGCCCACGTCGCCCAGTTGGACGGATACCTCGCCGCCGCGGCCGCCGACGGCAAGGGCGTGCAGAACGGCATCCTCACCGACGGCCTCCGCTGGCTGGAGCGCAACGTCGGCGAAAGCCACCACGCCATGACCGTCAGCCTCCGCGACGCCCGGCAGTTCGACCGCCCCGAACAGGCCGTCCGGCTGCGCCAGTTCCTGGACGGCATCATCGACCGCAACGAATCCAACCTGTCGCCCAGCGCCGCCAACCTGGCCAAATACTTCGGCGTCGGCGCGCCCCTGTTCCGCGCCAGCAACCACCTGCTGCTGCAAGCCTACAACGAGAACCGCGAGAACCCCACCGTCGCCGTCAAGCGCCGGCTCTGGCAGGACCTGTTGCAGGTCGCCCTGGGCAAGGACGCCGCCGCCGACAACGACGATAGCGACTGGCTGTTCATCCGCCACACCTACATCACCGGCCTCATCGCCACCATCATCCAGCAGCGCCTGTTGACGGACGTGGTCCGCCACGCCGAAGAACGGCCCGACGACCTGCTCAAGGGCCGTATCCTGGCCGAACAGTCCGACCTCCACGGCATCATCGACGCCGACCTGTTCACCTGGCCCACCGAAATCGGCGCGAGCGCCTACCTGCGCGAAATCGCCCGCCAGGTGGCGCGGTTCAACTGGGACGACCGGCCCCGGGAAGTCGCGCCCACCCTCTACCAGAACGTCATCACCCAGGAGGAACGCAAGCGCCTCGGCGAATACTACACCCCCCGCTGGCTGGCCCAGGCCATCACCGAGACCGTCGTTGACGACCCTCTCAACCAGCGCGTCATCGACCCCAGCTGCGGCAGCGGAACCTTCATCGAAACCGCCGTCGAGCGCATCCTGGAAACGGCCGCCGGCCTGTCCCCAACCGAGACCCTGCGCCTGCTGCAAGACAATGTGGTCGGCATCGACATTCACCCCGTAGCCGTCCAGCTGGCCAAGGCCACCTGGGTCATGGCCGCCGCCGACGCCATCCGCGCCGCCCGCGCCGAAAACCCCAACGTGGCGGCCACCACCGCGCCCATCTACCTGGGCGACTCCATGCAACTGCGCTACGACACCGGCACCCTGGCCGCCAGCCAGTCCATCGAACTCAACACCGGCGAAATCCTGCCCGGCGCAACCGAGCCGGTCACCTTCAGCATCCCCAAGGAACTCGCCCGCCAGCAGGCCGACGCCGACCGACTCATCTCCGAAATGGCCGCCGCCATCGACGAGGGCCGCGACGCCGGCCGCATCGCCGACGACTACCCCATGTCCGACGATGCCCGCGCCAGCGTCCAGGCCATGGCCGACGCCATGGCC
>JAPPCX010000008.1 GCA_028875655.1 Chloroflexota bacterium | reverse complement strand
TCAGCAGTTTCTCGACCCGATTTTTCAGCTTCCTAAAATCCGGGATGACTCATGTTGGGGATCGAGGCGTCGGAAAGCCGCTCTCTCCCTTCTATTTTGGCGCCTCACTTGCGTACTGCGTTATTGAAACTCTCCAATAGGGAGGCTGCCCGCCACCTGGCGCAGCGTGGGCTGCGGGCATTGGCTGGACTGGTCGGGGCATTGAAAGTGAAGTACCAGGATATTGAGGTTGGCTTGGATCTCGACCCCGAGCCAGGTTTGGCAGACAATGGCGACTTGGAAACTGACCTGCAGGATTTGCTGGAAACTGTTGGGGCAGCCGCCGCAGCGGAGGGTGCCTGCGTAGCCTTTTGCGTTGACGAACTCCAGTACGTGAAAGAGGATGAACTCGCGGCCCTGATCATGGCGCTGCACCGGGCGGCCCAGCGTCGGCGGCCTGTAATCATGCTCGGCGCCGGCCTGCCTCAACTTCGCGGCAACATGGGCAGAGCGAAGTCCTACGCTGAGCGGCTATTTGAGTTTCCCGAAATCGGCGCGCTGTCCGACCACGACGCCAGGCGCGCTATCGCCAAACCCGCTCAGGCGGAGGGTGTAACGATAAATGACGCGGCCCTGGACGCCATAATTGATCAGACGCGCTGCTATCCCTACTTTTTGCAGGAATGGGGCAAGCACGTCTGGGATGTTGCCGAACGTTCCCCAATCACGGCCGACGACGTGGCCGTTGCATCCCAACTGGCAACCGCCACGCTTGACGAGAGTTTCTTTCTGGTCCGGTTTGACCGGCTTACTCTTGCCGAAAAAAGGTACGTGCGGGCCATGGCTCAACTCGGCGCTGGCCCCCACCGTTCCGGTGACATTGCCGGCGAATTGAACCGCACCGTCAGTTCCTTGGGCCCTACACGTAGTCATTTAATCAACAAGGGAATGATCTGGAGCCCGGGACACGGCGATACCGCTTTTACCGTTCCCATGTTCGACGAATTCATGATACGCATCATGCCGGGTGATGACTGGCGCGCCGCTTCCTAGTATATTCGTCCGTAGCGACTGGCCGGTACCAATCCCAAACGACCTGACGGGGTGAAGCCATGCCCTCCTCACTGATTCGCGGAAAGTACATTCTGACCGCCGCCGGCGACACGGGCCAAATCACCACGCTATCCGATGCCGCCGTTTATCAGGAAGACGGCCTCATCGTGGCAGTCGGCCCCTATGACCAACTGAAAGCGCGATATTCCGCCGACGCGGAACTGGGCGGCCCGAACTACTCCATCATCCCCGGTCTCGTTAACTCCCACCATCACGGGCGCGGCGTCACGACCCTCCAGATGGGCACCTGCGACGACTGCCTGGAAGTGTGGATCCTGGCCGGCTGGGGCCGCCGCCCCTACGACCACTATCTCATGACTCTGTACACGGCGTTGAACATGCTCGAATCGGGCACCACCACCGTTATGTACAACCACCCCCAAACGGCGGCCGCTACCCTCAAGGAGGACGTGGACGCCGTGCTGCGCGGCTTTCTCGACGCCGGTATGCGAGTGGCCTTCTCAAGTTACCTTCGCAACCAGAACCGCGTCGTGTACCAGGACGACGGCGATTTCTTGTCCGGGCTGCCGGCCGACTTGGCCGACGACGTCCGCCGCTACCTGGCCGTCGCCCACCTGAGCGATGACGACTACTTTGCCTTCTGCGACGAAATGCGCCGCGAATATCACGACCATTCCTCGGGCAAGGTGCGCGTGCTCTACAGCCCGGCCAACGCCCAGTGGAACACCGACGAATTCCTGTTGCGCTCCAAAGAACAGGCAACCCGTCACCAAACCGGCATCCACATGCACCTGGTCGAAAGCCCCTATCAAAAGGATTACGGTATCCGGACCTGGGGCAAGACCCCGGTCGAACACCTGCATGACCTGGAGTTTCTCGGGCCGGAAGTCTCTTTCGCCCACGCCGTTTGGCTCACCGAACGCGACATTGAACTGCTGGCCGACTCCGGTGCCACCGTCTGCCACAACGCCAGTTCCAACCTGCGCCTCAAGAACGGCATCGCCCCGGTGAACCCCATGCTGGCCGCCGGCGTCAACGTCGCCATGGGCACCGACAGCACCGCCATCAACGATGACGACGACTTGCTGCAGGAAATGCGCCTGGTGAACAAGCTGCACCGTCAGCCCGGCCTGGACGCGCCCGCCATCACCGCAGAACAGGTGCTGTCAATGGCCACCGCCTACGCCGCCGCTCCCACGGGGTTCGGTGACCGGATCGGCCGCCTCGAACCCGGCCGCCGCGCCGATATGGTTCTCATCCGCCTGGACGCCTTGGCAGACCCCTACCTCGACGCCGATGTTCCCCCGGTGGAAGTGATCATGGGCCGCGCCAAGTCCCGCGACATCGACACCGTCATCGTGGACGGCGAAGTCCTGATTCGCGACGGCCAGCGCCACCGCGTCAACAAGGCGGACGTCGCCCAGGAGTTGCGCGAGCAGTTGGCCCGACCCCTCGATCCCGCAACGCTCGCCACCAGGCGAATGGCCGCCCGGCTGTCTCCCTACGTGGAGCGGTTCTACCGCAGCCACCCGCCAACCATGGCGAACCCCCACTACGTGTACAACAGTCGGACCTGAGAGGCGGCCCGTCATTCCCGCGTGCAGACCGTCATTCCCGCGTGCAGACCGTCATTCCCGCGAAAGCGGGAATCCAGTAATCAACAGGACTTGAAAACCCCATGCCTCGCTATGCCCTCGCCGTCGATGTCGGCGGCACTTTTACCGATGTCGTACTCTGTGATCTCGACACCGGCGCACAGACCGTCCACAAAACACCCTCCACGCCCGAAGACCCCTCGGTGGGCTTCATGCGCGGCTTGTCCGAAATCCTCCACTCCCGGGGCATTCGGTTTGAAGACCTGGCCCACATCTTTCACGGCACCACCATCGCCACCAACTCCATACTCGAAAACAAGGGCGCGCCCGTGGGCCTCCTCGTCACCAACGGCTACAAATACGTCCTGGAAATCGCCCGCCACGGCACGCCCCGCCTGGCCAACCCCAATACCTGGGTTAAGCCGGAACGCCCGGTACGCCCTCGGGATTGTATCGAAGTCAACGAGCGCACCGCTTTCGGCGGCGAAACCCTCCAACCGCTGGAGGAAGCGGACGTAGTACGCGCCGCCCGGCACTTTGCTCGCTCCGGCGTCGCCACCATTGCCGTCGCATTCCTCCATTCCTACGCCAACCCCGGCCACGAACTTCGCGCGCGCGAACTCCTCGAGCGGGAACTCCCCGGCGTGCCCGTTTCCCTGTCTTCCGAAGTCCTGCCCGTCTATCGCGAATACGAGCGTGCCATCACCACCGTGCTCAACGCCTACGTAACTCCCCGCGTCAGTCGCTACATCGACAACCTCAAACGCTCTCTGGAGGACTCAGGCATCTCGGCGTCCTTGTCCATTATGAAATCCAACGGCGGCATCATCGGCGCCGACACCGCCGTCCGTCAGCCCGTCTATACCGCGCTTTCCGGCCCGGCCGCCGGCGTCATGGCCGCCGTGCAGATCGCCGAGTCCACGGGAATCCAAAACTGCATCTCCTTCGACATGGGCGGCACCAGCACCGACGTATCCCTGCTCCGCAACCGCCAGCCCGGCCTCACCCTCAACGGCCGGCTCGGCGATTGGCCCGTCCAGCTTCCCATGCTCGACATCGCCACCATCGGCTGCGGCGGCGGCAGCATCGCGTCCGTCTCACCTTACGGCAGCCTCACCGTCGGCCCCGACAGCGCCGGCGCCGACCCCGGCCCCGCCTGCTACGGCAGGGGCGCAAACCTTCCCACCGTCACCGACGCCAACATCGTCCTGGGCCGCGTCAGCGCCCAGATTGCCGGCGGCCAGCTGGTTTTGGACGCCCAGGCCGCTCACCACGCCATCTCGGACGCAATTGCCACCCGGGTCAACCTGGACGTCCCTTCCGCGGCCAGCGGCATCCTGAAAATCGCCAACAACGCCATGGTCGGCGCCATCCGCAACATCAGCGTCGAACGCGGACACGACCCTCGCGATTTCGCCCTGGTCGCCTACGGCGGCGCCGGCCCCATGCACGCCATCGACGTAGCCAATCTGCTCGGAATCCGGACGGTTGTCGTGCCGGCCCATCCCGGCACGACCTCGGCTTACGGCCTCCTCGCCGCCGAGTTCAAGAATGACTACGCCCGAACCTTTCCTCAGCGCGCCCCGGACTACGATCTGCAAGGCATGGCCGCCGTGTTCGCCGACCTCCGCCAGGAAGGACGCAGCTGGCTCGACGGCGAGGGCGTCCCCGCTGACAGCCACGCCATCACTTTCTCCGCCGACCTGCGCTACGCCCACCAGGGTTCCGAGCTTACCATCCCCTACCGGAGCTCCCGGATCCATCAGGAAGGCTTCGAGCAAATGCTCCACGAGTTCCACACCGAGCATCGGCAGCTCTACGGCTTTTCGCTGGACCAGCCCGTGGAAATCGTCACCCTGCGCGCCACCGCCTCCGGGCAGGTTGCCCAGGCCAGCATGCAGCCCATCGCAGCTGATGGCACTGCCCCCGGAAATCCGATCCCCCAACACGCCCTCATCCAACGACGCCCGGTCCACTTCGACGAAACTTCCGGGTTCGTCGATTGCCCGATCTACCATCGCCCGGACTTGCCGCCCGGCGCCCACCTCAGCGGCCCCTCAATCCTTGAGGCAATGGACTCCACCGTAGTCATCAACCCCGGCTGGCAAGCCCGTATCGACCAATTTGGCAACTGCATCATGCACTCCGAAGGGAACGCACCATGACCGACACCCGCACCGCCTCCGTTAACCCCATAACCCGCCAACTCATCCGCGGTGGTCTCCGCGCCGCTCGCCTGGAGTGCGAGTTGATCATCGAGCGCACCGCCATGTCCGCCTTCATCCGTGAAAAGAAGGACTACACGGTCAGTTTCCTGGACCGTGATGGTCACGAAATCTACGGCGACACCATGGGCAGCGACATCCTCGGCTGTGTCTGGCAGCACTATCCCGTCGAGTCCATGCGCCCCGGCGATCTCTACTGGTACAACGATCCTTACCTTTCCGAAGGCAGTATCACCCACACCCCCGACATGGTGTTCATCGCGCCGGTTTTCTACGACGGAGCAATCGTCGCCTACTGCCATTCCTTTGCCCACTTCTGGGACCTCGGCGGCTCTCGTCCCGGCAGCATCGGCCCCGCCAACACTGAAATCTTCCACGACGGCACCCTCGTCCCGCCCATCAAGATCATCGACGCCGGCCGGCTCAACGACGAAGCCTACCGCATCATCCTCCGCAACTCCCGTTACCCTGACCTGCTGGAAGGCGATTCTCGCGCGCTGATGGCCGCCGCCAACCGCGCCCAGGAGCGCATCCTTGAGTTATTCGACCGTTTCGGCATGCCAACTATGCTCGCCGCCATCGCCAACGACCAGGCCGATACCGCCCGCCTGGTGCGCGACAAGACCCTGGAGCTGATCCCCGACGGAGAGTACGCTGTCCGCGACTACATGGACCACGCCGGCGTCGGCGACCGCTGGCATTCATTCCACCTCAAGCTCACCCGCAAGGGCGACCGGGTGCTCCTTGACGCCCAGGGCAGCGATGACCAGGCTCACGGCTCAATCAACTTCATCGCCAGCGATGGCGCGCTCAAAGCCTACTTCGGCCAGTATTTCCACCAGTTCGATGCGTCGCTGCTCGCCAACCACGGGCTGTTGGCCGGCATCGACTCCGTGCAACTCCGCTCCGGCAGCATCCTGCGCCCGGAGTGGCCGGCCGCCCTCGGTTGCCGCGCCCACACCTTCACCAAGCTCAAGAGCGCCGTGCGCGCCGTCGTGGCCCAGGCCACCGGCGGCAACGTCATGGCCGCCGCCGCAGTCTATGTCATCGCCTACTGGCGCATGAAGGAACGCGACGGGGGCGACTGGTTGCTCTGCACCGATGGCATCGCCGTCGGCCACGGCGCCCGCCCCTTTGGCGACGGCCTCGACGCCATCTACCAGCGGCACAATGAGAACTACCCCGGCGAGTTTATGGAAATGGAATACCCCCTGCGCCTGGAGCGCTACGCCATTTCCACCGATTCCGGCGGCCCCGGGATGTTCCGAGGCGGTTGTGGAGTCATCCGCGACGTGCGCCTGCTGGCCGACGAAGGCACCTTCGGACTCCGCGTCGAAAACAGCATATTCCCCGCCTGGGGCGTTGCCGGCGGAATGGGCGGCGGCCTGTCCCGGGTCGTGCTCAACCCGGACACGCCCCACGAACGCGAAATCCGCCCCTTCTCCGACGATAACCACTGGAAGTGCGGCGACCTGGTTCGGATCTACACTGCCGGCGGCGGCGGTTGGGGCGATCCCTTGGAACGCGACGCTACCATGGTCCTGGACGATGTCCTCGACGGTTTCGTTTCCCTGCCGGCGGCCCGCGAAAGTTACGGCGTGGTCATCGACCCCGATGCGCTGCAAGTGGATGCCGAAGCCACCAACGTTCAACGAGCCGCCGTCCGGGCCTCCCGGGGCAACACCCGGATGTTCCACCGGTTCAACTACTTCGCAACCGAATCCGAAGAATTCCAGTGGGTCAGCAAAAACATCCCCCGGGATTCTCACTGAGACACTGACTGGGAACCCCTCTTCCCTGGCGGGCCAGGGCTGGAGCCTGCCTCGTACTTGAAACGGGGGCGATGCGGGCGAACCGGACAACAATATGGAGCGGAAGACGGGATTCGAACCCGCGACCTTCTCCTTGGCAAGGAGACGCTCTACCACTGAGCCACTTCCGCCCGCAATCCGTAGGCGACGGCAACGCCTCTCCCGTAGTCTGGGAGCCTGCCCGTAATCCTAGTATAGCCCCATTCCTCCCACCTGTATAGTGCGCCAACGCAACGAGCCGCATAAAACTCCGTCAACGGGAATCCAGGAACTCCCCATAACAACATCCTGTCCATCCATGCAAAACCAAAACCAATGACACCCGCCCCTTGTCAATCAGCACACCAGTTCCCTATACTGTACTCCACGTCGGACCACAAGCCAAAGGC
>JAPPCX010000079.1 GCA_028875655.1 Chloroflexota bacterium | reverse complement strand
GCTTCCCTTCCCACAGCACCACTGCAAGTTTCCAACAGTTTTTAGGATAGGCTCTAAGAGTCCTTGGTCAAGTTGGTGAGGAACTCGGCGTTGGTGCGGGTACGGGCCAGACGCTCCAGAACCCGCTTGGTGGCGTCCCCCATGTTGGCCTGGTCGCCTCCCGACGCCAGCGTGACCATCCGGCGCAGCAGCCAGATCTGGGGCACCTGCTCGGAGTCGTAGAGCAACTCCTCCCGGCGGGTGCCGCTGCGCACCACGTCGATGGCCGGGAAGTAGCGCTGGTCGGCCAGCCGCCGGTCCAGGTGCAGCTCCATGTTGCCGGTGCCCTTGAACTCTTCGTAGATCACCTCGTCCATCCGGCTGCCCGTATCCAGCAGACAGGTGGCAATGATCGTCAGCGAGCCGCCTTCTTCGAGATTGCGGGCCGCGCCGATGAACCGCTTGGCCGGATACAATGCTGCCGGGTCGATGCCGCCCGACAGCGTGCGACCCGAGGTCGGCAGGGCCAGATTGTAGGCGCGGGTCAAACGGGTGATGCTGTCCAGCAGGATGACCACGTCCCGGCCCGTTTCGGTCATCCGCTTGGCCCGCTCCACCGCCAGTTCCGCCACCCGGCACTGTTCTTCGACGGATTCGTCAAAGGTGGAGGCGAACACGTCCCCCTTTACGGCCCGCCGCATCTCGGTGACTTCCTCGGGCCGTTCCCCGATGAGCACAACCATCAGGATGACTTCGGGGCGATTCTGCGAAACGGCGGCGGCAATCTGCCGCAGCACAGTGGTCTTGCCGGCCTTGGGTGGAGATACAATCAGTCCACGCTGACCCAGGCCGATGGGGGCAAACAGGTCGATCATGCGGGAGGGCAGGCCTCCCTGCGGGTTCTCCAAGACGATATGGTCGTTGGGGAAAATGGGCGTCAGGGACTCGAAAATGCGCCGATTCGCCTGGTTCTGCTGTTCGGGCTCCAGCAGGTTGATGCTGGTGACGCGCGTGAGGCCGTGGTGTCGCTCACCGTCCTTGGGCGGACGCACCGTCCCCGTCACCGTGTCCCCGGTCTTCAGGTTGGACCGCCGAATCTGCGACTGCCCAACGAAAACGTCGCCGGCGACCGGGGGATAGTGCATCGAGCGCAATAGCCCGTGCCCGGCGTCCATTACCTCCAGCACTCCGGAGGCTACCAGTTGATTTCGCCCGGAGGCGGCTTGGCGCACGCGTTGGAACAGCGCATCCCTGCCCAAGTCGGCCAGCGCGCCGTCGTCGCGCAATCCAACCTCCGGCGCCAGCTGGATCAGGTCAGACTGCGACATCGTCGCCAGGTCTGCTATGTCCACTCGTTTCGTTGCTTTGGCGCCGTTTTCGTGACCCAACAGGTCATCGTCCATGTCATCGGCGCGTCCATCGTCCATGGACAGCCTGCCTTCGTCGTCAACAGGCGGTGGACGGCGGCGGCGGCGTGGGGCGGTTGTGGCCCCGGTGCGGGCGCGAACCATATCGTCAGCCTCCGGATACTTGTTGCCAGTCTTGCAGGAATCGCGACAGACCGGCGTCGGTCAATGGGTGTTTGATCATCTGCGTCAGTACGTTGTAGGGCACGGTGGAAATGTCCGCGCCGGCGGCGGCGGCAGTCGTGCAGTGGCGCGCGCCGCGAATGCTGGCAGCCATTACCAGAGTTTCTACATCCTGCTCGCGGTAAACGGCTACTATGTCCCGCACCAGTTCCATGCCATCCTGGCCGATATCATCCAGCCGGCCCACGAAGGGACTCACCACCGTGCTGCCGGCGTTGGCTCCCAACAGCGCCTGGTTCACGGTGAATACCAGGGTCTGGTTGATCTTGATGCCGTCGCGCGCCAGGACGTTGATGGCTTTGAACCCCTCTTCGGTGCTGGGTATCTTGACCCAAGGGTTGGGAATCCACTCTGCGATGTCGCGGCCTTCGGCAATCATGCCCTCGGCGTCGGTGCTCACCACTTCCACGGAAATCGGGCCGTCGATGATGTCGGCGATTTCCTGCACTGCGGCTCGGTAACCCGCTGCGCCCCCGATCCCCTCTTTGGCGGCCAGCGACGGGTTCGTCGTAACGCCCGAAATGACGCCCAACTCGGCGCCTTTGCGAATTTCATCAATGTTGGCGGTGTCCAAGAACAGTTTCACTGTTCATCCTCCCTGGCCATCCGGCCCTTTCGTATCGGCGGGAAGTTGCGTTATTGCCGTATCTATTGCGTTGAAAATGACCACCATCCGGAGCGGTTGAATGGCAACTGCTTGCCTTCTCGGACGGTGTTCCCCGCCTGTCCCATCAGGGCGCAGAACAGAGGATGCGGACGGTTGGGGCGCGACCGGAACTCCGGATGAAACTGCACGCCCACCATGAAGGGGTGATTCGGCACCTCGGCCGCTTCCACCAACTCCCCGTCGGGAGAAAGCCCGCTCATCACCATGCCGGATGCTTCCAGGGACTCACGATAGCGGTTGTTCACCTCGTAACGGTGGCGGTGGCGTTCGTTGATTTCCGACCAGCCGCTGCCGTATGCCTGCGCCATCTGCGTGTTGCTCTGGGGCCGGCAGGGATACTGCCCCAGCCGCATCGTCCCGCCCAGGTCCGTGATGCCCCGCTGGCCGTGCATGATGTCGATCACCGGATGCTCGGTGTCGGGGTCCAGTTCCGATGAGTTGGCCCGGCGCAGCCCGGCCACGTCCCTGGCCCAGTCAATCACCATCACCTGCATACCGAGGCAGAGGCCCAGGTAGGGAACCTCCTTGTCCCTGGCGTACCGGCTGGTCTCCACCATTCCCTCCACGCCGCGCGGCCCGAACCCGCCGGGCACCACGATTCCGCAAACGTCCTTCAGATATTCGTCCGGCCCGTCGCGCTCCACCGCTTCCGAGTGGACCCAGCGAACCTCGGCCCGCAGGCCGCACGATGCCGCCGCGTGGCGCAAGGCCTCGCGCACCGACATGTATGAATCCGGGTATTCCACGTACTTCCCCACGATGGCGATGGGAACCACACGCTCCGCCGAATTCATCCGGTTCACCAGGTCGTACCACTCTCGCAATTCTCGTTTGCCGCCCAGGTTAAGTGATTGAGAAAGGAAACTTCCCAATCCGAACTCTTCCATAATCAGAGGAACCTCGTACACGTTGCCAACGGTAGGCATTGGAAATACCGCTTCCGTTTCCACGTCGCAGAACAGGGACAGCTTTTCCTGGATGCTCCGCGTGATCTCCGTATCGCTGCGGCAGATCAATGCGTCGGGCTGGATGCCAATGCTGCGCAGTTCTTTTACGCTGTGCTGCGTCGGCTTGGTTTTTAACTCCTCGGACGCCGAGATGTACGGCAGCAGCGTCAGGTGCATGTAAAAGACGTTGTTGCGCCCCACCGTGTTGCGCATCTGGCGTATGGCTTCCAGGAACGGCAGTCCTTCAATATCGCCCACTGTGCCGCCCACTTCCACGATCACCACGTCGGCTTCGGACTTCTCGGCCAGGCTGATCAGGCGGTCCTTGATCTCGTTGGTGAGATGAGGCACGGTCTGGATGGTTCCGCCCAGAAAGTCGCCGCGCCGCTCTCGCGTTATCAACTCCAGGTACGCCTGCCCTGCGGTCACGTTGCTGTCCCGGGTCAACTCAACGTCGATGAACCTTTCGTAATGCCCCAGGTCCAGGTCGGTCTCGCCTCCGTCCTTGGTGACGAACACCTCGCCGTGCTGGTAAGGAGACATGGTTCCCGGGTCCACGTTGAGGTACGGGTCCAACTTCGCCACGGTTACGGATAGCCCCTGGCTCTTCAGGATACGTCCGATCGACGCAACGCAGATGCCCTTCCCGATGGAGCTGACCACGCCCCCAGTGACGAAAATGTATTTAGTGGGCATAGGTGCCTGATAAGATCAACGCCCGCATCCTCACCGGCAGGGAACCAGTGATGCCGTCAATCGATGGCATCAACCATTGCAACGGGGCGATTTCGCGTTGGAAGGAGGTTAAGCGTCCGAATCGTATCCACGTCGGCCCGCTCAACAACGCATGGCGATACACAGGTGCTAAGAAACGGAACCGTACCGCCGTGTCTGACCCCATACTACAACGCGCAGCCGGGCTAGTCAAGAATGCCGAGGTCATTTGCCACCATCGCCTCGCCAATCTACAATTCCCGTCACCATAACGGAGGGATACGATTATGAAACTACTGGTAGTGTCGGGTGGTCGCCACCCTTACGAGGAATCGACGCCCATTTTGGAGTCGTTTCTGAAAGCGGCGGGGCACGACGTAACCGTAACGGAGGACGCGTCGGCGCTGGCCGACAGTTCCGCCATGAGCGGGTACGACGTGCTGGTGTTCAACACGCGGAGGGAAAACGTGCCAGACTTCGGCGATTGGACGCTGACTGCGGATCAGATGGAGGGTCTCAAGAGTTTTATCAGCGGCGGCAAGGGGTTCGTCTGCATCCACATCGCCACCTGCGTGGCCGGGGCGTGGCCCGAATACCACGAAATCACCGGCGGCGGCTGGATCTCCGGCACCAGCTACCACCCGCCCTACGGCAACTTCACGGTCAATGTCAGCGAAGCGGGACACCCAGGCGTCAGCGGAATCGCCGACTTCGCCACCGACGACGAACTCTACATGAACCTGGCCATCAAGGACGGCAACGACGTCTTTATCACGGGCACCTCTGAAGGCGGCACCTGGCCGTGGGGGCCCGAACGCAATCCCACGCACATGCCCGGTGGCACCTATCCCTTGGGCTGGACCCGCCAGTACGGCGACGGCAATGTGTTCGTCCTGCTTCTCGGACACGACGGGCGCAGCTTCGAGACGCCTGAGTTCCAGCGCATCGTGCTCAACGGTGTGGAGTGGGCGGCTGCCAAAGTCCCCGTCTAACGCCGACCGGCCGGATAATTCTGGGGGCGGGTTTCAAACCCGCCCCTGCGTCATGGGTTGAACGAGGTCAGCCGACCCGTTCCGCGTGCCTTTGCCGCGCCCGGTCAATGGCTCGGACCCGGCCGCTGACCAGATCTTCCTGCCGTTCCCTGGCCCACTGGTTCGATGCCGCCGTGCTGAGTACGCTGCCCTGGAAGTGGGGCATGACGTAACGCGCCATCAGTTCGTAGCTGCGCAGCATCTTTTCCCGGGGCGCCCAGTCAATGGTCTGCACCAGGAACGCGCCAAAGCCGCCGCTCTGCTCGCCCAGCCGCTCGATGGCCTCGATGCAGTCGTCGGGCGTGCCGATAATCCAGCTGCCATTGTCGGCCATGTGGTCGATCACCTTGTCCAGCGGGCCGTCGAACACCGCTTTGCGGCCGTTGGTGCCCTCGCTGTACTCGCGCAGGTAGCGTCCGGCGCCCATGCGGGCGTCGTTCAGGGCTTCCTCGCGGGATTCCGCCAGGTGACACGGCAGCACCAGCCGCCAGTCGTCCCGATTCATGGTGTTCCCATGCTCGGCGGCGGATTCCTCGGCGATGCTCCACAGCCCCTGCAAGTCCGATGGACCGGCCGACGGGTCGCGCGGCACTGTGATGGTGAGCACCGAGCAGCCGTGTTTTCCGGCCAGCGTAACCCCGGCCGGCGACTGCACCGACGCCACGGCGGTGTGCATATAGGGTCGCTGGTACGGACGCAACTGCAGCAGCCCTTCCTTCAACTCGAACCAGTCGCTCTGGTAGGTGATGGGTTCAGTCTCCGTGAACAGGCGCAGGATGATGCCCAGGGACTCGTCCATGCGCTCCCGCTGCAACTCGTGGGGAATGCCCATCATGTAGGCGTCGCCGGGGAGCGCGCCCGGCCCGACTCCGAACAGGACACGGCCGTAGGTCATGTGGTCCAGCTGCACCATGCGGTTCGCCACCATCAGCGGGTGGTGGTAAGGCAGGCTGACGACACCGGTGCCCAGCTTGATGCGGTTGGTGCGTTGGGCGGCAGCCGCGATGAATACCTCGGGCGAGGATATGATTTCCCAACCCGCGCTGTGATGCTCGCCGACCCAGGCTTCGTCGAACCCCAGTTTGTCCAGCCACTCGATCAGCTCAAGATCGCGCTCCATGGCCAGGGTGGGATTTTCGCCAACGCGATGGAATGGTCCGAGGAAGATGCCAAACTTCATTCGCTCGGGAAACGCCATATCAGGACCTCCTCCGGTCGATTGCGGCCATTCTGCGCCCGCCGGTATGTCCTGTCAATCAACGGTATGGTACGCGTTCACCCCTATGAGCCCGTAACTTCCATCAAAGCCGCTTCCAGCTCGGTTAGTGTGGCGAATCCCTCGAACCGCTGCCGGATTATTCCGTCCGCGTCCAGCACGAACACCCAGGATTCATTGGTCCATTCAGGAATGCTGGTGAACCCCCATTCGTCGGCGGCGGGCACCAACCGGGCCTGGCTCAAATCGCCCTGGATCTCGGCGGGGTTGTCATACAACTCGACGTGGATGTAGTTGGCCGCGTCGGGGTGCGTCGCCCGCAGTTCCGCCACGGTGTCCACCTGCGGGCCGCAGGTCGGGCTGGTGCAGAACGCCGGCGTAGCGAACACGATCACGCTGGGCTTCCCAGACGCCACCGCGTCGGCCACCGAGATTTCGTAGAGGCCGGCGTCAGGCTGGTATGCGGTGGTAACGTCGGGCAGGTCCAATCCGTCCCCCAACGTCTTGGTTTGGCTGGCCGGCGGAGCGTCTCCCACCGATGGCACCGGAGTGTCCGCCAGGACCGTGAGCGGGATGTGCGCCTCGCCTTCCACATCCCCGCCGATGGGGGTTACGGTCAGCAGGTACTCGCCCTCCTCAGGAAAATCGATCGGCGCGCTATACGACCCGCGCACCCCGTAGGGCCACTCATTGTAGTCGGCGGTGATTTCCGACGCAGCAGCCGAACCCGGCCCGTGCGTCACGACGATGCGCGACTGTGGCGCATTGACCAGCGCTTTCTGTGTGGACAGCAGGAACGCTACCCGTTGCGTACCCACCTCCAGCACTTTGGTCGCCAGGTGCGACTGGATGGCGTCCTGGCTGTAATCCGGGGTAGGTACCTGGACGGCTGCCGGGGCTGCCGTCGGCGGGGGTTCCACAGCAGCAGCTGAGCAGGCGACAGCAGTAATGCCCAGCAGGATGACGATGATGATCGCTACCGACTTCCGGATTCCGGCCCCGTATCGGAG
>JAPPCX010000006.1 GCA_028875655.1 Chloroflexota bacterium | reverse complement strand
CGCCCGAACTGGCTGACGGACGGGGTTTGGATAAAATTCGCTATAATTCCCAAAGGAATCCCTTACGATTTCTCGCCAGTGGTCAATCGGCTTTTCCGAAAGTTTCCGTTCGTTCAAGCGAGCGTCCACCCGGACAGCCAGCCCCAGCGCAGCGGCCAGCGGTTCCACCGTCTGCGTGGCCCGCCGGTACTCGCTGGCTACCACGGCGTCGATGGACTGGCCGGCGAGAAAATCGCGCAGCGATTCCGCCTGCCGGAGCCCGGCTACTGTCAGAGGAGCGTCGGGTTCCTGGCCCGTCGCCTGGCAGTGGCGAATCAGTATCAGCCTACGAACGCGGCCCATCCACCGACACCGTGATGATATCAACGCCGTGGTACTTCCGGTGCTGCACGGAGGAGGCATAGTGGCGCAGCAGTCGGAAGGACACTTCGTTCTCGTCGGGTATGGACGGCAACTCGCCCAGATAAGACAGGTTGTCTTCCATGTTCTCGCCTTCCAGGGCCGTAACGAACTCCACCTCCGCCGCACCTTCTGCCATGCGAGCGGAAACCGACAGGCGGCGGGGCCGGCCAGCGGTAACTTCGTCCTCTTCCTGCAACAGAATCGCGAGCGTTTCCTCGCCAGCCGCCGTTAATCGCGCCGTGGCGCCGTCGTCCCACCGGCTTTGCGATGCGAACCGTCGCAGCAACTCGTCAACTCGGGGTTGGGCGTCCTCGTCCAACGCTACCAGTATCCGACGGCGCCTGGGCCGGGTCAGTTCCATGAACAGCGTCATCAAGATTGCGACAATCGCGCCAGAAGTCATGCCGTTGCCCAACAGGACGCCAACGAAGCCCTCACCCAGCAGTTCGGGGAATATCCATTGGTTTTGGAAGCCGGCGCCCAGCCAGAACGCCGTTCCCACTACGGCGGCTTTGCGAAAGTCCACGCCGTCTTCAATGATGATTCTCATGCCCTGTACGAAAAGGACTCCAATGATGACGGTGATGAAGGCAGCGGCCACCGGGCCGGGAATGGCGATGAACACCGCCGCGATTTTGGGGAAGAACGCGATCGCCGCGATAGCCACCCCGATGACGATGCCCACCTGCCGCGACGCCACACCGGTGACCTGGGCCAGGGACACGCTGGACGAGTAGGTCGTGTTGGGCAGCGTTCCGGCCAGGCCGGAGAACAAGTTGCCCACGCCATCGGCGTTAAGGGCGCCCTGCACCACACGGAAGTCGGTGGCCTGTTGACGTCGCCGCGAAACCTGCTGGATCGCTACGCCATCGCCGATGGTTTCTATCGCGCCGACAAGAGTAACCACCACGAAGGCCGGCAGCAGCGCCCAGAATTCCGGCCCCGGCGTGACGTCAAATCCGGGCCACGAACCCGCAGGAACGCCTACCCAGGCGGCGTCCAGAACATACTGGACGTCGTAGAGTCCGAAAGACGCGGCAACCGCGCAGCCAACCGCGATGCCAATAATAGGCGACCACAGCCGCAGTACCGGCGGGGCGCGCAGCACCAGCGCAGCGGTCACGATAATGGTTACCAGCGCCGTTACCGGAGCGGCAAAATCGGACGAGCCTTCGGGCACGTCCTTCATAGTGGCGAATATGATGGGCATGATGGTGGCGGCGATCAGCATGATCACTGTGCCGCAGACGACAGGGGTGAAGATGCGGCGCAGCAGCGCCAGCCGCGCGGCCAACGCGAACTGGAACAGCGACGATACGACGATGAGGCTGGCCATGGTGGCCGGGCCGGCTTTCAACAGGGCCGCGGCGCAGACCGCGATGAACGCCCCGGAGGTTCCCATGATCAGGATGTGGCCGGCGCCGATTCGCCAGACCCGCACCGCCTGCAACACGGTGGCGATGCCGCTGACCAGCAGAGCGGCGAAAGCGCCCCACGCCAGATATTCCGCCGACTGTCCGGCGATTCGGAACACAATCGCAACGGTGATCACCACCGGCGCGATGATGAGAATGGCGACCTGAAGGCCGATGCCGACGCTCAGCAACAGGGGAGGATGTTCGTCCGGCTCATAGCGGACGGCCTGGTTCACGGGCGCTTCGGCCAAAGTCAAACTCTCACTTACTGTTTTGTCGGCAATTGCCCGGCGAAAACAGGGGATATGAACATGGGAAAAGTAGGCCTAAGCATACCATGTTGCGATCTTTTCGCCGGGAGGTACCGCAGTAAAGAATCGTCCAGTTCCGCCGCCAAGTCTAAAGCGACAAAATCCAGGTGTCCAACGTCACCGTAAATCCGCGAGTAACCGACCAGACGCTGTGCTACAATGACGACCCTCACAATGAGGGTCGTTAGGGTTTCTGGAATGGCATCTAATCGCGCGAACCCTCAGTTGCGCTATGAGCCGGACGAGAGGTGCTCTCCACTACTGTCCCTGGTGGTAGGCATCCAAGGGATAATGCTGGTGCTGGCTCCCACTGTTGTGGTTATAGCCGTCACTGTGCTCTCCGCCGGACAGAGTGAGGACTACCTCACATGGGCGGTTTTCGCGGCGCTGATAGTCATTGGGGTGGTTACCGCGTTGCAAGCGTCTCGGATTTGGAGATTAGGCGCCGGCCACGTGGTCATAACCGGCACTACCCCCAACTACATCGCAGTTTCCATCCTGGCGTTGAATGAGGGAGGGCCGGCCATGTTAGCCAGCCTCATCGTAATTTCAGCGCTTTTCTTCTGCGCAGTGGCAACTTGGTTACCTTTGTTACGCCGGATAATTACGCCGGTGGTGTCTGGCACGTTGCTTATGCTGCTCGCTGTCCTGATCCTGCCCTTTGCCCTGGACAGGCTGCGAGAAGTGCCCGAGGGAGCGCCGGATTCCGCCGCTCTGGGCGTGGCCGCGGTGACAATCGCCGTATCGATGATTCTGGCCCTGCGCGCTCCCAGGCAATGGCGCCCATGGGCGCTGGTGCTGGGAATCGGCAGTGGCTGCGTGGCGGCAGCGCTGTTCGGCATCTACGAACTCGATTCGCTATATGCCGCAGCCTGGATTGGGGTCCCTCGCGCCGGGTTCCCGGGGCTGCACTTCACGCCGACAGCCGGATTCTGGGCTCTGATACCGATGTTTTTGATAGTCACCCTGGTTCAGGCCATTAAGGGAGTCGGAGACGGAATGGCTATTCAACAGGTATCCCGGCGCCGGCCGGGGGCCACTGATTACCGCTTGCTGCAAGGCTCGCTGTATGCCAACGGCATCGGAACCTTGCTGTCGGGAATAGCCGGAACGCCGCCGATGACTTACTATTCCTCGCTTACGGCGTCGCTGGTGAACCTCACCGGTGTAGCCGCTCGCTCAGTAGGATACGCCATAGCCGCGTTACTGGTGGTGATGGCCTTTTTCCCAAAGTTTACCGGCGCGCTCCTCACCATTCCCAGTCCGGTGATGGGCGGCTTTTTGCTGATTGCCCTTGGTCTGCTCTTCATGGAAGGCATCCAATCTATAATCCGGGATGGGCTGGATGTTTCCAAAGCCTTAATCGTTGGCCTGTCATTCGCCGCCGGAGCGGGCATGCAACATCACAACGTCTTCGCCGGGCTTCTCATACCGCCTTGGGACACGTTGCTTGGAAACGGGCTAACGGTGGGAACACTGACGGCGGTCACGCTCACTGCTTTCATGGAGCTGACCGGCCCGCGTCCCAGACGACTGCGAGCCCGCTTGGATTTTTCGGAACTCCCCAGGATTGACGCCTTCTTGAAGGATCTCGCCGGCAGGATGGGATGGAATGAGTCTTCAACCGATCGGCTTCGCTCGGCGGGCGAAGAAACGCTGTCGAGTTTGCTGCAACCTGAGAACGTATTTTCGGAAGTCGAATCGGGGACTAATCGGCCGCGGCTGGTGATTTCGGCGCGCCCCGACGGAAGAGCGGTGGACCTGGAGTTTGTTTCCGTATTGGAGGAAGAAAACCTAGGCGACCGTCTCGCGTATCTTGAGGAAGAATCCGAGACGGTGGACGAAAGAGAGATTTCGTTCCGCCTCCTCAGACACTACGCCTCTTCAGTGAAACACCAGAAGTACCACGGGATGGACGTCGTCACGGTGCGTGTGGAGGGCTAGCCTGTGACGGATTCGAGGAATTCGCGCATCAGCTCGACGCATTCCTTTGGCTGTTCCAGTTGCAGAAGGTGGGTAGCGTTTGGCAGGAAGTCATAGCCTACCGTTATCGCGTCGCTGAGGTCGAGACTGGGCAAGAACGAGAACGGCAGGGTCGGGTCGGCTCCAATAACCTTAGTGGGGCAGAGCACCGAGTCGAAATCGACCAGTACCGCGAATGTGCTGGCGTACTGAACGATTTGAGCCTCGTACTCTCTGGGGCATCGGAGCACGTATCCCTCTCCGGTGTCGCTTTCACGGAGTGTCGTCCGGGTAAAGAGATCGGCAACTCCGGGCACTGCGTTCTGGAAAAGCGGTAGCAACGGTAAAACTGACGCCAGCTCTTCCCGAGTTTCAAATCGTGGCGTTCTGCGGCGAGTCATCGCAGACACGCGCTCTGCTGCCTCCTCAAATTCCACGTATCCGCGCCCTGGCTTGCAAAGGGGTGGGTCAAAGAGCACGCGCGCCGCGAAGTCGCTGCCCTTATTGGCCGACAACAGTGAGGCAAGGGCAGAAATCGAGTGGAATACGCCTATCTTCGGCTTGCTGCCATAGTCTCTGTCTATTGCAGCAAGAATTTTGTCATGGTCCTCAACAAATGTGGGCAGCGTATGGTTTTCCAGGACGCTCACGGGGTTCCATCCGTGATTTCGGAGGTCATAGACTATCAGCTCGAAATCCTCCAGCAAGAGCGACCAGAAGGGATAGTACAGGTCAATCGCGAGGCCATTTCCATGGCTAAGGATCAGCCGCTGACCTGAAGGGTTCCCATGCTGCCGTACCGTAATGACCGCGTCGTCGTCCACCCGTACTTCGGAAGTGGACAGCGGCTCCGGAACCTCCCAAATGGCTTCGGTGGTCACCATCAAAACCTCGCTTCACAACCTACTTCGTAGGCGATGGCTCCGGCAAATTCCCTGTTGCCCAGGTATTGCACCTGCCATCGCTCCGTCGGAACCTGGGGGAACACAAAATCTCCCGCCGTGCCACCACGCAGGGCCCGAGGAACTTCAAACTGGGACACGTCGCACGAAAAGCCCACGCCAACGGCCTTGATTAGGGCCTCTTTGATGGTCCAGAGTTTGTAGAACAGCCGAATCTTGTGACACCCGTGCACCAGCGCAAGGTCAGCCTGTTCGGCGGGGCCACATACCGCATCAATCAGCAGCTCGGTGTCGCGTCTGGCAAGTAGCTCCTCAACGTCAACACCCAACCGTCCTTTCGGCGCGTACGCAATCAGTCCGTGCTTGCCACTGTGGCTCACGTTGAAGCTGACGGGAGCTTTTTCGCCGTCCACCATAGCGAACGGCTTGCCGTAGCGGGTGGAGTCGAAAGCGAGCTGCTCATTCGTGCATTGCAGATACGAGCAAAGCAGGGACCGAAGCGCCGCGTGACACAATGCAAACCGGCGACGCGGGCCCGGGTACTGGAAGCGGCGCCAGCGGTCCCGCTCACTTTCGTCGAGCCACGAAAAAGCTGACGCCTCACGGCTGGCGTAGGGCGTCAGGTCAACCCAAATTACTCTGATAGAGCCGATTTCGCGAAGCGCGCTCCACCAATGGTGAGGATTGGGAGCGACGGGTTTTGGCGAGGATCGCCCCCTTACCATGGAGGTGTCATCCGCCGTTGGAATCCAGAAATTCAACCAACGCCGACAGATTCGCCAGTTGCCCGCAGTGATCTGGAGTGAACTTGACGTTAAACTCCGTTTGGACCAGTCTGGCAAAAGCGACGGCGTCCATAGACGACAAGCCAAGGTCGACGAGGCTGCTGTTCATATCCACAGGCTCGCTTATCGGATTGCCGTCAATTTCCAAATTTTCGACCACGAGTCTCTGAACACGCTCCGCTGTTGATGGCATTTTAGCTACACTCCTTTTCTTCCTTGGTGAATGGATCATCAAGGTAAGAAATGTTATCTGCCTGGCACAGATGAGTCAAGGTCAAGAAGCCGGGGCGGAAGCCTTTGGCGGGTCAATCCAATGCCGCCGCCTCTGGAACGGGTAGCTCGGCAGGGGTACGCGCCGGCGTGATTCCCCGGCGAACAAGCCCGTGAAGGCTATCTTGCAGCCTGCCTCGTATCCCTTAGCAACTGCGTCTATAAACGCTTTGCCGGGATCCGGGCCTGCGCTAATTTGAACCACAGTGTCCACATCCAGCTCAGCCAGCGCCTGCGCGTAGTCTTCGCCACTCACAATGGGGCTCACGCCTACGCTTTCCAAGAGAGCCGTGAGAGCGCATTCAAGCGGTAGACTGTTCTGCCCGGTATAGACGAAAGCAACTTTCGGCGCTTCGGGCAGCGCTTGATAATCCGTATCGACCGGTACGGCGGCCAGATTTTCGAGCTTCTCGCGAAGTTCGTCGGCGTCGTTGAACACAATCCCGGCGCGGAAGGGGAAGTGGCTCCTGCCTACTGCCGCTGTCCACGCCATGTCTGCGAGCAGTTCGGCATCTGTAATTGATTCAGACCGGATGCCCTTCAGATGTTCCAAGTAACGTTGGGCCAAGTCCCGCAAAGCTTGCGGCGTCTTGCCCGACAGAGGCAGGAGCCTTGTTGTGCGTTCCGTAAGGTCCGCAGGGGGGGTGACGGAATGGCCGTTCGGTTCCGGGGCTACTAGCGGCCGAGCGGAGCCTACCGGCCACGATGTGCCCTTGCCGTCAGCGGAGTCCCCGTAGCTTGCCACCACTACGTGCGCGTTGGCTCCCGAAAGGCCAAAGGTATTTACGGCCGCCAGTTGTTGCCCATTGGAACGGGAAGGCCAATCCGTGGACTCAGTGATTATCTGCACCGGCAACCGGTCCCACTCCACATTGGGACTTGGGTCATTGAAATGGAGGTTTCTGGGAATCAGTTTATTGCGCATCGCCAGCACCGTCTTGAGCAGGCTGGCAATTCCCGATGCCCATTCCAAATGTCCGATATTGGTCTTGACCGATCCGACAAGCAAGGGGCGCGCTTCGTCACGGTCCTTGCCGTACACATTTGCCGCAGCGTTCAGTTCAATAGGGTCGCCAAATTCGCTGCCTACGCCTTGCGCCTCCAGGTAGTCAATTTCTGAGGGGACAACGCCGGCCCGGGCAAGAGCGTCTTCCATGACACGCGCCTGGGCAGGCCCGTTTGGTGCCATCATCCCGGCGCTCGTGCCATTCTGATTCACAGCTGAGCCCAGGACAACGGCCCAGATCCGATCGCCATCTGCTTCGGCGTCGCTGAGACGCTTGAGAGCGACCATGCCGCAACCCTCGCCGCGGACAAAACCATCTGCCGCGGCGTCGAACGCGTGGCAGCGACCGCTGAGAGACAGCATCCCCATATCCATCAGGAACTCTGTGATCCTGGGAGACAGGATGGCGTTGACTCCACCAGCGATGGCTAAGTCAACCTCAGTCCGTTGCAGGCTTACGACCGCCTGGTGCACCGCCGCCAATGAAGAAGCGCAAGCCAGGTCAATAGGTATGGCAGGCCCCTCCAGACCCAGAGCAAAAGCAACTCGCCCAACAGTCACAGCTTCGTTAGTGCCGGAGTAGCTGTACTCCTGGCCCCTGGAGGCAATCAGGTCCCGGTATTCACTGCCGCCAACGCCAGCAAATACGCCGGTTCGACTGCCGGCCAGGCTGTACGGATCGATAGCAGCGTCCTCAAGAGCCTCCCACGTGGTCTCCAACAGCATTCGTTGCTGAGGGTCCATCTGCCGTGCCTCAATTGGTGAAATGCGGAAGAACCGCGAGTCAAACAGGTCGATGCCATCCACAAACGCTCCCCGGCGATAGATGGCGTTCTCGTCGTTGGGGTCGCCGAGCGTACCCCGCCACGAACCGGAATCCGTACGTCCTTCCGTAACTGCGTCCCCGCCCTGCTCCAATAGACGCCAGAAGGCGTCGATGTCAGGAGCGCCGGGGAACCGACACGCCATGCCCACGATGGCGATGGGTTCTTCGCTCCCCGTAACCCGGGGGCGTCTTGGCCGCACGGTCGGCTGCGTCGCCGGGGCGGGGCCGGTCAGCGCCTCCAGCCCGCTCGCCAGGTGCCCAGCAAGACTTGCGGCGTTAGGATAGTCAAATACCACGGTGTTGGAGGCCGTGTACTCACCGGCAAGCGCACGGTTGACTCGGTTGCGCAACTCCACAGCCATCAGGGAATCCATACCCAGGTCGAAGAAACTGACCGAAGGCGACGGCGAAGACGGGAGTCTGAGTACAGCCTTCAATTCCTGCTGGATGAACGACAACAACAGGCTCTCGCGCTCCGTTGCCGAAGATTCCCGCAGCTGTGTCAGCAGGCCGGCAGCAAAAGTGTTAGCAGCCGCGGGTCGCTCCCGATTGCTGGACGCGACGAGGATGTCTTCCAGGAAGGGCGACGGGGATTCCAGACTCTCGGAGACAACCGCCCAGTCAACCGCGGTAACCGTTGGCGTGGTCAGGTCCTGCCTGATCAGCCAGTCGAAGGCTTTTATGCCCTGTTGGGGCGTCAGCCATCCCGTTCCGGCGTACGCCAGCTGCCGCTCAATCCGCTCACGTTGCTCCTCCGCTTCGCCGACCCCAGACCAAGCGCCCCAGGCGATGGCCTGCCCGGGAAGTCCCTGAGCCCGTCTATGGGCTGCCAATTGGTCAAGGAAAGAGTTGGCTGCCGCATGATTAGCCTGCCCGGAATTGCCCAGAACGCCGGTGATGCTGGAGAACAGCACGAACATTTCCAGATTCCGGTTCCGAGTGGCCTGGTGCAAGTGCCATGCGCCGAGAACTTTGGGCCACAGCACTTGCTGGAAGCGGTCCCAGGTTTGGTTTTCAATGACGCCATCCGACAGCACGCCCACGCTGTGTATCACGCCGGCGAGAGGCGGCAGCGCTTCGTCCAAGCGGGCCAGCATATTGGCAACGGCGGCGGGGTCCGCAACGTCGGCCAGTTCGACGCGGACGTCCGCGCCGGCTTCCCGAAGTTCGCGAATCACCGCTTCGGCCGCGGGGTCAGGAGCGCGACGGCCGTTGAGAACGATAATTCCGGCTCCGTTCTCTGCCAGCCAGCGGGCAACCTGACAGCCGATGCCGCCAAGTCCTCCCGTTACGAGGTACGTACGGTCCCTGCGGAGGCTTCCCCTGGCCAGAGGCGGCATGCGGAACACGTTCTTGCCGATATGTCGCGCTGTTCGCATGACGTTCATAGCTGACCGGATGTCAGTAAGAGGCCAGACGTTGTGCTGCAGCGGGGTCAACTCTCCTTTCGCCAGGCGGGCCATGACCCTGGCAAGAGAGGCACCGGCAATGTCCGGGTCGTACCTCTTCAAGACGTCCACATTCAGGATGGTGTATCCGACATCCGGCCGGTATGCGTCCATCTCGGCTTCACTCCAGATGCCACGCTTGCCAATCTCAACGAATCGGCCGTTCGGCGCCAGGCAAGAAAGGCTCGATTCAATGAAGCCCTCACCGGTCAAGCTGTTGAGGATGAGGTGAACACCCTCACCTCGGGTGGCGCTCAGAATCTCTTCGCCATATGTAGTTTGCCGGCTGTCAAAGACGTGCTCAACACCAAGGGAGCGCAGGTAAGCCTGCTTTGGCGCGCTGGCGGTGGCAAATACTTCGGCGCCGATAGCCCGGGCCAACTGGATGGCAGCAAGTCCGACACCGCCGCTGGCGGCGTGGATGAGGACACGCTCGCCGGCCTTGAGATCCGCCATGCGAAAAGCCAGCTCTGCGGTGACGTAGCAGATGGGGACAGTGGCAAGAGCCGGAGCAGCATATCCGTCGGGAACTTTCGCTACCATCGAGGCCAGTGTGACCATCTCCGGCGTAAATCCACCAAACCCCATGGCGACGACAGGGTCGTCCAGTAAAAGACCTTGAACGTCGTCAGCAGTTTCGATGATGCGTCCATAGACCTCGCGCCCTACTTCCAGCGTGTACTCGACTACGCCCATGCTCAGTAGAACGTCGGCGAAGTTGAGTCCCATGGACTCAACGGCAATCCGAACTTCGCCGGACTCGAGGGCGCGTTCAGGTTGAGGCTTTACGAGCAGAGCGGCCAGGCCCGCTTCAGGGTCGCCGGGGCCGATGACCCATTCCCTGTCCTCGGGCACGACCAGTCGCATACCGTTGGCATCATTGCGAACCAGACGGGCGACTTGACGCCGGCCTCCCCGATAGGCGACGTGGTTCTCCGCGTCGGGAAAGAGGAGTTCTTCCGTAAGGTTGTTGATTGCCGACTCCCTGGCAACCGGGTCAAGGTCTATCACCCTCGGATAAAGGTGGCTTGCTTCCAGCGCCACCACTTTAGCGAACCCCCATAAGGTCGCTCCGGCAAGCTCTCCGGACTCCCGAGTAAGGTAGTCATCCTCCAGCGCCAAGGCTCCCTGTGTAACGAACCATACGCCTTCGGCGGGCGTTGCGCCGGCATCAATGATGCCCTGGACGAGCGCCAGAGCGCTGGCTCCGGCGTGCGTTATGTCCTCGACCATTTCCGGAGCACTGGCCATCGCACCGTGCCCGTCCAGGCCTATGAGATGCACCACGCCTTTGAACGGCACGTCGCCGGGCAGGTCTTCAAACAAGCGTTGCCACGACTCCCGGTTTGTCAACTCAACCGCCGAGGCCATAACGCCGGCGCTTGTGTATGCGGCCGAATCGTGCGCGGCGATGATTACCGTTTGATTGCGTGAGGCGAGAGCGTCCGCAACTTCCGTCGCTCTGCCACGCTTATCGGCGGTGATTACCCATAGGCCGGGGGCAAAATCCACTTCGGCTGGCCCCTGCGCGATAATGACGCCCGAACCCAGTGGCTCGTCGATGTGCGGGTTGGAAAGACCTACAAACGCGGCGCTTGAGAATCCAGCGTCGGCCAGCGCTTCCTCCCATACGACGGGAGTTGCAAGAGCATGGTCAGGCCGGTACTCGTCGGCAAAACGCCACCATCCATCCAGAAGACCGAAGGTCAGGTCCTGGTAGGCCCGGTGCTGCAGCCCCTCAAGCGCAATCAACTGGCCTGACGGAGCCAGAAGACTACGGCAATGAGCAAGGGTTTCGCCAAGGTCCCGCGTGGCGTGCAGGACATTGGCTGCTATCACGAGGTCGTAACCGTGCAGGTTGAAGCCCTGTGCAGCAGGGTCAGCCTCGATGTCCAGCGGATAGTAGTCAATGGACGCACCGGCAGAAGCGAAACGTTCTTCGGCCTGGGCGAAAAACCCCGCGGAGATGTCGGTGAAGGTGTACTCGAATCTGTCTTCGGGCAAAACCGGGAGGACGGCCGCAGTCGCCGAGCCAGTGCCCGCGCCGACCTCCAGCACCCGTAGCCGGCGCTCCTCCGGTAAGCTGGCTACAATTTTGGCCACGGTATCTCCCAGCATCCGGTTCGCTGCCAGAGATGCCGGCGCCCTGAGGTACAGGTCAGCTGCGCCGGGCCCGTCGTCGCCGAATAGCAAGGGCAGAGGGTCGAGGCTTCCGGTCAGTACGTCGGCGAGAGCCAAACCACAGCGGCGAAGCAGACCAAGTTCGTTGCTCCCATGGGGGTGCTTTGCCACCAGTTCATCCGCCAGAGATTGGGGGTTGCCGATAGCTTCGTCCGGGAGGTCGTCGCCGGCTCCCACTCGGACTGCAAACCCTTCACTGGAGGGAGCGAACACGCCGGCATCGGACAGCATTTGAAGGAGCCGCCCGAAGAGACGCCGGTGCTCGTCCACCACTCTCAGCTGTGAACGCAAGCGCTCAGGAGATACTGACGCGCCGGCTCTCCACTCCCACCCCAGTCGTTGCAGCGCAGAGAGCGCGTAAGATTGCGAGAGCCGCTCAAGGTCCTTCAAGAATTCGGTCCGATCTCGCTCACTGATCCCCTCGTCTGCCAGGTAATCCACAAGGGTTTGTGACCCGCTCGCAATCTCCGCCGGACTGGCAGAAAAGTCGGAGGGGTATGCTTTCCCCTGAAGTTTGTCCCGCCAGACAACTTCATAGATGAGGTCTTTCAGGCCGTCTCTGGCGGAGAGCAGCGCCGCCCGGGTCGCGCGCTTGACGGTAAAGCCTTGCAAGCCGCCAATGGGAGCACCGTTCTCCGAATAGAGCCAAACGTCTCCGGTCAAGACCTCCGGCGGCGTCTGCGGCGCGGCGGCTCCGTTGGTGGCAGGAGGGGTTCTCAGTATGGCGTGGCATACCGTTCGTTCCGGCATGGGGCCATTGACCCATAAACGTTCCCAGCCGAATGGCATATAAACCGCGCCATGCTCAACACCAGTGAGATAACGGCCAAGCGATAGCACCTGAAAACAACCATCCAGCAGGAGCGGGTGCATCTCCACGCCACCGGCATCTACCGAGTCCTGCAATACGAGCTCGCCCAGGGACTCTCCTTCCCCGGCCCAAGCTGCTCTGAGGGTGTGATAAGACGGGCCGAGGTAGATGTCAGTTGCCGATCGCATCCGATAGAAACCCGCGGGGTCTTGCGGCTCCAAGTCGGCCCAGAGCTCATCCAGGTCTATAGGAGCACCGTCACCGGAGTCTGACGCGGACGGGGACAGCGTTCCATCGGCGTGCAGTGTCCAGCCCTCTTCATTTTCTCCCTTGCTGAAAATCTCGAACCGGCGGGTTGAGTTGCTGGCCGGCGCGTCGAGGACAAACTGTACCCTGCGACCCGCGTCGTTCGCCGCATCTTCCTGCTGGTCCTCCAATATCAACGGGCTGTGCATCTGCATTTCGTCCACAACCGCCGAGCCTTTCAGTTCGGCAAAGGACACCGCCACGGCCATGGCGCCAAACATTCCACCGGGGGCGACCACCTTCTCGTAAACCAGGTGGTCCGGCAACCAGGAGGGATCATCAGGAAACAGCTCCGTTTCGTACATCACCTCGCCCCGAGGCGACTCGTGTCGGGCGCCCAGCAGTGGGTGCCCGGCTGCTCGCCGTTGGCGCCGGGACGCTTGTACCCAATGATGAGTACGCTGGAACGGGTAGCTGGGAATGGAAATCCGGCGCCTGCCCTCTCCTGCGAACAAACCGTTAAAATCCAGATGCAGGCCGGCCTCGTAAGCTCCGGCCGTCGCCTCCACAAAGCCGCCGCTGGTGTCTGTAAATGGCTCCTCAACATCGCGTGGCGGGCGACGCAAACTTGCCAGGATTGCCGGAGGCCCTGCCGACGCGAAATCAGGCCACGTCATTGAGACCACCGGTCCGAGCACTGCGTGAGGGCCGATCTCGATGACGGCATCAACGCCCACTGCGGCCAGGGTCTCAACGCAAGCGCGGAAGGCTACCGGGCTACGCGCCTGACGCCGCCAGTAGGCGGCGTTCATACGTTCGCTACTGTCGAGCGGCTTGCCGCTAATGTTGCTCACCAGCGGCACGGAAGCGGCCGGAGGCGCCGGCACTATGGCTGCGAAAGCAGCTTCCAGGTCGTCCAATGCCGGCTCAATCAGCGCGCTATGATACGCGGGGCTTTTGCGCAGACGAACTACACGGGTACCTTCAGATTCGAAGAGTTGCAGCACCACCTCAACGTCATTCGCAGGGCCACTCACCACCTGTTGTTGCCCGTTGTCCACCGCGACGCTCAAGCCGACGTCGCCCGAATTCGCGTTGTGCTCTTGCACCACTGCGGCGACACGCTCGGCGGGCGCGAACACAGCCCCCATAGCCCCATCGGAGCGTGTAGCTCCCAACAGCAGGCCGCGGGCCGACGCAAACCGGAGCCCTTCCTCCAACGTGAGCACGCCGGCCGCCTGAGATGCCGCAACTTCCCCCAGGCTGTGGCCGACAACCAGGCTGGGCTTGACACCGACACTTTCCCAAAGCGCGGTCAGCGCGCATTCCAGCGCGTAAATGGCGGGTTGGGTCCATACCGGCTCATCCAGTAGGCCCTCGGTACCGTTACGGCCGAACATTACGTCCAGCAGCGAGACGCCTCGCTCTGTGTAAATCAAGCGGTCGCAATCGTCAAGGACCGAACGGAACACAGGCTCTCTCTCATACAGAGTTTCGCCCATGCCAACCCATTGACTCGCCTGTCCGGTGAAAACGAACGCCACCTTCCTGGGGTCGTGTGACTGCGCGCTGCCTTCCGGAGCCTCTCCGGTTATCAGCGCGCACAATCTTTCCTGCAACTGCACGGAGTCGCTGAATACTACACCGGCCCGATGGGGGAAATGGCTCCTGCCAACCGAGGCCGTCCAAGCCATATCAGACAGGGTTGCCTCGCCAGCGGTCTCAGATGCAATCTCATCGGCTTTAGCGTGAAGCCAGGCCAGATAATCTGATGCCGAGTCCCGCAGTGCCTGCGGCGATTTGCCGGACAAGGGAAGAAAGCGTGTTACGCGCAAGCCGGGTTCGCCTGACTGTTCAGGGGTTGAGGCCACCGGCAGGGCAGGGCCCGAGGGGAGAGACATCTCAGCGGGGTTGCGAGCGATGACCGGCTTCCCGTATCCCTGAACCACTAGATGCGCGTTCGTGCCGGACCAGCCAAAGGAGTTAACTCCAGCCACCGGTGGCCGGTCAGGATGCGCCGGCCACTCCGTAGTTACGTCAGTCACGCGCACCGGCAGGTTGTCCCAATCTATGCGAGGGTTCGGGACACTGAAGTTTAGATGAGGCGGAATTGCTCCGTGCCGCATCGCCAGCACGGCCTTAATCAAACCGGCGACGCCTGCGGCAGGAGCCAGGTGGCCGATGTTGGTCTTGACGGAACCAACCAGTATCGGACGGTCGGGATCGCGGCCGCGGCCGTACACGGAGGCTGCGGCATTCAACTCAATAGGATCGCCAACTACCGTGCCTGTGCCGTGGGCTTCCAGGTAGTCAACGTCGGACGGTAAGAGTCCCGCGCGGGCTATCGCTTCTTCGATAGCTCGTTCCTGAGATGGGCCGCTGGGCACCGTAAGGCCCTGGCTAGCGCCATCCTGATTGACCGAAGTGCCCCGGATGACGCCCCAAATACGGTCGCCGTCGGCCTCCGCCTCGCTCAGGCGTTTGAGGATGACAAGCCCGCAGCCCTCGCCGCAGACGAATCCGTCTGCTGACGCGTCGAAAGTTTTGCACTGCCCCTCGGGAGACATCATTCCGGCGTTGGCGCGCAGGTCAAGCGCGCGTCCGTCCAGGAAAAGGTGCACTCCTCCCGCAATCGCCAGGTCCGCATCCCGGCGCTGTAGGCCGCCGACAGCCTGATGGATGGCAACCAATGAGGATGAGCAGGCTGTATCAATGGCCAACGCCGGGCCCTCTAGACCCAGTGCAAAGGCGACCCTACCAATGGCCGTGTTCAGGGCAGTGCCGGTCACGGCGTAAAGACCACCCGTAGGCTCGGCAGTCTCGGGGGAATCGATGGTCATGTCCCGATAGTCGTAGTTGCTAATGCCGACGTAAACCCCGGTTCGACTCCCTCTCAAGGTATCTGAGTCAATCGCTGCGTCATCCAGCGCTTGCCAGGTTGTCTCCAGCATCATGCGCTGCTGGGGGTCGAGCAACTGCGCCTCCAGTGGGGAGATGCGAAAAAACTCGGCGTCGAATTGTTCAATGTCTTCGACGAATGCGCCGAACCGGACGGCATCATTTCTGGCGTTGGAATCCGGAAAGTGGTGCCCCGTGCGTCCGATAACGGAACCGGGTGGCCCCTCGACTACTGCGTTTACGCCGTTGATTAGCAGCTGCCAGTACTCTGCAATGCTCCTGCTCTTGGGGAACCTGCAAGCCATCCCGATGATGGCTATCGGCTCCTGAATAGGAAATCTTTGTGTACTGCTGCCGTGGAACTCGGGCACAAGATCCCCCTTAAAGCCAGTATGCGTTTCCATTATTTCCACCTGTTCATCGCCAGTTCAGAGGCTAGCAGCGGGAGTGTAGCGGAGCGGGAGCCAAAGCTCGCTCCGCCAGCTTTTACGGACGCTACCAATACAGAGTTCAAGACTTAGGTTAAAGGGCTACGCTGACCGCGGAGGAGTTCAAACCTGGTCAGGTCTCAAATGGAAGATGGTGGGCCCGACAGGGTTCGAACCTGTGACCTGCCGATTATGAGTCGGACGCTCTACCGCTGAGCTACGGGCCCACGGGGATATTCAGGGTATTCCCCGGCGGCAGAATCGTCAACGATGTTCAGATTCCCAAACGCTTCCGGTACTCCGGATCCCACTCGGCCAGCTGCCGCCGGTCCACGAGTTCCTGAGGGTCCAGGGCAGGCGAAGGTTCGCCGGTGGTGGGCACGTTGGTGATAACCGTTTCGTCGGCCCAGGCGGAGACCCGTTCGGACGGTTTGCCGAGGAGAGTTTCCAGCAGGGCCAAATTGTCCTGGCCAAACTTCGGCGCCGGCCCCCGCACTTCCAGAGAAGTCTTCGACAGCTTGTACGGTCGGCCCATTATGATCCGTTCCCCCATGCCGCTGTCTTCGGGGTACTGGACGCGCTCCAGGAAATTGCGACTGCGGTAGTGGGGGTCAAAATGCACATCCTTTCCGCTCAGCACGGGACCGGAGGCGATGCCGACCGCCTGCATCCGGTGCATCAGATCGTACTTGTCGTGATGGCGTGTCCATTCGGATATGGCATCATCGATTTCATCGTGCCGTGTTTGGCGACCCTGTACTGAGCTTAGCCGCTCGTCCTCGGCCAAATCGGGCCGTTCGATCAACCGGCACAGCGTACGCCATTGCTCGTTGTCCGCTACGGACAGGGCGATCCATTGGTCTTCTCCGGCTGCCGGGTAAGCACCTTGGGGAGCGCGATAGGGATGGCGGTTGCCGATGCGTTCGCCCTCGCGGCCGTTCACGATGGCATCCATGAGGTACTCGGACAGGAACATTACCCCGGCCTGGTACATGCCGATATCGACCCATTGACCGCGTCCGGTCCGGTTGCGGTAGCGCAAGGCCGACCCGATGGCGAGCATGGCGCTCCAAGTGGAGAGAAAATCGACAAAGGACCGGCCGGCCTTGGAGGGTTCGTCGCCGGGATAGCCGGTGACCCAGCAGTGACCGTGGGTGCCCTCCTGGGTGGTCGCCTGCGCTGGGTAGGACGAGTATGGCCCGTCGCCGTGTCCGTAACCAGTGTTAGATACCATGATAATGTCGGGCCGCAGTTTGCGCAGGTTCGGGTAGTCAAGTCCCCATCGACGCATGACTCGCGGCGTAAAGTTTTCCATCACCACGTCGCTGACCATGACCAGTTCACGAAAAATCTCGCGTCCTTCCTCCCGGGACATATCCAGCACCAGGGATCGCTTGCCGCGGTTGAGCAGTTGATAGGTGGAGGGACGGTTCCACCAGTCTTCGCCCGGTTCGTTGTCGGGGAAGGTCCCGTACAGGCCGCCGCCGCGCGTGATGTCCGGCCGGCCCGGCCCTTCGATTTTGATCACCTCGGCTCCCAGGTCCGCGAGTTGACCGCCGGTGTAGGGGAGAGCAAAGACGTAAGTGGAATCCAAAACACGAATTCCTTCCAGTGGCAGCGATGGCATAGGTGGATAGCTCCGTTCAGTGAGTCGCTCCGTTCAGAGATGCCCATTTTCAGATAATGCCAGATTGCCGCATCACGGATAGTTGCGCCGCGCTGTAGCCAAGACCATCGACGAAGACTTCGCGATTGTGCTGGCCTAACGTAGGGGCGGGCATGCGCAACTGGTAGCCGTCGGGGGACATGCGGAACAGCTCAGCAGGGACTTTGACCCTGCCAATCACCGGGTGCTCGGTTTCACGATAGAACTCGCGAGATTCCAGTTGGGGGCATTCGGCCAGTTCGGACGGAGTTTGCACCAGACCGAACAGCATGCGCTTTTCCGCCGCTTTGGGAAACAGTTCCCACTTTTCACGGTCGCGGATGGCGTCCAGCACCACCTGATCCATAGCGGGGCCGTTGCGGACCCTTTGGGCGCGGTCGGCAAAACGCGGTTCCAGCAACTCGGGAGCCTGGAAGAAATCGGCGATGTCCTCCCAGGTGGCACCGCCGCCTGCCTGGACAATGATCCAGCCGTCCTTACAAGGCATGGGATTTTCCCACATGGTGCCGTCGGCCCGTCGAATCTGCACGCCGCCGATGAAGGGGTAGATGGTCTGGGTGGCCATCATGGTTGACGCCACGCACTCTGTGATGGAAACGTCCACGTGCTGGCCGATACCGTGCCGGTCTTGCGCGAACAGGGCCATGGCGGTGGCGCCGGCTCCAAAAAGCCCGCCCTGGTATTGGGCCTGGAACCCACCGTGCTTCAAAGGGGGACGACCCTGGACGCCGCTGATGCCCATTACCATCCCCATGGCATAAGAGACAATCTCCTCGCCGGCGTACTCGCTGTACGGTCCCGTCTGTCCGAAGGGGGTTATAGAGGTCATCACCAAGCCGGGGTTGATCCTGGCGAGTTCGTCGTAGCCGATGCCCAAGCCGGCCAAATACCCCGGCTGGTAGCTCTCGACAACCAAATCCACGTGGGGGATCAATTCCAAGAGCAGCCGGCGTCCAGCGGCGGAGTCAAGATTCAGAGTGATGCCTTTCTTGTTCAAGTTCAGGATAAGAAAGAACAGGCTCTTTTCGGGGTGCGGGTCGTCGTGGTAGAACGGCCCGAAGCCGCGCATGGCCGACCCGCTGGGAGGTTCAACCTTGAGAACGTCAGCGCCGTAATCGGCCAGCAATCTGGCGCAGAACGACCCGGCGATGTCTTCGCTGAGATCTAGAACCTTGATGCCCGTCAGGGGGCCTGAGATGTCCATAAACCGCTAGAAAGATTTCCGTGTGATGGAAGATGAAAAGCCTGCGAAGCGCGTTGACGGATTGTATCCCAACCCGTCGGTGGCGGCAATTTCCCATTGCGCCGTCTTTGAGGGGTATAATCTCCTGACAACTGCGATCCACTCGATAGCTGAAAGACAAGGAGCCATCCCGAATGCTGATTGATCCCAAGAACTTTGACCGCTTCAACATGATCCTGACCGGGGTGGTGGTACCCCGGCCCATCGCGTTTGTATCGACTATCTCGACTGAGGGGGTTGTCAACCTGGCGCCGTACAGTTTCTTCAACGCGATGGCGTACAACCCGCCCACGCTGATATTCTCGTCCTCGCGGAAGGCGGCCGGATGGCAGGACAAGCGAAAGGACACGCTGACCAACGTTGAGGAAACGGGGGAGTACGTGGTCAACGTGGTGGTGGACGACATCGCCGCCGCGATGAACGCCACCGCCGCCGAATACCCTTCGGACGTTTCCGAGTTTGACGTTGCGGGGTTGACGGAAGCGCCCAGCGAGATAGTGAAAGTGCCCCGGGTATTGGAGTCGCCGGTCAACATGGAATGCCGGTTGATGCAGGTGGTGAACATCGGCGAGCAGCCCCACGCCCACGGGTTGGTGATCGGGGAGATTGTCAGGATGCACGTGCGGGACGACATTCTTTACGAAGGGCCGAACGGCCTGCGCATCAACCATGAGGCACTGAGGCCGACCGGACGTTTGGCGGGCAACATGTACTGCCACACGGACGACGTGTACGAGTTGGTGCGCCCGGCCTACGTTCCCGAGGAAGAATCGGCGGGACGGGCGGCGGACTGACCCAACGCGCAAGTCCTACCGTAGGGGCGAGGCATGCCTCGCCCCTACATCGCCGCTATTCCGGGAACTGGAGAAGTTGGAGCGTGTTGCCGTCGGGGTCTTTGAGGGTTGCTACCCAGCCACCCCAATGCTCCTGTTCGGGGGGGCGGATGAACTCCACTCCCAGGGCGGCCAGGCGCGTATGCTCAGCGTGGATGTCGCTGACGCCCAGGTGGGGCATTATCCGCAACGGGTCGCGGGAAGGGCCGCTGACGCCGCCGTGCCGGCCAACGTTGAAACGGACGTCGCCAAGCTCGAAAGCAGCGAAACCCTCGTCCTCGTGGAAGGAATGCAGCGGCAGGCGCAAGGTGTCGCGGTAGAAACCGGCCATACGCTCCAGGTTGTCCGTCCAGAGCGTGATGCCAACGACGCCGGTGATCATTCGCTTGCGGATGCTTCCAGCGCGCCGGCTGCGGTGCAGGCCGGACACCAGCCGTGGAAATCGACGCGCTGCCACATGACCTGGAAACTGGTTTCGGTGGAAACCTGGTCGCGGAGACGGACGATGATCTCGCTGCTGTCGTCCGCGTCGGCGATGTTGCCGCAGCCGATGCAAACCAAGTTCACGTGGGGTGAGACGTTGCTCTCGTATCGGGACTGCTTGGCGAACGGCAGTTCCTGGATCAGGCCGCTCTTGGACAGGACGCCCAGCGTGGAGTACACGGTGGCGAGGGTCATGGAGGGGAAGTGCTGCTGGACACGCTCGTGAATCTGCTGCACCGTAGGATGGTCGGAAGAGTTCAGCACCGCTTCGGCGATGGCCAAACGCTGGGGAGTAACACGCACTCCGCCTTGACGAAGCTGCTGGACCACCGCGTTTTGCATCATAAGGACCCTCCGGGGCGCCGCCCGGCCCGTTTGCTGTGGGCGCAGCGACGCTGAAACGAGTATAGCATCGGCGGCCCGGAGGCGGCAAACGAGGGTCAGATCTCGCGGAATTCCGGCTCGGCCGGCTCGACGTAGAAGTTGTTGGCCCAGAGGTCGTCGATGATGGACTGGTCGCCCTCGCTCAGCGGGGGAGTTTCCACGGCGTCGGAGTACTCCCTGAGTTCTTCCAGCGTGGTGAAGTTGGGTAGGACGCTGGTGATGGTGGGCTGGTGGAGGACGAACTGGATGGCGGCCTGGCTCATGGAGCGGCCGGTCTCTTCGCCGGCGAGGAACTTGACCTGATCGACTTTGACCAGGGCCTCGCTGAGCCACTGGTGGCGGCGGTAGGAGCGGTGGTCGCTTTCGTCGAACTCCGGCGGCGCGTCGTAGCGTCCGGTCAGTGCCTCGGAGGCGTGGGGCACACGGGAGAGCAGGCCGACCTGTTCCTTTTCAGCGATGGGGAAGAAGTCTTTGGCCGGGTCCTGTTCCAGGATGCTGTAGATAATCTGGCAGCTGCTGACGTGGCGTTCTTCCATGCTGGCCTGACCCTCCTCGAACCAGCCGATGTCGGGGCCAAGGGCCGAGCCGTAGTAGCGGATTTTGCCCTCGTGTTTCAGAGCCTCCAGGGTCTCAAAGACATCGTCGTTTTCGATGGCCTCGATGCGCGGGTTGTGCAACTGGTAGAGGTCGATGTAGTCGGTGTTGAGGCGGCGGAGAGACTGCTCGCAGGCGAACCGTATGAAATCCGGCTCGAACTTCTGGGGACGTTCCTGATGGCCGACGCGCGGGGTGGTCTGGTCGTAGATGTCATAGCCGAACTTGGTGGCGATGATCATGTCGTGGCGGCGATGACCCATGAACTTGGCGAGGACTTCTTCGCCGTAGCCGTCGCCGTAGGTGTCGGCGGTGTCGTAGAAGTTGATGCCCATTTCGAGGGCTTCTTCCAGGAGCTGGCGCCGGGTTTCTTCAGGGATGCGGCCCCACCAGTTGGTGGCGACGGTCCAGACACCGAAGCCGACTTCGGAGAGGATCAGGTCGGTGCGGGGGAGTTGGCGGTATTTCATGGTGGTGATTCCTTCATCAACTAGGAGATGTCTCCGGCCCAACCCCGTCGCAAGCCGGACGCTGCGGCGAGTTGTTCGTTGGCGGCATCGACGACCAATGCCATCACTTGCAACGCGGTGGCCCCGATGCATTGCCCGGTGTCGTCCGGCCAGAAGGCAACCGGGCACGTTCCGGTGGCGACCTGCCCGGACGGCAGGGTGATGGACAGCCGAGCCTCCCCGCGGGGACATTCCAGAGTGCTGCCGTCGGCCAGATAATACACAACCGGATTGCCTATCGGCCTGATTTGCAGAGATTCCAACAAGTCAGTGGGGAACGCCGAGTCGGATGCGCCGGTATCCACCAGAGCCGATACCGGGAGCATATCGCCGCCGCCCACGTTGCCAATCAGGACATCGGTGTAAAACGTACCCATGGTTGTTCCTTGCGCGTCTTTCAACTTCGGACGTGAATCATATCACCTGGCGGGGAGTTATTTGCATTGATGGACAGGATTAGGGATCAGATTGGGATGGTGGCGCCCCGTATCAAGTACGGGGCAGGCTGTTATTTTGGCGAAACCCGCTTATTTCCGCTCATTTTCGTTCATTTGAGTAGGGGATTGGCGCGGGTCATGAGGGTGCATGGGTGTGGATTGAGCCGGTTTTGGGGGTGATTTCAACGGTTTTGGCGGGCCAGTGGACGGAATTGGAAGGGCAATGTTTGGTATGAATTATGGCATTCAGGTTAGTTGGCGATCAGGCAGCTAAATGGTAAGTATGGGTGGCGATTAGGGGCAAGAGGGGAGTGTCACCTGCGTTTGGCGGTCGGAAGTGCGAAAATGCGCGAGCCAGTGGGAGAGGTGTTGTTCTCTGGGGTGGAGCCGGCAAACGGTGCGTACGGCTTGTCGCCTTCGTCCAAGTCTTCATCGGAGGCCAGGTAGGCTAGGCGGTCGGCGAGGTCGGGGTATCCCCAGGCGCGCAGCACGCCGCACGCTTCGGCGATGGAACTGAGGCCTGCGATGGCGTCCGGCGACAGGGGGCGTTGGGTGATGGTGGTCATGGTGGTGGCAGATTGGAAAACGGGTCGCCGAAATTGCGGGCTAGTTGTAAGGCTCCGTGTAGATTGGATTCGATCATGCGGTAGTTGTTCGGGGTACGGAAAAACTCACGGTAGCCAGTGAATTCTTCTCGTCGCTCGGATTCCTGTAAAGCGTTCCTGATTGCCGCCAGCGCTACCCCGTAAATCGGCGCAAACCAGTCATCGATTTGGTCGGATACTACGGCTGCTCGATGAGCTGGGAACAATCTGCTCTCGATAGAGTAGTGTTCCCGTAAGATGTCGGCAATGAGCCACACGATGTGAAAGCGAGCATACTCCAGCCATGGCTCGTTTCCTTTATCGAGTGTAACCTGTTTCCAAACTCTGCGCTGTATCACCGCCGGCAACAATAATTGTGCCGCGTCAACGTTGTCAGTATAGATCGTTTCGTAGCTGAAATCGGCTTCACGCGCTATGACAGCAATTCTGGCCTTGTTGAGGAAGCTCCGGATATTGTCCTTTGCCTCCCCCGGAAATCCCGCGAACGACACGACCGCCTGAGCAACTTCCTTGCTGGTGAGTTTTCGGTACTCTCTTCCGGCTTCCCGGTAAGGTTCTTTCGCTGACGTGCCGCCAATCATTTTGTCCCACTCACCACGTTTGATTTGGTAGAACCACGGGGGCCGCATATCTGAGAACTCTCTCTGCAGCCGGATTTGAACGGCATCGTTGGAAGTGAAGTCCTCGGCCCGGAGAGCAGTTTGGCTATTGGTAGTTCTTGCGATTGCCTGAGCGAAATGCTCAGGGCATTCCGTCAATTTCACGGTTACCAGGACACTGGGATCTTGTCGTATGACCGCTCTTACATTCCATATCGTGACGGTAGTTTGGCAGCCGTTGATGATTTGGAAGTTTTGTACCACCAGTTGGTCGTCAACCGGACGATATGAATCGCAAATCGCTGTGATGCCGTTGTTGAGCAAGTGGAACCGGCGTCGTTCCGTTTGATCATTCAAGGTGCGTTTGATTTCGTTATTGACTTTGTTGCCCAACGGCCCACGCGGATTCAAGCGGAAGAGCCTGTAGCTGTGCCTAGCGAACACGTCGATGATCTGACTGACGGGCACGGTCATAGATAGAGTGCGATAGTCAGTACCTTTGCCTGTCTCATGATACGTTCCAGGCTCAAGGTGGAACGTAAAATCGCATGGAATGGTGGCGTCGTCGCTACTTTGATGATTTGTGTGACGTTCATGCAGGTCGGCTAAATCCAGGCACTCCAAAGTCACGTCAATCTCTATTGGATTGCCGTTTATCTCAGCAGTCAGTTTTCGCGACTGGTTGGTCTCGGCGTTGCGACGTGCTGCATCGCTTAACGTGCCGCTGGTTACCCAAACCAAATTTATGGAGCATGGGCGGTCTCGGGACGATAGCCGCTTGATCAGTTCGTCATGGAGCGCTTTCGTCTCGTCGTTGCGACAAGCAGCAACTTCATTGGCATTCAATAAGCGATTGGGAGCGTTTAGAAATGGCGCCAGTTCTCGCGGCCCCATTGTCGTTCCAGGCTCCCGGCGCTTGCTTTGGAATAGATGCACCACGGAATCGTCATCGGATTCAGGTATGAAATAGCCGTCGACTTCAAAGTCATCAGAGCCGTCGATAACGGTAGCCTCAACGATGTCGTTCCCTTGAACGTCGTGGCCCTCCAGGAAATACGTTGCGAATGACCAATGACGAAACCCCCGGTCAAGATTGCCGCCGTAGTATTCCTCAGCAGCCTCCTCGATGAAGGGCAGGATGTGGTCGTAGCGATCTCGGGCTGTTTGCCGTCGGCTAGTCATTTCAGTTCCCCAAGTGCAGCGTGATGTGCTCGTCGTTCCAAGGTAGGCTCCGAATCCACCTGCGCAGTTTGGCTTTCTCTGCTTGGCTCAGATTGTGAGCGTTTGCCCAATTGAGCGCCCGCCGACGCAGACCGGTCCGGCTGAATTCGTACAGCCCGTTGTTGCCCCAGGAACCACCCCATGTATCGTTGTCCCAAGGGTCATCCCCTTGCCCCGTGCAGGGATTCAGCATCAGGTCGTAAAGGAAATCGTATATGGGCGGGGCTGGCCGTTTCAAGTGCGAGTACTCGGTTTTGACCGCCCAAACGTCCATCGCCATAGCCCTCACCTCGGCAAATCAAGATGGCCTATGATTTAGCGGACCCGGATTGCGGGCGTCAACGGCCCGGTGTCATCATTTTGTTGCGGTCTTTATTAGCCCCAGTAGAAGATGATTTCGTCGTTGTGCCAGGGTAGGTTGTCGAGCTGGAGGAGGAGGGTAGCGCGGTCGGGCCAGGGCAGGTTTTCGTCGCTGGCCCATTGGTGAGCCTGCGCGTCAAGCTCGCTGCGGTGATATCGAAAGAGGCCGTCATCGGGACACGAACAGCAGCCGGGCAGCAAACTGTCGCAGTCGGGGTCAACCACGAGGTCGAAGAAGAAATCGTAAAGCGGCGGTTCGGAGACCGCCATTACAGCCGCGATTTCGAGGGAGCCGGCCAAGGGGAAGGGAGGGGATAAGGTCAGGCAGGAACCAAGCCGAGGCTGTCGTGAACGGCGTCCACCATCTGCGTGAATCGGTTGTCGTCGATTACCGGGGTTGCATCGCCGAGGCGAACGGTGGGAATGACGTCCACCCAGGACTTGCAGCCGCCGTACTCGGGGATGAACGGGACGGTGGTGGGATTTTCCATGCGGTACACGCGGAGGAGCATGATGGTCAGGGGCACCATGGGCTTCCAGTGCAGACGCGATTCGGCGTAGGTGTCCGTCCAGATGTGGTGGGGCGCCAGGCTGGCTACCTTGTCCAGCCGGTCAATTTCGAGCAACTCGTGGACGCGCGCCCAATGGGTGAAGGTTACCGCGTCGGTGTCGTTGGGGTCGTCGGCCAGCAGGCTGCGCAGGGTGGGCCGGTGGGAATCCTTGAGCAGGTCTTCGCGCTGGTGCAGGTAGGTGGGGTAGAGCAGGAACTCGGGATGGATGACCCGGAAATCCTTGCTTTCCTCGTGGATGCCGCCCTTGCGCACCATGAGGATCTGGTCGCCGTCGGCGAGGGCCTTTACGGCGATGGCCCATTCTTTGAGGGCAAGCTGGCAGGTAGCGGGGGTGGTCATGGCGGGGACCTCCGGGGGTTGCATGGATAGACAGGATGGACGGGATTTGTTGTCAAGGATTTCTGGATTCCCGCTTTCGCGGGAATGACGGTGTGAGGGTGCGGGAATGGTTGGTGTGCCGTCGGGATGGTTGGTGTGCCGTCGGGATGGTTGGTGTGCCGTCGGGATGGTTGGTGTGCCGTCGGGATGGTTGGTGTGCCGTCGGGATGGTTGGTGTGCCGTCGGGATGGTTGGTGTGCCGTCGGGATGGTTGGTGTGAGGTGCGGGAATGGTTGGTGTGCCGTCGGGGATGTTACCACAGGTTATTTGCCGCGGTTGCAGAATTCGGAGTAGTCGGGGACGTCCTCGCCGAGGACGTAGAGCCAGTAATAGGTGCCGGTGTCGCCCATGTACTTGAACTGCTTGCGGACGTCCTTCAGCACGGCATAAAAGTCGTCGTGGGAGCGGAGGTAGTTGCGGATGCCGTCGTACTCTTCGTCCAACTCGATGAGGCGCTGGGCGTTGTGGACGGTGGCGACGATTTTGCGGCGGTTGCGGATGATGCGGGTGTCGGCGGCAAGGGTGTCGATGGCCGATTCGTCCATGGCGGCGACGGCGGCAACGTCGAAGCCCTGGAAGCCGTCCCGGAAACCGGGCCACTTGCCGTTGACGACCTTCCAGGACATGCCGCTCTGGAAGACGGCTTTGGTCATCACTTCGAGGTAGTCGTTGAGGCTACGGGGAACGATTTGAGGCGGCGCGTCCGGGTGTTGAGGTTCTTGTTGGGTGGTCATGGCTTCTTTCTCATGTCCGTTCTGCGGGGCAGGTTGGATTTGCATGGATACACAGGATAGACAGGATAAAATTGATGATTTGGATTCGCCTTTCAGACGGCGCCGGGCGTAGCGGGGGTTTCGAGCTTCAGCAGCCGGCTGAGGTTGGCTGTGGTTACTTCGGCGACTTCTTCCACGGAGATGCCCTTGACGGTGGCGAGGCACTGGGCGACCTCGGCGAGATGGCGGGGTTCGGTCCAGTTATGGCGGTACTTTTTGAAGGGTTGCGGATAGGCGTCGGTTTCCAGGACGATGTGTTCCAAGGGGACGTTGCGGGCGACCTCGCGCAGCTCGGGGAGCCGGGTCAAGGGGCGGGCCAGGGAAATGAAGAATCCGCACTCGATGGCGGCGCGGGCGGTTTCGGCGTCGCCTTGGAAATAGTGCATCGCGCCACCGACCTGGCCGGCGTTTTCCTCGCGGAGTACCTTGAATACGTCTGGGTGCGATTCCCGGGAGTGGAAGATGACCGGCAAGTCCAGGCTCTTGGCCAGGTGTATATGCTGGCGGAACACCTGATCCTGCACCTCGTGGTCGGGGGAATCGGGCAGGTAATCCAGCCCAACCTCGGAGATGCAGACGACGCGAGGATTGTCGCGGGCCAGGGTCTCCAGGCGGGCGTAGAGGGCATCGTCCACGGGGCTGTAAGCGTGCATGGGATGGATGCCGACGCCGGCGTAGAACATGGGGTGTTCATCGGCCAGGGCGATACAACGTTCGGTGGACTCCATGGTGGTGCCGGCGAGGACGATGTACCCGACGCCGGCCTCCTGCGAGCGCTGAAGGATGCCGGGGAGTTCGGCGGGGTCGAACTGCTCGTACTGGTCCAGGTGGGTATGGGCGTCGCAGAAAATGGGCGATGCGGGCATGGTTACTCTCCGTGTTGGCGCCGCGGCATTTCTTCAGTTTCCGTTGCCTGTATCAACGTCCAGCAAATATACGCCTTTGGCCCGAGGCAGCAGGGAATTTTCGTAATTCAGGTGCGTTTCCACGGCGACGCGAAACCGCCCCTGGTCGAGGGTTTGAATGGCGAAAGGAACTGGGTTCCAGCCCACCATTCGCAGCAGCCGCTCTTTGCGCTCGATAGTCGTTTCCAGTCCCTGTCCTTGCAATGAGATGACGTTGGCGGTCATGGCGAAATCGTCGGCCACCTCTTTGCCGGTGACGAATATGGCGCGAGAATCCGCCGGGTCAGCATCGCCGGTCAGAGAGACCCAGCTGAGCATATGATCCCACTCCACGATGCGGACGAAACTGTCCGGGTTGGCCTGGAATCCCTCTTCCAGCGCGGCCACCCACAGCCCGCCGCCTTCATCCTTGAATCCGTACAGCGTGTTGTTAAGGTAGCGGCCGTCGTCGCTGACCGCCGCCGAAGCGCCGTAAAGACCTTGCGGCGCTTCGGGGAATTGGGAAATCGGGTATTCCACAAGTTCGTACTCGCCTGGGTTCTCGGTGTTGACGATATACACTGCCTGCCACCGTGGATCCGGCGGCTGCTCCCCTTGAGCGGACGGCCAGCCCTCGGAACTGATTATCCACCGAGTGTCATCCCAAGGGGCGGGCAGGGCCATCAGCATGATGCCTGGAGCGGTGTAAACCTCATTCCCTGAACCGTCCTCCGACAGCGTGAGGATCTTATAGCGTTGTTTCTTATCCGGCTCCAGGGAGCGGCGCAGGATCAGGTAATAGTGGTCCTGGGAGTCGCCTGGCAAGCGGTAACTTCTGGCCCCGGTGGCAGTATCGCATTCGCCAATCCAGGGCGCGCCGAGTTCCCGGAGCAGTCCGCCCAGCCACTGGCTGCCCATTCCAAAATACCTGGTCTGCTTTCCTGCTCCCCGGCGTATCAGGTCGGCGTACCGTTGGCCCAAGGGGGGCGCTTCCTCTGAAGACTCGCCAGGTTCGTCGTCGTGGGGCTGGACGCTGATGGCAAAGCGGAAGCCCATGGAGTTCAGCAGTTCCCGGTACGGCCCGTAGGTGAGGCTTTCCTGGTACAAGTCGCACTGCTTGCGGGCCAGGTGAGAAGGCGGATAACGCTGGTCTTCAAAGGACAATTCCAGGATTTCGGACTCGTACTCCTTGGCCAGTTGGGAGGTCGGAACGCTTAAAGCCCGCGGATTGACGTGGAAGTGGGTAGGCTCGGCGATTTCCCCCGGCTGGCTGCTCGCCCATTCACTCGGCGGGCCGTTGGTGATAACCAGGAAGGAGCCATCGTGGAACAGCTCGGCGATGATCCCGTTGGTTTCCCGCCCACGCTGGTACTCAAAATCGATGCTGTGAAACAACGCCGGGTCGAAACTGTCGGGCTGAAGCTTCCGGCCCAATTCCGGGGCAACGGCCACGCCCATGGCGGCCAGACGGAAGATTCTGTGGGCCGGGTGCTCGCCGATTCGCTCCGATTCCAAGGCCACCAAGTCGAGGTACTTTGCCTGGCCGTCATCATTCAGCTTTATCTTTACGCCTCCCGCATGCTCCAGGATCAACTCCGGTTCGCCGCGAGCCGGAACCGGATTGCCGTCAGTGTCCCGGGCGAGGAAGTGGGGTTTGATGAGTTCGGAGAACGGGACCGAAACGTCGTACTCAGGCCGGGGCGCAACCGGCCTCGGAACGGGCGTAGCGGCGGGTTGTTCGAGCTCTGCCGGACTCGCCGCGGCATTGGGGTCGGTCGCCCTGGTAGTCGGCCGCGGGCGTGGGGTGTAAGTGGGCTGTACCGGCTCTTCCGGCGTAGCCGTTGCATTGGAGTCGGACGGGTCGGCTTGGGCCGACGATGTCAAAGCGGCGGTAGATTGCTCCGGCGCCGGTGGAGTTGCCGCCGCCGTGTTGGGGCCAGTGAGTCCAGACCCGGTGGGCGGCAATGTCGAGCCGGCGACGGGAGTTTGCTCAACTCCGGGAAGTGTGCCCTCGCCGGTGCACGCGGTCAGTCCGAACAGAAGCAGCATAACTAAGGCCGGTAGCGACCACCACCCTCCGAAGGTAAAACTCATTCCCACTCCAGCCGTTGGGCGGCAGCCGGCTTTGCCGAACACGGGATATAGTCCCCGTATACTGGCGAAAGTGTATCCGGGCAGGCGAATGGGCGTCAATGTCCGCCGGAATGATGATGAGCGCGCCATGGTTCAGCTGCGCGACTTCCCGTTGACAGGATGGGGTTGCTAGTCTAGGATAATTGTTGACCGTAATGGTCGGGAATTATGAAAGACCATCACCGGCATCGCCGCTAACAACGCCGGTTGGGAGGATGCACGTCCGATGACGACCCAGACACAGCGCGTCATTTCCCGGGACACCACTTCCGAGGAGTTGAACTCCGACTACAAGTGGGGGTTCACCATCGACATTGAGGAAGAGGCGTTCCCCAAGGGCCTCAGCGAGGACGTGGTGCGCCTGATTTCAGCCAAGAAGAACGAGCCGGAGTGGATGCTGGAATGGCGCTTGAAGGCGTATCGGTTCTGGTCTCGGCAGACCTACACCGAACCTACCTGGGCTAATGTTGAGTTTCCGCCCATTGATTACCAGGACATTCACTACTACGCGGCGCCCAAGTCTGCGGACGACGGGCCGAAGAGCCTGGACGAGGTGGATCCGGAGGTTCTGGAAGCGTTCAGCAAGCTGGGCATCCCGCTGGAAGAGCAGGCGCGGCTGGCGGGCGTGGCAGTTGACGCCGTGCTGGACAGCGTGTCGGTGGCTACCACCTACCAGGAACAATTGGAGAAGGCTGGGGTCATCTTCTGCTCGATGAGCGAGGCGATCCAAAATCACCCGGACCTGGTGCAGAAATACCTGGGTTCCGTGGTGCCCTACGCCGACAACTTCTACGCCACGCTGAACTCGGCGGTGTTTTCCGACGGGTCGTTCGCGTACATACCGCCGGGAGTGCGTTGCCCCATCGAGCTTATGACCTACTTCCGCATCAACCAGGCGGACAGCGGGCAGTTCGAGCGGACGCTGATCGTAGCCGACGAGGGATCCTACGTGAGCTACCTGGAGGGCTGCACGGCTCCAATGCGGAAGTCAACGCAGCTGCACGCCGCGGTGGTAGAGCTGGTGGCGATGGAGGGCGCGGAGATCAAGTACAGCACCTTGCAGAACTGGTATCCCGGCGACAAGGACGGGCAGGGCGGGGTGTACAACTTCGTGACCAAGCGAGGCAAGTGCGCCGGCGCCGATTCCAAGATTTCCTGGACGCAGGTTGAAACCGGCTCCGCCATCACGTGGAAATACCCCAGCGTCATCCTGCAGGGCGACAATTCGGTGGGAGAGTTTTATTCGGTTGCTCTGGTCAACAACTGGCAGCAGGCGGATACCGGCACCAAGATGATCCACGTGGGCAAGAACACTCGAAGCACCATCGTGGCAAAAGGAATCTCGGCAGGCCAGGGACAGCAGACCTACCGGGGTCTGGTGAAAATCAACCCGTCGGCGAACGGGGCCAAGAACTTCACGCAGTGCGATTCCCTGCTGGTGGGCGACCAGTGCGGCGCCCACACCGTGCCGTACATTGAGGTCAAGAACCCGACGGCGCAAATGGAGCACGAAGCCACCACGTCCAAAGTGTCCGATGACCAGCTTTTCTACCTGCAACAGCGGGGCATCGGTGTTGAGGACGCTCACTTCATGATAATCAACGGCTTCTGCCGGGGTATTTTCCAGGAACTGCCGTTTGAATTTGCGATGGAAGCATCGCAATTGCTCAAAGTCAGCCTGGAAGGAACGGTCGGGTAAGCCCCGCTCCCGTTCGTCTCGCTCACCCGATTCTCGTCATTCTCGCGAAAGCGGGAATACAGTCCCTTACCTGACCCAAGGATGTCCAGAACACAATGACGACCACCACAATCGATCCCATTCTGGAGGTGCGCGACCTCCACGTATCCATTGACGAGCAGGAAATCCTGCGCGGGGTGAACCTGACGGTGCATTCCGGAGAGATTCACGCCATCATGGGGCCGAACGGTTCCGGGAAAAGCACGTTGGCCAACACCCTGGCGGGCCGGCCGGAGTACACGGTAACCGATGGGAAGGCCGTGTACAGAGGGATGGATCTCCTGGAGATGGAGCCGGAGGACCGGGCGCGGGAGGGGGTGTTCCTGGCATTTCAATATCCGGTGGAGCTGCCCGGCGTGCGCGCTTGGCAGTTTCTCAAGGCTGCCGTGGACGCCAAGCGAATCCACCTGGGCGAAGAGGAAATGGGCGCCCGCGAGTTCGACCGTCTCCTCCGCAGCAAAGTAGCCGAGGTTGAGATCGATCCAGAGTTGGTGCGACGCTCGGTGAACGAGGGGTTCTCCGGTGGGGAAAAGAAGCGGAACGAGGTTTTGCAGATGGCGCTCCTGGAGCCAACGTTGTCCCTGTTGGACGAGACCGATTCCGGGTTGGACATTGACGCGCTGCGCATCGTCGCTGATGGGGTGAACCGCTTGCGCCGCCCGGACAATGCGGCGGTTGTGGTGACCCACTACCAGCGCATCCTGAATTACATCACGCCGGACCAGGTGCACGTGCTGGTGGACGGCCGAATCGTCCGCAGTGGTGGACCCGAATTGGCGGAGCAGCTGGAGGCGCAGGGCTACGATTGGGTGCGGGAAGAGGCGGTCGCGGCGGAGTAAGCCCGATGACCACGCCGAATAATCCCGCTAGTCCGCTGCTCACGGATACCGATTGGCAGCGTCTATCTAACGATACTCAAGAGTACGTGGCAGCCAGTTTCGAGTTGATGACCAAAGCGCACGGCTACTTGAGGGATGGAGATTTGCGCCAGGCCTCGGAAAAGGGTTGGGGTTCTGCCGCACAGATCCTAAAGGCGGTCGCGGAGAACTGGAAAGATGCCGGCGTTACGCATGGGCGTCATCAGGACTTACGGGCTTTGGTCCACGGATTGGCTTCGTTAAATAACGAGTCCGATTTGGACACTGGATTTTACGCTGCTCAAGATTTGCACGAGAATTTTTATGAGAACGACGCGCCGGAATACATAGTAACCCTAAACCTGCGACGAACTGAACAGTTCTGTGGCGTAATGCTCCCGTGGCTGCGTCGTCCCAGACCGCCACAAGGATTCCGACAAGGCCGATGATTGAGAATAGCCAATGACGACTGTTGCTACATCCGTTGCTGATACCTACCCGCACTACGCTGTCGCTTACGCGGCGCAGGCTGACGCGGGAGCGCACGCGCTGCGCCGTCTGCGGGCGCGGGGCTGGGACGCCTTTCTGAAGTTGGGGCTGCCCACCGCACGCCGAGGCAACGAACCCTGGAAGTACACGAACGCCGCTCCCATCGCGCGGGAAGCCTTTGCTTTCGGGCATGAATTGTGCGCCGAAGACGTTGGCTTGACGCTAGCCGACGTGCGGGCCATCGCTCCCTGGCATGGCGACTGGCGCACGCTGGTGATGGTGGACGGCGTGTTTGCGCCGGCTCTGTCGGACGGCATAACCGTTACCCAGTCGGGCGGGCTGACCATCGCACCGCTGGCTGACGCTCTGGGCGCTGGCGACTCTCTGCTGGGCAGCCTGGCCGCGCCGGAGGACGACGGATTTACCGCGCTGAACGCCGCCTTCGTGCGGGATGGCGCGGTTATTTCAGTACCGGCGGGGGCAGACGCCGGAGTGGTGAATGTTGTGTATCTCACCACTGGGCGTGAGCAACCCCGGGTCACCTACCCGCGCACTCTGATTGACGCAGCGGCGAACTCCCGCGTTACGGTGGTCGAAACGTTCGCCGGCCCCGACGATGTACGCTACCTGACCAACGCCGTCACCGAGGTGAGGGTCGGCGAGGGGGCCAGCGTAGAACACTATCGCCTCTTGACGGAAGGCATGGACGCCTACCACGTGGGGGTCAGCCGGGTTTTGCAGCATAAGGACTCGGCATTTTCGTCGGTGTCCATCGCCAGGGGCGCGGCGTTGGGTCGCAACGACTTCGGGGTGAAATTGGCCGGAACCGGAGCCGAGTGTACTTTGAATGGGCTGTACCTGACCACGGGCAACCAGCACATCGACAACTACGTCAACATTGACCACGCCGAGCCCTACGGCACGAGCCGGATGTTCTACAAAGGCATCCTGGACGGGCGATCGCGGGCCGTGTTCGGCGGGAACGTAACCGTCCGCAAGGACGCGCAGAAAACCGACGCCCAGCAGACCGACAAGAACCTGCTGTTGTCAGAGTATGCCGAGGTGGACAGCAAGCCCAGCCTGCTTATCTACGCCGACGACGTGAAGTGCGGGCACGGGGCCACCGCCGGCCACATTGACGCCGATACCGTCTTCTACATGCGGAGCCGGGGGCTGGACCTGTCCACAGCCAGCCGCATCCTGATTCACGCCTTTGCCAGCGAGATTATCGACACGGTGGCATTGGAGCCGCTGCGGGAGTACCTGGACGAGCAGTTTCAGGGCGCGATTCCCGACGCCGATCTTTCGCTGTCCATTGGAGGCCGCTAGTGACCACCGTTATCAATACGCCGGGCATACCGGGCCGCGACGGCTCCGGTCACCCCCATGGGCTGGATGTCATTGACCCACACCGCATTCGGCAGGACTTTCCGATTCTGCGCCAAGAGGTGAACGGCAAGCCGCTCGTATATCTGGACAACGCGGCGACTACGCAGAAGCCCCAAGCCGTAATTGATGCCATCAGCAACTACTACCTGCACAACAACGCCAACGTACACCGGGGAGTGCATACGCTGAGCCAGCGAGCTACTGACGATTACGAGGCAGGACGGGAAGCGGTGCGGCGATTCATAAACGCGCCGGACGCCAACGAAGTCATCTACGTGCGCGGCACCACGGAAGGGTTGAACCTGGTAGCCAGCAGCTATGGGCGCAGGTATTTCAAAGCCGGCGACGAAGTGATCATCACCGGCATGGAGCATCACTCCAACATCGTGCCCTGGCAGATTCTGGGGAAGGAAATCGGCATCCGCCTGCGAGTGGTTCCGTTCAACGACGACGGGGAACTGTTGATGGATCAGTACGAAACCATGCTCAACGACCGGACGCGCATGGTGTCGGTGGTGCATCAATCCAATGCGCTGGGTACGGTCAACCCCATCCCGGAGATGGTGGAGCTGGCCCACGCGCGCGGGATTCACGTAATGGTGGATGCGGCGCAATCCGTTCCGCACATGCCCGTTGACGTACAGGCGTTGGGGGCGGATTTCCTGACCTTCTCCGGTCACAAGATGTACGGGCCCACGGGTATCGGAGCGCTGTGGGGCAGGGCGGAACTGCTTGACGATATGCCGCCCTACCAGTCAGGCGGCGAGATGATCCGGTCGGTGACGTTTGAAGAGACGATCTACAACACGCTGCCCCACAAGTTCGAGGCGGGAACGCCGGACATCGCCGGAGCCATCGGCCTGGGGGCGGCGGTTGAGTACCTGGAGTCCATCGGAATGGAGCGGATTGCCGCTTACGAACAAGCGCTATTGCGCTACGGAACGGAAAAACTGCGCGACATAGAGGGGGTGCGGCTGATTGGCACCGCCGAGGAAAAGGGCGGCGTGCTGTCATTCCACATGGAGGCGGCGCACCCTCACGACATCGGCACTATACTGGACGCGGAAGGCGTCGCAGTGCGGACCGGCCACCACTGCGCACAGCCGGTGATGGCGCGCTACGGGATTCCGGCCACGGTGCGGGCATCGCTGGCGTTTTACAATACGACCGACGACATTGACGCGCTGGTCAAGGCGATTGACCGCGTTATTGAGGTATTCGGCTGATGGCTTCGGACCTGAGCGACCTTTACCAGGAAATTTTGCTGGAGCACAACCGGCGGCCGCGGAACTTCCGGACGCTGGATAACCCCACGCACCAGGCCGACGGGTTCAACCCGCTGTGCGGAGACCAGATCTCGCTGCAACTGAACGTAGGCGACGCCAAGGTGCACGACGTTGGGTTCCAGGGGCACGGTTGCGCAATCAGCAGGGCGTCGGCGTCGCTGCTGACCCAGGCGGTGAAAGGTGCCACTTCGGACGAAGCGATGGCGATGTTTGACGAGTTCCACAAGATGTTGACGGAGCCGGACGCGGAATTGGACATCGACCTGCTGGGCGACCTTGAGATGCTGGCCGGCGTCATAGCGTATCCCACGCGCATCAAGTGCGCTATATTGGCGTGGCATACTCTGAAAGCGGCGATGGATGGCGAGAACGTCGCTACTACCGAGTGAGCCGAATCCCGTCGCGGGCATATATGGCCTCCCTGCCCGACAATCCTGACGCGCTGTACGGCGACGTTATCATGGAGCACTACCGGAGCCCCCGGCACCGGCGGCGGCTGGAGCGTCCGGACGCGGAGGCGGAGGAATTCAACCCTTTTTGCGGGGACCGGGCGAATCTACAGTTGCAATTGGCGAAGGCCGCGAGTAAGGTCGCGGTGATTGCCGGGGTAAGCGCGGTGGCGGAGGGTTGCAGCATCATCCAGGCGTCCGCGTCGTTGCTGGCTGATGGCGTACACGGAAGGACGGTGGATGAGGCGAGCGACCTGTCGCAGTTGTTCCGCGACCTGATGCAGGGGAAACCGCTGCCCCCGGTGGCGCTGGAGGAACTGGGAGAGTTGAGCGCGCTGGAGGTGGTGCGGCAATATCCGGTGCGGGTCAAATGCGCCTTGCTGCCGTGGGTGGCGCTGGAAGAAGGGCTGCGAAGGCTGAACCGGCGATAGCCGGTGGTCAGTTTGCGGGCGGGGGTTTGGACGCCGGCTGTTCGGACAGGACTTCCAAAAGTCGGTATCCGTATTTTGAAGACTCCGTCGAAGGTACGGAAACGCCGGGCATAAGGTCGTACCTCTCCACCCGCAGGATGTATTCGTACCCGTGTCGTCTGGCGAAGTGCTCTATGTTGCCGTAGTAGGGTTCTCCGTTGACGACGATGCAGGCCGCCGTAATGGGCGCGTTTTCGCGGCATTCCACCCGCCAGGGGCCGACGGATATATCGTCGTCAACCGCTTTGGCGGGAGTTTGCGAAAGGGTGTCGAGCAGGCGCCGGGAACCGTCCGTGTATTGTTCGTAGCGAATCAGGTGGTCATAGCCGGCCTTGAATTCAAACCCGGCTATGGCGCCCCGTTGAGGCGCGCCGTTGACCAGCAGGCAAAGCTCGTCGGATTTGAGGCAGGTGACGCGGATAGGGGCTATCGACGCTTCGATCACTTCGCCGGCGATTCGGGATTTGGAGATTGTTTCGATCAGTCTGTAACCGTAACGGCCGGCATCTTGAGGGGGTTCGGGCTGTCCCGGGAAAGCGTCATAACGTTCGACGCGCAGGCGATACTCGTAGCCGGGTTCGTGGGTAAACCCGTCGATCTCTTCGTAGAAGAACTGGCCGTCCACCACCAGGCACATACGTTGGAAGGGTCCGTAGCACTCCTTACGGGCCGGGCCGACGGTGAGTTCCATGGTTTCGCTGGCCGCCCCCGTTGAGGGGAAGACGGTTGCGTCCGGGGTTTCACCTGGGCTCCCTGAAGATGGACCGGCGCAGGCGATGGCGACGATGAGGCCGGCCCATATCATCGTTGAGAGTGTGAAGTTCCGGATTTTGGATACCTGGAAAGGCGGAATCACTTGCCCTGGAGGCCGCGCAGGTAAGCGATGTGGCCGACGTGTTGGTACATTTCGCCTATAATCTGGCGAAACATCGCGCCCAGGGACATTTCGGGCCGGCGTTCGCGGGGGACGGTTGCCATGTCCTCAGGGCTTAGCGTGTTTAGGTAGGCCAGCGTGCTGGCGCGGACGGCGGCCCGGTACTGCAGGAACTGGGCAAGGTCAATGCGGGGGAAATTGTTGACCTGCTCGGCGGTGTGGCCGAATCCGTTATCGCGGGTGGGCAGGCCGAACTTCTCGTGCCACCCCTCGGTTTCCCATAGTTCGGTCTGAAACTGGGCGAAGAACTGAATCCACATGTCCTCCACGCGGACCATGTGCCAGAGGATCCAGCCGATGGAGTTGGCGTCGGGCGCCGGCTGCCAAGCGAGCTCGTCGGGGGTGAGGCCGTCAAGGGCATCGGTCAGGAAGCCATTTTCCTTTTCCAAGGCGTCGGTGATGAATTCGTTGAGCGTCACGATGCGGGTCTCCTCAGGCGGCGACATCGGTGGCGATGGGGGAGGCGGCGGGACGGGCGCCCATCTCGCGGTCAAGCAGGAGGAGGGCATCGCTGCGGCCCTTGACCATTTCCAGCGCGGCGATGACGTCGCGGGCGGTTTTTTCCTCTTCGACCTGCTCGGTAATGAACCATTGGAGCATTATCTGGGAGGCATAGTCGCTGGCTCTGACGGCCACGCCGTAGAGGTCGTTGATGAGGACGGACACGTGCTGCTCGTGGGCCAGGGTCTGGCGCATTACATCCTCGACGGAATCGTACTCGACGGGCGGCTGTTCGATGGGGAGGAGGGTTACGCGGCTGTCGCGGTCCTGAAGATAGTCCACGAACTTCATCGCGTGGGTGTACTCTTCTTCGCTCTGGATACGCATCCAGTGGGCGAAGCCGGGCAGGTCGATGGAGTCGCAGTAGGTGGACATGGAGAGGTAGAGGTAGGAGGAGTACAGCTCGGCGTTGATGTGCCGGTTGATGGCGTCCTGCAAGGTGGAATCTACGGGCATTTCAGGTCTCCTAATTGGGCTAGTCGTGGAGGAAGCCGAGGACGCTATCGAAGAAGGCGTCGGGGCGTTCGAGCTGGGGGATGTGGCCGCACTCGGGGATTACGGTGAGGGTGGCGTTGGGCAGCAGATCGCGGAAGGCTGCGCCGTATTCGGGCGGGATGACCTGGTCGGAATCGCCCCACACCACGAGTGTTGGCATGGTAATGCGGTGGGCGCGCTTGGTGAGGCCGCGCTCAGGTATGGGCCAGGTGAACTTGGCGACGGATTGCAGGGTCTGGATGCGGTCCAGGGTATATTCCAGCCGGGCTTCCGGCTCGGCAGGTTGAGCGACGTAGGCGTGGGCCAATTCGCTTTCCGGGTCGTGCCAGAGCATTTCGCGGCGTTCGTCGGGAGTGAGGATGAAGAAGTCGGCGACGGGCTTGTCTTCCAGCCAAAGGCCGAGGGAATTGACAAGCACCAGACGCCCAATGCGGTCGGGGCGGTGGGCGGCCAGTTCGGCGGCGCAAAAGCCGCCGTAGGAATGGCCGACGAGGTGACACTTCGCAATGCCCAGAGCGTCGAGGAATTCTTCAAAGAATTGTACGAGGTCCCAGAGGTCGTCGAGGTTGTTCAGTCCGGTGGAGTTGGCGACTCCCGGGTGAGCGGGCGCGTAAACATGGTAATCCTGGGCGAGCCGGTCCAGGAAATCGGGCCAACCGACGTATCCCCCGGCGCCGTGAAGATAGACCAGCGGGTTGCCGGAACCGCCCTCGGCGACCTGGACGTTGAACATACCATTGCGGACGGAGACCATCCGCTCACTGTGGGAAACCATTTGGGGAATCACCTCGGGTCAATCAGGGGAATCAAGGGGGTAAAGGATACCATAGTGTCGCCGGCGGCGACCTTTTGGTGTACGAAGTTGAGGTAGTGGGTTGGGTTCATGGGCGAAGGTTTTCACCGGTTGTGTCTTGAATTGCGGGGCCGGGTCTGGCAAGATAAAGGTATTATGATGATCGGCGCATTTGAGATACAAGAACCGTTGCCGGAGTTGAACGACCCCCACGTTTTTGCCATGATCCGGCCGTGGGTGGACGTGGGCAGCGTGGGAACGCTGACGCTCCAACGACTGGAACGCTACTTGGGCTCCAAGGAGTTGGGACGGTTGAAAAGGCCGGGCGAGTTTTTTGATTTCACCCGGTACAGGCCGAGCATGCGGCTGGTGGACAACGAGCGGCGGGTGCGGATTCCCAACAGCATCATCCGGTACGCCACGACGGAGACCGGGCGAGATTACCTGTTCCTGCACCTGAGAGAGCCGCACGCGAACAGCGAGACGTACACGGACTCCATCCTGGAAGTGGTGGAGAAGTTTGGAGTGAAGCGATATTGTCGGCTGGGCGCGATGTACGACACGGTGCCGCACACGCGGCCGTTGCTGGTGACGGGTTCGCTAGGGGGCGTGGAGCAGATCCGGCCGGTGGCCAACTTGAAGCTGCGTCGCAGCACGTACCAGGGGCCGACGACGATCATGAACCTGGTATCGGACGGGATTGATCGGTTGGGGATTGAGTCCATCAACTTCATGGTGCACCTGCCGCAGTACGTGCAGCTGGACGAGGACTTCAACGGCACGGCGCGTATGATTGAGGCGCTGTCTTCGGTATATCCCGAGATTCCGTCGGATTTGGCGCCGGTGCGGAGGGGCCAGCGGCAATACCGGGAGTTGAACGCGGCGGTGGAGCGGAACTCGGACCTGCAAGGCCTGATCAAGCAGATGGAGGACTACTACGACTCCAATGAGGCCGAAGGGAGCGCGACTGCTGAGGAAAGCGGTGAGGATACCGGGGAAGCGGTGGCCCTGTCACCGGAGATTGAACAGTTTCTGAGCGAGTTGGGCGAGGGGTTTGAGGAACCGGAGCGATAGGGGCCGGTGACAAAGAAAGCAAAAAAAGGGCGGGTTTCATACCCGCCCGTGTGCTTTTGGGCTGCTGGATTCCCGCGAAAGCGGGAATGACGGTTGAAAGGTTAGGAATGACGGTTGGTGGGGTGAAACCGGCTAGATGGTGGCGACGGATGGATTCGAACCAACGACCTAGCGCTTATGAAGCGCCCGCTCTGCCACTGAGCTACGTCGCCAACCCGCGCAGCCCCGACCAGTCGTCGCTGTTGCCGCGCGTTGGAACATGGTAAGGCGGGGTTCGGCGGATTGTCAATTGCGGGTGAGTCGGGATTGGCAGTTTTTGCATGGATGAACAGGATAGACAGGATTTCGCTGATTGGTGATGGGCGAGTTGACTACTGAGATAGATGAGATTTTGGACGAAACCGCCGGCAAGCTGGAAGCTGTGCTGGCAGACTTGTGCGGCCGGTTGGTTCCGTTTCCGGCGTTCCTGGGGATGACGACAATCCAGGCGGTGGAGTTGGAGCCGGCGCTGAATCCGAAGACCGACCGGGGGTGCGTGGTGGTTACGCCGGACGGGATGATCGCAGAACTGGACGTGACCGCGATTCCGGGAGTGGTGGGCGTGCTGGAAGTTGACCAGGTGGAGGAATTCAAGCCGCTGGATGATTTGTCGGCTGAGGAGTACCTGATCTACCTGGCAGCGGCGGTGCGGGCGCTTTCGCAGGAGGCGCAGCGGCGCGGAGTTTAGGAGCCGGTGAGATCGACGTCGCCGGACTGGCCGCCGGTTTTGCGGAGGAGGCGGATTCCGTCGATTTGCACGGCGCGGTCAACGGCCTTGCACATGTCGTAGATGGTGAGGGCGGCGACGCTGACGGCCGTTAGAGCCTCCATCTCGACGCCCGTTTTGCCCGACGTGGTGGCGGTGGCGGTGATGTTGACGCGGCTGCCGGCTTCGTCAAGGTCGAGTTCCACGTCCACCTTGTTGAGGGGGAGGGGGTGGCAGAGAGGGATCAGCTCGGAGGTGCGCTTGGCTCCCATGATGCCGGCCAGCTGGGCGATGGTGAGAACGTCGCCCTTTTTCATCAGGCCATCGCGGATGAGCGCCAGGGTTTCGGGCTGCATCACTACGTGGCCGGCGGCCTGGGCCATGCGGTCGGTTACGGGCTTCCAGCCAACATCGACCATGCGGGCGCTGCCGTCTTCGGCGAGGTGGGTCAGATGGTCAGATGGCTTGGCGGCGGTCAAGGTCAGCCTCCGATTTGGTACATTTCGACCTTGGGGCGGGCGTTGGCGGTTTCGGCGGTAGTGAACTCGGTACGGATTTCTGAGTAACGGTCGCGGCGGACGTTCCAGACTCCGGTGATGATGTCGCTGAGTTCTGCGTCAGTTGCGCCGTCGCGCATGGGGCCGCGGAGGTCAATGCCGTCGGTGGCGAAGAGGCAGGTGTAGATCTTGCCGTCGGTGGAGAGGCGGGCGCGGGTGCAGTCGGCGCAGAAGGGCTGGGTTACGGACGCGATGACGCCGATTTCGCCGCCGCCGTCCCGGTAGCGCCACCGTTTGGCGACTTCGCCGACATAGTTGGCGTCGGCCGGCTCCAGGGGGAGTTCGGCGTCGATGCGAGTGATGATCTCGGCGGCGGGCACGACCTCGTCGAGCTTCCAGCCGTTGCGGTTGCCCACGTCCATGTACTCGATGAACCGGAGGATGTGGCCGCTGCCCTTGAAATGGCGGGCGAGGTCAACGATGGTGTGGTCGTTGACGCCCTTCTGCACGACGGCGTTGATCTTGAGGGGGACTAATCCGGCGTCGGAGGCGCGCTTGATGCCGTCGAGGACGCGACGGGTTCCGAATCCGCGACCGTTCATCTGCTTGAAAACCTCGTCGTCCAGCGAGTCGAGGCTGACGGTGATGCGGTGGAGGCCGGCGTCGGCGAGTTGCTGGGCTTGCTGGGCGAGCAGGTAACCGTTAGTGGTCAGGGTGATGTCATCGGCGCCGGGGATGGCGGACAGTTGCGAGATGAGTTTGGGCAGGTCAACGCGGAGCAGGGGTTCGCCGCCGGTGATGCGCAGCTTGTTGACGCCAAGTTGCACGAACAAGCCGGACAGGCGGGCGATTTCCTCGAACGTCAGGATCTCGTCTTTGGGCAGGAACTGGTAAGCCTCGCCGAATATCTCGGCAGGCATGCAGTAGGGGCAGCGGAAGTTGCAGCGGTCGGTGACCGATATACGGAGGTCGCGGAGGAGTCTGCCGAAGAGGTCGGTAATCATAGGCTGTTGAGAATCTGCCGGGCTTTGCGGGCGGCGTCGGTGCGGTGGCTGACCCGGTTTTTGGCCGCCAACGGCAATTCAGCCATGGTGGCGCCGTAGGACGGGAGATAGAAGACCGGATCATACCCGAAGCCGTGCTCGCCCGCCGGTTCGTATTGTATCATCCCGGCGACGGATCCTACGACGGTGGCGACGTGGGGCTCGCCGCCAGCGCGAGGGTCGGCGATGGCGGTGCAGCAACGGAAGCGGGCGATGCGTTGCTCCCAGGGGACGTGGGCGAGGTTTTGCAGCAGGAGAATTACGCGGTCGGCGTCGGATTGGCAGGCGTCGCCGCCGTAGCGGGCTGAGTACACGCCCGGATCTCCGCCCAGGGCGTGGACTTCGAGGCCGGAGTCGTCAGAGATGGTGAGGTGACCGGACAGGCTGGCGTAGGTGGCGGCCTTGAGGATAGCGTTGGCGTGGAAGGTGTCGCCGGTTTCCTCCACTTCGTCGGGCACGCCGGCATCGTCCAGAGAGATCAGGCGGCCAGAATAGTCGGCGAGGAGTTGGCGGTACTCGCGCATCTTGCCGGGGTTACGGGTGGCTACCAGGAGGGTGGGGGATGGCATGGCTAGATGATACCTTGCGCTGACAGAACTTCCAGATCGCCGTCGTTGAGGCCAAGCCAGTCGCCGTACACGGAGGCGTTATGCTCGCCTACGGTGGGGCCCATGTGGCGGAGTTGGCCTGGTGTGTCGCTGAACTTGGGGACCAGGCCGAGCATTTTGGTGTGTCCGAGTTCCGGATCGTCGATTTCCACGATGTCGTCGCGCTGCTGGTAGTGTGGGTCGGCCATGATGTCGGCGCTGTTGTACACCGGGCCTACCACGCCCCCGGCAGGAATCAGCTCATCCATGACGTCATCGGTGAGACGGCTGCTAAGCCAGGACTGGAGAACCTCGTTGAGAGCGTCCTTGTTGTCCAGGCGGGCGGCGTTGCTAGCGAAACGGGGGTCGTCGAGCAGCGCGTCGAATCCCATGGCGCGGGCCAGTCCCTCCCAGGTGTTTTGGGAAGTGGCAGACAGGCCGAGCCAGCGGTCATCGGCAGTGCGGTAGAGGCTGCGCGGCGCGGCATCGGGAAAATCGTTGCCGATGCGCTCGCGGATTTCGCCGAGGCGATCGTAAATGGTCAAATGGGGGATGCAGAGACGGAACAGCGGCTCGAACAGCGAGAGGTCAACCACCTGGCCGGCGCCGGGCTGCTCGCCGCGGCGGTCGGCGTCGCGGCGGTAGATGGCCATCATGCCGGCCATTGCGCCGAAGACGCCGGCGATCTCGTCGGCCAGCGGGACGGGCGGCAGATTCGGCGGGGTGTCCGGGAAGCCGGTCATTCCGATGTAGCCGCTCATGCACTCGGCGATGGTGCCGAAGCCGGGGCGGTCTTTGTAGGGACCGGTTTGACCGAATCCGGAGAAACGCAAAATGATGAGGCCGGGGTTGACGTCCGGCGCGTGGAGATCGTGAGGGCCCAAGTTCCACCGTTCCAAAGTTCCGGGGCGGAAACCTTCGATGAGGATGTCGGCCTGAGACGCGAGGCGCTTGAGCAAGTCTTGGCCCATTGGGTCGGCCATGTTGAGGGTGATGGACTGCTTGTTGCGGGAGTGGACTTTCCACCAGAGGGACACGCCGTTGTAGAAAGGGCCCCAGTTGCGCAGAGGATCGCCGGCGCCGGGTCGCTCGACCTTGACGACCTCGGCGCCGAAGTCGGCCATGAGCGAGGAAGCCGTGCCGCCGGCGACGATGATGGACAGGTCCAGGACGCGCAGGCCGGCGAGCGGGCCTGAGGCGGAGACGTTAATTTCGGGAGAGTCGTCGGTCATGTTGCTCCTAAAGGGGGCATCTTGATGTTACGGCGCAGCTATTTTGCAGTCAAACCAGGGTTCGATGACGGCCAGCACGTCGTCGGGGTATTCCATGGGGAGGAAGTGGCTGCCCTTGCCCATCGGTTTCACTTCCGCGCCGTGAACAAGTTGTTGGAACTGTTGGATGCCGGTATCGTCGGTACGCTGACACCCGGGATAATCGGCCAGTAGCAGCAGCCAATCGCCGGCCAGGTTTTCCAGGTATCGCCGGATCGCCAGGTCGTCCCGCATACCGTAGAAGGTAGCTTCGGTTTCCGGGTGGCATTTCAGCTCGGCGCGGCCATCGGAAAGCAACCGGGTTCCGCCTTCAATGAACTGCCGGTAGGGTTCGTCCTGCCAATCCTTGAAGGCGGCGCGAGTGCGATAGGCTTCGAACATGGCCTGGCGGGTGTCCCAGATCGGGCGTTTCATGCGGGTGCGCTCGGCGCGGCGATTGAGGTCCTGCGTGGGCGCAGTGGGAGCGTCGTTGCTGACGCGAGTTTCAACGAGAACAACGGGGCCGAACCGATCGGGTAGGAGGTTGGCGGCGATGATGGTTGCCAGACCACCGGAAGAGTGGCCGACTACACGGGGAGTCTCCAGTTCCATAGCGCCCACGATGGCGGCCAGGTCTTCGCCGGCGTACTCGAAACGATAGCCCTTGTCGGACGGGTCGGTGTCGCCGTGGCCGCGTTGGTCGAAGGCCAGCACTCGGTATTTTGCGGACAGGCGGCGGGCGATGGGTTTCCAGGGCCAGGCGCAAAGTCCGGTGGCGTGGAGCATGAGCAGCGGCGGCGCGTCAGGTTCGCCCCATTCCAGGTAGTGGTGGCGGATGCCGTTGGCGTGGATGTAGCGGCTGGTCCAATCTTGGTATGTCTGTCGTGTGGTCATATGACGGCCTTGAAAGGCTTAGGCTTTTCGGAACGTGGTTATGATATAATGCCGCCGCTCATTCAGCCAGACGGTTCGCGGCCGCTCGACGAACCTTACGGTCCGGCAGGGACTGCTTTGGCGAGGGGGCAAAGCACCGAGATGCTAGAAGATTATTTTGGTCAATACGGCCTGATCGCCATCTTTCTGGCGCTTTCCATAATCGTTCCTTGCAGTATGCTGGGGGCGTCGTATGCGCTTTCGCGGTTGGGGATACGGCCGGCGCGCCCGGACGCGGTGAAGCACGACACCTACGAGTGCGGTGTGCAGACCATTGGCGGGACGTGGAACCGGTTCCAGTTTCGGTATTACATGTTCGCCATCCTGTTTGTGATTTTCGACGTAGAAGTAGTGTTCCTGTATCCGTGGGCGACGAAGTTCCTCACGCTGGAGTTGTTTGCCCTGATTGAGATGGCAGTGTTCGTTGGCATCCTGCTGCTGGCGTGGGCGTACGCCTGGCGCAAGCGGGACCTGGAGTGGCAAGGGTAGCGACATGGTGGAATCGACGCATTTTGAACTGCCTTCGGTGGGCGGACCGCTGCACAGCCGGACTTGGGAGATCGACCGCTCCGAAGGCCAGTTGGTGAATGATCTCATCGCGGCGTCTCAATCGCCCATCGAAGTGCCGGCGATCGAAGTTCCTGACGACCTGAAGCGCAACCTCATGGTAACGTCGGTGGACGCGCTGGTGAACTGGAGCCGCAAGTCGGCCCTCTGGCCGGTGTCATTCGGGCTGGCGTGCTGCGCGTTCGAGATGATGGCGACGGCGATGGGGCGCTTTGACATCTCGCGGTTCGGGATGGAAGTATTCCGCGCCTCCCCGCGGCAGGCCGACCTGATGATCGTGGCGGGGACGGTGACCTGGAAGATGGCGCCGCCGATCAAGCGGATTTACGAGCAGATGGCCGAACCGCGCTGGGTGATTTCCATGGGGGTATGCGCGACCAGCGGCGGGCCGTACTTCGGCTCGTACAGCGTGGTTCCGGGTGTGGATCACATCGTGCCGGTGGACGTGTACGTGCCGGGGTGTCCGCCCCGCCCGGACGCGCTGCTGTACGGCATCATGGAACTCCACGAGAAGATCAAGAAGTACCGGAACATCGGCGACCGGAGCTTCAAGCCGTGACGTTGGCGGCTATACCCGGCGAAACCCTGGCCCGGCGTTTGCAGGAAGCTACGCCGGACGCGGTGGTTGAGTGGGACGACGCCGCGGTGTGGGTGAGGCCCGAGGCGATGGCTTCGGTGGCGGCTTTCCTGCATGACGACCCTGATATCGATTTCGCGTTTCTGAACGCCATCAGCGCGATTGACTTCGTGGAGCATTTTGAGTTGGTGTACCATCTCATGTCGCTGGCGAAAGAACACACCGGCGTGGTGCGTAGCCGGGTCTATGGGCGAGAGGAGCCTACGGCAGCCTCGGTGGTGAACGTGTGGAAAGGCGCGGATTTCCAGGAACGGGAAATCTGGGACCTGATGGGGATACGGTTTACCGGGCATCCCAACATGAAGCGGATCATGCTGTGGGAAGGGTTTGACGGTCATCCGCTGCGCAAGGATTTTTTGTAGGCGAAGCGTGGAACATTCACTATGACGATTCGCACCGAACCGATGACGGTCAACGTTGGGCCGCAGCACCCAAGCACGCACGGGGTGTTCCGGGTTCGCATCACGTTCGACGGCGAGGACATTGTTGAGGTGGAGCCGGTGCTGGGCTACCTGCACCGGGGCACGGAGAAACTGGCCGAGGAACGCAACTACGTACAGGTGGTGACGCTGACCGACCGTCTGGACTACACGTCTTCGATGATCAATAACCAGGCGTACTGTCTAGCGGTGGAGCAGTTGCTGGGGATTGAACCGCCGCCGCGGGGTAAATACCTGCGCACGCTGGCGGCGGAGTTGCAGCGCATCGCCAGTCACCTGATCGCCGTCGGCTTCTTCGTGCAGGAGCTTGGCGCGTTCGGAACGCCGCTGATGTACACCTTCCGCAGCCGGGAGCGCATCCTTGACCTGTTCGAGATGCTGTGCGGCGCGCGGATTACGGTGAGTTACATGCGGCCGGGTGGTGTTTTCTCGGACGCGCCGACGGATTTTTGGCCGGCCCTGGACCAGTTCCTGGACGACTTTGAGGGCGAACTGGAAGAGATCGAGAACCTGCTCCTGAACAACGAGATCCTGATGGTGCGCACCCGGGGGGTCAGCCCGCTGCCCGCCGACGTAGCCATCAACTGCTCGGTGAGCGGACCGGTGCTGCGGGCGAGCGGAATCAACTGGGACTGGCGGAAGATGGCGCCCTACGACGCCTATGACCAGGTGGAGTTTGACGTGCCGGTGGGGAACACTGGGGACAACTACGACCGATTCTGGGTGCGGATGCAGGAAGTGCGCCAAAGTCTGCGCATAGTGAGACAGTGCATCGCCCAAATTGAACCGGGGCCGGTGCGGCTGGAGCTGCCGATGGTGCTGCGGGCTGAGCCTGGAGCTGAAGCCTACGGGCGCGTTGAAGCGTCCAAAGGAGAACTGGGGTTTTTCCTGGTGAGTGACGGCGGAGTGTCGCCTTACCGATGCAAAATCCGCTCCCCATCGCTGATCAATCTGACCATCACCGAGCACCTGCTGCTGGGCTGGAAGCTGGCGGACATGATCGTTTCGCTGGGCAGCGTTGACATAAACATGGGTGAGGTGGACCGATGAACGGCTGCCACCTCGACCCGCAGGGCGCGCTGGGCGGGAACCCCCTGTTTGCGCTGATTTTCAACGTGGCGGCCTACGTGCTGCCTTGCTGGTTGGCCTTCGTGATTGCCGGCTTGGTAATCATGCTGATCTTGATCAACGCGGTGCTGCTGGGCGCGGCCATAGTGAGCTGGGGCGAGCGCCGGCTGCTCGGACGGTTCCAGAACCGGGTCGGGCCGAACCGCTGGGGGCCGTTCGGCGCGCTGCAACCCATCGCCGACCTGGCCAAGCTCATTACGAAAGAAGACATCATCCCCTACGGCGCGGACCGGCTGGCGTTCACGGCGGTTCCCGTCATCATGGTGGCGTCGCTGCTGGTGGCGACGGCGGTGATACCCTTCGCCAAGGACGTTGCGCTGGTGGACCTGAACGTGGGCGTGCTGTTCATACTGGCGGTGAGCTCGCTGACGTCGATTGCCATTTTCACGGCAGGCTGGGCGTCCAACAACCGGTACGCTCTCTTCGGCGCGGGCCGGGCTGTTGCGGTGCTCATCAGCTACGAGGTGCCTGTGGTGCTGTCGTTGCTGGGAGTGGTGATAGTGGCCGGATCGATGTCGCTCGGTGACATCGTGGTCGCGCAGGCGGTGCCGTTCTTCCTGGTGCAGCCGTTGGCCTTCTTCGTGTTCCTGGCGGGAATGTCGGCGGAGCTGAACCGGACGCCCTTCGACGTGGCCGAGGCGGAGTCAGAAATCATCGCCGGTTATCACACGGAGTACAGCGGCATCAAGTTTGCGCTGATACAGGCGGCGGAGTTTGGCGGTGCGCTGTTCGTGTCGGGCCTGATCGCCACGTTGTTCCTGGCGGGATGGGCCGGGCCGGTTGCTGACTGGCTGGGCTGGCTGTGGTTCCTGATCAAGACGTTCATCGGCATCTTCCTGTTCGTGTGGATTCGTTCGACGTTCCCGAGGCTGCGGTTGGACCAGATCATGACGGTGTGCTGGAAGTTCCTGATGCCGTTGAGCTTCATCAACTTGGCGGTGGTAACGCTGGAGGTGTACTTCCTGCGGGACGCCAGCGGCGCGCTGAGTACGGCTGATCTCTGGATCATGACGGCGATCAACATTCCGGTTGCCGTCGTGTCGATAGCGTTTTTCGGGTGGATAATCCGGCAGAAGGTACGGGACAGTTCGCGGACCACGGCGGCAGCGTCGCCGGTGGTGCGCGGCGTTTCGACGATTGAAGTGGGTTAGAGCAGGGGAGGCGAAGCGATGTACGGTCTGGAAATGGCGAAAGGGTTGTTGGTAACACTGACCAACCTGGCGCGTAAGCCGTTCACGACGTCTTATCCGGAACAGCGGTTGAAACAGCACCCGAGGTTCCGGGGAGAGGAATTCACCTGGTACGAGGAGCGATGCACCGGCTGCGCGTCGTGCGCCAAGTACTGCCCGCTGGGGATCATCAAGATTGTGACGTCGCCAAGCGAAACTGCGCCGTTGCAGGGCGACAAGTACCGGCTGGAGGTCTTTGACATCGAGTTGCAGCGGTGCATGTTCTGCGGCTTGTGCGTGGAAGCCTGTCCCTACGACGCGCTGTTCATGGGCAGCGGGTTCGAGGAAGGACAATACAAGCGGACCGACCTGGTCATCAGCATTGACCGGCTGCGACAGGCGGACAAGCATCCCAGCACGTGGTTCCGCCCGCAACTGGAGGGCATGGAGTACAAGCCCGGCGTCAGCCGCCCACTGGGATGGCGGGAAGTGGGACGGGAAAACTGGCGATGGCATCAGCGCGAGAAAGCGGGGATGCGCCTGACCGGCGGCAACACGAACGACCGGAGCGCCGAGGACGAAAGCTAGATGGGCGCCGAGTGGTTTAAGGACGTAGTTTTCTGGGCCCTGTCCGTGGTGGCGATTGCCGGCGCGGTGGGTGTGGTGATGTCGCGCGACCTGTTCCGTGCTGCGCTGCTGCTGGCGACGGTGTTCGTGGCGGTGGGTGGTTTCTATGTGTTGATGAACGCGGAATTCCTGGCGGTGGTGCAGATACTCATCTACGTGGGCGCCATTGCGGTGCTGTTCATTTTCGGCGTCATGCTGACGCGAGACGTGCGGCAGGGCAACGCGCCGAACCGTTTGCAGATACCGGCGGGCATAATCTCGGGGCTGCTGCTGGCGGCAATGATATTCACGGCGGTAACGACGGACTGGACGACGCTGGCCGGCGCAGGGTTGGAGGCCAAGTCTCAGATCGCTCAGACGCAGGCGGTGGGCATAGTGGACATAGAGGCCGCCGGGCGACTGGCCGAATCGGGATTGTCGGAGCAGGAAGTGGAAAGCGTGGCCGGCGGTGGGTTGGCCGACCTGCTGGTTGGCGAGTTCGTGCTGCCGTTTGAGGCGGTGTCGCTGCTGCTGCTGGCGGCGGCGATTGGCGGGCTGGCGCTGGCCCGCGGGCGAGGGAGGTAGCACGGTGTCCCTGGAATCGATGCTGGTGGTGGCCGCCGTGCTGTTCTGCGTGGGCCTGTACGGGGCGCTGGCGCGGAGGAACTTCATCGCTGTCCTGATGTCCATTGAGCTGATGTTCAACGGCGTCAACTTGACCCTGGTGGCGATGGGTCGCTGGCTGGCGCCGTATGCGGTGCAGGACGCGCTGTCGGCGGTGCTGACGGGGCAGGTTTTTGCCGTTTTCATCATCACGGTGGCGGCGGCGGAGATTGCTCTGGGGTTGGGGATAGTGTTTGCCATGTTCCGCAACACCGAGAGCGTTGATCTGACCGACGCGGCGGCGATGAGGCACTGATGTGGGTTGAATTCAAACGCGCGCCGAACTTGATGGCCGCCGAAATCTGGAAGGAAGTCCTGGAAGCCGAGGGCTTGCCCAGCCGTATCTTGCCGGAAGGGGATATACGCGACTGGAGCGAGCGGGCAGCGTTCCGCATCTACGTGCCCAAGGGGCGCGAGCACGTAGCCGAAGAGATCGTGCGGAAGCTGTGAGGAAGGACGCGAGATGCTGAGCGAAGCCCTGGTCTGGGCAATTTTCCTGTTGCCTGTTGCGTCGTTCCTGCTGATTGGAGGAGTGATCCGCCCGTTGGGGCCAAGCGTGGCAAAGGCGGCCGGCTACGTAACGATTCTGGCGCTGGGCGTGGGGTTCGTGCTCTCCCTGTGGCTGTTGCGGTCTCACGCCCACGGCGTGGTGTACGACTTCGCCCCGCATCTGTGGCTTAACCTGGCGCCGGGAGCGTCGGTGCAGATGGGTCTGCTGCTTGACCCCTTAACCAACGTGATGCTGGTGGTGGTGACCGGCGTCAGCCTGATGGTCCAGATCTACTCCATGGGCTACATGGACGGCGACGAGAGTTTCGCGCGGTATTACGCCTATATGTCGCTCTTCAGCGCGTCCATGATCGGGCTGGTGTTGGCGTCGAACATCGTGCAGATGTACGTGTTCTGGGAACTGGTGGGCCTGTCCTCTTACCTGCTGATCGGGTTCTGGCACGACCGGCCATCGGCAGCAGCGGCGGCTAAAAAGGCGTTCATCATCACGCGCATCGGCGACGTGGGGTTCCTGCTGGCGATCATTTTCCTGTTCTTCCAGGCGGACGACTTCGCGGCGCAGGGTTTGAACGCGCTGCATATTCCCGACATCTGGACGGCGGCGGCCCCGATAGCGGCGGGCGGTGCGGGCATCGTGGCGGGCGGCGCGCTGCTCTGGTTGTGCCTCGGTTTGTTCGCGGGCGCGGCCGGCAAGAGCGGACAATTCCCGCTGCACACCTGGCTGCCGGACGCGATGGAAGGCCCAACGCCCGTCAGCGCGTTGATTCACGCGGCGACGATGGTGGCGGCCGGCGTGTTCCTGGTGGGCCGGTTCTTCCCGGTGTTCTCCGAGTCTGAGGGCGCGATGATGGTGGTGGCGTTGATCGGAGCGTTCACCGCCGTGTTCGCGGCGACCATGGGCCTGGCGGCGAACGACATCAAGCGAGTCATGGCGTACTCGACGGTGAGCCAGCTGGGTTACATGATGGCCGCGCTGGGCATCGGCGCGTACAACGCCGCGCTGTTCCACCTGTTCACCCACGCATTTTTCAAGGCATTGCTGTTCCTGGGGGCAGGCAGCGTCAACCACGCCGCCGGTACGTTCAACATGATGTACATGGGCGGGTTGCGCAAGGCGATGCCGTTCACGTACTGGCTGACGGTGATCGGCGCGCTGAGCCTGGTGGGAATCTTCCCGCTGGCCGGTTTCTGGAGCAAGGACGAGATTCTGCTGGAGGCATGGCTCGGCACGGGAGCTGTAGAAACGTCGGTGAGCCTGCTGGTCTTCGTATTGTTGCTGGTAGGCGTGCTGTTGACGGCGTTCTACTCGTTCCGCATGGTGCATCTGACCTTCCACGGCGAGTTTCGCGGCGGCGGCGAGCAGGAGTTGCACGACTGCGAGGAAGCGGGCCAGCCGGCGCCGACGGGCGTCAGCCATCACGTACACTTGGGCGAATCCCCGTGGTGGATGGTTGGGCCGATGGTTTTCCTGGGGATCAGCGCGGTGATAGCCGGATGGGTAGCGAACCCGATCGGGGTTAAGAGCGTGTTCGGGTTGATACCGTCGCATTGGTTGACGGACTACTTCGCGTCCGGTTTGCACGACGGACACCACGCGCCGCCGTTCAGCATCGCGATGGCCGTGATTTCCAACGTGGTTGCCTTGGCCGGGATCGGACTGGCGGTGCTGACTTACGCCTGGCCGAGGGGGTTCACGAATACCGATCCTCTGACCAGGGGTGGGATAATTCACGCCGTCCTGGCGCAACGCTATTACCTGGATCATCTTTACGAAGGAGTAATCGTTGGGCGCGTGTTTTACCGTGTTGTGGCGGCGGTCACGGACTGGTTTGACCGCAACATCGTTGACGGGATCGTGGGTTTGACGGGCTGGATTTCACGCAACGTCGGCAGCCTGATCGCGCTGGCTCAAAACGGACAGGTGCAAACATACCCGTTGGTGGCTGCCCTCGGCGGCCTGGTCATCATCGTGCTGTACTTGATACTGGGATAACTGACCATGCCGAGCGGATTCAACGGATTGCTGACTGCGACGGTGTTCCTGCCGGCGGTGGCCGCGCTGCTGCTGGCAACGGGAATCGTGCGGGACGCGCGCTCGATCCGGTGGTATGCCGGCATCGTGGCGCTGGCCGACCTGGTGCTGTCGGTCATTGTGTTCGTGCTGTTCCAGCCGGGTGGCGACCGGTTCCAGCTGATCGACCGCTTCGACTGGATTGACACCGGGACGGTGCAGGCGAGTTACCTGCTGGGCGTGGACGGCATCAGCGCGCCGCTGGTGATGCTGACCGGCCTACTGGGTCTGTGCGCGGTATTTGTATCCTTCCACATCAACGACCGGGTCAAAGAGTATTTCATCTGGCTGTTCGTGCTGCAAACGGCCGTGATGGGTGTCTTCACGTCGCTGGACTTCCTGCTGTTCTTCCTGTTCTGGGAAATCGAGCTGGTGCCGATGTACCTGCTGATTTCCACCTGGGGAACCGGACGGCGGGAATACTCGGCGATGAAGTTCCTGATCTTCACCATCCTGGGCTCGGCGTTCATGCTGGTTGCCATCGTCGCCGTGTTCGTAAGTTCCGGCGTGGGCAGCTTCGACATGACGCGCCTGCTGGAACCGGGCGGAGCGCTGGACGCATCGCGGGCTGCTCTGCCGTTGGGCGTACTGTTCTGGCTGTTCTTCATCGCGTTTGCGGTGAAACTCCCCACCTGGCCGGTGCATACTTGGCTGCCCGACGCGCATACCGACGCGCCGACCGCCGGCAGCGTCATGCTGGCCGGCGTGATGCTGAAGATGGGCGGCTACGGGCTGCTGCGCGTCAACGCCGGGATGTTCCCCGAGCAGCTGGCGAACTTCGCTCTGCCCATAGTCGCGTTGGGCGTAATCAGCGTGCTGTACGGCGCGGTGGTAACATTGCGCCAGACGGACCTGAAGCGGCTGATCGCATACTCCAGCGTGAGCCACATGGGTCTGGTGCTGATAGGCATTGGTTCGGTGGCGGTGGTTGGCGGAGCGTTGACCGACGCCGGTTTGACCGGCGCGGCGATGCAGTTGTTCACCCACGGGACGATAACAGGGCTGCTGTTCGTCGCAGTCGGCATCCTGTACGAAAAGACGCACACGCGGCACATACCCGACCTGGGCGGGCTGGCCAACCGGATGCCGATACTGGCGGGGGCGTTCCTGATTGCCGGCGCGGCATCGCTGGGACTGCCGGCGATGAGCGGGTTCGTGTCCGAGTTGCTGGTGTTCTTCGGCGCGTTCCGTGCGTTCCCGGCATTGACGATACTGGCGGTGTTGGGCATCATCCTGGCGGCGGGATACATCTTGTGGATGATACAGCGGACGATGTTTGGGCCGAGGCCGGCGCGGTGGGACGGGTTGACCGACGCGTCCCTGGTTAACACGGTGCCGGTGGCGCTGCTGGTAATCAGCATATTTGCCGTTGGAATCTACCCGGCGTGGCTGACCGACGTTTTCCGCGACGGACTGGAACCGATTGTGAATGCCTACAACCTGGGCATTGCCGGTAGCCGATAGAAATGAGCGAACGCAGAGCATGAACGCCTACGACCTTTACCTGATTTCTCCGCCGCTGGCGCTGGCGGCGCTGGCGATGCTGGTTATCGTCGTTGATTTGCTGACCCGGCGCACGGGGCTGCTGGTCGGGTTGTCGTTTGTGGGACTCGCGGCGCCGGCAGCGTTGAGCGCGTGGCAGGTAGCCGATCTGACGGGCTCAGGGGCGAGTGAACTGGCGGCGGAAGGTTCCGTAGTCCTGCATACGCTGTCGATCGACAAATTCTCCCTGTTCTTTAACTTTCTGATATTGGCCGCCGTGGGCCTGGTGGTCCTGGTTTCGACCGACTACGTGCGGCGGATGGAGCGGCTGCAGGGCGAGTTCTTCGGGTTGATGCTGCTGTCGGCGACGGGAATGATGCTGCTGGTGTCAGCCAACGAGCTGATCACCATGTATATCGCGCTGGAGTTGACGACGCTGCCGTTGGCGGCGCTGGCGGCGTTCCTGCCCAACGGCAGGTCCAGCGAAGCCGGAATGAAATTCCTGATCATCGGCGCGTTGAGCAGCGCGTTGATGCTCTACGGGATGGCGCTGATTTACGGTTTCACCGGGAGCACGCGGCTGGACGAGATAGCGGCGGCGTTGTCGGCGGGAGCGGCGGCGGGTGCATTCCCGTTCGGGAGCATGGCGATATTGCTGGCCATCGTGCTGCTGCTGGTAGGTTTCGGGTTCAAGATGTCGGCGGCGCCGTTCCAGATGTGGGTGCCCGACGTGTACGAAGGCGCGCCCACGCCCATGGTGGCGTTCCTGTCGGTCGCCAGCAAGGCGGCGGCGTTTGCGCTGGTGCTGCGTGTGTTCTACATCGGGTTCGACGCACTGGGCGGAGACTGGTGGGTGCTGCTGGCGGGGCTGGCCGCGCTGTCGATGACAGTCGGCAACCTGGTAGCGATTGCGCAGCGCAACATCAAGAGGATGTTCGGTTACAGCACGGTGGCGCACGCGGGTTACCTCCTGGTGGGAGTGGCCGCCGTGGCGTCGGCGACGGATAGCGAAACGTTCGGGCCGAGCAGCGTGCTGTTCTACCTGTCCGCGTACACGGCGGCGAACCTGACGGCGTTTTTCGCCATCGTGTGTATCGGCAACCGGATCAACAGCGACGAAATTTACGATTACTCCGGGATGGTGAGGCGCGCGCCGTTCCTGGCTATCACGCTGGCGCTGGCGTTGATTGCGCTGATTGGATTGCCGCCTACTGGGCTGTTCTTCGCCAAGATCTACGTCTTCGCGGCGGCGATCAACACCGGTGAGTCGCTTATGACGTGGCTGGTGATAATCGGCGTGGTCAACAGCGTGGTTTCGGCGTACTACTACCTGCGGGTCATCAAGGTGATGTTCCTGCAAACGCCGATTCACACCGAGCGGGTGCGAGCATCCTGGCCGGTCAACGTGGCGCTGGGTGTGGCGACGCTGGCGCTGGTGTGGTTGGGGGTAGCACCAATGACACTGCTGGGAGCGGCGGAACGGGCCGTGTCGGTGCTGGCCGGCGGGTAGCCGAACATGAAAACCGTCGGCATCGCCTACAACGACCTGATACCGGAGGCCCTCGACCTGGCTCACGCCATCGTCGGCGAGCTGAACCTGGGGGCCAACAGTTGGATCCTGCGGGCCGAGGACGCGGAGGACATCGCAGAGCGAGCCGAGGACACCGACCTGGTAGTCACCATTGGGGGCGACGGTACCATCCTGCGGGTGAACCGGGCGGTTGCGCCCAGGGGCATACCGCTGCTCGGTATCAACATGGGCCGGCTGGGTTTTATGACCGAGTTGACCGTGCCGGGAGTTATGGAGCAGTTGCCCCGTTACCTGAACGGCAACGTCAGGGTGTCGGAACACAGTATGCTGAAGGCCGAGGTGTACCGGCGCAACACGACGGATGCGGAGGCGCCGGCTTCGCAGGGTCCTTACCACGCCCTGAACGATGTTGTGTTGTCCCGAAGCCGCGTATCGCGGGTGATCACGGTGCGGGCGGCGATCGACGGAGCAGACGTCTCCACGTTCCGCGCCGACGGCGTGATCTTGGCAACTGCGACGGGTAGCACTGGGTACAGTTTCGCAGCAGGAGGCCCAATCATAGACCCGCTGTCCGACGATTTGGTGCTGACACCCCTGGCATCGCACGTGGGGTTGACGACGCCGCTGGTGTTGAGTCCCACCAGCAGCGTGGATTTTCACCTGGAAGGATCTCAGGAGGCTATCATCAGCGTTGACGGGTTTGAGAATCATCCGATAGAGCCGGGGGATTGGGTCAGGATCACGCACAGCCCGTATCGGGCGCGATTTCTGCGGGCTAACGAGCCGAACTACTTCTGGGCGACGCTGACGCGACGGCTGGGTTTCAGCTTCCAGGGGCGGTAAATTGGAATGACTGCCGCTGAAAACAACGAACCAACTATCGCCACCCGTTCCGTATTCCAGGGCCGCATCATCGACGTGCGGGTGGACACGATTCGGCTGCCCAACGGAAGGGAGACGACGCGGGAGATTGTGGATCACGCCCCGTCGATTTGCGTGGTGCCGGTGGATGGGGACGGCAACGTGTTGCTGGTGCGCCAGTACCGCAAGCCCACCGAGAGTTTTCTGCTGGAGGTGCCGGCGGGAGGAATCGAAGAAGGCGAGGATCCTGAAGAGTCAACGCGACGGGAGTTGCAGGAAGAGATTGGGCATACGGCGGCAGAGCTAAGGGAGTTGACGGCGTTCTGGCTGGCGCCCGGTTGGGCATCGGAGTATATGCATGCGTTTCTCGCCACCGGACTGACGCCGGCGGTGCTTGATTCGGACGAGGACGAATTTATCGACGTGGTGCCCGTTCCATTGGCGGAAATTCCGGACCGGATAGCCGAGGGTTCCATACAGGATGCCAAGAGCGTGGCCTCGTTGCTGCTGGCGATGAGAGTTCTGGGAGTGTGATGGTGGGTACGACCGAGCGGGCTACAGCGGCGGCAGCCGAAGAGCCTACGCTGGCCACGGCTACCGTGTACCAGGGCGATTTGATCAGGGTCAGGCTCGATACCATCGCCCTGCCCGATGGTCAAGAAACGACCCGCGAGATAGTGGATCATCCGACGTCCGTCTGCATCGTGCCGGTGGACTCCGACGGCGGCATTTTGCTGGTGCGGCAGTACCGCAAGGCCGTTGAATCATTCCTTTTGGAAGCGCCGGCTGGGAAAATGGAACCTGGAGAGGACCCGCATGCGACTGCATTGAGGGAGTTGCAGGAAGAAATCGGCCACACCGCGGGTCAACTGGAACCCTTGGGGAACTTCTACGTTGCGCCAGGGTGGTGCACCCAGACGATCCACACCTACTTGGCAAGGGATTTGGTTTCGGCCCGGCTGGATGCCGATGAGGACGAATTTATCGAGGTGGTCCGGACGCCATTGGCCGACATTTCAGCTCTCATCGCTGACGGAACGATAAGAGACGCCAAGAGCGTGGCTTCGTTGTTGCTTGCGATGCGTGTCTTGGGGGATAATTAGCCGTCAAAAACAGGCGCGCCGCTAGACCGCTTATGCGCCGCAAGTAACCGGACCGCGTTGATCCGGTTGGAGGAATTCACAAATGCCAGAGGATTTGCAACACGACGTGTTGATCGTTGGCGCCGGTCTGGCCGGTATGCGCGCTGCCATCGCCGCGCGAGCCGGTGGCGCGGACACCGCTATCATCAGCAAGGTTCATCCGGTGCGCAGCCACTCAAACGCGGCCCAGGGCGGCATCAACGCCGCGCTGCTGGACCGGGGGGACGACTGGGAAGACCATGCCTACGACACCATCAAGGGCAGCGACTTCCTGGGCGACCAGGACGCCATCGAGGTGATGTGCCGGCAGGCCGGCGCGTCGCTGATCGACATGGAGCACATGGGCGTTACGTTCAACCGGGACGACGAGGGCCGGCTGGGCACCCGCGCGTTCGGCGGCCAACGCCGGGCGCGGACGTTCTTCGTGGGCGACTTCACCGGCCAGGCTCTGCTGCACGTGATGTTCGAGCAACTGATCAAGTCCGGAGTGCAGCGGTACGAGGAATGGTTCGTAACTTCGCTGATCATGGAAGAAGGACGCGCCGCTGGAGTCATCGCGCTGGAAATCCGCACCGGCGAGCTGTGCGTGATCCGCGCCAAGACGGTGATTTTCGCCACGGGTGGCTGCGGCCGGCTGTTTGAACCCAGCACCAACGCATTGATCGTCACCGGCGACGGCATGGGGCTGATTTACAACGCCGGCGGGCAGTTGATGGACATGGAGATGGTGCAATACCATCCCACCACGCTGGCCGGCAGCGGTGTGCTGATCTCCGAGGCGGCGCGCGGCGAGGGCGCGTACTTGCGCGACAAGGACGGCAACCGCTTCATGGAGAAGTACGCTCCCAACATGATGGAGCTGGCCTCCCGCGACGTAGTTTCCCGCGCCGAGCAAACCGAAATCAATGGCGGTAACGGTGTGGACGGCTGCGTGTACCTGGACTGCACCCACCTGGGCGAAGCGCTGATCATGGAGAAGCTGATCCAGATCCGGGAGATTGGGATCGACCTGGCCGGCGTGGACATGATCAAGGAACCGATTCCCATACGGCCCGGGATGCACTACATAATGGGCGGCATCAAGACCGATGTGAACGGCCTGACGAACCTGAGCGGCGTGTACGCTGCCGGTGAATGCGCCAACGTCAGCGTACACGGCGGGAACCGGCTGGGCGCGAATTCGCTGCTGGATACCATCGTGTTTGGCGAGCGGGCCGGCAACCACGCCTCCGACGCCGTGCGCAATACAGGATTCGCGGACTTCGACGCGAATGCCGCGCTAGCCCAGGAACGCCGGCGCATCCAGGAGATGCTGGACCGGCCGGAGAATGGCGACCGCTGGGGCGCAATCCGCAAGGACATGGGCGACTCGATGAACCGCAACGTGGCCGTGTTCCGCAACGAGGAGGGCATACAGGAAACGCTGGGCGACCTGCATGACCTGCGCCGGAGGTACGAGAACGTTCCGGTGCAGAACAAGGGCAAGACCTTCAACACTGACCTGATATTCGCGCTGGAGTTGGGGTACATGCTGGACTGCGCCGACACCATCGCGGTCGGCGCGCTGGAACGCCGGGAAAGCCGCGGGGCGCAGTTCCGCGTTGACTACCCGGAGCGTAACGACGAGGAATGGCTGCACCACATCGTGCTGACCAAAGGGGACGGCGGGCCTCAAGTTTCGGAATTGCCCGTGGTCATCACGAAGTGGACGCCGGAAGAGAGGAAGTACTAGGAAATGGATGTCACAATCAGGGTAAAACGACAGGACCCGGAAGCGGGAGACGAACGCCGCTTGCCGTACTGGCAGGATTATCCCGTCACAATCGCGGACAACGCGACGGTCCTGGATGCGTTGATTCAGATTCGGGAGGACGACGACGGCACACTGTCGCTGCGGTGCTCGTGCCGAAGCGCGATCTGCGGCTCGTGCGCGGTTAGGATAAACGGACACGCGGGGTTGGCCTGCAAGACCATCGCAAACACGGTGGTGCAGGACGGGGTCATTGCGGTGGAGCCGGCCGGCGTAATGCCGGTGGTCAAGGACCTGGTGGTCAACTTCGATCTCTTCTGGGAGAAAATTGAAGCGGTCGATCCGTACCTGAAGCACATGGGCCAGGAGCCGGAAGGCGAATACATCGTGTCCAACGAGGCGATGCTGCATCTGTCCGGCGTTACGGCCTGCATCATGTGCGGCGCGTGCGTGTCGGACTGCACGGTGCTGGAGGTGGACCCGACGTTCCTGGGGCCGGCCGCGCTAGCAAAGGCGTACCGGTTCACCGCCGACCCGCGTGATGGTGACGCCGAAGGCGTTTCCATGGAACGGCTGTGGGCGTTGAGCGAGCCGACCGGCATCTGGGACTGCACGCGCTGCAACGAATGCGTGCAGGCGTGCCCCAAGGGCGTGGCTCCGATGGACCGCATCATGGCGATGCGGGAGCAAGCGATCCAGGCCGGCTACGACAACAACAACGGCGCGCGGCACACGGACGCTTTTACGGAGTCGGTGGGCCACAGCGGGCGGTTGGACGAGTTGCGCTTGCCGATCAAGTCGGTGGGGATGATGAACCTGCCGGCGCTGATGGACTACATGCCGGTGGCGTTCAGGGCGATGCGGCGGGGCAAGATGCCGCCGATCGCGCACAAGAACGTGGAGAACGTGGATGCCGTGCGACGCATTTTCGCCCGCACGCAGCCGGAACCCGAGGCCGCCAAGGTGAGCAACAACTCGCCGTTCGGATAGCGCTGCGTTTGAGCAATGAGGAGGAACCAGTGAAATACGCCTTTTTCCCGGGCTGCGTGTCGCAAGGGGGCGCGCCCGAACTTTACCCGGCGGCGCGGATGGTGTGCGACCGCATGGGTATCGAACTGGAGGAGATCCCCGGCTGGACATGCACCGGCGCCGGCGTGATCCAGGAAAAAAACCAGCTTTTCGGCGACACCCTGAACGCACGCAACTTCGCCAAGGCGGAGCAGATGGGCCTGCCCATCCTGACTATATGCAGCACGTGCCAGGGGGTAATGTCACAGGCGAACCACCGGATGCGCAACCCGGAGTACCTGGCCGAGATCAACTCCCATCTGGCGGAGGAAGGGTTGGAATACAGTGGCAACAGCGAGCCCAAGCATCTGCTGTGGATCCTGATCGAAGACTACGGGCTGGACAAGCTGGGCGCGCTAATCACCAGGCCATTGAACGAGCTCAAAGTCGCGCCGTTCTACGGGTGTTACATCGTGCGACCCACTGAGGCGCTGGACATTGAGGAACACCCCGAACGGCAGCAGTCCCTGGAGATGCTGATCCAGTTGCTGGGGGCGACGCTGGTGGACTTTGAGGGAAAGACACGCTGCTGCGGTTTCCCGATCCTGACCATCAACCAGCGCAACTCAATGGCGATGGTGGGCAAGCACACGTCGGAAGTGAAGGACCTGGGCGCCGACGCTATGGTCACTCCGTGTCCGTTGTGCCACCTGAACCTGGACGGTTTCCAACCGAAGGCGGCGTCGCAGGCTCGCCGTTCCATCGACCTGCCGATACTGCACATGCCGCAGCTGATCGGCCTCGCGATGGGAATGTCGCCCAACGAGTTGGGTCTGAAACGGCATATCATCAGTACCGGGCCGCTGGAAGTAAAGCTGCGCGGGCGGTAGAACGGTTCGAGATTACGCAAAACTCAGGGGCGGGTTGAATACCCGCCCCGACTTATTTCCGGGTTGCGGAGTGGAACCCCATTGCGGCTCAGTCCCGCAAAGTTGGCGCGACTTCGCGGATGGCGGCGATGGTCTGGTCAACGTCGGCATCGGTGTGGGCGACGGAAGGGTAGAACTTCTGCGGCCAGGACTTGATGATGCCGTGGTTCAGCAGACCGTAGTTGAGCCTGGCCAATGGTGCCGGGTCAGCAGCCAGCCCGTCGCGGTAGTTCTGCACCGGGTGGTCAGCGAAGTAGATGTCGAATATGGCGTCCTCGCCGACGCTCTGGACCGTGAAGCCCTGCTCCGAACAGGCGTCAACCAGGGCTTGGCGGATACGCCCGCCGACATGGTGGAGGCGGTCGTACACGCCGTCCTTGCGCAGTTCGGCTAGGGTCGCCAGACCGGCGGCGCAGGCGATGGGGTTGCCGTTGAGGGTGCCGATCTGGTCAACATAACTGTCGGAAGACACTGAGGAGCGGTCGTAAACGGACATCACTTCCTCCGAACCCAGCACGGCAGCCAACGGATAGCCGCCGCCCATGATTTTGCCGACGGAGCACAGGTCGGGGGTGACGCCGTAAAATTCCTGGGCGCCGCCGTAGGCTAGCCTGAAGCCGGTGACTACTTCGTCGAAGATGAGCAGCACGCCGGCATCGGACGTGATCTTGCGAAGGCCGGCGAGAAAACCGGGATTGGGGGCCAGGGTGCGCTGCAACGGTTCCACGATGACGGCGGCGATTTCGTCCTTGTGGGCGTCAATGATGGCGGCGGTGGTGTCCAGGTCGTTAAACTGGGAGACGAGCATCAGGTCGCTGAGGGCGCGGGGGATGCCGGCGCTGTTGGTCTCGGCCTGGGGGAACTCGACGCTGGCGGAGGCGAACACGGACATCATGGCGTAATCGCTGGTGCCGTGGTAGCCGCCCTCAAACTTGAGGATTTTCTCCTTGCCGGTATGGGCGCGAGCAGCGCGCATGGCCTGGAAGCAGGCATCGGTGCCGCTGGTGGTGAACCGCACCTTGTCGGCGCAGGGAACGGCCTTGCAGAGCTCCTCGGCGAGCATGACGGCCTGGTCGTTGTTGGCGAAGAAGGTGGAACCGCGGCCCACAGCATCCAGGACGGCCTCGGTTACGGCGGGATGGGCGTGGCCCATAATCATGGGACCGGAGCCCATGAGCCAGTCCACGTATTCGTTGCCGGAGACGTCCCAAACGCGGCCGGCTTTGCCTTCACGAATGAGGAAATTGAGTTCTTCGGGGTAGTTGGTGTTGCCGGTGGAGTTGCCCGGGAAGTATTGAGCGGCTTTCGCCAGCAGGTCACGTTCCAATTCAGTGCGCTCAGACATGCGGGCCTCCTCCAAGTTTGTCGTAGTTTGACAAACATTATACTCCTGGACCAATGAAATAAGGGCGGGTACAAGACCCGCCCCCGCCTGTTGTTATTGAACTGCGAGGTTATTCGGCGTTGGCCATGACGTCCACCAACTCCTGCACGGAGGCGGCGGAACTTTTTAGGGCAGTCATCTCTTCGTCGGTTAGGCTGATTTCGATGACCTGCTCAACGCCGCCGGCGCCAATCTTTACGGGGACGCCGACGCAGAGGCCGTTGATGCCGTACTCGCCTTCGAGATAGGCGCAGCCGGGGAGGATGCGCTTCTTGTCCAGCAGGATGGCCTCGACCATTTCGGTGATGGCCGCGGACGGAGCGTAGAAGGCGGAACCCTGCTTGAGGAGGGCGACGATTTCGCCGCCACCGTCGCGGGTGCGCTGGACGATGGAGTCGATGCGGTCCTGGGACAGCAACTCGGTGAGTGGGATGCAGCCCACGGTGGTGTAGCGCACCAAGGGCACCATGTCGTCGCCGTGGCCGCCGAGCACCATGGCCTGAACGTCGTCCACGGAGACGTTGAGTTCCTGGGCGATGAAGGTGCGGTAGCGGGCGGTGTCGAGGACGCCGGCCATGCCGAACACTCGGTTGCGGGGGAACCCGGCGGTCTGGAAGACGTTCTGCACCATGGCGTCCAGCGGATTGGTTACGGCGAGGATGATGCAGTCGGGGGAATTCTTGACGATTTCCTCGGTGACGGCGGAGGTTATCCGCATGTTGGTGAGGAGGAGGTCGTCGCGGCTCATGCCGGGGCGGCGGGCGATGCCGGCGGTGATGACCACGACGTCGGAGCCGGCGGTCTCCTCGTAGCCGTTGGAGCCGGTGATCATGCCGTCGGAGCCGATGATGGGGCCGGATTCCAGCATATCGAGGCCCTTGCCCTGAGGCAGGTCTTCGACTACGTCCACGAGGACAACGTCGGCGTAGCCGAGTTGGTGGATGCGCTGGGCGGTGGTGGCGCCGACGTTGCCGGCGCCGACTACGGTGACTTTGCTTCGCATTGGGGAATGCCTCTCTACTAGATTGAGTCCAGGATGGCGTTGAGGGTAGCGCTGGGGCGCATGGCCTTGGCGGCCATATCGTTGTCGGGCCGGTAGTAGCCGCCGATTTCCACGGGCTGACCCTGACAGTCGACGAGCTCCTGGACGATTTTTTCCTCGTTCTCGGTCATCTGCCGAGCGACCTCGCTGAATTTGGCCTTGAGGTCGGCATCCTTGTCCTGTTTGGCCAGGGCCTGCGCCCAGTAGAGCGCCAGATAGAAGTGGCTGCCGCGGGTGTCGAGCTCGTTGACCCGACGGGACGGGTTGCGCTGGTGCTCCAGGTGCTCGCCGATGCCCTGGTCCAGGGTCTCCGCGAGCAACCTGGCCTGGTCGCTGTTGTACACCTCGCCGTAGTGTTCGAAGGACGCCACCAGGGCGCAGAACTCACCCAGGGAGTCCCAGCGCAGATGACCTTCCTCAACGAACTGCTGCACGTGCCGGGGGGCCGAGCCGCCGGCTCCGGTCTCGAACATGCCGCCGCCGTTCAGCAGTGGGACAACCGAGAGCATCTTGGCGCTGGTGCCGAGCTCCAGGATTGGGAAGAGGTCCGTGAGGTAATCGCGCAGGACGTTGCCGGTTACGGCGATGGTGTCCTGGCCGGCCCGGCTGCGGGTTATGGTGGCTTTCATGGCATCGACGGGGGGCAAGATGCTGATGTCGAGGCCGGTGGTGTCGTGTTCAGGCAGGTATTTTTCCACCTTCTTGAGCAACTCGGCGTCGTGGGCGCGGTTGGCATCGAGCCAGAAGATGGCGGCCTGGCCGGTGAGCCTGGAGCGGGTTACGCCGAGCTTGACCCAGTCCTGGACGGGGATGTCCTTGGTTTGGCACATCCGGAAGATGTCGTCTTTCTCGACGCTCTGCTCCATGAGCGTGTTGCCGGATGCGTCCACGACGCGGATGGTCCCGTTGCCCGGGGCCTCGAAGGTCTTGTCGTGGGAGCCGTACTCCTCGGCGGCCTGCGCCATCAGGCCGACGTTGGCGACGCTGCCGAGGGTCGCCGGGTCGAGTGCGCCGTGCTGCTGGCAGTCTTCGACCACCGCCTGGTAGATGGTGGCGTAGGAGCGGTCGGGGATCAGGGCGACGGTGTCGTGGAGTTCGTTGTCGGGGCCCCAGGTGCGCCCGCCGTCGCGGATGACCACGGGCATGGAGGCGTCGATGATGGTGTCGCTGGGCACATGGAGGTTGGTTATGCCGCGATACGAGTTAACCATCATCAGGTCGGGACGGCTGTCGTAGCACGCCTGGATGTCAGCCTCGATTTCGGCCCGCTTTGCCTCCGGCAGATCCTGGATCTTGGTAAGCATTTCGGCCACGCCGTTGTCGGGATCCACAAGGACCTGAGCGAGAGCGTCGGCGTGTTTTTCAAAGACGTCCTTGAAGAACTCCGATACCAGGTGTCCGAAGATGATGGGGTCGGATACGCGCATCATGGTCGTCTTGACGTGGAGGCCGAGCAACACGTCGTCGGCCTTGGCCTGCTCCATCTGTTCGGCGTAGAACTGGCGGAGTTGCTGAACATTCATCACGGCGCAGTCGATGATCTCGCCGGCTTGAAGGGGAATGCCGGACTTGAGCTCGGTGACGCTGCCATCGGCGCCTACGAACTCTATGGCAGCAGACCCGGCTTCGGTCGTGGTTACCGCGACCTCGCTGCTGAAGAAGTCGCCATCGGCCATGTGGCCGACGCGAGTCTTGGAGACGTCCGGCCAGTCCTGCATCATGCGGTGGGGGTTGCGCTGGCCGTGTTCCTTGACCGCGGTAGAGGAGCGGCGGTCCGAGTTGCCTTCACGGATGACCGGGTTGACCGCGCTGCCCAGGACCCGGGAATAGCGCGCCTGGATCTCGCGTTCAGCGTCGTTGGCCGGTTGGTCGGGGTAGTCGGGTATGTCGTAACCCTTGCCCTGCAACTCGGCGATAGCGCCCTTCAGCTGGGGAATGGACGCGCTGATGTTGGGCAACTTGATGAGGTTGGCCGACGGCTCCAGGCACAATTCGCCGCACATCCGCAGGTAGTCGGGGATTTTCTGCTCGTCGGTCAGGTTGTCGGGAAAATTGGCGATAATGCGGCCGGACAACGAGATGTCCCAGGTCTCCAGCTCAATGCCCGAACTCTTGGTAAAAGCCTGGAGAATCGGGAGCAGGGAGTGAGTGGCGAGATAGGGCGCCTCGTCGGTTTCGGTGTAAATGATCTTGGCAGCTTCTGGCATGATCTCCTCCTCAGCAAGCAGGTTCCACGGGCCGCAAAAGTTTGCCAAGGATGGTTTGACTACAGGCCCGGACATGGAGGCCGGATGCGGCGCATCCAGCCGAATTTAAACCTTAACGATTGTACACCCGAATTCCGGCCTGCGGTAGCCCGAACCGGGGCGCTCCTCGCAATGACAAACTGAGTACGCGTGAGTGACACCCGCCGCTTGACCCATGCCAAACGCCCGTTCTATCATGGTATCGTGCACATCAAAACCTAACCCTTGCCGCCTGCCAACGAAGTCATAATCACTACGGTCGTCAACGGCCAACAACCAGTCAGCAACTCCCAAATCGCAAGACCACGCCCCGACCGACGAGGCAACCTATGCG
>JAPPCX010000009.1 GCA_028875655.1 Chloroflexota bacterium | reverse complement strand
GGCTTGATGTCGGTGCCGGTGGCAATCATGTCCACGGTGACCACGACGCGCGGATTGAAGCTGTTGCGGAACTCCTGGATCAGGTCATCCGGCCTGGCTCCCGTCGTTCGGTAGGTGATCTTCCGGCAGAAGTCGTTGCCCCGGCCAAACTCTTCCCGCACGATATTCACGATGTCGTCGGCGTGGCTGTCGTCCTTGGCGAAGATGATGGTCTTGGGAACGTGCTGCCGGCCGGGGAATATCTCGGTGGTAACCTTGTCCCGGAAGGTCTGCACGACGGTGCGAATCTGATCCAACGCCACCACGTCGCGGTCCAGTTGGCTGGGGGAGTAGGGCAGTTCCTCCTCCAACTCTTCCCAGCGCATCTTGCGGGTGCGGCGGTCTCGCCGGTCCACGTTCATGCCGGCTTCGATGCTGGAGCCCTGCTCGGTGATCTTCGTTTCAATGCGGTACACGTTGTAGGGAACGTTCACGCCGTCCGCCACGGCCTCCCGGTGGTTGTACTCCATGACCAGGTTCTGGTGGAAGAACCCCATGGTCTGCTTGGAAGGCGTGGCGGTCAGGCCGATGAGAAAGGCGTCGAAGTACTCCAGCACCTGGCGCCACAGATCGTAGATCGACCGGTGGCACTCGTCGGTGATGATGAAGTCGAACTGTTCAATGGGGAAGGACGGGTTGTACTCCACCGTCTGGAGGGATTGCCGTCCGGCGGCCACGTCAAAGCCGGACGTCTCCTCCAACTCCGGGTCCAGTTCTTCACCTCTGAGGATGGAGTAAACCCGCTGGATGGTGGCGATGCAGACCTTGCTGACCGGATCGACGCTGCTGGATTGAAGGAGCTGGACATTGTAAAGTTCGCTGAACTTCCGCCCGTCGCCGGGTACAGTGAAACCCTGGAACTCCCGGAGGGTCTGCCGGCCCAGGTTGCTGCGGTCCACAAGGAAGAGCACGCGTCTCGCCCCGGCGTAACGGATCAGCCGGTAGACCAGGTTGCAGGCCATGAAGGTCTTGCCGCTGCCGGTGGCCATCTGAACCAGCGAACGCGGTCGGGCTTCCGCAAGAGACTGCTCCAGGTTCCGAATGGCTCGAGCCTGTACCGGCCAGAGGTTGGAATCGTCCAGTACCGGCAATTGGGTCAGTTGGCGGCGGAGACTGTGCCCGATGTGGTAACCGGTCCCGCCGGGGTCTGAGACCCGCTGCGGTTCAACCACCCCCGCTTTTGTGCCTGAATCAGACGCGCCCAACCAATCCGCCAGCGTCTCCGGCGTGTGAAAGGCGAAGACGTTTCGGCTGCGGGGTTGGGGATCAAGTCCGCTGGTGAACTTGGTTTCGCTGCCGGTGCTCTCGTATAGGAATGGAAGGGGTCGAAGGTAAGCCGGGAGATTGTCCGGCAAGCCCGTTCCGTATTTCTCCGATTGAGCTTCCACTCCGGTGAGGGTGCGGCCTTCCGGCTTGGCCTCCACGACTCCCGCCGCCTTGCCTCCGACGTAGAGCAAATAGTCGGCCACCCCGTGGCCCGTCCGCAACCGGAACTCTCGAACCGCAACCCCACAGGCGGCGTGTACGTTCAGGGAGTCAACATCCTGCACCGCCCAGCCTGCCTGTTGCAGCAGCCGGTCAATGTTTGCCCTTGCCTGTATTTCGGGAGTGGTCACGATAACTCGCTCGGGTCCCGGGGTTTCTCATGTTGCTCTTGCCGCGGCAGGCTCACAGCGCCGCCCAAGCGCATAAGCGTATAATCATTATCCCACGAAATAAACACCGGGGGCAGGGGTTTGCCGACCCTGGTATAGACTCAGTTTGAAGTGCGGCATCCGGAATCCTGATGGTAGCGGGACTCGCTTTGGGTCGGGGCCGTTTGGGCATCACGTGGACCCCGCCGTGGTTCGGGACGGGTTTACCGTCAGGAGCCCGGCGTTGGCCGACATCGAGACGCCCGACGAACCGGAGGAACCATTGCTGGGATGCCGTCCGGTTGGCCGGGATTCTCCCGATGCCTGATTCGAGCTACTCTGTGGCTGGGATTCCCGTTTCGACGAGCGGGTAACAGTGCTGACGTTTTGGCCCCGGGCCGCCATGGGTTGAGACACGTGACAACCATACAGGGTTCGGTCATGGCTTCCAACCGGCTGCGCAGCGTGGCGGGTGCGCCCGGTGGCAGCGGACCAGCTGGGTGCCGAGGTCAAGCCGGCGCCGCCAATGCAGCGGGGGTAGCCATCCGCCCACCGGACGTTGCCGATTTGCGAACCCGTCGCCCGAGGGCGATTTCAGCGATGCCTGCGCCGGACCATGGAGTCGTCGGGCGGGCCATTTACATACGTAGTGATAGTGGAGAGTTACACGGCCGCCGCCAATGTATCACGGCTGCGGCTTAGCCGCCGTTCGGCGGCAACCAAGCCCGGGAATTCCCCGCGCCCTGGCAGCCGTGGACGACGGCGAACCGGACGGCCCCTTTTACCACGTGGTTGCCTGGCGCGTCATCCGACGCCGGGGCAGCGGTTCCACACCTTCTCCCCATTTCGCCCTCTCAACGATTGTCCACCAACCTTCACCCTGGCCGCGCCGCGCCTTTCATCAGCCCCTGAAATCGGCGTTCTGCCTTGCGCCAACGCGCCTTGGACACAATGCCACCTGTGTCAACGCGATTCCAGCGCAGCAATCTAGTTGCCGGAAGAGTTGTCGCTCCTTCAGCGAGATCGCAACGTAGCTGCGCTCCTCGCGACGACGAAGTGGCATCTCCCGGATTGCGTACCGGCAAGCGGCGTGGGCCGTCCCGCCAAAAGCGAGGGGCCCGGGCGTTGTCGCCCGGGCCCCTGGGTTGGCGTGCGGTTGGCCTGCCGGCCGGATGCTGAGTTGCCTTACTCGCAGACCCGAACCCAGCCGGAGTATCTGGTGTTGGCGTTGTCCACGCCCACGCCCAGGCCGCCGGGCAGGTCCGCCAGATAGGCTGTGGATTGCGGGCTCGGATCGAAATCCACGCCGTAGAAGAGCGCGTTCCAGTTCGTGAACACGGCGCGCACCCAGCCTTCGCCGCCGCCGGACGGACAGCCGGGATGATCCTCCGGCCCGTAGCGGTCGTCGCCCAGCGAGAGGGACGACGCGCTGCCGTGCCAGTCCGCATCAATGGTGGTGTCCCATTCGTCCCAGCCGGTTTCGCCGTCGACGCTCATCCCAGCCTCCAGGCGGAACGAGTAGTGTTGGTACGACGCCCTGCCAACCAGAATATCCAGTTTGCCGTTCCAGGCGGTGTCGGGCTTGAGCGTGATTTGCAGGTGGTCGTCTTCCTTCACCTCGAGGACGGGGTTGGTGCTGCTGGTCGAGTCCTTGATATTGAACACGTAGTAGCGCAGTTTCTCGCCAACAAAGTTGTCGTCCTGCACCGCCAGGTTGATCGGCGTCCGCCATCTGTTCGCACCCGAAACCTTCGTCCAGTTGCCCTCGCCGCCGAAGCAGCTGTACTCGTAGCCGGACAGGTTGCACGGCTTCGGATCCTCGTCTAGGAGGTAGAGATCGCGGTGCGCCTTGCCGTTGATGGCGAACGAGCCGCGTCCGACGAACTTGTTGAGCGGCTGCCGGTGGTTGGCGCGCGCGCCGTTCGCCGAGGTGCCGCGCCGCACCTCCACCGCGACGACGCGATCGTTGTTGCCGCCGGACTGGATTGGGTTGCTGGCGGTCACGATGTAGCCCTTGACATCCGTGTGATTATTCTCTCCCCCTTGCTCGCTGAGCTTCTGGGTGGCACTGCCGCTGTAGCCGGAGCCGCGTAGATTCTCAAACTCGATCCAGTAGTTGCCGGTGTGCGGCACGGGGTACGACCTGGGGCCGTCGGGGGTGCCGCTGTCGCGCAGGGTGAGGGTGCTCAGCTTGGTGCGGAACTTCACCGGCGCGTGCGGGTCGTACTCTTCCAGCTCCACCCACCAGAGCTCGAGCGTCTGGTCATTCTGGTAGTAGCCGTTTTCCGGCCAGTTCCACGATATGGTGCAGGCGCGCACCGCGCCGCCCAGGTTGGGCGCGTTGAAGAAGCAGTTCTGGTTGTCGATCCAGGGCCACTTGCCGCCGCCGCTGAGGCGCAGGCCGAGCTGCATGGCGGGGCCGTTGTCGCGGTAGGCGACGAACATCTTCTCTTCGAAGTTGTCGACGGGGGAGACGAAGCCCTCGGCGGTGCGGATGTACAGTTTGGTGTTGTGCTCGTTCCACACGAACTCGCCCTCTACGTAGCTGCCTTGCGGCGTCCAGGCGTAGACCGTCTCGGGGGTGGCGCGGCCGGCGCCGTTGTTGGAGCCCGCGTAGCCCGACGTGAACATATTGCCGGACATGATCAGGGGCTGCCAGCCGTCGTTGGCGCCGCCGGGCTCGTCGCCGGCGGCGTAGTCGCCCGACGCGCCGCGAATCCACAGCGCATTGTTGTGCCAGACGCCGGTGCTGACGGCGTACGTCCCCGAGGAGCTCCACTTGGGCAGCACGTTCTGGCCGATGTGGGCCCAGATCGTCGTGGTCATGTACGTCGAGCGGTTCGAGCTGTCGAGCAGGGTCCACCAGCCGTTCTGCGGATTGGACGTTGCCTGCGTCAGGTCGGGCCGAATGTTGTCCTTGCCGCCGTCCACCACGACGGCCACATAGCCGACCAGCTTGTCGTCGCTGACCAGGATCAGATCATGGCTTCTGGGTCCCGTGCCCTCGCCGATGATGCGCGACTCGTCGATCCCCGAGAGCGAGCCGATCTTCACCGCGTCGATGGTGTCCTGGAGCCTGACCAGCATCACTTCGTGGATGCCCTGCACTGTGGTGCCGGAGCTGCCGATGTCGTGGTACATGAGCTTGATGCCGGTGAGATCCGTGCCGGGCACGCCGTCATCCGCGGGCAGGGTGTGCTCGACGCGCACCTCGCGGTACTTGTGCTCCGTCAGCGCCGCGTTGCCGCAGCCGCTGTCGTTCCAGCCGGGGTTGCCGGTGCCCGCCACGTCGGCGGTGCCCTGCCTGTTCTTCGCGTTCGCCGGGCTGTTGGTGAACCCGTTGCCGGTAACCCGCACCGACCACGTGCCCGTTTCGGTGCCGCTATCATTCATGAGACTGAGGCCATCGCCGCTGATCGTGGTTTTGGCGTCCTGGATGGTCAGGTAGCCGCGCATCCCGCAGGTGCTGTCGTTGCTGCCCTGCAGGACGCCGTTTGAGTCGCGGTCGCTGAGCACGTCGGGGTAGACGCGCACGAGTATGACGGCGCTCGGCGCGCCTTCGGATAGGGTGACCTGGGCGGTGTGCTCGTCCTCGTAGCGGTTGATGTGGTTGTCGGGGTCGGTCCGGTCCACGGTGTTCGGACCGTCGCCCTGCGCCGAGCCGCTGAAGGAGTTGCTGCTCGCGGCGGCGGTGCAGAAGCCCCAACTCTCGTTCCAGGTGGCGCTGGTGCCGCAGCCGACCACGACGTGGGCCGTGGCGGTGTCGGTGAGCTGACCGTCGGAGGCGGTCACCGTAAGGTCTCCGCCGCCGCGGCTGAGCCCGTTGTTGAGGGCCAGGGTCAGGTCCGCGCCGTTGACGGTCGCGGTCATCGTCGTGCCGCTGATTGTGGCGGTGAAGGTCAGGTCTGCGCCCTCCGGGTCGGAGAAGTAGTCGGTCAGGGTCAGCGTCTTGAACGTGATCCCGCCGGTGATCGGGATGTACGTCGGGAAGGCCGTGGTCTGCTCGGGCGGGTCGCCGGGGTTCACCGGCGGCGGGCCGTTGTCGTAGATCTCCTTGAGCGCCGGCGCGATGCGGTCGAACTTCTCCTTGCCTTGCAGTTGGTGGTCTTCCGCCTCGGCGACGGTCATCGCCGTCAGCGACGTGTCATCCACCTCGCGGCCGAAGGCCAGCAGCACCCGGTCCCAGAAGTCGGCGTGCTGCCTGGCGAGGACCAGCACCGGCGGATTGTCGCGGTGGTTCTCAATCTCGGTAATCAGGTCTTCGTAGGGCGCCCAGAAGTCGGCCCAGGTGATGTCGGTGCGCGGCTCGCGGGTGTCCGCCTGCACCGTGTCGTTGTCGGCGACGTTGAGGGTCGCCTTCCAGTTGGCGGACAGGTTGTACCCGCGCTGGTACACGATGTACACGGTGATCGTGCCGTCGTCCTCGATGATGTCGTCGTCGATGGTGGGCTCCGTCAGCGTGGCGCTGCCCGAGGGCGGGATGGTGAAGTAGCGGTCTTCGCCGCCGCTCTGGAGGAACCTGCCCTCCTGGCGGACGGAGATGAAGAGCCGCAGCTTCTGGTCCTGTGGGGGGTCGGCCGAGATGGTGAAGACGGCGTCCTCGCCCTCGGTGATGGCGGGGCCGGCGACCACGCTGATCTCGGGCTTGACGTACGGCCTGGCCGGGTCGTTGTCCGCGACGCCGATGGTCGCCGCGCTCGCCGTGCCGGACACGGTGTAGCCCGAGCCCGAGCTCACGGTGGCCGTGACCGAGCCGTCGGTCTCGTCCGCGCCGTCGTCGGTGGTGCCCACGCTCAGCGTGGCGCTGCCGGAGGTCGGGATGGTGACGGTCTGCGCGCCGGCGCCGGACGTGAAGTCGCCCGACTGCGTGACGCTGACGGCGACGTCCAGGTCGGCCGCCGGCGCGGGGCTGGCGGTGATCGTGAAGACGGCGTTCCCGCCCTCGGTGACGGCCGAGCCGCCCGAGATGCTGATCTCGGGCACGTCGTCATCGGAGACGTTGACGGTGGCGGAGCCGGCCGTGCTCGACACGGTGTAGCCCGCCCCGCCGTTGACCGCGGCGGTCACCGACCCGTCGGCCTCGTCCACTCCGTCGTTGGTCGTGGCCACCGTCAGGGTGTAACTGCCGCCCGTCGGGATGGATACGGTTTGGGTTCCCGTCGCCGCTCCGTAGTCGCCCGACTGCGTGACGCTGACGCTGACGTCCAGGTTGGCCGCCGGCGCCGGCCTGGCGGTCAGGGTGAAGACGGCGCTGCCGCCCTCGGTGATGGCCGAGCCGCCCGAGACGCTGACCACGGGGTCGGACGGCGCCGGGTCGTCGTCGTCCTCGACGCCGATGGTCGCCGCGCCCGCGGAACCGGACACGGTGTAGCCGGAGCCGCTGTTCACGGTCGCCGTGACGGAGCCGTCGGCCTCGTCCACGTTGTCGTTGGTGGTGCCCACGCTCAGCGTGGCGCTGCCGGAGGTCGGGATCGTCACGGTCTGCGTGCCGGTCGTCGCGCCAAAGTCGCCGCTCTGGGTGACGCTGACGGTGACGTCCAGGTTGGCACTCGGCGCGGGGCTCGCGCTCACGGTGAAGACGGCGCTGCCGCCCTCGGTGATGGCCGAGCCGCCGGAGATGCTGACCACGGGGTCGGACGGCGCCGGGTCGTCGTCGTCCTCGACGCCGATGGTCGCCGCGCCCGCGGAACCGGACACGGTGTAGCCGGAGCCGCTGTTCACGGTCGCCGTGACGGAGCCGTCGGCCTCGTCCACGTTGTCGTTGGTGGTGCCCACGCTCAGCGTGGCGCTGCCGGAGGTCGGGATCGTCACGGTCTGCGTGCCGGTCGTCGCGCCAAAGTCGCCGCTCTGGGTGACGCTGACGGTGACGTCCAGGTTGGCACTCGGCGCGGGGCTCGCGCTCACGGTGAAGACGGCGCTGCCGCCCTCGGTGATGGCCGAGCCGCCGGAGATGCTGACCACGGGGTCGGACGGCGCCGGGTCGTCGTCGTCCTCGACGCCGATGGTCGCCGCGCTCGCGGAACCGGATACGGTGTAGCCGGAGCCGCTGTTGACGGTCGCGGTTACCGACCCGTCGGCCTCGTCCACGTTGTCGTTGGTGGTGCCCACGCTCAGCGTCGCGCTGCCCGTGGACGGGATCGTGACGGTCTGAGCGCCGGCGCCGGACGTGAAGTCGCCCGACTGCGTGACGCTGACGGTGACGTCCAGGTTGGCGCTCGGCACCGGGCTGGCGGTGATCGTGAAGACGGCGCTGCCGCCCTCGGTGATGGCCGCGCCGCCCGCGATGCTGACCACGGGGTCGGCCGGCGGCGGGGTTGCGTCGCAGTTGTCCCGCTGCATGGCGGTGAGGGTCCGCGCGATGCGGTCCCAGCGGGTGTTCTGGAGGCGGTCGTAGATGGCCTGCGCTTCCTGGTATTTCATCGCGCGCTCGTCGGTGCCGGTGTCGACTCCCAGGGCTTCCAGCACGCGGTTGAATCGCCGGACGCCAGGGGCGGCGTCCACCGGGTGGAGTCCGTCGCGCCAGTCTTTGACCTCGTCCGCGTCAACGGCGTCAGCGGGCAGACAGGCGGCTTCGTCGTCGTCCTGCTGCGTGACGTCGTTGTCGGCGACGTTGACGGTCGCCGCGCCGGCGGAGCCGACGGTGTAGCCGTTGCCCGCGTTCACGGTCGCCGTGACCGAGCCGTTGGCCTCGTCCGCGCCGTCGTCGTCGGTAGATACACTCAGGGTGTAACTGCCGCCGGTCGGGATGGTGACGGTCTGCGTGCCGGTCGTCGCGAAGTCGCCGCTCTGCGTCACGCTCACGCTCACCGGCAGGGCGGCGTGAGGCGTCGGGCTGGCGCTGAGGGTGAAGACGGCGTCGCCGCCCTCGGTCACGCCCGGGCCGCCGGAGACGCTGACCTCGGGCACGTCGTTGTCGGAGACGGCGACGGTGGCCGCGCCTGCGGAACCCACGGTGTAGCCGGAGCCCGAGTTCACGGTCGCCGTGACCGAGCCGTCGGCCTCGTCTACGCTGTCGTCGTCGGTGCCCACCGGCAGGGTGGCGCTGCCGCCACTGGTGATGGTGACGGTCTGCGTGCCGGTGGATGAGGCGAAGTCGCCGCTCTGCGAGACGCTCACGCTCACGTCCAGGTCGGCGGAGGGCGCCGGGCTGGCGCTCAGGGTGTAGGTCGCGTTCCCGCCCTCGGTGACGGCCGTGCCGCCCGAGATGCTGATCTCGGGCGTGGGCGGCGGCGGGTTGCCTCCGCCGTTCCCGTTATCCGCCTCGGCGCACTCCTCCAGGCCGGACAGGGTGCGGGCCGTGCGGTCCCATCGCTGGTTCTTCAGCCAGTCGGATATCTCCTGGGCCTGCTCCGCCGTCATCGGGCTGACGTTGGTCCCGGTGTCCTCGCCAAGCGCCTCAAGCACGCGGTTCCAGCGCTTGATGCCGGGGGCGGCTTTGGCGGGGTCCAGGGCGTTGCGCCACCCGGTGACCTCGGTCACCGTTATCCTGTCCGAGGGCAGATAGGATGAGCAGTCGCTATCAGCGGCCTGGGCGGTGTTCCCAGGGCCGGACAGGTTGCTCAACAGCATGAACGACGCCCCCAGGACGGCCATCACGGCCAGGAAGGCCAGTCCCAACAGTGGCCGGCGCCACCTGGCAGCCGTCATCAGAGCACCTCCCCAGAATCGGGGGGGGGGCTGAAAGGGGTAGGTATTTTCGTATCATGTTAATCACCTTCATTTCGATAGACGACCCAGAGAGCGGTTCACAAACCTGAAAACTCGGTTTTGGCTCGCTTTCAGGGCCAGGAGGAGTCCATGTCCGGTTCGACGAATTTCCAAGGATTTATGCCTAAATTAGGTCGATACCTACCCCTGTCAGGGGGGCGGCTGAAAGGGGCCGGCGCGGGGCGCGGCTCCATCGCGTCAGGGATTGCTTCACCGAGTCAAACATGGCAACGAACCTCATTCAGCCTGATCAAGGTTTTTGCACTCATATTGGACATGAATGTACCGTATAAGATTACTACTCGCCGTCCCGCCGGCGCAACTGCCGGCAGCGGCGGAGTTGAGCGTGTTTCGCAAAAGTCTGCCCGGCACCAGCAGTTCCACGTCCTGGCGGCGGTCGGAGACCCGGGCGAAGAAGGCCACCGGGGTCAGGGGGGAACGCGCGCACGGTGTGGAAACGGCGTTTGCCTTGGTGCCTTCCGCGATTGGCATTTTCTCCATGGCCAAGCACGGAAGGGTGAGTTGCGCAAAATCCCTTTAGCAGGTTCTGCCGTCTGGGGCGGCAGACTCGCTACCCACGGCGTGGGGTGCCGTTCCGGAGGGCGGCAAGGGTGCCAGTGCTGGTTGACCGATAGGACTGGAGCCGGCTGCGGGTTCACCCTGTGGCCCGTGAGAAGTGGGTACTGGAACCAGTCCACCTTGAACCGGGCGTAGGGAGCTGCATCAAATCGGGACACTTCAGGACGACAGCGTTACCGCTGCCGCGAATGCGGTTATCGGTCCGTCGGCGAGTTGGCTTGGCTGTGACTTGGTTAGCTGGCGTGCGAGGGCTACCATTTGATTTTTCAATGCCCCATTTCAAACTGAGTCCCTATTCCAGCTTTGCAAAGCTAGAGGTGGCAATTTTCCGGCGTTATGGCCTGACTGGACCAAGAGCCGCTTTTGTGCCAAACGTCATTTGCTTTCCAATGCCACACTCCAAGAGTATCTCAATTTTTGGTGTTGATTGGAAAACGGATATCTTGGCCCAGGAAGTCACGCGGGGAATGCGCGAGGCCGCTTCCCGGGGCTTCTGGATGACCACCTACGCCCCCTACGGCTACCGGCGGCTCTACGTCCAGGACGGCGCCAAGAAGCGCCCCCGCCTGGAACTGAACCCGCCCCACGACGCCGTGGTCCGACGCATCTTCGACCTCACCCTCCAGGGCAGGACCACCCTGGACATCCTCAAGACTCTCAACGCCGAGGGCATTCCCTCCTCCAGCGGGAAGCGGTGGAGCAAGACCGTCATCCACAAGCTCCTCACCAACGAAGCCTACACCGGAACCCTGGTCTGGGGAACCAACGCCAAGGACGGCCAGGACCCGGTGCGGGTGGAAGATGCCTTCCCCGCGATTGTCTCGCACGAGGAGTTTCAGCGGGTCAGGAAGCTGCTGGCAGCCCGCGCACCTTCAGTCACGCATCCCCGCCGCGCCGCCAGTCCCTACCTCCTCAGCGGCCTGGCCAAGTGCGAGACCTGTGGCAAGGCCCTCTCCGCCTCCGAAGCCAAGAGCGGCAAATACACCTACTACGTCTGCCAGTCCATCCTCAAGCAGGGCAGCGGTTCTTGCCAGACCCCCAGGCTCAACGCCAAGTCCTTCGAGGAGGTTATCATCTCCAACATCCGGGACCACATCCTCACCGAGTCCAACATCCGCGACCTGGTGAAGCTGCTGGACGAGGAGATGGACGGTGTGGCCCGAGAACAGCGGCAGAACCTGGAGACCATCGAAGCCGAGTTGGAAGAGGTCAAGCGGAAGCTGGATCGCATCTGGCACTTTGTGGAGAGTACCGACCTGGAGATGGCCGACGCTTCGGAGCGCATCCTGGCACACCGGCACCGCCGGGAACAACTGGAAGCCGCTGCCGAGGATGCCAGGGTCGTGCTGGCGGAACGGCGCGAATTGCTGGACAGCGCCGACACCATCGCCGCGTTTGCCGCCGACATGAGCGCGTTTCTGAAGACCAGTGAACTCACCGAGACCAAAGCCTTCGTGCGGTCGTTCGTCAGGGAGGTACTGGTGAGAGCCGGCGGGGCGACCATTATCTACACGATCCCCACGCCGGAAGATAGTCCAATAAGGGGAGCGGACGCCGCTGAAATCGCCCTGAACAGCGGTGTTCGCAGTATTGGAAGTGGTGGTACCCCCGCGGAGACTCGAACTCCGGTCTCTGGCTCCGGAGGCCAGCACTCTATCCACTGAGCTACGGGGGCACTTTCATGTTACCACAATGGCGCCTCGTTGGAGTTATATTCGCTCGCGCCGTTCTTCGGGGCCGCTCCCTACTGGATAGTAACCGTATTGTATCCGCTATCATAGACTCCGGCGCAGCATCCGGCTTAGTAAGCAGTACCGCCTTCGCACGAAACCATATTCAATGGCGGCCCCGGATCGCCTGCCACCGAGGTGTGTACTTCATAATGCTCGCCTCCATAACTGAAGGTGATTCGATGACCGGGAGTGATCACCTGGGCATACATCATGCCTTCCTGGGGACACCCCAATGAGGCATCCGACCACTGCACTTTATCGTCGCTGACCAGGGCCAGCGTGTCCGCCGGCACAGACAGACGTTCCGCCAAAACGCCGCGCGCCGCTGCCTGCAAATCAGTGAGCGTCTGCGGAGGCACAGTCGCAGCAGGATTCTCACCCTGTTGAGCGGTGGGGGCTCCTGGCGTAGGTTCACCGCCACACGCCACAAGCGCGCACACCGTCAACGCCATGATCGCGACTATAGCCAACCGCCAGACTCCAGGAGTCAGGCATTGAGGCAAACATGGACGATTCTGCGCCATCTGCATAACGTATTTATCCCAAGAATGTGTCTCGGACAGGATAGCGGAAATATCTCAGCATCCGGTTTGCGCGATTTTCATGGAGTAGCGATCCCGAGCCGTTCGGCAAGCCACGCCGCACGCACCTGCGCGTGTTCGTGTCCGCCGCCCTCGGCTGCGCCGTCGTACACGCGGAGATCGCAGTAGGACAGCGCGGCAGCCAGTTCCTCAGCGAAGGGCAGCGGGCACAGGCTTCGGTCAAAACGTCCGGCGCTCATCAGCACAGGAATTTGCACCTGTGCCGCAAAGTCCATCGGATTGACCAGCATTGTGGTCCCCTCCACTTCGTAACGACGTTCGGGATGCGAGCGCAGGTAGTCGTCAAGCTCGGCCAGCGGGTAGCCCAGCCCCCGCTGCAATGACGCCGGATGGCCCAGAGCCATGGGAGTATCAGCGGCCACCGCCGTCACGTTGGAGCGGCGGGCGGCCGCGGCCAGCGCCAGGCTGGCCCCAAGACCCGTGCCGGTTAACGCGATGGTTACGATTGACGCCCGTTCCTGAGCGAGCAGGGCGTCGACGGCGCGCAGAGCGTCGGCCCAGGCGCCAAGCAGAGTGTAAGTTTCAGCGTTTTCGATGCCGTCGGTGAGCAGGCCGGGGTATCTGGCTTGAACCAGGCCATCGCTGTTGCGCTGTCCCCGGTACGTTGGGTTCATCACCACGGCGCGGTGGCGCAGCCCTGTATAGATTATGTCATGCACGCTGGCATAGTCCGGCATCCGCACCAGCGCCGGGAACGGGCCGTCGCCATGGGGCACGGACAGCCAGGCGAACAGGCGGTGGCCGCCGCTGCTGTTGTAGCGCATCCGGTACACGTCCCACTCGGGCTGCGAGTAGAAAGTATCCCGCTCCAGGGACACGTCGGGAGGGATTTCGGCCAGTTGGGCCTCGGTCTGCTCCCAGAAGGCAACGGGGGACGATGGAGCGCCGGTTGTCATTGGTTATCACCTAGGCTGGCGACACGCCGATACGCTGCTGGAGCCAGGCGTTTTCGCGGGCCGGATACCCGTGGGCGTTGCCGTGCCCGGAGTTGGGGAACAGCCACAGTTCCCGCTCACAGTTCAGCAGCCGGTAGGCGGCGTAGCTCGTCTCCGGCGGGCAGACCTCGTCCTCCATGGCGATGCCCACCACCATGGGACACTCGATGCGCGGCGCGAAGTTCACTGCGTCGAAGTACCGCAGGGTGTCCAGCATCTGCTCAGTGCGGTCGGGGTAGGCGCGGGCATAGCAGGAAAGCTCGTCGTAAGGGTAGCTGCGCAGCATCCGCATGGATTCAGGATAGCAGCAGAGGAACGGATAACCGGCCACGCCGGCCTTGATTTCATGGCGCAACCCGGTGGTGATGAGGGTCAGGCCGCCGCCCTGGCTGCTTCCGCAACAGTAAATCCGCTCCGAATCGATCTCCGGGCGAGACAGCAGAAAATCCACGCCACGCGAGCAGTCGGATATAACCCCCTTGTAGGAATAGCTATCCCGATCCTCAACGCCATGGGTGAGCAGGCCGGGATAGCCGGGGTTGAACTGCGCGCTGCTGGGCAGTTTGCCCCGAACGGCGACGGACAATGCGGCAACACCCTTGCTCGCCCAGTCGCGGCGCAGGGCCGGTTCCGATTTGTAGCCGGGCAAAATCAGGACCGCCGGGAAGGGGCCGTCGCCCACTGCCGGCACGGTGTACCACGCGAAAATTTCCAGCCCGTCCAGGCTGCGGTAGGTTACTTGGAACACCGTCGCCGCGTCGGTGCTGCGCAGCGGGTCCTGGGTTATGCTGGATTCGAGAGGCATTTGTGCAAGTTCAGAGAGCGCTCCATCCCAGAATTGGTCGAAATCATCGGGGCAGGTGACCTGGGTAGAGAACGAAATGAGATCCGATTCGGTGGCCATTTCCGCGCTCCTTGGCAAACTTCGCACGCCCGGTTGGTCCCGCATTATACACGGCCCCCGGTGCTATAATGCCGCCACCTGCCACCAATACCGTGGCGCATCCGTTCAGGAGATGATGACAATATGAAAGCTGGGTTTATTGGCGTCGGCAATATGGGAAACCCGATGGCCGCCAACATGATCAAGGCCGGCCACCAACTCACCATTCACGACCTGCGCCGGGAATCGGCCACCAACCTGCTGGAGATGGGCGCGGAATGGTCGGACACGCCGGCCGGCTGCGTGGCCGGCAACGACGCCGTGTTCACCTCGCTGCCGGTGCCACGGGATGTTGAGGCGGTGGTGATGGGTGAGAACGGCATCATGTCGGCGGCCGCCGACGGCGACGTGTACGTTGACCTCTCCACCAACTCGCCAACGGTCATCCGCCGCATCCATGCCGAGTGTGGCGCGCGGGGCGTCACGGTGCTGGACGCGCCGGTGAGCGGCGGCGTCTATGGCGCGGCGGCCGGCACGCTGGCCGTCATGGTCGGCGGCGATGAGGCGACGTACAACAACGTCAAGCCCATGCTCGACGCCATCGGCGCCCACGTGGTCTATTGCGGAGAAATCGGCAACGGCATGGTCACCAAGATCTGCAACAACCTGCTGTCCATGGGCATCGGCGTGCTGATGTCGGAAGCGCTGACCCTGGGCGTTAAAGCCGGTGTGTCCCTGGAAACCCTGGCCGACGTCATCGCCAACAGCAGCGGCGGCAACCGCCGCCTGGTGGAGAAGTTCCCCCGCTACCTGTTCGCCGACAACTTCGAGCCGGGATTCGCCACCGCCCTGGCCGCCAAAGACGTGCGCCTCGCCACCGACCTGGGACGCGAGTACGGCATCCCCATGGAACTCTCCAACCTGGTGGACCAGCGCCACGTGGAAGCCCTGTTCCGCGGCTGGGGTCCCGAAGACTCCGACGCCGTAGCCAAGCTGCAGGAAGAGAAGTCAGGAGTGCAGCTGCGGTTCGGCGGCATGGGCGGCTGAGGTACCGCCGTTGTTCCGTTCACAGTATCCTGCCAAAGACAAGCCCGCGTATGCCACCCGGTACGTGTATGCCGACACGCAGTTGTCCACCCATGGCGGCAACGTCGGTCGCGTCAGCATCACCAGCGAGGAGCATACGCGGCTGCAACAAATGGCTGAGTACCTGGAACGCTGTTGCAACGATCTGGACGCGGAAGGCTACGAGGTGATTTCCATCACTCCCGTCGTCAGCGGCCGCACCGCGTATATGGCAACCAACACGGACCTCGCTGACCCGGGGCACGGTTACAGCGTTACCGACGGGTTGATTGTGACCGGGAAACTGAAAAATATTCGCGACTAAACATCAGGAGATTACGATGACCAGCAGCGCCGAACGCCACGTCGAAACCGCCGACACCATTGAGGCCATTGAGGAATGTTTTCGCATGGGTTGGACTGACGGGTTGCCCGTGGTTCCCCCAGCCGATTACAAAGTCCGCGAGATGCTGTCCGTGGCCGGGCTGACCGGCGAGGAGGAGCTGCTCAACCTGGACATGCGCAGCCGAGTCATCACGTCCGAGAACGCCGCCGCCAACGCGGTGATGGCCGGCTGCCAGGCCGAGTACTTTCCGGTGCTGGTCACCGCGCTGAAAACTCTGGAGGAGGAACGCAACTTCGTCAACATGGCAGCGTCCTCCACCAGCTCTCCCAGCATTCTGATGGTGCTTAACGGCCCGATCCGGGAGGCGCTGGGCATCAATAGCCGCGACGGGCTTTTCGGCCCCGGTTTCCGCGCCAACGCCAGCATCGGCCGGGCCGTTCGTCTCTGCTTTATGAACGGCTTCGACGCGTTGCCGGGTCAGCTGGACCGGGGAACTCTCGGCACGCCGGCCAAGTACACCTTCTGCATCGCCGAGAACGAAGAGGACTCGCCGTGGGAACCGCTGCACGTGAGTCGGGGATTTCAGGCGTCGGACAGCGTCGTAACAGTGGCGGTGGCGTATAACCCGGTCAGCGTGCCCAACAGCTACGGCCATGCGGGTCGTCAAATCCTGTACTCCATCTGCGATGCCTTGCGCTCCACCGCCCTGGCTCACCGCTACCCGGCCCAGTGGGTAATCGTCATCGGCCCGGAGCACGCGCTGACGCTGCAAAGCGACGGCTGGAGTCGCACGGACATCCAGGAATTCCTCATCGAGAACAGCGGCCGCTCCCGCGCCGAGTTGGTGCGCCTGGGCTCCAAGCAGGGGCCGGAACGTCCCGGAGACGAGGATCTGATCATGCGCTGCGCCAACGACCCCGACGACATCCTGATCATGCACGGCGGCGGCACCGGCGGTCGCTACAGCGCCATCATCGACACCACGGGTTTCCGCATCCGCACCCGGAAGATCGGCGGAAACTAGTCGCGGCGTTGAGTTCCCGAGCCGGCCACGATTGTGCGTCCCAGGGGTTACGCAACACCGTCGAATAACGGTACAATCACGCTACTACGCAAGTTCCGATCACCACGCCAACGGAGGTTAGATATGACTACCGCCGAAATGAGCCGCCTACGGCTCGTCAACCCCAAGGGCACCGAGTTGCCCCAAACCGAGTTCCGCATGAACGACCGCTCTGGCGGCCTTGCCGGCAAGCGGCTGGGCCTCATGGAGAACTCCAAGGCCAACGCCGATAAGCTGCTGCATGAACTGGGGAATATCCTCAACGAGCGCCACGGCTTTTCCGAGGTCAAGTATTTCAGTAAGCACCACGCCAGCCTGCCGGCCAAGCAGGATGTGATCGACTCCATCCTGGGCGAGGTGGACTACCTCATCACCGGGGTGGGTGATTGAGGGTCTTGCAGTTCGTGCAGTGTGCACGACGGAATCGACATGGAAAAGCGCGGCGTCCCCACCGCTGCCATCATCACCCACGTGTTCCTGAACACCGCCCAGGCTATGACCCGCATGATGGGTGTTCCCGACTACCGGTACATCGTGGCCCAGCATCCGCTGTCCAGCCTCACCGACGATGAGGTGAAACAGCGAGCCGCCGAGCTGGCCGACGAGGTTGAGTCCATCCTGACCGGAGCGCCCGTCCCAGCCGCGTAAACCTCCGCATTGGTAGCCTGTGGCTACTCCCAATCAAGCAAACGTATCTCGCCCGCCGTTGAATCCGGCCATCCGGCCGGGTCTGGCGGGCGAGGTCGAATTGACCGTAGCGGACGAACACCTGGCCCCGCACACGCCCAAGTTCAGCACCCCGGCCATGGTGATGCTCATGGAGCAGGCATCGTTCGCGGCGGTGCGCCCGCTGCTGGCCGAGAGTCAAACGGTGGTGGGCTATGAGGTCAACGTCAAGCACTTGGCGCCGGCCGGCGTGGGCGACCGGGTGACGGGAACATCTACGCTGATGGATGTGTCCGGCAACAAGCTGCGCTTCGAGGTGGTCGCGCGGCTGGGCGACGTGATATTAGGCACCGCCGAGCACAAAATGGCCGTGGTGCCGCAATCTGACCTGGCGTAGGGACGGGTTTGAAACCCGCCCCCCATTCAAAATCACGTCCTACACCAAGGAGCAATGCAATGTCATGGATACGTGAAACGGATGCCGCCGTTCCCGCCGTCATCAAGTGCATGTCCATCAATCCGGACCTGATGGCGGCGGTGCAGAACCTGAACGCCAACGCCACCTTCGGCTCTTCGGCGCTGACCCGGACGCAGGAAGAGGCCATCGCCACTGTGGTGTCGCTGGTGAACCGTTGCCGGTATTGAGCCGTCGCCCACGGAGGGTTCCTCCGTCAACATTGCGGCGATCCTGAATACTCGTCGCACATCATCCACGACTACAAGCAGGCTGACCTGGACCCACAGACACGGGCTATCCTGGACTACGCCGTCAAGCTCACGCTGACGCCGGCCGCGATGGCAGAATCAGACATCGAACATCTGCGTTCCCTTGGCCTCACCGACGAGCAGGTGCTGTCCACCGTAGCCATCACCTGCGTGTTCAACTTCATGAACCGGCTGGCCGACGGCCTCGGCGTTGAGATACCCGAAGGCAGGGAAGCCATAATGAGCCAGTGGCTTTCGGACGAAGCGAAACGGGCGCAGGACTGGCTGCTGCAAACCGAGGCTGTGCCCGTGTCCTGAACTGCGCCCGTAGGTACAGGTTTGAAACCTGCCCCTAGCTACTGGAGGTACATAATGACGCTGCTCCCCTCTGGACGCCCACGGCTCCAGGACAAAGTCGCCATCATCACCGGCGCCGGTTCCAGCGGGCCGGGCATGGGAACCGGCAAAGCCGCCTCGATCCTGTTCGCACGGGAGGGCGCGAAGGTGCTCCTGGTGGACCGGAATCCGCAGGCGGCCGAAGAGACCCTGGCGGTCATTCACGAAGAGGGCGGCGAGGGTTCCATCATGGCGGCCGACGTGACGTCTGCCGCCGACTGCGAGGCCATAGTTGATGCCGCAGTAGAACGCTACGGCGCGTTGCACGTCCTGTTCAACAACGTGGGCATCACCGGCCCCGGGACGCCCACCGACGTTGAGGAAAGCGTATGGGACAACGTCCTGGACGTGAACCTGAAGAGCATGATGCTCACCACCAAATACGCCGTGCCGAAGATGATTGACGCCGGCGGGGGCAGCATCATCAATATGTCATCCATCGCCGGCGTGCGAGCCGGCAGCGGGCTGGCGAGCATTCCCTACTCGGCATCCAAGTCCGGCGTGATCGGTATGTCGGAGACGATGGCGGTACACCTGGGCCGGGACAACGTGCGGGTGAACGTGATCGCGCCGGGGCACATCTACACGCCCATGGTGGCCGGCGCGATGCCGGAGCAGACGCGGGAACGCCGGCGCAAGGCCGGGCCGCTGGGAACGGAAGGCAACGCCTGGGACATCGCTTACGCCGCCCTCTTTCTGGCCAGCGACGAGTCACGCTGGGTGTCGGGCGTGGTGCTGCCGGTGGACGCAGGCTTGCTGGCGGCGACGCCGCTGGCGGTGTACCAGAACATCCGGGAAGGGGACTAGACGGGAAGAGCGACGGACGCCATTAGCCGTCCAGACGTGAAACAGCGACGCCGGCCTAGTGTCGGTGCCGCTGTTATTTTCTTTGGGATAGACGCTATTCGGCTTCGATAACCGGCCCGACCAGCACGTCGTCGCCATCCACCTGGATGGCAAACTTGCGCAGCGCCTCGGTGGCGGGCGGGGTTACGGGATTCCCGGAGGCAACGTCGAAAACCGCCCCGTGCAGCGGGCAAACCACTTCACCCTCTTCGAGATCCCCTTCGGACAGGTTGGCGTAGGCGTGGGTGCAGATGTCGTCGCAGGCGTGCAACTCACCGTCTAGGTTGACCAGCAGAATCTCTTCCGACCCAACTCTCACTGAAACCATGTCGCCTGGGGGGATGTCGCTGAGAGAGGCGACTTTGACAAATTCGTCAGCCATCGGGATTTTCCTCCTTGGGAACTGCGTCACTACGATAGTACGACCGATTGCAGGGTCGTCCATTCCAGCCACGGATACAGAATTAGCGGCCCAATCATTATATGACAAATTTCCGCGCCTTGACCCGTCGCCGGGCAGCTGCCTATAATTTCGTACCCACTATTGTATTGCAGAATGCTATCGTGTCCCAACCCAGTGTCGAATCGCCCTCCGCAGCGTCCATCGCAACGTTGACCAACCAAGCCCTTAAGGAACTGGACGCCGTCTCCAATCCGGATGGTGCCGAGCAATGGCGAGTAAGCTACCTGGGCCGGCGAGGGCAGATTACGGGCGTTTTGCGCTCCATCCCCCAGCTCGAGCCGGAGCAACGGCGTGAAGTCGGCGCGCAGGCCAACCAGGCCAAAAACGCCCTGGAAGAAGCGCTGGCCCGCCGGATCCGGGAACTGTCCGAGGCCAAACTGGCGGCGGCCGGCGCACTGGACGTCACCCTGCCCGGCCGGCCGGTAATCACCGGGCGACTCCATCCCACCACTCAGATCGTCCGCGAGATTTGCGCCGCGTTCATCGCCATGGGCTTCAGCGTGGTCGAAGGGCCGGAAGTGGAGCTGGATCACTACAACTTCGAGATGTTGAACATCCCCTCCGGCCATCCGGCGCGGGATATGTGGAACTCGCTGTGGGTGGACTACGTCAACGAGGAAGGGCAGCAGCCGATGCTGCTGCGTACCCACACTTCGCCCATGCAGGCCCGCGTCATGGAGGCTCAGGATCCGCCCGTGCGCGTGATCGTGCCCGGCAAGTGCTACCGTTACGAGGCGACGGACGCTACCCACGAATGGCATTTCTACCAGGTCGAAGGGTTGGCCGTGGCTGAGGGCATCACTTTCGCCAACCTGAAGGGAACGTTGTACGAATTCGCCCGCCGGGTGTTCGGCCCCGACCGTCAGATCCGGTTCCGGTGCGACTATTTCCCCTTCGTTGAACCAGGCGTCGATATGTCGATATCCAACTTTGTTGACCCGGCCACCGGAAAGCGCCCCATCAACCGGGATGAGGACTGGATCGAGATCATGGGCGCCGGCATGGTGCATCCTCGCGTGCTGGAAGGCGTGGGCTACGACCCCCAGCGTTACACCGGCTTCGCCTTCGGCATGGGACCCGAGCGCATCGGTATGCTCAAATACGGCATCGACGACATCCGCCACTTCTATCGCAACGATGTGAGGTTCCTCAGGCAGTTCTGATCACCCGGTGTCCCTCCTAAAGGCTACGCGCTAATCATGCTCATCCCTTTCTCCTGGCTTTCCGAATACGTTGACATTACCCTGCCGCCGGACGAGCTGGCCCACCGGCTCACCATGGGTGGCATTGAAGTGGGCGACGTTATCACCCGGGGCGGCTGGGACGGCTGCGTGGTCGGCTACGTGCGCGCCACCAGGCCGCATCCCAACGCCGATACGCTGACCCTGTGCCAGGTTGACCCGGGCGACGGCCCGCCGTTGGAAGTGGTGTGTGGTGCGCCCAACGTGGCGGCGGGTCAGAAAATCTGCTTCGCCCGCCCCGGCGTCACCCTGCTCAACATGCACACCGGACGCCGTGAGGAGCTGAAACCCGCCCGCATCCGGGGCATCGTTTCCGAGGGCATGATCTGCTCCGAGGCGGAACTGGAGATCAGCGACGAACACGAGGGCATCATAGTCCTCCCCGATGATGCTGTCGTCGGCACGGCTCTCGACGACGTTCTCGGCGACACTTTCCTTGAGCTGGAGCTGACGCCCAACCGGGGCGACTGCCTTTCCATGCTGGGCGTGGCGCGCGAGATCGGCGCGATTACCAGCCAGCAGGTGCGCGTGCCGGAAATATCCTACGCGGAGTCGGCTACACCGGTCTCGGAACTTGCCAAAGTCAGCATCGCCGACCCCGACCTGTGCTTGCGCTACACCGCCTCGGTCATCACCGGAATCACCATCGGACCATCACCCCATTGGTTGCAGGACCGCCTCACCCGCGCCGGCCTGCGTCCCATCAACAACGTGGTGGACGTCACCAACTACGTCATGCTGGAGTTCAACCAGCCCTTGCACGCCTTCGATCTGGATACCGTCACCGACCGCCACGTGGTGGTGCGTCGCGCCACGGACGGCGAGAAGTTCACCACCCTGGATGAGGTGGAGCGGACTCTGAATTCCGACAACCTGCTGATCGCCGACCCGGCGCAGGCCATCGGCATCGGCGGCGTGATGGGCGGCGCCAACAGCGAGATCACGCCGGCCACAAAGAATATGCTGCTGGAATCCGCGACGTTCCACAACCTGAACAACCGGCGCACGTCCACCGAACTCAACCTGCGCACCGAGGCCAGCCTGCGTTTCGAGAAGGGCCTGCGTCCCGAACTCGCGCCCATCGCCCTGCGCCGCGCAACCCGGCTGATCCTGGAAACGGCCGGCGGCGAAGCGGCTGCCGGCATCATCGACGTGTTTCCGGCTGGGGACGAACCCGTCACGCCCGTGCCTTTAACCGTGGCGCGCCTCCGGCAATTGCTGGGCATGGACCTGGACATCGCCCGCGCGGAGTCCGTGCTGGGCAGCCTGGGCATCACGACCCGGCGCACGAGCCCGGACAGCCTGGAAGCCGACCCGCCCTACTGGCGCAGCGACATCGCCATTGAGGAAGATTTGATCGAGGAAGTGGTGCGCATCATCGGTTACGACGAGGTGCCCACCACGATGCTGTCCTCTCCCATCCCGTACCACCAGGGCAACGCGATGACTGCGCTGAAGGACCAAATGCGCGACGCCCTGGCCGCCGCCGGTATGCAGGAAACCATCAGCTACCCGCTGGTAGGGCCGGATGATTTGGAAAAACTGAACCGCGCCGGCCACCAGCCGAAATCCCTGCTCCGAGTCGCCAACCCGATGTCCGCCGAGCAGGACGTGCTCAGGCCGACCCTTGCCGCCAGCATCCTGAACACCCTGGCCTACAACCAGGGGCACAACGACGGCGGTTTCCGGCTGTTCGAGCTGGGGCGGGCATTCATCCCGCAGGATTCTGGGCTGCCGCCGAACCTTTCGCCGTCGAGCCTCTTACCTCCGAGTTCTTTGCCACCGAGCCCCTTACCAATGGAACAGGAGTTGGTTGCCGGCGTTATGTCCGGCCCACGCTACGATGCCAACTGGCTGAGCGGATCCGATTCACTGGACTTTTTCGACCTGACCGGAACACTGACCACCTCGCTGGACCGCATAGGCATCACCGCCTTGTACCAGTCGGCCGACGGTCCGCTGTTCCATCCGGGCCGCTGCGCCAGTATCGCCGTTGCCGGCCCGCAGCCGGTTGACGTCGGCGCCGTGGGCGAATTGCACCCCGACATCCGCGAGGCTTTCAACCTCGGTGCGGACCCGGTCATCTATTTCGAGTTGCGCCTGCATGACCTGCTGGCCGCCACTCAGGGCGACGGATCAACTGAAAATCGCTTCCAGTCGCTTTCGCGATTCCCGGCAGCCAACCGAGACTTGGCGCTCGTCGTGCCGGAGAACGTGCCGGCCAGCCAGGTGCAATGCCTGATCGAGCGCGTGCGCCTGGTGGAGCAAGCCGAACTGTTTGACGTGTACTCGGGCGAAAACGTGCCTGAAGGCGCCCGGTCCCTGGCCTTTCGCATCAGGTTCCGCGCTTCCGACCGTACCTTGACCAACGAAGACGTGAACCGGGCGCTGAACGGACTGACGCGGGTTCTGGAACGGGAAGCGGGCGCCACAATACGCGGTTAACCGACGACGAAGCTGCGCCGGCAGTAGCCGCGCACTATGGTAATATTAATCGTTATGGCTACTCACCAGCACACACGCCACCTGCACGCCCACGATGCTCACGGGGACGGGGATCACGAGAGCATCCACGACCACGGCGCCCACCACGGCCACGGCCGCCACGGAGGGCATCGCGACGATCCTCACGGCCACGAAGATATGCTGGAGGTGGAGGAAGCCTTCGCAAGAATCCTGGCCCACTTCTCGCCGCTGGACTCGGTGGAATTGCCAGTCCTGGAGTGCCTGGGCATGATCCTGGCCGAAGACATCACGTCGCCCCTGGATCTGCCCCCACTGGCCAACTCGGCCATGGACGGTTACGCGGTGCTGCATTCCGACATCGCCGGCGCGGCGGAAACTCCTCCAACGCTGTCGGTGATTTCCGCAGTAGCCGCCGGGCAGGTCTCCGAGGACACCGTGGCCGAGGGTAAGGCTATCCGTATCATGACCGGCGCTCCCGTCCCCAACGGCGCCGATACCGTAGTGCCCTTTGAGGAAACGGACGAGCTTGATCGCCGGGCGCGGGGAGAGACGCTGGACGAGATAGTTATTCGCAAGGCGCTGCCCCTGGGCAGCAACGTGCGCCCCGCTGGGGAGGATGTTTCCGCCGGCGAGTTGGTGCTGCCGGCAGGGACCGTCATTCGGGCGGCCGAGGCCGGCGTCATGGCCTCACTGGGATTGACCACGGCCCGCGTAATCCGCCGCCCGGTCGTGGCGGTGTTGTCCACCGGGGATGAACTTACCCCGGCCGGCGAATCGCTGGCTCCGGGCCATATCTACGACAGCAACAGCAGCAGCGTGGCGGCCGCGGTAATCGCGGCCGGCGGCACGCCGCGCATCATCGGTATCGCACGAGACACCCTGGAAGACCTGCACCGTTGCATTGACGAGGCCGCAGACGCCGACCTGCTGGTGACTTCCGCCGGCGTGTCCAAGGGCGACTACGACATGGTGAAGGACGTGCTGGAACAGCGGGGCGACATGAACTTCTGGTCGGTGCGGATGCGTCCGGCCAAGCCCCTGGCTTTCGGCCTGCTCCGCGGCGAACAGGACCGTCCGCTGCCCTTGCTGGGGTTGCCCGGAAACCCGGTCAGCGCGCTGCTGGCCTTCGAGATGTTCGGCCGGCCTGCCGTCCGGCGGATGCTGGGGCGAGATCTGCTGGCCCGCCCGGTGGTGGAAGGCGTGCTCACCGCTCCGATTTTCAACAGCGACGGTCGTCGCGTGTACGCCAGGGTAGAGGTCCAGCGGCGCGACGGGACCTGGTTCGCCAACCCTACCGGGCCTCAGGGCTCCAACATACTCACGTCCCTGTCGCGGGCGAATGGTCTGGCGATTTGCCCGGCGGACCTGCCGCGCAAAGAAGCCGGGCAGGCCGTCAAAATCATCATGCTCGACTGGAATGAAGAGGTTGCCCAATGAGCACTGTTTCCGTCAATCCCCGCTTGGAAGGGCTGGAATATCGCCTCAGCCTGGACCGCCTGGCCGAGTTGAACCGCTCCCCTATCCCGCTGCTCCTGGCCCGTTTGAACAACGCGTGCCCATCCTACGGGAAGAGTTCGGTCGAAATGGATGACCCGGCTGCCCTGGTTGCGGAAATACGCGCCAACTGCGCCGACGATGAGGACTATATCCGCCAGTCCATGCCGTTGCAGGAAATCGTGTTTCGCACCCTCCTGCTGGCCGATGATCAGACGCTGACGCTGCGCGAACTGCATTACGAACTGACCCAACGCTGGTCTTCTCCGATTCGGCCCATCACTGTGACCGTCTCCGGCCTCGCCCGCATTATGGATGGCGACGTTTTCTACGGGTTTGAACTCATAGCCCCGCCGGAGCCGGAGGCGGCAGAACCGGAATCACCGATGCTGTTGGCCGGCGGAGACGGGGCGGACGACCTGATGCGCGACATTCTCTCTGAACTGGAGGAGGACGAAGACGACTTCCTTGATGACGACGAGGACGACGACCCCTACGAGGATGACGAGGACGAGGAGGATGCCGATTAACCGGGAGGCGCTCCTACCCCCAATAAGAGCAAATACCTATTATCGCATTTACCCGTGGGAAATCGTTGACTGAGCATTGAGCCACCGCTAAAATAGGGCTATCGAGAGCAGGCCGCCCCGGTCAGCGGGTTGCGGTCAATGACCACTTACACAGGAGGTGGCACCATAGCCAGGCAATACAGGGTCAACGAACAAATACGTGTCCCGCAGGTAAGGGTAATCGGAGAAGACGGCGAGCAGCTTGGGGTTATGACAGTGTCCGACGCGCTCTCCAGGGCGCGTATGCACGACCTTGACTTGGTGGAGGTGGCGCCAAACGCGGACCCTCCGGTCGCCCGACTTCTTGATTACGGCAAGCTCCGATACCTTTCGTCCAAGAAGGAACGTGAGACCCGAAAATCCCAGAAAAGCAACGAACTGAAAGAAGTGCGATTCCGCCCCAACATCGGAACCCACGACTTTGACGCCAAGATGCGCAAGGTCAAGCAGTTCATCGGCAACGGAGACAAGGTCAAGTTGACGGTGCGGTTCCGCGGGCGCGAGGCGGTCCACCAGGAAAACGGCCTCTCTTTGCTGAAGAAGGTGGCTGAGGAGATGAAGGACGAGATCCGCCTCGAGCAGCAACCTTCCATGGAGGGACGAGCGATGTCGATGGTGCTGATTCCAAGCCCCGCCACCACCGCTCGGCAAGAACGCAACGAAACCAGGGAAACAGCCACCCCTGAATAGAGTAACTTGGAATAGAGGAATATGCCCAAACTCAAAACACACAAGGGCGCCAAGGCGCGCATCCATGTCACCGGCTCCGGCAAGCTCATGCGTCGCAAGCGCATGAGCAGTCACTTGCGTCGCAAGAAGCCGAAGAAGGTGACCAGGAAGTTCGCGCAGAAAATGGCTTACGACAAGGCTGACGTCAAGCGTCTCAGCCGGTTGATACCCTACGACGCCTAAACACCGGAGAACTGTACACCGTGCCAAGAGTCAAGAGAGGCGTAACCAAACGCGCCCGCCACAAGAAAGTATTGAAAGCCGCCAAGGGCTACCGGGCGTCATCAAGCCGCAACTACAAGTGGGCCAAAGAGGCGGTAATGCACGCCTGGAGCCATGCGTACCGCCACCGTCGCCAACGCAAGGGAGACTTCCGACGGCTGTGGATCATCCGCATCGGCGCCGCATGCCGTCAGCACGGTACCACCTATAGCCAGTTCATGCACGGGCTGAACGTAGCCGGCGTCGAGATCGACCGCAAAATGCTGGCCGACATGGCCGTCCGCGACCCCGACGCTTTCGAGCGCTTGGTTGAGGTGGCCAAAGGGGCAGCGGTCAGCTAGGTCAGCCGCTCAAATGACGCTAGAGCCGTAGGGGCGAATGATTATTCGCCCCTACGGCTCTAGCGTAGCTGGCCCGCCGTCATTCGTGAAACCGCTGTAAAAGCCGATACAGCGCTTCCGCCCCAAACTCCAGCGCGGATACCGGCACCCGCTCGTTGGCGGCGTGGATGGTCTTCAGGAAATCGAAATTAGCCGGCAGGTTCATGGGCATCCAGCCGTAGGTTTGAATGCCGAGCTGGGCGAAGTGCCGGCCATCGGTTCCCGCCGGCATCAGCATGGGGACCGACACCCCTTCCGGGTCCTGCTCTGAGATTATGCCAGCCAACGTATCGAACAGGCCCATGTTGAAAATCCAGGGCTTCGGCTGAAAATTGACCGCTCGGAACTCGATGTCCGGGCCGGCGATGGCTTGTAACTCCCCCAGCAGGTCCTCCGAATCGTAGCCGGGCAGCATCCGGCAGTCCAGGTTGACGGTGACCTCGCTGGGGATGACGTTGGCTTTCTCACCGCCGTTGATTATGGTGGCGTTGGCGGTGTGGCGAAAAAGCGGTTCCATCTCCTTGCCCACCGTGCCCATTCGCCGCAGCATACTCCCGGTGAACGCCGGGTTGATCAGCAGCTTCAAAAACGCGCTGTCGGGTAGCGGCAGGCTGCCGCTCATCGCCTCCACCATCATACGGGTCACCGGGTGGATGTGGAACGGCAGCGGAGTGCGGTCCAGCTTGACCAGGAACTGTGCCATGCGTGTGGGAGCAGTGTCATGGTGCACCAGGGAGCCGTGGCCGCCTGGCCCGCGGGCGATGGCCTCCACCCGGCAACCCTGCTTCTCGGCCACCTGTACCATGTAAAATTTGCGACCCCGGTAGGTCTTGCTGAAGCCGCCGAATTCGCCGACGGCGTAGCGCGCTCCCTCGAACAACTCAGGATGAGCGTCCACCAACCACTCCGCCCCGGTGTGCCCGCCAGCCTCCTCGTCGGTAACCAATGCCAGGATGACGTCGCCGGGCAGGTCGGCGTCCTCCAGGTGGGCGCGCATGAAAGCGTCCATCATCATGGCGACGCCGCCCTTCATGTCCAGGGCGCCGCGGCCCCATATGTAGCCGCCCTGCAAACGGCCCTCGAACGGCGGCACGTCCCAGGGCTGGGCCGCCGTGGGCACCACGTCGATGTGCCCGTACATGAGCAGCGGCGGTGCGTCGCCACGCCCCTTCAGTTGGCTGATCACGTTGACCCGGTCGGGGTCGTTACCCATCAATTCGGCGGGGATGCCCACGCTGTTCAAAACGTCCCGGCAGTAGGCGGCGCACTCGCGCTCGTTGCCCGGGGGATTCGTCGTGTCGTACCGGATCAGCGTCCGCAGCAGCTCCGCTACGTGGGGACGGTCCGCCACCGCCGGGGCACGGCCTGTCATGGCATCGCGCCGCTAGACGCCGGCCAACCCGCGATCAGGGTCGTCGCCGTCGTCCGACTCGCCGGCATCGCTCAGATCCACGTCCAGGCCTTGCAGGAACTCTTCAATGCTGGAGGGCAGCGGTGTCGTGGGCTCCGGGCGATTATCGGCGCCATATTCGCTGTCGTACATCTCTTCGATGCGGGTCAGCACGTCGCCGCTGGGTATCTGACCGTCGCGAGAGGTCAGCTCGTCGTACTGTTTCTGCCCACGGTCCGACTGCGCGATGTAGTCGGGGAAGTCGTACAGCCGGCACAGCAGGCCCATCATGCGCGCCGCGCCCTGGTAATCGTCGTCCAGGTTCAGGTATTGAGGGAGGTGCACTACGAACGCCCGCGTTTCGATGCCCATCTTGGTGGCCGTCTCACTGATGGTGTACGTAATGGTGGTGGGGCCCTCGTAGTTGCTGGGTCGGGCGTTGGCGATGGCGTAATCGCGCTCCACGTACTCGCCGGTGCCCAACCCGGACACCACCAGCGGCCTGGTATGTGGAACCATGTCGTACATGCCGCCGATGAGGGCATACTGCTTCACCCCGAAGTACTGGATGACCTCCAGCAGGGCGTCCGAGTAGTCCTCCCCATAAAGGTGCGGCTCCAGCAGATGGGTGGTGAGCAGGTGCGGCCCGTCTTCGGGGTTGGAATAGCGGATGATGGTGTTGGGGATCGTTACCTCGCGATTGCCGCTGACCAGGTACGAGCGCGGGCGATAGCGGGTGAAGTCGTAGTAACGGCCCGGTCGATGCAGGCGACCCAACTCCTTGCTCCGTAGGTGCCGTTCGATGCGGCCCAGGGAGAGGCTCCCTACATTGCCCACGTCAATCCAGGGTCGGAGCACAACCAGCATGTGTGGGTCTCGCAGCTCCGGGACGGGTTCCGCAATGTCAAATTCGCCGATGCGCATAACGTGGTTCACGGTAACATCGGCGATATTTCGCGTCAAGGACGAGTTGGCTATCGCCCCCATTGCCCGCACCTTTCACCCGCCCTGGCTGAGCCGTCAACTTGTTACGCCAACGCTACGAGGTCGGCGAAGTCGTCACAGATTCTGCTGGCGCAGCAGCCTCTCTAACTCGCGGACCCGGGCCTCGGTGCTATCGGCTCGGGCGCGTTGATCCTCGTAGGTGAGGATTGGCCGGTTGGTAACCGGATCGTAAAACACCAACTCTCCTGCCTCCCAACGCAGATACAGGTCCAGCATCGCGCTGTACCCCTGCAAACTCCCGTCCGGCAACTCCGCTATCTCAATGGCTGCGTACTCTCCGTTCTCCAGCCGGTCCCCGGCCAGTCGCTCCCCATGATGCTCCCCGGTCTCGTCAAACCGCCAGTACTCCGGGATCCCGATGGCGGCATAGTCCTGACGCTTCGGCCCCGTGTCCTCCCTGCCGCTGCTCCGCGACGCGATTTCCAGCACGAAGTCTGGTGGCTTCCTCTGCTCGGCAATGATATACCCGTTGCTGGCTTGGTACGCCGCCGGGTCCACGTCAAACGCCACCAGCAGGTCCGGGTACCGCCCGCCCGCCAGGTAGCGGCTCGGCTCCGCCACCGTGTATCGGTCTCCGGCCACCAGGATGCGGTCCCGCTCTTCAGGTCGCCGGTCCACCAGGTGCTGCTTCAGGTAGTGAGCATTGCCGTTGATGGTCAGGCGGTCAAAGCTGGTCATCTTGTCTTCCGGGTTTTCGGGCGGGTCCGGCAGTTGGAAACGGCCCGGACCCGGAGGCGTCTTGAGGTGGATGTCAGGTGTGGTCATATCGCATCTCGTCCGGCGGTCGGCGCCAAGCGGTGCACCGCCTCGCTTTGGCTCCCGGAAAGGCACTGTTCTACGAACTGCATTCTACACCACGTTGCGATATATCGGTCGGTGGCTGAACTATCCAAGCCGGCCCGATAGGTGACCCTTCCGCCATTGCCCCACCCGTCACCCATCCGTACCATTTAACTATCTAACCACCCAATCGCCCAACCCCCGCTCATGGTGAGCCTGTCGAACCACCACCCATCCAATGCCCAAATCCTCTCAAACGCCCCCCAAACCCCTGAAATCACCCCCAAAACCCACCCAATCCACCCTCATTCCGCTCCGCGACCCGCCAATCGCCCTACTCAAATGACCAGATATGAGCGGGAAATCCCGATAATCCTGTCCATCCTGCCGCAGGTCCGCCTCTGGCGGTTTCATCCATGCCAATAACTCCCTCTCGGAGGTAATCCCATGACCCTTTCCGAACTCCGCCGCCGCGTCAACGCCCTCAACCGCCGGTTCGCCCCCGAACTCGCCATCATCAGGCTCCGCCGCCTCGCCCAAGCCGTCAGCGACGACTGGGACCCCGACCAACCCCCGGAGCCCCACGACGTCATCCAGCGCGTCGTCAAGGCCGGCTTCCGCCTCTCCACCTTCATGCGCCTCCGCCGCTACCTCGACGACACCATACGTCAGGGCGACGTCCCCGAGCCTGAGGAGATCGTCCTCGACCTGCTGCCCTGGGCCGGCAAAGACCGCTACCGCAATTTCCTCCGCTGGGAACTCCCCGCCTGACGCCTAGAGGCCCTTCGATTGTCATTGCGAGCGCAGCGTGGCAATCTCGCTGCGACCTGCCCGCCTGAAGACCCTTGAGGCTTCAGGGCTGGATCAGCAGCATGACGTTGGTTTGTCGGTTTGATTTACTCGGTTCACGCGCCTAAAATGTGCGCCATGCAAGAAGCGCCAGCGACACCACAGGTTGATCGTTCCCATCTGCCGTTGGGAGGGCGGACCATCATGCCCGGGCTGGCCTCCGGGCACGTGGTGTTCCACTGGATAGTGCAGAGCTTCATCGTGGTGCTGCCCGAAATCCAGGCCGCGTTCAGCCTGTCGGCGGTCGGCGTGGGCGGGCTGCTGTCGGCCCGGGAGGTTGCGGCCGGCATCGTCGCCCTGCCCGGCGGCGTGGCGGTGGACATCGTGCGCCGCTACTGGGGGCTGCTGCTGGCGGCGTGCTTGGCCATCTGCGCGCTGGGGTCGCTGGTCATTGGGGTGTCGCCCGTTTACATTCTGCTGCTCATCGGAATCGCGGCGGTGGCCGCGTCCCATTCCATCTGGCACCTGCCGGCTTCGTCGTCCCTCTCGCATCACTTCGCGCAACGGCGGGGTATGGCGCTGTCGATTCACGGCGTTGGCGGCAGCATCGGCGACGTGGCGGGGCCTGTGGTCACCGGTGCGCTGTTGCTGTTCCTCACGTGGCAGAATCTGCTCAGCCTGTATGCTGCGGTGCCGCTGATCCTGGGCGTGCTGGCGCTGTGGGCATTCCGCAACATCGGCAGGGTGACCGACGAGGAGCAGTCCGGCGCGGATCTGTCCAGCCGGGTGGCGGCCACCAAGCAGCTGCTCCGAAATCCGGCGCTCTGGGGGTTGATGTCGGTGCGAGGGTTCCGGTCCATGGCCTTGGTGGCGCTGGTTACGATCCTGCCGCTCTACCTGGACAACGACCTCGCACTGAGCGAATGGAACCGGGGATTCCACATCGGCTTGCTGATCGCCGTGGGACTGGTCGCCAAGACCGGGGCCGGCTACCTGTCCGACCGGTTTGGGCGCAAGCAGGTGCTGGTGCCGGGCTTGGTCTGGTCGTGCCTGATGGCCCTTGGACTGGTGGTGTTTGACGGCGGCATCATGCTCACCGTTACCATCGCGCTGCTGGGGCTGTTCCTTTACCCCGACCAGCCTATCCTGACGGCCACCATCTTCGACGTGGTGGGTCGGCAAGTAGCCTCCACGGGCCTGGGGGTGGTGGCGTTCGCCGCGTTCCTGATGGCCGCTACGTCGTCCGTGATCGCCGGCGCACTCTACGAATGGGGCGGGTTCCCGGCCGCGGTGTACTTCATCGCGGCGCTGTTCGCCGTGTCCGCGGTGGTCTTCCTGCTGCTGCCGGTATCCAACCGGGCGGAAGCCCCGGAGGCTGACTAGCTGACCGTCAGCAGTTCCCCATCTCGGTGAGGCGCCCCTCGCGCCAGGCCACCATGCCGCCTTTCACCGTGGCGAAGGTGTCCAGGCGCAGGGAACCGTCCACGTTGTGCCCGGCCATGTCATGCCAGACGAAGCGGCCCTGGCGCTGCTCCCACACGGCGGCGTCGCCCTCCATGCCCACGGCCAGCGAGCCTATGCTGTCCTGCAATCCCAGTACTTCCGCCGGCCGGCTGGTGCTCGCGGCGATGGCGTCAGCCAGCGGCATCCCCAGGGCGTGGAACTTGCTCACCAGGTCGTTCATCAGATAGACGATGCGTCCGGGGGGCGCAATGTGGATATCGGTGCTGATGGTGTCCGGAAGCAGGCCCTGGTCCATAGCGGCCTTGACCACCTCAACGTCGCAGTGGACGCCGGCGTGCGCCACGTCCATGATGACGCCCCGGTCGGCGGCGGCTCGGACTTCGGGCCGAATCGTGCCGGCGTTGTCCAGGATGTTCTCGGGCAGGCCGTTGAAGGCATGGGTGGAGATGTCGCCGGGGCCGAGGTGCTCCAGCACGTCGGGCAGGGGTATCGGTGTGCCGCTGACGTGAACCATGAGGCGGACACCGGCTTCGGTTGCCGCTTCCTTTGCCTTGGCCATGGCCTCGTGGGCGTTCCAGCGGGCCACCGCGTCGTAGTGCATCCGCACCTTGACGCCGAAGATGAAACCGGGGTTGTCCTTGATGGCCTGCGCCGTCTGGCCCACGTCGATGACGCGCATGTCGTGGAGGCCGCCGCCGAGCACGCGGTTGGCGGCCAGTCCGACGGCTCCGATGTGCAGGAACGCGATCAGGCGGGTGCGGTGCGCGGGAAAGACGTAGTCGCGCATGGCGCCGTAGTTGAGGAACCCGGCGCTGCCGGCATCGACGCCTGTCGTGACGCCGCTGCCGAGGCAGGTCTGGTCGGCGTGAACCGCGCTGCCGCTGCCGCCATGGTAGAAGTGGCCGTGCAGGTCGATGAGGCCTGGCGTAACCAGCTTGCCGGACACGTCAACGGTCTGGGTCGCGCTGGCCGGGTCAATGCTGTCGGCGACGGCGGCGACCTTGCCGTCCTTGAAGGCGATGTCCCGGCGCTCGTTGTTGATGCCCTGGCCCGGATCCAGCAGGTTGCCGCCGGTAAGTGCCAGGTCGTAGGCAGGTGTGGTCATGGGAAGGATACCTCGATAGCAAGAGTGCCGCGCTGCGCTCGCAATGACAGGCAAGACGGTCGGTCAATCCTCGTCCCAATAGTAGTCCTCGGCGGTGAGGTTTTCCTGCCACCAGCGGCGGAGGCGCGGCAGCACCAACTCCTTGGGCTTGCGGAAGTCCGCCTCTACGAAGTCCAGCGAGTCGGGCAAGGGCCGGGCCTCCCATTTCTGGATGGCTTCCTGAATGAAGCGCCGCACCATGTCAGGGGAGCGAGCTTCCAGGCGTCCCAACTGGTAGGCCAGGGTGACGGCCATCTGCATCTGGCAGATCAACGCGTGGGCGTCATCCTCGCGGACGTTTTCGGGCATGGCGCCGGACTGGTCGATGAAGTCGTCCAGCACCTGGCCAATGATCAAGGGAGGGTCGTTCTCGTCCTGCTCCGGCAAAAACTCGGTGAGCCGGTCTGTGAGGTCGGCGACACCCTCTTCAGGCAGGGCGAAATCGGCCCAGGGGTCTTCGCCGGATTCGGGGAGAGGGCTGTACTGTTCGTCGCTCATCGTAGGATCTCACATGGGCTGACTTGGCCGCCCGGGTCGCCGTCCACGGAGGAGCAAACCCGGCCGGCGAGGATTGCCGGTCCACAAAAGCAATTGTATCACGGGGCCTTGGATCAACTGCTTGTATCAAGGAGCGATGGAACTGTGGCGTGGCCTCTCCGATTTGGTAATATTCCGATGGAGTTCTTGCGGATCAAAATGATGAACCTGCCACTTCTCAACGTCGCCGTGTCCGTGCAAACCGGCCTACCCGACGATTGCAGCGACCTACCTCGTCCCGAATGGATGGCCGCCGCGATTCGTTCCGGCCTGGCGCAGGTATTGGAACCCGATGCGGAGGGCCAGGTGAGCCTGCTGATTACCGACGACACGGCGGTTCGGCAACTGAACCGGCAGTATCGCGGTCTGGACGAGACCACCGACGTGCTGTCGTTCTCTGCTGAGCACGGCGGGCATTGGGAGGGATTGAATGCTCCTTCTCACTTCATGGGAGAGGGCTGGGGTGAGGGTGAATCTCCGAACCAATTCCCCATCCCTGATGAAGAGCCGCCACCTCTGGGCGACATCGTGGTGTCCCTGCCCCAGGCGGCGCGGCAGGCGGCGGAACAGGGAGTTCCCCTGTGCCGGGAGTTGGCGCTGCTCCTGGTGCATGGCGCATTGCACCTGATGGGGCATGACCATTACGATGATGGAGAGCGCGAGGAGATGCAGCGGTTGGAACGTCTCGCGCTGTCTGCCATCTTCGGACCGTCGGAGGGTTAACGGATGCGAATGTCCCGCCGGGAATTTGAGCAGCACGTGTTGGCTGCCTACGAACAATTGCCCCCGGCGGCGCGGGCCGCAGTGGACGAGGGCAACATTGACATCGTGGTGGAGGACTGGCCGGGGCCGGAATCAGAGGGAGCCTTTGACCCGGACGCCGGAGATACAAGCCCGCAAGGTCTGTACGTGGGAACGCCCCTTGTTGATCGTCATGGCAGCGAGTCATCCTTGCTCGGGCTCTATGTTGGCATCCCGTTGATTGACCGTTACGGCGGCGAGCCGGCGCTGCCCGACTGCATCTACATCTACCGTCGCCCCATCATGGAGGTTTGCGATTCCTACGACGCAGTGGTGGAGGAGATTCGCGTTACGCTGCTCCACGAGATTGGGCATTACCTCGGCCTCGGCGAACAGGATCTGGAACGGCTCGGTTATGGCTGAAATGCCAGACGATTCCTGGGCCGACCGAATCGCGTGGTTCATCGGGTCAGGTTTCGGATGCGGGCTATCGCCGCTGGCGCCGGGTTCGGTGGGGTCGCTGGCGGCGGCGCTAATTCTCTACCTGCTATCCTTCATCATGCCCGGTATGCCGGGCGGCTGGGAACGGACGGGGATACTTGCCGCAATGTCCGTCGCCGGTCTGACCGTGGGAGTCTGGGCGACGGGGCGCATGTCAACGCCGGAAGGCCCCGACCCCGGCAGCGCGACCTGGGACGAGTTCGTGGGCATGTGGCTGACCTGTTTACTGATACCGTTCCACTCCCCGGTATGGCTAGCGATAGCGTTCCTAGTGTTCCGGGCGTTGGACGTGCTGAAACCCTGGCCGTGCCGCCGGCTGGAAAGGCTGCCCCGCGGCTGGGGCATCATGCTGGACGACGTGGGCGCCGGCCTGTGGGGTATGCTGATAATGTTGATGCTGCTGGCGTTCTACGCCATCGGCTTGCCCTTGCTTGTCGCATGGGTCGCCGGCTAGGCGTCAGCCCCTGGCGTTCACCCGCTCCCGAATCGCCTTGAGGATGTCCACGTTGGGCTTGTCCGGCCCTCGATTGTCCTTGTCGTAGCCGGGCACTTCCAGGAAGAAAGGGACTTCGGCAAAGGCGGGATGGGCCATGATGTTGGCGAAACCCTCCTCGCCAATCAGCCCCTCGCCGATGTTGTCGTGGCGGTCCACGCCGGAACCGCAGGGCCGCTTGGAGTCGTTGGCGTGGACCGCGGTCAGCCGGTCCAGCCCGATGTCCCGGTCAAACTCGTCGATCATGCCGGCGACGCCACCGGAGTTGGTGAGGTCGTAGCCAGCTGCGAAAGCGTGCTGAGTGTCCAGGCAGATGCCCAGGCGCGGGCTGTCCACCGCGCGCAGCACCTCGCCCAGCTCGCTGAACTTCGCGCCGATGTGCTGGCCCATGCCGGCCATGTTCTCCAGGCACAGGATCGGCCCCTCGGGAGTCTGATCCAGCACCCGGTTGACGGCCTCCACAACCTGCGGAAAGACGCCATCGTAGCCGGCCCCGCCGTGACTGCCGGGATGGAATATCACCCCGCCGGCGCCGATCTGGTCGGCAAGGTTCATGTACTGCACTAGCGACGTTACGGATTTATCCACATTGTCGGGGTTAGAGTTACCCAGGTTAATCAGATAGATCGCGTGCAGGAAAGGCGGAGCCAGGCCGGCCTCCGCGTTCTTCTCTCGGAAATTCTCCGCCTGGGCATCAGTCAACGCCTTGAAACGCCACGAGCGGGTGGACGAGCCGAAAATCTGGACGGCTTCCGCGCCGATGGCGACGGCGCGGTCAACGGCGTTGCCGATACCGCCGGCGGCGGAAACGTGAGCCCCTATTATCATGTTGATTCCCTCAGTTTTACGGATTGCCGCTTTCGCGGAAATGACGGTGCTCATTAGGACGGTGGTGGCCATTTGAGTGAGCGAGCCGAATAAGTGCCAGTAGTATCGCAGAATCGGGCGGTTGTCGGTACTATAGCAACTATGACGCTTGCGAATGTTCCCGATACCATGGCAGCGCTGTCGATGGCGAGACCGGGCCGGCCTCCGAAGCTGGCGGTGATACGCCGACCCACACCAACGCCCGGCCCCGGCGAAGTCCTGCTGCGGGTGAACGCCTGTGGATTCTGCCATCACGACCTGCTCGTGATGAGCGGGACGCTGCGCCGGGGCGTCGCTGAGGGGGTTACGCTGGGGCACGAAATCGCGGGCACGGTAGTGGCAACGTCGCAAGACGTTGTGGGCGTGCAGGTCGGTGACCGCGTGGTGAGCTTGTTGACCGCCGCCTGCGGCCAATGCGCCCGCTGTCGCGCCGGCCGGGAACATCGCTGCCTGACGGGCGAGGGCATCGGACACGGTCGGGCCGGCGGTTTCGCGGAATACGTGGCCCTGTCGGCGACAGCGTTGGTTACGATACCCGATGGCATACCCGACGAGGAAGGCGCGTTGCTGGCGTGTCCGGTTGGCGTCGCCCTTAACGGCGTGGAGTCCGCCGGCGTGGCGGCCGGCGAGACCGTGGTGGTCACGGGAGCGGGCGGCGGGTTGGGCGTCCACGCCGTGCAGATGGCCGCCATGCGGGGCGCGCAAGTGATCGCAGTTACCACATCGCCTGACAAGGCAGACGCCCTGGGATCATTGGGCGCGTTTGTGGTTATCGACGCCGGCGACAGCCCGGACTTCGCCGAGGTGGTCATGGCGTTGACCGACGACGCCGGTGCGGACGCCGTTATCGACACGGTTGGCTCGCCGCTGTGGCCGGCGACGCTGCGCTGCCTGGGCCAGTACGGCAGGTTGGCATTGCTCGGCGACGTGTCCGGCGAGGCTGCCAGCCTGCGCCTGGCGGAGGTTATCTTCCGGGACGCGCAGATCCTGGGAGTGTCGGGAGTTTCGATGGCTACGCTGCGTCAAGCAGTGGACCTGGCATCATCGGAACAACTGCGCCCGGTGGTATCGCAGGCACTGCCGCTGACGGCGGAGGGGGCAATGGAGGCGTGGCGGCTGTTGTCGGAACGGCGTGTGCTGGGGCGGGTGACGCTTACGCAGCCGCTTCCCGCCGGCCCAGCGTGAATACGCGGCCGAACTCGCGGCGTTCCCAGATGACGATGAACTGGGCGGCGATGAATATGGAGCTGTAGGTTCCGACCACCACGCCTATGGCCACCACCAGCAGCAATTCCCGGATGGACTCGCCGCCAATCAGCAGCATCGCCAGCAGCACCAGCAATGTGGTGAAGCTGGTGTTGACGGAGCGGCCAACGCTTTCGATGATGCTGAGGTTCACGGTGTCTTCCAGCCGGCGGTCGGGCACGCGGATGGCGTTTTCGCGGATGCGGTCGAACACCACGATGGTGTCGTTCACCGAATAGCCGGCCACGGTGAGGATGCCTACGATGAACATGGAATTGACCTCCATGCCCAGCACGCGGCCCAGGATGGAAAACACCCCCAGCACGATCAGCGTGTCGTGGGCCAGCGTGACCACGGCGGCGACGCCGTAGCGGTAGGCCCGGGGCACCCGCCGGAAGGCGTACCAGATGTAGCCCAGGATGAACACCGACGCCACCAGCAGCGCCAGGAAGGTGTTGCGCACCGTTTCCTGAGCGATGATCGGCGAGACCGTGTCCACACCGGACGCCGCGATAGCCCCGATGGAGTCTTCCAGAGCGTCCTGAATTACTTGCCGCTCGGATACCCGGCCGCCGGACGCTTCCTCCAGTACACTGGTGCGGATCAGCACTGAGTTGTCGCCCACTGCCTGCACTAGAGCGTTGGGATGGCCCAGCCGGCCCAGCACACTCTTCACGTCCGCCGGTTGCACCGCTTCCTCGAAAGTGACGTTGAGCACCGAGCCGCTGGTGAAGTCGATGCCGGGTTTCAATCCGGAACCGCCGCTGGACCAACCGGGCGGGGCGATCATAGACAGCAGACCGGGAATTATAATCAGAGCGGAAATGAGGAAGTACCAGCCCCGCTTGCCGACTATGTTGAACATTTGCTAACGGCCTCTCTTTGGACAGGGTCAGGGGGCTGATCGGGGTCGTTGTTCCGAAGCGCGGGGTTGAATCTTCTCTGGTGTGAACAGGTTCGACATGCGTCCCAGACCCATGGCCTGCAAAGCCTGCAGGAGATTGCGGCTCACCAGCACTGCGGTGAACATGCTCACCAGCACGCCGACCAGCAGGGTCAACGCGAACCCGTTGATCAACCCACCGCCCAAACGGTTGCCGAACCACAGCAGCACCACGCAGGTGATCAGGGTGCTGACGTTGCCGTCCCGGATGGCAGGCCACGCCCGGTTGAATCCTACGTCCATGGCCGACGCCAGGCCGCGTCCCAGGCGTATTTCCTCTTTGATGCGCTCGAATATCAGGATGTTGGCGTCCACCGCCAGGCCGATGGACAGGATGAAGCCGCCGATGTGGGGCAGCGTCAGCGTGATAGGGACCAGCTTGAAGATAGCCAGGGTTACCACCGAGTAGCAGATGAGCGCGACGGCCGCAACTACGCCGGCCGCCCGGTAGTATGCGATGACGAATACGAGCACCAGGCCCAGGCCCACCAGCCCAGCCATCAGGCTGCGCTGCAACGACTCTGCACCGTACAGGGCGTCAACATTGGATTCCTGGATCAGCGTTAGCGGCACCGGCAAGCTACCGGATTTTAGCTGCACCGCCAGCGTACGGGCGCGCTCCCGGTCAAAGTCGCCGGAAATCTGGCTGCGTCCGTCTCGGATGTGGGCGCGAGCCACCGGCGCAATCAACTGCTGGTCGTCAAGGATGACCGCGATTACCTCATCGGAATCCGGGTTGGTCTGGACGTTGATCTCCTCGGTCATATCGCTGAAAATTTCGGCGCCCCGATTGTTGAACTGGATGTTGACCACCCACAGGCCGGTGACTTGGTCGGTGCTCGCGTAAGCGTCCACGAGGTCGTCGCCGGTCAGGCCGATGCTGCTGTCGGTGAACGGCGGCACGCAACCCAAACCGATTACCGGGCCAGCGCACTGACGGCGCAGGAACTCCAGCTGAGCTGTTTCGCCGATCAGCCGCTTGGCATCCTCAATGCCGCCGGTGACCTGGTAATCCTCAATGGTCCCGACCTCAGCTTCAAGTATCGCTCGCAACTGCTGCCGTTGGTCGAGGCTCAGGGTGTTTTCGGTGGTAACCCGATACTCATTGTTGTCCCGGCTCACCACCTGGGTATCGCCATAGCCACGGCCGTCCACTACGCTGCCCAGCTTTTCAACATCGGCAGCGTCGGAAAAACGGACGGTGACCACCGACCCGCTGGCGCCGGGCAGTTGCACGATGATGCGGTCATCGCCGAACCGCTGGACGATGGGTTCCTCTGTGCCGTAGAGATTGACGCGGCGACTGATGATGTCCAGCACGCCGTCCATCTGATCGGAGGTCGGCGGGGGCAGGTCGCTGTTCACAAACTCGGTGGGTTCTCCAATGTCGTTCACCAGCGCCAGGCGCACCGCTTCCCGTGGTTCGGGATCCAAGTACGACCCTTCGATTTCGAAGGATTGACCACCGGCGATTTGGACTACGTTGGCCTGGTAATCGGCGCCGGCCAGCGCTTCCTGAACCGCTTCCGTATCCACCTCAACGTCGTCCGGGAAGGTCACCGCCAAGGTGGTGCCGGTCTGCGCCTGGTACACCAGATGCGCGCCCCCCTGCAAGTCCAAGCCCAATTTCAGGCCCAACGGCCCGGTCTCGGCGCGGTCCAAGCGAGGCAGGCCAGGTATCGCAATGTGGATTTCAGGGAGGGCCAGGGAAACGGCGGAAATACCCAGGACGACCAGTATCAGGGCGGTCAACAGAATGGTGCGGCGTCGCATATCGCGTAATCAAACCTCAAACGCATTATCGGCCAGCAAACGCGCGGCCAGAGACAGGGCATCGTCCCGATTGGCAATTTCGCCAACCGCTTCGGCTTCGCGCAGCCGTTCCAGCAACGCGCCGATGCGAGGGCCGGGAGGTATGTTCAAAGTATCCATTAAATCATAGCCGTTCACCAATGCGCGGGGGCCTTCCTCCCGGGACGGAGGGGCAGCGCCCGCTTCAAGAACAGCGGCAATCATTCTAGCATAGTTATTCCAGCGCTCCGGCGACAATTCCGGTCCGCGCGCCGCCAGAAAGTCCGCCATCGCCAGGTACAGCGTGTCCACCGCGGCGTCCCCCACATCCCGATAGTATCGGTAGATGGCGCGGCTCGACGGCATCTTGTCCTTTTCGCGAAGCTGGCTGGGCCGCAGGTGGTGCAGTACCATTGCGGACACTAGGGACGTGGTGCGACGGGAGAGGCGGAGGGCCGGAAGCCGGGCTTCCACGATCTCCGCGCCTTGCTCGCTGTGCCCCAGAAAACGGATGCGTCCGTTGTGGTCCGGGGCTTTGGTCTGCGGCTTGGCGATGTCGTGGAGCAGGGCCGCCAGCTTGAGGACGGTGCGGCGGGTGTGACCGTCGCCAATTATCTCGCTGAAATACGCATCCTCAGCCGCGGTCCACGGGGCCATGGTATAGATGGCGTTGTTGCGATGGCCGGCCGTGATCGCTTCGGCGTATTCGACACAGTGTAGCAGGTGGCCCCAAACGTCCCAGTAGTGATGGGCGCGCGGCTGCTCGCAGTTGCGGGCGGCTTCCAGCTCCGGGAGCACGCGACAGAGCAGGTCGAGGCGATCCAGCACCTCAAGCTGCACCCGGGCTCCGTCAGCGGCTAGGATCCCCAGGAACTCGTCGCGCACGCGCTCCGCGGACACACGATGCAGCAGGGGCGCGTCCCGGCGGATGGCGCGGGCGGTGTCGGGCTCCATGCGGAAACCGAGGCGGTTGGCCAAGCGCACGCTGCGCAACATGCGGCCCGGGTCATTTTGAAATACGTCATCGCTCGTGGCCCGCAGAACACCATGCACCAGGTCGGCTTTGCCGTTCAGCGGGTCCACGATGGCCTCAAATCGTTCGTCGGTGTCCCAACAGCGCAGAGGTATCGCCATGGCGTCCACGGTGAAATCGCGGGAGCGCAGGTTTTCTTCCAAAGAGTCGTGGCAGCCGCCGATATCAATGAGGAACGGCGATCCGCCCTCCGTTGCAGCCAGCAGGGCAACCCGCGTGATGTTCCATGGCTCAACCTGCACCGGAGTCCCGCCCAGGAAATCGGCAACAGCGCGTCCCGCGGGTTGCGCGTCCCCGGCCACTACCAAGTCAATGTCGTGGACTTCGCGGCCACGTATGGCGTCACGAACGGCGCCGCCGACCACCCAAACGTCGTCCTGCCCTCGGGCAGCGAAGAACCCGCCCAGCCGGGTGAGCAGGCGGTCAGCATCCATATCAGTCAGCTGCGGTGGCGTCTTCGTTCCGCTGGGAAACCGACCGGCCGTGGGTGGGGTCGAACTGGGGAACTGGCGGGGCATGACTCATGCGGCGGGCGGCGTTTTCCAGTTCCGCCGCGTCCGGCTCGCCGGTGGGGATGTACTCAACGTCGCCGTCTTCGGTGACGTGGATGCGGAAAAACTGGTCGTGGGCAACCAGGTGGTCGATGTAGAGGATGCCGTTGAGGTGGTCGGTTTCGTGCTCAATGGCTTGGGCGAGGATGCAGTCGGCCTTCAGGCGCAACTGCTTGCCCGCCAGATCCTGGTAGCGCACGCGAATTCGTACCGAGCGATTGACCATCCCCCGGTAACCTGGCAGGCTGAGACAGCCCTCCTCGACTTCGCGTTGTCCTTCCCTGCGGATGATTTCGGGGTTGACCAGTATCAGAGGCTCTTCCCAGTCCTCCGGCTTGACCACGCAGAGCCGTTGCAACACCCCAACCTGGTTGGCGGCGAGCCCGACACCGCGCTCGGCCTCCATGGTTTCGCACATATCGGCAGCCAATTTCGCCAACTTGGCGTCAAAACGGGCGACTTTGACGGCCCGCTGGCGGAGGATCGGGTCGGGGAATTTACGGACTTCCAGTATTGCCACGATTGAACCCCAATGTTGGAACGGTTAGCTTGCACACCGCCATTGCGAATTTCGTAACGGCCGACAACCGATTATATGCTTACGCCGGGAACGGTGTAAAGCGAAGCTGCCGCCGCAAACTGACCTTTCCGCTCGTCCTGAGCTTGTCGAAGGACGTTTACACTACAAGCCGGTTATCTCCCCGTCCGACGTAACGTCCATGTCCATCGCTCGCGGGCGCGTGGGCAATCCCGGCAGCGTTTCAATCCGGCCGGCCAGCGCGTACAGGAATCCTGCGCCCACAGACGCGCGGAGGTCCGAGATGGGGAACGTGTATCCCGACGGGCTGCCCCGCAGCGTCGGGTCGTGGGACACGGACAGGTGCGTCTTCGCCATGCAGATGGGCAGGTTGCCCCAGCCCTGTTCGGTGAAAAACCGCGCCCGCCGGCGGGCCTCTGCCGACCAGCTCACCGATTCCGCGCCGTACACTCGTTTCGCCAACGCCAGGGTTTTCTCCTCGATGGTTCCGTCCAGCTCGTAGGCATAATCCACTTGCGGCGGCGTCAAGCCGTCGTTGCTGGCCGCCGCCTGCGCCACCGCCTCGGCCAGCGCCATGCCGCCCTCGCCGCCGTCGGTGAAGCCGGCGTATTCCGCCGTGGCGTAGGCGCCGGCGTCGGTGGCTATTTCGGCGGCCGCCTGCAATTCCTCGGCGCTGTCGCCGGGGAAGCGGTTCAACGCCACCACGCAGGGCAGGCCGAACGCTCGCACGTTGTTGATGTGGTGCACCATGTTGGCAGCGCCCGCTTTCATAGCCTCCAGGTTCGGTTCTCCCAGGTTGCGGCGAGTTGCGCCGCCGTGCCAGCGCATCGCCCGCACCGACGACACCAACACCGCCGCGCTCACCGGCAAGCCGCTCTGGCGCGTCTTGATGTGCATGAACTTCTCAAACCCCAGGTCGGAACCGAAACCGGCCTCGGTGATGATGTGGTCTGCGTACCCCATGGATAGGCGGTCGGCGATAATGGAACTGCAACCGTGGGCGATGTTGCCGAAGGGTCCGGCATGGACGATGGCCGGCTGGCTTTCCAGCGTCTGTACCAGGTTGGGCATGATGGTGTGCCGCATCACGGCCATCAGCGAGCCTTCAAATCCCAGGTCGCCCACCGATACCGGCGCGCCGCTGCGGTTGGTTCCCACCACCATGCGAGACAGCCGCGCCCGCAGGTCATCCAGATCGGCCGTCAACGCCAGAATCGCCATGATTTCCGACGCCGTGATGAAATCGAACCGCGTTTCTCGCAATGGGCTGTTGGCGCTGCCCCCCAGGCCGGCGGTAATCTGCCGCAACGCCCGGTCCGAGGCGTCGGTCACCCGTGACCAGGTAACCCCTTCCGGCGCCATGTCGTTGGCGTTGTTGCGATAAACGGCGTTCTCCACCAGCGCGGCCAGCAGGTTGTGAGTGGAACCTACTGCGTGGGCGTCGCCGGTGAAATGGATGTTAATTTCATCCTCGGGTACGATGCGCGCCTTGCCGCCGCCGGTTCCGCCGCCCTTGATGCCGAAAATCGGCCCCAGCGCGGGCTCCCGCAGGTTCACCACTGGCTTGTAGCCCAACCTCCCCAATCCGTCGGTCAAACCGATGGACGTGGTGGTCTTGCCCTCGCCGGCGGGAGTGGGCGTAATGCCGGTCACCACCACCAACTTGCCCTGCGGCGCGTCGGGTTTGATGGCGTCCAGGTTGATCTTCGCCTTGTACCGCCCGAACGGGATAAGGTGTTCCTGATCAAGGCCAAGCCGTTCTGCCACCGCGTTGATTGGGTCCATTCTGCCCCCAGTGTAAAGTTTTACGGTCGTTGCGCGCCTACGCCGTCAGATAGCCTCTAACGGGCGGCCAACTCCGTTATAGTAACCAGTCCGTCAGGTTCAGCGTCAACGCTTAAGTTGGAACCCGACAGCAACCTCATCCCGATCAGCGGAGTCGAATCCACACTGATAACGTCAATTCGTCTAACCCGTTCGTGCCACAGTACCCAACCGGTGTAAGCTTGTCCTACGTACACGGCTCCATCGGCCATAACGAGTTGAACATCCCTGTTGATTGGCAGGTTCAACTGTTCAATTATGTCGAAAGGCAAAGTTACATCATCGGTGAAACCGGTATCAACGGCAAACTCTACTTCAACCGATTCACCATTGATGCTTATCATGGTGAGGTCAATGGTCGGTTCACTTCCATTCACTACCGTACCGTAGTGCATTACTCCGAATCCTCCAGGTAGCGAATTTTGCGCGGACTTCGCAAGTACCCTACGTAGGTTTCGTGGTTCCGCATCCCGTGGATAACGGCGTCAGGGCGACGCTCACGTAATATAAATCCGGCGGTGGCTGAATTTTCATTGATTTCGTAGTCGCCGGATAGCACGTCAACCATCACGTACTTGCCGGCATCCGATTCGGAAATCAAATGCCGGATTTGAGCGTTGTAGATCTCTTCGCCACGCTTTTTCTGTTCGTCGTAGGACATACCGAACGCGCTCATGGTTCACCTCCGTGGGCCATTGGGATACCACACAACTGATCGTATCACATTGCGTATTGGGCTAACTGACAACCGCGTCATCAATCCAGCCGCACCGGGTCAACCACCACCCGACAGTTGCGCGGGATGGGTTCGCCGTCCAGGAACTGCCACAGGCGACGGCCCCGCAGCAATAACCGCCAGCGATAGCGGCCTCGCACGCGCTCCGGCTGGCACGGCGTCGGCCCGATGACCTCTACGTCACCACGTCCTTCCCGGGCTGTGCGGTTTCGCAGCCGGCCGCCCAACTCCTCCAGCGTCTGCTGAACCGCGCGGACGCTCAAGTCGGCGCAGAGTATCTGGGCAAGTCGGCTGAACGGCGGGTTGCCCTGTAGCCGTCGCGCTTCGACCTCCGTTTGATAAAACGCCTGGTAATCCTGCGCCGCCGCCGCTGCGATGGCGTAGTGGTCAGGCTGGTAGGTCTGGATGATGGCCCGACCCGGCTGGCTCCCTCGCCCGGAACGTCCACAGACCTGGCACAGCAGCGCGAACGCCCGCTCTCCGGCCCGAAAATCGGGCAGGTTCAGCCCCAGGTCGGCCAACAGCACCGCGGAAAGGGTCACGTTGGGCAAGTCCAGGCCACGAGCGACCATCTGCGTCCCGATCAGAATCTGCGCCTCGCCGTTCGCCAGCCGCCCCATTGCTCGCTCAAGCTCGGCGGGATCGCGCACCACGTCGGAGTCCCAGCGTTCGATCCGTGCGCCGGGATAGCGGCGTTGCAATTCGGCCTCAGCCGCCTCGGTGCCGGTGCCCATCTCGCGGATGAGTCCGCCCCGACACTGGGGACACGCCCGCGGCAGCCTGCGGGAATGATTGCAGTAGTGGCAGAGCAAGCGACTTGTATCCCGGTGGTAGGCGTAGGCAACCGAGCAGCGGCTGCACGTCACCACGCAGCCGCACTGGCGACACTGCATGAAAGCCGCACTGCCCCGCCGATTCAGGAACAGAATGGCCTGTTGATTTGCCGCGATGGTGGCGTCCAGGGCGTCGGTCAGGCTGCGACTGAATACGCTGCGGTTGCCTTCCCGCAACTCACGGCGCATATCGACGATGCCGGCCTCCGCCAGGGGTATCGGCTCTCCGTCGGATCCGGGCACCCGGTCGGGCAAGGACAGCAAGCGGTGGCGTCCTCGCTCTGCGTCATGGAACGTGACTACATCCGGCGTCGCCGATCCCATCACGACCACGGCGCCGCACCGTCGGGCCAGCGCTAGGGCGGCGTCGCGGGCGTGGTAATACGGCGGAAACTCTTCCTGCTTGTAGGCCGGCTCGTGCTCCTCGTCCACGATGATGAGACCCAGGTTGAACGTCGGCGCAAACAGTGCGCTGCGGGGGCCGACTACGACGTCGGCCAACCCATCGCGTATGCGCCACCACTGGTCGAACCGTTCGCGGTCGGTGAGGCGATGGTGCAACACGGCGGTGCGCCCCGGGAACCGCTCGTTGACCAAGCCCACGGTTTGAGGCGTTAGCGCAATCTCGGGCACCAGGTAAATCGCCTGCCTGCCCAACTCGACGGCGTGGGCAATGGCACGCAGATACACTTCGGTTTTTCCGCTCCCGGTGACGCCGTGCAGCAGTAAGCTGCGGGGTATAGCTCCAGGGTCGTCCAACGTAGCCGTAATGCGGGTCAGAGCTTCCACCTGCGCGCAAGTCAGCGAGTTCGGCGGAGACGCGGTCGGAGCGGCGCCGGGCGGTATCTCCGGTTTTGTCCGCTGCCATTCCTCGGCGATGAGGCCGCGACGCAGCAGCGCGTCGGCTGCCGCGCCGAGGCCGGTGGCGGCGTAGGGAGTCGGCGATTCCCGAACCGCCGCCAGCAAGTTCGCCTGGCGGTGGAACCGGGTTGGAATTTCGTCCGCCGTGCTGTCGTCAGCGGCCGGGTAATGGCCGGGGATCAGCGCACGGCGGTAGCGATGGGTGCGCGGTCGAGGCAGGCTGACATCCTTTTTGACCATTCCCCGGTCAACCAGGCGCCGCAAATCCAGACGGGCGATGTCCATGCGGTTGGGGTTGGTTTCGATGCCTTTCAAAAAATCCGGCTCGTCGCAGATTTTTCCCGACGCCGCCAGCTCACGCCAGGCTTCACGGACCGGCTCCCGGAACGTCGCCAGGCCGGCGTCATCGTCCGCCCCGGACACTGCCGTCAAGCGCGACTGCTGATGAGCGCGAAATCCCGGCGGCAGCAAGGGCGCGACGGACTCAAAGGGCGAGCACAGATAGGTTTGGCCGATCCATTCGGCCAACTCCAAACCCAGGGATCCGATCAGCGGCGACGGTTCCACCGGGTGCAGGATGTCGCGGGTTTCCTCCTCCGAAACCTGCGACTGTTCGGCCATGCGAGCCACCACACCCTGCACGTAGTTGCGCCCGAACTGGACCCAAACCAACTGCCCCGGCTCCACAGCAAGATGGCGAGGGACCCGGTAGGAGAAAGTCTTGCCGGCCGGAATCCAGTCGGCATCGATGGCAACATCTGCGTAGTTCACGGTTCAATCCCAACCACGCTTGAGAGCGTACACCACCAGGATAAGCGAAACCGCCGCAACCGTGCCAGAAGGACACGGGCGGCGGTTCTCGATACGCCTCCGGAATTTACCGGTTGCGATAGGTGGTGCGTTCCTTGATGCGAGCGGCGCGGCCCTGGCGTCCCCGCAGGTAATACAGCCTGGCCCGGCGCACCTTGCCCTGCCTGGTCACTTCGAGAGATTCAATCAGAGGTGAGTGCAGGGGGAACACGCGCTCAATCCCAATTCCGGCCGTGATACGCCGCACCGTAAAGTTGGCAGCCGGCCCCTTCCCATGGGTGCGTCGGATGCACACGCCCTGGAACGCCTGTACACGCTCCCGGTTACCCTCCCGGATACGGAAGTTCACGCGCACGGTGTCGCCCGGCCCAAAGTCCGGAATATTCTCGTTAGCTTCAATGGGAACAAGTTCGGATGCTTTCACGGTAGTTCTTCACACAGCGCTCGAAGCGCACAAAGTCAATGATTGGCAACGGCCAACGATTATAGCACAGAGGCACGTTGACCGTTGTCGTTACTTTCGATTGCGACTACTGCCGCACGTACTTGTTCACGCGCTCCTGGGCGCCCAAGGCCATGTAGATGTTGCCGTCGGCGTCAACCCAACTGCCGTGGGCCGACTCCGAATCCCAGCGGGCCAGCACGTTGCCGTCTGCGTCCATGATGCTGACGCGCGGCGACATGCCGTTCACGCCGCCCTCGCTGATGACCAGCGCTCCCTCGCTGTCTACGGAAATGTCCAGCGGGCGGCGCATGTCCTCCCACATGGTGAGGAACTCGCCGTCCGGGGAGTAGATCTGCATCCGGTTGTTTTCGCGGTCACACAGGTACAAGTTGCCGTTGGGGTGCGCCACGATGCTGTGGGGCAGGTGGAACTCACCCGGCCCTCCCTTGCCCGGCTCGCCCCAGGACTGCTTGAGCTGCCCGTCGCGGGAGAAGCGATGCACTCGCGCGTTGCGGTATCCGTCGGATACGTACAGGTCGCCGTTAGGCGCCGGCACCAGTTCCGTGGGATAGTTGAACGGCCCCGCCGAGCGCGGGCACACTTCTCCGGGAATCTCGCAGCCGGTGTCGGAGTGGACGCCGCGGTCGCCGATTACCTGCAACGGCTTGCCGTCCAGCGTGTAGATGACGCATACCGAGTCGGTGCGGTCAGTCAGATAGACAATGTCGTCCTGGATGTAGATGCCGTGGGCTTCGTCGATGGCCCGCAGGCCCCACGAGCCAAGGTAGTTGCCTCCGGACCCGAAGATCAGTACCGGCGGGTCCTTGCGTTGGAATACGTACACCTGGTTCTGCGAATCGGTGGCAACCGCAGAGGCGTTGCCCATGGTCATCCCTTCGGGGAGCTGCGCCCAGTCTCGTTCCAAAACGTAAGTGTATTTGCCGGAGCCTACTGTGGTCATAGTGGAGCCTCCTTATCGCGTCTGCCTCGCCGGCGGGCTGTTGCGGCAATTCTAACAGACCGCTCTGTCAGGTTATCAGTCGAAGAACCCATTCTGAATGTGCTCTCGTATGGTGTCTGCCACCAACGTCGGACGTTGCAGAGGCACATCGTGGATGCTGTCCTCCAGCCACACCGTCTTGCTGCAAGAGAGCAGCGACTCCGCGCGGGCTATCGACTCCTCCCGCCGAAACCGCCGGTCCATGGCGTCGGGCGTGGCCTGCCGTGCCGGCAGCATCAGAGTGGCGCACTTCAGGCGCGGGTACAAATCGCCGGGCTTGTGATCCCACAGCGCGTCGATGATGCGCAGGTGGTTCTCACGCCGCAGATTGGACTGAATCGTGCCGTCGTCCAGTACGCGGAAGTTAGCCAGTACGGCTTCGGTGGTTTCCGGGGGCGCGTCGGGGCCGAACCGGCCGCTGGACTCCACGCGCTCCCGCATCATTTGCGGCGTAAAGCCGGTGAAAATCGGGGGCGCCATTTCCTCCCGCGCCTGCGCCAGCGTCCAACCGGGGCGGCTGGATATGTCGATAGTGCCGCCATCCACGAAAATCAGGCCGGTAACGCGCTCCGGTTTCGCCACGGCCAGTTCCAGGGCCACGTCCGCCCCCCAGGAATGCCCGACAACTATCGGGCGCTCCCAGCCTAAGTGCTCGATGAATGCCGCGGCGTCGCCCAGCACGGTGGCGAAGTCATACCCGTTGTCCACCTGCGCCGACTGCCCATGTCCTCGCTGGTCCAGCGCGGCGACCCGAAAATCGGCGGCGAGCAGCGGCGCAACCAGGTCCCAGATGTGGCACGTGGACGCCAGCCCGTGCAACAGCAGCACCGGCCGCCCATCACCGCCCCAGTCGCGGTAGTGAAAGGGCAGTCCGCGCAAGTTGATGTAAAGGTCTCTAGCGTGCTTCATACAATGCAGTCCGTATGTACAGTCTGGTTGGTTCCCAATTGCCGGCTTTCCCCGGCGGCAAGGATAGTCGAAACAATCAGGGATGGCAGGCCCCGTCGTGGTGGGCGCTGGGCGGGACGTCCAGCACCGGGTTGGTGTCGAAGAACCCTACGGGCTTCAGGCTGAAACCACAGTAGGCCACCGGGGAGATAGGCCAGTCTTCCGGCCTGGGCACGTGGTGATAGCCCAGGGTGTACCAGAGCACCATGTCGGTGTTTTCCACGTTGCGGTCATGCTTGGTGTACTCGGGTAGTCCGGCGCCGCCCGGGTGCTGATTGGGATACGGCCCGGTGGCCGAAATCTCGTTCCGGTCGTAAGGCGTGACCCATAAATGCTTGGTCATGAAGCCGGCGCGTTTGATGATGCTGGCGTTGGGATGGGCAAAGGGCAGGATGTTCTCGCCTGGCATGAGCTTGTAGCTGACGGGCTGTCCCAGGGAATTGGCAACCGTGGGATTGGAGACCAGCCAGTAACGTCCTTTCATGGGGTCAATCACCCTCTGCGCTTCCCACTCTGTCCGCAGTGCGGTCTTCTCCGCGTAGAAGGCATTGCCGTGGGGGTTGTCTGGGCCCGGCGGTTCGGCCACCGTATTGACCTCGTACACCGTGTTGGCCTCGCCGTCCACGCTCATGTCCATCCGGAAGTTGAAGAAATGCTGGTGAATGTGGGCATTGAGCTGGGGCGCGACGATGGTGCCGTACCTGGGTGTCTCACCCTCCGGGATGCCGGCGGTGTTGATGATGCCCGTGAGTTTGATCTCCATCTGGATGGTCCCGTCCTGGTAGAAATACCAGAAGAACCCGTACTCGTAATTGCCGACGGTGGCGACGCTGGACACCACCAAGCGTCGGGAGCGGCGCACCTCGGTCTGGCCGATGCGCCAGTCGGTGTGCTTCCACAGGATGCCGTAGTCCTCCTCGTGCATGCACACGGCGTTCGGTATGGTGAACGGCTCCCCGCTGCCCGTGTTCATCACGGCGTCGAAGTAGTAGATCTCGCCCAGGCAGTCACACCCCAGGGTCAGGGAGTTGGTGAGTGAGCCGATGCCGTACTCGCCGGCGTCGAAGGCGTTTTTGCGGTAATGGTCCTTGCTGGGATCGCCATAAGGCACCACCATGTCGGACAGGGCGGCCCGGTACAGGATTGGCCGGACGCGACCCTGGTCCTCGTAGCCGACGGTGTGGATGACCAGGCCCTCGCGGGGAGTGAACCCAATGCGCAGATGCCATTTCTGCCAAGTGACTTTCCGGCCGTCCACCGTGAAACTGGGCCCGTCCGGCTGGGTGATTTCCAGCGGCTTCAGGTCATCGCGAAACTTTCCCACAAACTCGGCGGAGTAATTGCCGGCCTCCGGCGGGAGCGGCGTCACGCCGTAGTCGTCCACCCGCACCACCTCCATGCTGTTGAGGTTCACCACTGCGGTAACGCCCTCGATGGGCCTGGCGTACCCGTTATCCGTTGGGCTGGAGCGTGCGAAATTGCGACACAACACCAGCCGGCGGCCCTCCTCATCCTCATAGCCGTAGTTGCCGGCCGACCACGGGTCCACCATCACCAGGCTGGGATCGGTGATGCCGCGCTTTTTGATGGCGGCCTGAAACCTGGGATCAGCCTGCACCGCGGCCTCGCACTCCATGAACTCGTCGAACATCACCCGGGGCTGCACGCCCGGGATGTGATGCCACGACACGACCCGCCCCTCGTCCAGCGACACCACTGCCTCATAGGTTGCCGGGCCGTCATTGTCCAGCACCACCAGGAAAGCGTCGCGCCGGATGGGGTCGCCGGTTTGAAAGCCGAGCACCGAGTCCTTGTCCGGTTCGCGCAGCACGACGGTCTCGAACCGGACTCGTGCCCCCAGTTGGCGCTGCTCTTTCAGGATGGCCGATGCCTCGGCTATTTCCTCAGCCGTCAGTGGATCCAGAGGGTGGGAAACCGACGATATAGCTGACCTCTCAGTTCTTGCCGTGGTGGAAATGGCCATCGTTGCTTCCTCCTTACCGGTCATGCGCTCTGACGGGCATTCTACTACGATGCCAGTCATCGTAGCGCCCGCCCAGGACCTTTAGATTGCGGGTCTGAACCGGGTTGGGGGGCATGGCTAAAACGTTTAGGCGGGCAGGTCAAAGTCGAGGAGCCGGTCGTAGCGGTGATCCCAGGCCCAGGGCAGCAGCTTGCACACCATGACGTCGTAGCCGGGGATTTCACCCTTGCGCCGGTTGTCTTCCAGGTAGCTGTGGAGCCTGGCGAAGGTGGGGAGACGGAAGCCGGCGTCGGCGAAACGCTTGACGACGTGGGCCGGGTCGGGAGGGTCAGAAGGTTTCCAGTCGTCGGCGACGGCTTCGGCGATGCGGCGGGCCTTGATGATGGCGAGTTCGGGGGCGAGCCGGCGCTTGAGGGCGTCGATGCGGCGTCGGAGTTGGGAGATGGTCATGGGCCTACCTCTTTACGGGGAGTTACTTGCATGGATGAACAGGATGGACAGGATTTTGGGATTTTCCGCTCATTTCCTTTCATTTTCGTTCGTTTGAGTAGGGCTATGCGCGGATGATGGGGGCGAAATGGGTGGGTTTTGGGGGTGATATTGGTGGTTTTGGCGGGCATTTGAGAGGGTTTGGAGGAGTGGTGTTGGGCACCGGCTCGTGATTGTCTGAATCGGGACTTTTGGGGTTTCAGGATTAGCAGGATTGGGGCGATTGGATGGTTTAGTTAATGGTACGGATGGGTAGGGGTTAGGGGGAAGGGGGAAAGCGTCACCGGGCGCCCTCGCCTCGGTATCCAGTACGGGGGTCTGACCCTCTCCCTTGATGGGAGAAGGGGTTGCAGGAGAATCGAAAGACCCCGGGCGTCCGCCACTCACAGCTGCTGAACTCGCCCTGCTATAATCCCGGTGGCGGTTCATCCACAGATCCATGCCGCCGTTCCAACCTACAGGAGGAACCCCACCATGTACGCCATTTTCGTTACCATCAACATCAAGGATGGCTTTGCCGACGAGTTCGCCGCCGCCAGCCTGGGCGACGGCCAGGGCAGCGTCCGCGACGAGGAAAACTGCTTCCGCTTTGACATCCTGCGCAGCCCCGACAATCCTAACCAGTTCTACCTGTACGAGGTGTACGCCAACCGCGAGGCCCACGCTACTCACCGCGAGCAGCCCCACTACGTCGCCTGGCGTTCCGCCGTGGAGCACATGTTTGAGGGAGACCTGGGCCGCGTCGAAATGGAGACGGTCTTCCCATCCGACGACGGCTGGCGTGCCCAAAAGCCGGGCCTGGTGAACTGGTAAATCCTTGCCCGTCATTCCCCCACCCACCCGTCTTTTCCCACTCTCACTCGTCATTCCCGCGAAGGCGGGAATCCAGAGGCCTGATAAGCGAGGAACGCTCCCAAATGCGCAACCTGTTCTGCCGCTGCGACCTGAACGCCGTCCAGGCCATTGCCGCCTGCGCTTTCGTCGCGCTGGCCATTTTCGCCTGGACGGAGCGGACGGTCATAGTTGACCCCGATGGCCTGTCCGTTACGTACTGGCCCTGGAAGCTGTGGCAAATCGGCCCGCTGCTGATGGGCTTCGTCGGCGTCTGGTGGATTTGGCTCAGCACCCGCCGGGTTCCCTGGGTGCGCAGCCTGGCCTTGGGCATCCTGGCGGCGGTGGTTTTCGCCAATGCCTACACCGGCTTGTTCGGTGCGTACTGGGGCGATGTGTGGCGCACGGTCAACCCGCTGTTCATCGGCTCGTGCAGCGTGGCCGCGGTAGTCCTGTGGCGCTGCGGGTGCGCAGCCGGTAAGGTGGGCGCGGCAATCTCGGTCGCCCTCGGCGCCGTCGTCTTCGCCAACGCCTACTTCGTCAACAACGGAATCCTCTGGCAGATACTGGACCCGGTACGGATGCTCACGGAATTGGTGTGGGCCGCCGGCGCCAGCTGGGCCAACGTAGCAGCAGTGGAGGATTCGGGGTAAGTCCGCAATGCCGGCGACGCGCGAAGTTCCCGCCGTTTATGACCGCGTGCTCGAAGTAGTGCGGCAAATTCCGCGCGGCCAGGTGGCAACCTACGGCCAGATTGCCATGATCGTGGGGGAATGCACGCCGCGCATGGTGGGTTACTGCATGGCGTCTCTCGACCCCGATTCCGACGTGCCGTGGCAGCGGGTGATCAACGCTCAGGGCAAGATCAGCCCCCGTGGTGTCGGCGACGGCGCGCTGAGGCAGCGACAACTGCTCATCGCAGAGGGCGTCGAGTTCAGCGACGCCGACCGCATCAGCTTCCGCAGGTTCGGCTGGCTGGACCCATACTAAACGGGAGGTGGCTCCATGCCCGAAGCCCCCGAATTGCAGGTGGCCGTTGAATATCTCGGCGAACGTCTGCCCGGCCGGAGCATCACCGCCGCGCAGGTGCTCAAGCCCAGCGTCGTCCGTTCGCTGGCGCAACCGCTGCCGGACGATGCCGCCGGCCGCGAGTTCGTTGCCATCGCCCGGCGCGGCAAGTTCCTGCTGCTGTCTCTGACCGGCGGCTATACCCTGGTCATCAACCCCAAGCTAACCGGCGGCATACAGTTCGTAGCCGCAAAGCAGCGCGTCCTCAAAAAGACCTGCGTGCGGTTCAGCCTCTCCGACGGCAACGACCTGCGCTACATTGACGACCGGCAGATGGGCCAGTTCTACTACGTTCCCGACGACCTGATCGAAACCGTCCCCGGCCTGGCCGAGCAGGGGCCGGACGTGCTTGACGATTTCAGCTTCAACGACTTCAAGGCCAACCTCAAGGGGTTCAGCGGCGAGATCAAGGGCGTGCTCACCCGCGGCCGGGTCATCGCCGGCATCGGCAACGCATACGCTGACGAGATCCTGTTCCGCGCCGGCGTCTATCCCTTCAAGAAACGCCGCGCCCTCTCCGATGATGAACTGCGTAGCATCCACCAATGCTCCCGCGAAGTCGTGCTGGAGGCCGTGGAGCAGGTGCGGCAGCGCATGGGCAACCAGATTGACCACAAGCTGCGGGACTTTCTCGCCGTACACAACAAGGGCGGGCAGCCGTGCCCGCAGTGCGGCAACGCCATTACGGAACTGCGCGCCAACCAGCGCATTACCAGCTACTGCCGGCGCTGCCAACCGGGAATGCTATTGAAAAATTGAAAAGGTGCGCTCCACCAGGAGGTAATGAAATGACTACGTTCATGTACGTATCACTCCAGCAGGAAGACCGCATCGCCCAGTGCACGCTGGACCCGGCCACCGGCGGGTTGGAGCATCACGCCGATTACGCGGTGGCCGGAATGCCCGCGCCCATGGCCGTGGATCCTCAAAAGCGTTTCCTATTCGTGGGCCGCCGTTTGGCCGGCGAGTTCGGACTCACCGGATTCGCCATCCAGCCGGCGACGGGACACCTGGAGCAGATCAACAGCGTTCCGCTGGGGGGTGACCCGGTCCACATCTCCGTTGACCGGGGTGGAAACTACCTGTTGTCCGCGTACTACTACCAGGCTCGGGTGGGCGTCCACGGGTTTGACGCCGGCGGAACGCTCGCGGTGTCGCCCATCGAATGGCGGGAAACGGGCATCGGCGCCCACTACATACAGACCGACCCGCAGAACCGGTACGCCTTTGTGCCGCACATCGCCGAGGGCAATCATACCGGAGTGAACGCGATTTTCCAGTTCCGGTTCGACCAGAGCTCGGGCCGCCTCACACCCAACTCGCCCGACCGGGCCAACCCCGCCACACCCGAGGGGCCGAGGCATTTCTGCTTCCACCCCAGCCTGCACGTGCTGTACTCGTCGAACGAGCAAGGGTGCAGCGTGACGGCGTACCACTTCAACCATGCGGACGGTACGCTGGAACGGTTGCAGACCGTTACCACCCTGCCGAAGGGGTACGGCGGGCATAACTCCTGCTCGCAAATCCAGATTACGCCGTCGGGGCGGTTCCTCTACGCGCCGAACCGCGGGCACAACAGCATCGCCGGGTTCGCGGTTGACCCGGACGACGGCAGCCTGACGCCGCTGGGCCAAACCGCCACCGAACCCATCCCGCGCGCGTTCAGCCTGGACACGTCCGGCAACTTCCTGTACGCCGCCGGGCTGGAGTCCGGGAACCTGGCCGCCTACCGAGTGGACCAGGACTCGGGCGGACTGGAACCGCTGGACGTATATCCGGTGGGACAAGGCCCGATGTGGGTGTCGATCATCGACCTGTAAGAAGCCGCAGCGCCCTCGTGGCGATGGTAAGGGACGGTTCCCATTTGGATTGATGCTCCTTTTTCGGATGACGGGTAGAACGGCGGCGATGACGGTGCGAAGCGCGGGGATGAAGGGGGAGTGTGAGGCGTTAAAGGCCGAAAAGCTCTGAGCGCCGAGCGGTCTGCGGTGGCAGGAGGAGTTAGCCATCGTGTATGATTGCTCACAATAGCAACGACAGTGTCCCACTACCCCGAATGGCGGTGCGATGATGACCATGACCAAACGGCGCGTTACCAAACCGGTGTACGTAGGCGGCGTCAAGGTTGGCGGCGGAGCCGACGTGAGCGTCCAGTCCATGACCAAGACCGACACTCGTGACGTGAAAGCCACCGTGCGCCAGATTCACGAACTGGAAGAGGCCGGCTGCGAAATCATTCGCTCAGCGGTGCCGGACATGGACGCGGCCAAAGCGATGGCGGAGATCAAGAAGCAGATCCGCATACCGCTGATTGCCGACATACACTTTCACTATCAACTGGCGCTGGAATGCGCCGCCGGCGGCGTGGACTGCCTGAGGTTGAACCCCGGTAACCTGCGGAACGAGGACCAGGTGCGGGAAGTGGTGAAGGCGGCCAAAGAGCGCAACATTCCCATCAGGATCGGCGTGAACTTCGGCAGCCTGCCGCCGGTGGGAGGCATCGGCCGGACACGAGGGTTCTCCAGGCACATGGACCTGGTCAACCAACTGCCCAAGGCGGGCGAGGCACAGGAAGGCGATTACAGCGTCGTTGACCACATGGTCGCGACCGCGCTGTGGGAAATCAGCCTGCTGGAAGAGCAGGACTTTGAGCAGATCAAAATCTCCATGAAAGCTTTTGACGTCCCGACCACCGTCGAAGCCTATCGCCAGCTCAGCGAGATGGTACCGTACCCGTTGCACCTGGGCATCACCGAGGCGGGAACCGCCAAGTCCGGCTCGATACGAACGGCGGTCGGGCTGGGCGTGCTGCTGTACGAGGGCATCGGCGACACCATCCGAGTGTCGCTGAGCGACGACAGCGTGGAGGAAGTGATCGCCGGCTACGAAATCTTGAAGTCGCTGAACCTGCGGGATAAGGGCGCCGTGATGGTGGCCTGCCCCAGTTGCGGCCGCGCTGACGTGGACATACGCAAGCTGGCCAACGACGTGGACGGACTGTTGAAGGGCACGGACAAGAACATCAAGGTCGCGGTGATGGGCTGCGAGGTGAACGGCCCCGGCGAGGCTAAGGACGCCGACGTGGGCATTGCGGCCGGCGCGGGCCGGGCCATCATCTTCCGCAAGGGCGAGAAGGTGCGGGTGGTGCCCGAGGCGGAGATGCTGGACGCGCTGATGGAGGAGATCGAGAAGACACCGGTGAAGGCGTGAATGGCACGATGTTCCGGGAATACAGGGATAGGGCATGACCACCGCAACCAGCACAGAAGACTTTATCCAACCGTTCGACGTATCGGCGCTGGAGAGGGCAGGGATACCGGAGTTGCCGTCGGATCGGGAAACCCTGCGGGAGGACCTGCTAACCGCCATAGATCGAGTTCGACCAACACTGGAAGCCGACGCCGAAGCCAACGACGTGACCGAAACGCTGGAGTGGTCGTCGGTAGAAGCTCTGTATCGTGAGGGGTTGCTGTCGTTGAAAGTGCCACGGGAATTGGGCGGGCCGGAAGTGGACCCACTGCTGTACCTGGAGTTGATTGACGAGCTTTCGTATATCAACACTTCGGCGGGATGGTGCGCGTTCATAAACAGCACCAGCACCGCCCTGTGTGGGGCATTTATTCCCGACGCAGGCGTGGAGCGGATATTCCCAGGCGACAGGATGCCCATAGCATCGGGCGCGCTCATACCCCGTGGTCTGGCGACGCCGGTGGAGGGCGGGTGGAGGGTCAGCGGACGGTGGCCGTTCGCCAGCGGTTCCGCGCATTCGTCCTGGCTGCTGGCCGGGTTTCGCATCGTGCGGGAGGACCAGCCGGGTCCCGAGCACATGATCATGGCCTGTCCGGTCGAGGACGTGCAGTTCCTGGACAACTGGCAGGTGATGGGGCTACAGGGTACGGGCAGTCGCGACTTCGTGCTGACCGACTATTTCGTCCCGGAGGACCTGGCATTCGACCTGCTGTCCACCGATCCGCGCAAGGGCGGGCCTATGTTCTGGCTGGGCCGGCCGGGGTTCGTGACCACCGACCATGCCGCGTTCGCGCTGGGCGTGGCGAGACGTGCCCTGGATGAGATTTCGCTGCAAGCGGGTTCATACCAGCGGGGCTACCTGGCATCGCCCATCGCGCAGCGGGGAGCGTTGCAACATGATCTGGGCCGCTGCGACCAGCAACTGAGGGCGGCTCACGCGCTGTGCCGGGAAGCCCTGGCCGACGCGTGGCAGTTCTGTCTCCGGAACGAGCGGCCGGACCTGGAAAGTCAACTGCGGCTGCGCGGCGCCTGCGTGTACGCGACGGACATCGCCTGCCAGGTAACGACCACGGCGTTCCGCTACGGCGGCGGCAACGCCATCTACAACGACCGCGTCCTGCAACGCTGCATGAGAGACATCAACGCCGCCGCGCAACACTTCATGGTCAACACCAGCGCCTACGACAACCTGGGCCAGTTCCGGCTGGGCATGGCCAACGTGAACGCGATGGGGTAAGCGACTGTGGCCTGCATAATTGGGCGCACCTACAACCAAACAAATCGGCGGCAAATCTATGACTAATCAGCGCTCATCAATCGTCCGACAGCTGGCGCAAGAGATACTGGCACAGGGCATCTCCATCAACCCCGACTACGCATTCACAAACTACTATCGGGGCAATGCCAAACTCGACTTGGGCGACTTCGAAGCTGCTATTGAGGATTTCGACCGATCCATCTCCATCAACCCTGACTACGCCCCAGCCTACCTCAACCGGGGCATTGCCAAAAGCGAGTTGAGCGACCACACCGCTGCAATCGCCGATTACGACCGGGCCATCTCTATCAACCCCAACTACGCACTCGCCTACAACAACCGGGGCAATGCCAAGCGTGACTTGGGCGACCCCGCCGCTGCGATTGCCGATTACGACCGGGCTATCTCCATCGATCCCGACTACGCCATAGCATACTGCAACCGGGGTAATGCCAAGGGCGACTTGGACGACATCGCCGCCGCCATTGACGATTTCGACAGGGCTATCTCCATCGACCCCGACTATGCAGACGCCTACTACGGCCGGGGCCTTGCCAAAAGCAATTTGGACTACCACGCCGGCGCCATCACCGATTTCGACCAGGCCATTTCCCTCAACCCCAACGACGCAGACGCCTACTACGGCCGGGGCCTTGCCAACGGCAACTTGGGCTACCACGCCGACGCCATCACCGATTTCGACCAGGCTATCACGCTAGACCCTAGCAATTCGATGTATTACTTCTTCCGCGGTGACACCAAATACGCTAAGGGAGATTTTGACGGCACTATTGCCGATTTCAGTCTTGCCATTGCGCTGAATCCCAACTACGCTGATTTGCGCTACTTACGAGGTGTTGTCAAACATATCGTGGGAGATTTTGACGGTGCCATCCTTGATTTTGATCGTGCCATAGCGTTAGACCATAGCACTTCGGTCTATTACTATTCCCGAGGTAGCGCTAAACACGGCATGGGAGATTTAGACGGCACTATCGCAGACTACAGTCTTGCCATTGCGCTGGATCCTAGCAATGCGGATGCCTACATTAGCCGCGGCGAGGCCAAAGAAGCCAAAGGCGATTTCGTTGGCTCCAACGAGGACTTCAGCATCGGCAATGCCCTGCACGCTGGATGAGAGTTCCCATCCCATGCGGCAGTTAGCGTTCTCACTGCCCCAACTGACCCCAACGCCCGCCGTGCTAAAATACAACAATGCCTCGAACGGAGGTGGCGCGGTGGGCAGCATAAACCTGGACGGCCTTGACCATATAACGGCGGTGCGCTTGCGTGCCCGGGCCGCCGGCAACGACTGTTCATCAGAGGAAGAGGCGCTGAACCTGCTGCGTTTTGCGCTGGTGGATCGTGGGTTGTGGGTGCCGCCGCCTAAAGACTGGGCATTGGCTGCCCGCGAGCATTTTAAGGACATCGGCTTAGTTGATATAGTAGTCCCGCGGCGTAGCACAGGCGAGCCGATACAGTTCATTTTCGAGGACGAGGACGACGAAGACGATTTCGTGGAGCCCAGCGTGGACGAGCAACTCGCCAAAGAGTTGCGCATACGCGCTCTTGCCAACGACTGTTCGGTAGAAGAAGAGACGCTGAACGTACTGCGGTTTGCGCTGGAAAAGCCGGCCCGCCTGCCGCAGCCGAAACGTCTGGGAGTGGCCATCAATGAACTGTTCAAAGACCTCGGCTTCGGGATAGAAGTCCGGCCTCGGAGCGAGAATCCTGATCCGGTCGTCCGATACTATTGGCTTGACGAGGAAGATGGCGATAATAGTTGATACCAATGTGGTGTCTGAAATCGGCGAGCCTCACGCGCATCCGGCGGTTCTGGAATGGTGGGATAGGCAGCCTATTGAGGAGATGTTCACCACCGCTGTAACCGAGGCCGAAATGCGCTACGGAGTGGCGATCATGCCGCTTGGACGGCGACGCGATGAAGTCGCCATACAAACGTATTATCTGCTTGACGGGTATTTTGAAGACCGCATCCTGCCTTTCGACAGCGTCGCCGCCAAAGTTTATGCTGAGATATATGCCAGCCGTCGCCAGCGTGGACTGCCTATCAGCCTGCAAGACTGCCAAATCGCCGCCATCGCCCGCTCCCAAGACATGGCCGTAGCCACCCGCAACGTCAGCGACTTCACCGATTGCGGCGTAGATATCATCAACCCCTGGTCAACGGAGGGAACCGCCTGACCTATGCGTATTTCCAGATTAGTCACCCGCACCCTCCGCGACGACCCGCCGGAGGCCGAAACCGCCAGCCACCGGCTGATGCTGCGGGCCGGCCTCATCCAGCAGGTGGCGGCCGGCGTCTATGCTTACCTGCCGCTGGCCTGGCGGTCCTTGCAGAAGATTGAGCAGATCGTCCGCGAGGAAATGGACGCCGCCGCCGGCCAGGAATTGCGGATGCCGGCTTTGCAGCCCCTGGAGCTGTGGCAGCAGACGGACCGTGACGCCGCTTTCGGCGACAATATGTTCCGGCTGGAGGACCGCCGCGGGCGTCCGCTGGCTCTGGCTCCTACCCACGAGGAGGTAGTCACCAACATCGTCAAGGGCAACGTGCAGAGCTACCGTGACCTGCCGGTCATTCTGTACCAGATGCAGACCAAGTTCCGCGACGAACCGCGTCCCCGCGCCGGCCTGGTGCGCGTCCGCGAGTTCACCATGAAGGACGCCTACTCCTTCGATGCCGACGACGACGGTCTGGACGATTCCTACCAGGCCATGGCCCAGGCGTACCGCAACGTGTTCCGGCGGTGCAGCATCCCGGTGGTGATGGCCGAGGCCGACAGCGGAGCCATCGGTGGCAAGGACTCCCACGAGTTCCTGCTGCCCACCGCCTCGGGGGAGGACACGGTAATCACCTGCCCCGGCTGCGGCTACGCGGCCAACGCGGAAAAGGCCGAGGGAGTCTATCCGAGTCAAGAGACGCCTGACCCGCTGCCTTTGGAGGAAGTGAGTACACCCGGCATTAAGACCATCGCCACGCTGGCGGAGTTCCTGGGCATCACCGAGGCGCAAACCTTGAAGGCGGTCTTCTACGCCGCTGACGGCGAGGTGGTGTTCGTGACTATCCGGGGGGACCTCGAAGTGAACGAAGTCAAGCTGAAGAACGCGCTGCACTGCAACGAGTTGCGCCTTGCCGACGATGAGGAAGTTGAGCGAGCCGGCCTGGTTGCCGGATCGGCGTCTGCCATCGGGCTGACCCATATCCGGAAGATCGCCGACCCATCAATCAGCGACGGCGGCAACTTCGTAGTGGGCGCCAACAACCCCGACACCCACTACCGCAACGCCAACTACCCCCGGGACTTCGACGCCGACATCATCACCGACATCGGCCTGACCCAGCCGGGGCACCGGTGCGCCCAGTGCGGCGCCACGCTGGAGTCAACCCGGGGCGTGGAAGTCGGGCACATCTTCAAGCTGGGAACGTTCTTCAGCGAGGCCCTGGGCGCTTTTTACCTGGACACCGACGGGCAGCAGCAACCCATTACCATGGGTTGCTACGGCATCGGAGTGAGTCGCATCCTGGCCGCCGCCATCGAGCAGAACCACGACGAGCGCGGCATCGTCTTTCCGCCGCCCATCGCCCCGTATCAAGTCCACCTGGTGGGGTTGAATATGTCCGATGAAAACGTCGCGCAGGCCGCCGGCGACTTGTACGACCGGCTGTGGGCCGTAGGTATCGAGACCCTGTTCGACGACCGGGAGGATGCTGCGGCCGGCGTGAAATTCAACGACGCCGACCTGATCGGCCTGCCGGTGCGGTTGGTGGTCAGCCCTCGCAACCTGCGGCAATCGGCGGTGGAGGTGCGGGGGCGAACCGCCGACGAGGCGGAGATGGTAGCGCTGAACGACGCGGTAGGCGCGGTACGGAGCTCGTTGGGAACCGCTTGTTAAGTCACACCTCTCTGTTAAACGGCGGGTCCTCCTCCGGTTTCCGCCTTCCCTTAACTTTCGGCCAGAGTCGAGTGAACAGCCAATTGAGCGTAATCCGTGCCCATTTGATTGCCATCCGAGCGCATTTGAACGCGAACCGAAACCAGTTGATTACATCCGGGATGAATATTCCGTGCAGAGCTGCGACGAGCAGTCCCACTATGGCAACGAACGCCCACGTGTTTATGGTGGTCGGCAGGTGGTGGCAGGCGATACCTAGAAGCGTAAAAATCGCCACATACAGAGCAACCCACTTGGCAAAGGTCATAAGCTCGCATCAGTTGATCTGCGCGCAAACATCGTCCAGTCCGGCTTTCTTGAGAACTTCACGCAGGGCAATCCGCTCAATGGCGTTCAGATCACCGGGCTTTTTGAGTTGCTCAATGACGTTTTCCGGCAGGCCGGCATCCTCAGCCGCTTTGATACATTCCGAAGGCGCGGCGCTGGTGCAGGCCAGCAGGGTCAGCGCGCCGGCAAGAAACAACATTCCCGCGAGCCGATGCGCCGGCTTGGTCAGATTCTTAATGCTCCAAAGTCCGGGGGGTACGTTTCGCAAAGTTACCTTCCTTTGTCGTGAATTGCGAACCGAGTTTAGCAGAAAGCAATCCCACCGGTCTTACGGCTTCAACAGCAGCTTGCCAAAGAAGTTGGTAGCCTCCATCGCTCGATGCGCGTCGGCGGCTTGGGCCAGCGGATAAGTCTGGTGGATGGCAGGCTTGATTACGCCCCGGTTCAGGCTGGTGACGATCTGTCGCATGTCCTCCCGCGCACCCATGTAACCACCGTACACCTCAATCTGGCGGCTGAACAGCAGGCCGAGATGCAGCTCGGTGCGCAGGCCACTGGTGGCTCCGCAGATGCAATAACGGCCGCCGGCGCGCAGCGAGCGGAAGCCGTGGCCCCATACGTCGGCTCCAACATGGTCAACCAGCAGGTCAACCCCGGCGCCGGCGGTTATCTCCCTTACGCGTTGGGAAATATCCTCCTCGTTATAGTTGATGACGTGATCCGCTCCCAACTGGCGAGCTTGTTCGACCTTTTCGGGCGTGCTGGTGGTGGCGATCACCGTCGCCCCGACCACGTTCTTGAACACCTGGATGGCAGCGGCGCCCACGCCCGCCGAGGCTGAAAACACCAGCGCAGTTTCCCAGGGTTGGAGGGCCGCGCGGCGGACGGCCATGTTCCACACCGGGAGGTAGGTGGTGGGGACTGCCGCGGCGTCGGCGAAAGGAACCGCATCATCCAGGCGGTAGGCATTGACTTCAGGAACGACAACCAGCTCGGCGTAGCTGCCGTCCATTGCGGTGCCCAGGAAACGGCTGCGCCGGCAAAGCTCGTCGCGTCCCGACCCGCACCACTGGCACACGCCGCAACTGAGGCGAGGGTTGACCACGACGCGGTCGCCGACGCTCAGGCTGGATACACCGGCGCCGGCCGCAACCACCTCGCCGGCGGTGTCGCCGCCCAGAATCAGCGGCGGCGGGAACTCTCGCTCCAATCCGCGCTGGCCCTCACGGGTGAATATGTCCAGGCGGTTGAGCGCGCTGGCGCCAACTCTAACCACCACGTCCCCGGGACCGGGCGATGGGTCGGGCCGCTCGCCGTATTGCAGTACCTCAACGTCCCCGTGGGCTTCAATGTAAACGGCTTTCATCGGTAACTTCTACTCCTCAATTTTGAGTCGGCGGCCGGCGGTTCTCGTAGCAATCGGCACAGAGGAAAACCACGGCCAGGGTTTCGTCGTGGCTTGCGCCGCGGCCGCACCGGGGGACACCACTGTCGGGCAGCCAGGGCTGGTGGAACGGCCCGCCGCACATCTGGCAGGTGGAACGATTCGGGCCATCGAGCTCTTCGTTGCAGACGACGCAATAGACCGGGCCGGGGATTTGGAATAGGGTTGCCACTTCACTACCTCACGGGGGATGTATTGGGATTTGAATGATTTTGGATATGGTTGGCGGGTTCGGTTTTTCAGGTTGCCGGGGGCATTTACTTTGACGAGGGTACCCATTGCAGCGCGAACGCGCCTTCGTCCTGTCGGGTGCGGGTTACGCCGTCGAGCCGCGCCTTGCGCAGCGCTTTCAGCGCTGCGCCCACGGCCGGGCCTTCCGGCACTCCCAGCTCCAGCAGGTCGGAACCGCGCAGATGGGGCTGCAAATCTTGCCATTCGGTCAGGTAGCGTCGGATACGTTCGGCGGCCACCGGTTCGGCAAATGCCAGCGCAACGGTCAGCGCATGGGCCGCCGAAGCCTCCGGACGCGGATAATCCAGGAAGGCGCAGACCTCCGAGGGCAGCAGCCCATCGGCCGAGAGCATTGGCATCCCTTCCTTGAGCATATCCACGTAGCGGCAACGCCTGGTGCGGTACGGGTTTTTCATCGCCAGTGATGCAACCTGGTCGTGCGTCATGGTCCAGAACAGCGCGGCGTCCCAACTTGCCGGCCATTCCCGGTCAGCGGGCTGCGCGCCTGGCACTACGGAGGACCAGCCGTCCAGGGCGTCCCAGTGCTCCATGGTGGGCATGGCCGGATGGATCGCCGCCAGCAGACCCAGCTCAGTAGCCCGGCGCAATCCCGGCAACGGGTCGCGTTCAGAAATCATCCGGCCCAGCTCATTGTCGATTCTGGGGCCGGAAACCGTATTCATCGCGCCGGCGTCCAGCGCCGACCGCATATCGGCCAGCGTGGCGTCGTCGATGCGAAAGCCGAACCGCTGCTCGTAGCGCACCGCGCGAAACAGGCGGGTCGGGTCGTCCACGAAACTGTCGCGGTGCAGCGTGCGGACGATGCCGGCCTCCAGGTCAGCGCGGCCATTGTGTGGGTCCACCAGGTCGGAATCATCGCCGGAGAGGGGAATGGCCATGGCATTGATGGTGAAATCCCGCCGGCCCAGATCGTCCGCGATAGCGCCAGGCTCGACGTCCGGCAGGGCGCCGGGGCGCGAGTAGGTTTCGCGTCGGGCTGTTACCAGGTCAACGGAGATACCATCGGGCAGCCACACCGTAGCCGTACGGAACCGGGGGTGTACCGTCAACCGCCCACCCAGGGCATCAACCAGTTTCCCAGCCAGGGAGGGCGCGCTGCCCACCACGGCGATGTCCAGGTCTTTGACGGGAGCGCCCAACTGGTGGTCACGAACCGGCCCGCCCACCAGATAGGCAGCAATGCCGGCGTCAACGGCCAAGCGGCGAACTGCATCGCACACCGCTTGCCGGCGCGGGTCGGTGTCCAAAAAAATACCGACGGTAGAGGCGTCGGAGGCTGCCAGCATCGGATTTCCCAAGTGGTGGTCGGCGGTGCAAAAAGTGTAGCATCCGCACCCCGGCGGGACAAGCCGGGTTGTATGTTCGGCAGGGTGATTTATGACACTAACGTCGGGGATAGTTATACTGTCGGGAGCCAACCGCCACACGCGGGATGAACGGAGTGAGACTGCATTATGGAAACCGTGGGATTCATTGGACTGGGCAACATGGGCGGCGGCATGTCGGCGAACATACAACGGGCCGGCTACCCGATGATTGTGTACGACCTGCGCGAGGAGGCCGCGCTGCCCCTGCTGGAAGGCGGCGCGCGACTGGCCAACACGCCGGCGGAAGTCGCCGCAGCCAGCGACGTTACCTTTACGTCCTTGCCCGGGCCCTACGAAGTGGAGTCGGTATCAACCGGCGCGGCGGGCGTGCTGGAGGGCATCAGGCCGGGGAGCGTTTACATCGACCTGTCGTCCAGCCGTCCGACGCTGATCCGGGAGATCGAGCCGAAGTTCCGGGCCAAGGGCTGCCACGTGTTGGACGCGCCGGTAAGCGGCGGCAAGACGGGCGCGGCGTCGGGCAACCTGGCGGTGATGGTGGGCGGAGACCGGGAGGTGTTCGACCGGGTGAAGCCGATCCTGGACGCCTTCGGCGACAAGGTTTTCTACGCCGGCCAGATCGGCGCGGGCAGCGTCGCCAAGCTGGTGCACAACATGATCGGTCACAGCGTGCGGCAGGCCATCGCCGAGGGGCTGACCCTGGGTGTGAAGGCCGGCGTAGAACCCGAAGCGCTGTGGGAGTGCGTCCGACGGGGATCCCTGGGCCGGATGCGAGTGCTGCACGAGGGGCTGGTGCGCACGATGTTTCGGGGCGAGTTCGAGCCGGCCAGCTTCGCGCTGAACCTGGCCTACAAAGATATTTCGTTGGCGACGGAGCTGGCCCGGGAGTATGACGTTCCCATGCCCATGTCCACGCTGGCGGAGCAGATCGCAATGCAGGCGATGAACCGGGGCTGGGCGGAATCGGACAGCAGCGTGACGGTGCGGCTGCAGGAAGAGCAGGCGGGCGTAGAAGTGCGCGCGCCGCACATTGACCCGGCCCGGGCCGGACGCTTCATCACAACGCACCCGGATGAGGAATGAGAACGAGCGTAACACTGAAGTGGCTGCAACGCAGAGCAGATGCGGAGGCCAAGGGAAAGCCTTTTGAGCCTGTCCCAGAAAACCCGTGTACGACCCGCAAGGAGTGGTGAATGCCTATGG
>JAPPCX010000003.1 GCA_028875655.1 Chloroflexota bacterium | reverse complement strand
CGCCCGATCACCGAGGTGAGCGGCCTGTTAACATTGCTGGAGATCAAGGGGCTGGTTGTGCAGGCTGGTATGATGCACTATCGGTTACCCTGATTTGATACGAAACTAATCGGAGACAAAGTTCACCCAATGCCGCCCAAGACCGGTACAAGAAGAAGGACGACCGGAAAAACGTCCGCCAGATCCAAAAGCGCCAAAAACTCAGCACGCTCCGGCAGCAATGCGAAAGCCGGCGCGACACGCGGGCGATCCGGGGTGCCATCCGCCGCCGGCAAGCGGCTGGTGATCGTAGAGTCTCCGGCCAAGGCGCGCACGGTGGGTCAGATCCTGGGGAACCGGTACGTGGTGGCAGCGTCCATGGGGCACGTGCGGGACCTGCCAAAGTCCACGCTGGGGGTGAACACGGAAGAGGAATTCGCGCCCAAATACTTGACTATGAAGGACAAGCGGGACCTGGTGAAGGGCCTCAAGGAAGCCGGAGCGAAGGCATCGGACATATTCCTGGCAACTGACCCGGACCGGGAGGGCGAGGCAATTTCCTGGCACCTGCAAGCGGCGGCCGGCTGGGACAAGAACCCCAAGCCGCCCAAGCGCGTGGTGTTCCACGAGATTACCAAGCAGGCGGTGGAGGAAGCGTTTGAGCATCCCCGCGAGATCGACATGGAGCTGGTCAACGCGCAGCAGGCGCGGCGGATACTGGACCGGCTGGTAGGATACGAGATCAGCCCGCTGTTGTGGCTAAAGGTGCAGTTGGGACTGTCGGCAGGACGGGTGCAGTCGGTGGCGCTGCGGATGATCGTGGAGCGGGAACGGGAAATCGCGGCGTTCGTGCCGGTGGAATGGTGGTCACTGGAGGCGGAGCTGTTCAAGGACACTGATCCGCCAGCGAATCCCAACACGTTCACGGCAACGCTGCACTCGCGCAAGGGCGCTCGGCGCAAGCTGTCGATTGCCGACGAAGACGCGGCCCGGAGCCTGGAAGCGGAACTGAAATCCGCGTCCTACTCGGTGGACAGCGTGGAGAAGAAGCCGAGGCGACAGCGTCCGGCGCCGCCGTTCATCACCAGCACGCTGCAACAGGAAGCGGGCCGCAAGCTGCGGTTCACGGCGCAGCGCACCATGGCGTTGGCACAGCAGTTGTACGAGGGGCTGAACATCGGCAACGAAGGGTCGGTGGGGCTGATTACCTATATGCGGACCGACAGCGTGAACGTGGCGGAGTCCGCGGTGCGGGAAGCCAGAGAGTACATCCGGGAGTGCTACGGGAAGGAGTATGCGCCGGACAAGCCGCGCAGTTACCGCACGCGGAGCAAGAACGCTCAGGAAGCGCACGAGGCGATACGACCGACATCCATCAGGCGGACGCCGCATGCGATGGCGGCGTACCTGGACCGGGACCAGCTGCGGCTGTACTCGCTGATCTGGGAGCGCATGGTGGCGAGCCAGATGGCGGACGCGCTGCTTGAGGCCACCACGGTTGAGATCGACGCGACGTGCGCCGCGCCATCGGACAGCGTGTTCCGGTTCCGGGCCACGGGATCGGTGTTGAAGTTCCCCGGGTTTCGCGCGATGTATCTGGAGGGTAGGGACGATTCGGGTGACGGCGAGGAAGGCGCGCTGCCGGAGTTGACGGCGGGCGACGGGTTGGTGAACCGGGAGTTGCAGGCCAATCAGCACTTCACGCAACCGCCGCCGAGATTCTCCGAGGCCACGCTCATCAAGGAAATGGAGGACAAGGGCATCGGCCGGCCGAGCACCTACGCGCCGACGATTGCGACGCTGGTGGAGCGGGAATATGTGGCGCGGGAGCAGCGGAGGCTGCTGCCGACGGAGTTGGGATGCACGGTGACCGACCTGCTCACCGAGCACTTCTCAGACGTGATGGACCTGAACTTCACGGCGCGGATGGAGGAAGACCTGGACAGTGTGGCGCAGGGCGAACAGGACTGGGTGCCGATGCTGCGCGAATTCTACGGGCCATTCCACCAGGCGGTTACGGCAGCGGAGAAGGAGTTTTCACCGGCGTGCGAGAAGTGTGGGGATCCGATGACCATGATGATGGGCCGTTTCGGGCGGTTCCTGGCGTGCACGGGTTACCCGGCGTGCCAGAATACGCGGAACATGCGGAACAACGCCGAGCGGCCTGCGGATGAAGAGACGGACGAGGTGTGCGAAAGGTGCGAACGGCCCATGGTGATCAAGACGGGACGCTACGGGCGGTTCCTGGCGTGTACCGGCTACAACGCCGAGGACAATCCCTGCGACAACCGGCGCAACATCGTGAAGAAGAGCGACGTTCCTTGCCCCAAGTGCGGCGGCGACCTGGTGGAGCGGCGCGCCCGCAAATCGGGGCGGCCGTTCTGGGGATGCGCCAACTACCCGAAGTGCGAATTCCTGGTGAATACTGAGCCGCTGCCGATGCCATGTCCCGAGTGCGGCGGTATGCTGGTGATGGCAGCCCGGGGCAAAGCGACGTGCTCGGTTTGCAAGTGGAAAGGAGACGCGCCCGTCGCCGAATCGAACGCAGGTCAGGCTGCCGCGGAACCGGAGCTGGCGACCGTTGGCGACTAGCGGAACACATCTAACCCAACGGGATGGCCCCGCTTCGCTCGCAATGACAGCGGAATCAGCGACGGTTGGAATGGAGCGGAACTGCGGGCCAGCGACGCCGGACTTGCTGGAACGTTACGGGCGGCATCTTACCGGGCAGCGGGCGCTGTCGGACAACACGCGGCGCATCTATCTGGACGACCTGCACACGTTTTTGGCTTACTGCCGGCGCAAGGGTCTGAGCCTGACCGAGATGGACCGGCAGACGCTGCGGGGCTACGTGGCGTACCTGGCGACGGAGGGGCGGACGGACGGGGAGCGGCCCAGGGGCTATGCGCGGGTGAGCATCGTGCGCAAGCTCACGGCGCTGCGGACATTCTACAACTTCCTGGTGCAGGAGGGATGGTTCAAGACCACGCCGGTGCCGTCGGCGCGGTCATTCCCGGTAAAGGTGGAGAAACCACTGCCGAGTTTTCTGGGCAAGAAAGAGGCTACACGGTTGCTGGACGCTCCCGACGACGACACGCCGACGGGTCTGCGGGACCGGGCGATACTGGAAGTGCTGTACGCCTGCGGCGTGCGGCTGGCTGAGATCGAGGGGATGAACGTGGGCGACGTGTACCGGGAGCGGCAGGAGATACTGGTGCGCGGCAAGGGCAACAAAGAACGGTGGACGCTATACGGGGAACCGGCCGAGGCGGTGCTGGACAGTTATCTGACGGACGGGCGTCCGCACTTGGCGGCAGAGGCGGCGGGTGATGAACCGCTGTTCGTAAACCGCTACGGCGGTCGGCTGTCGCGCCGCAGCATCGAGAAGATCGTTAGCAATTATGCGGCGCGCGCGGGCTTGAAGAAGGGAATCCACCCGCATACGCTGCGACACAGTTTTGCGAGCCACATGCTGGAGGGGGATGCGGACTTGCGGGTGATACAGGACCTGCTGGGGCACAGCAGCGTATCGACGACGCAGATGTACACGCACATCACCAAGCGGGAAGCGCGACGGGCGTACCTGAATTTCCACCCGTTGGCAGCGGGGCATGGCGGTGAGCATACCGACGACGGGGGCGCAGCAGATGACGACGATACTGGTGCTGCACGGGCCTAACCTGAACGCGCTGGGCCGGCGGGACCGCCATCACTACGGCACGCTGACGTTGGACGAGATCAACCGGCGCATAGAGGAGCGGGCGGCGTCGCTGGGCGTGGAGGCGGAGTGCTTCCAGTCCAACCATGAGGGAGCGCTGATTGACCGGCTTCAGGACAGCGCGGGGCGGATTGACGGCGTGGTGATCAACGCGGGGGCGTTGACGCACTACGGACTGTCGCTGAAGGACGCGCTGACGGACACGGGTGTGCCGGTGGTTGAGGTGCATCTGAGCAACATACACGCGCGGGAAGCGTGGCGGAGACACTCGGTATTGGCGGACACCGCGCGGGGCCAAATTGCCGGGCTGGGGTGGAGAGGCTATACTGCTGCACTGGAAGCGTTGGCCGGCATCATCGTCGATGAAGCGGCTGAGTAGGACGTTTTCCGGGTGCGACAGGTGATCGTACCCATCGTCCTGTGCTTTACAGGTATTCTGGATTCCCGCTTTCGCGGGAATGACGGTAGGGGGACACCGAGAATGAGCATCAACTTTGGCGACCTCAACAAGGGCATGGTTATCGAGCTGGAGAACCAACCCTGGCAGGTGATGGACTACGAACGGCACAAGATGCAGCAGCGTGCGCCGGTTACACGGATCAAGATGCGTAACCTGATCAGCGGCTCAGTGGTGGAGCGGACGTTCCAGCGTTACGATACCGGGTTCAGCCTGGCCGAGGTTGACAACCGGGATACGCAATACCTGTACACCGACGGGTCGCACTACTACTTCATGGACCAGGAAACGTTCGACCAGCACGAACTGACTGGCGAACAGCTCGGGGACACGCTGGACTACCTGAAAGAGAACATGATGGTTGAGGTGGTGTTCTACAAGGGGTCGCCCATCAACGTGAACCTGCCGATCCACGTGGAGCTGGAAGTGGTGGACACGCCGCCGGCGTTCAAGGGCAACACGGCACAGGGCGGCAACAAGCCGGCCACGCTGGAGACCGGGCTGCAAATTACGGTGCCCATGTTCATCACGCCGGGGACGGTGGTTAAGGTGGACACGCGGAACGGAACCTACTCGGAACGGGTTTCGTAGATCCGGATCGTCTGAATCAGGAATTGCGGGATGCTGTCGCCGGTAGTTTATTCCGTGGGGGAGGTGGCCACCTACCTGAAGGACAAGCTCGAGTCCGACGGGGTGCTGTCTCGGCTGACGGTGCAGGGCGAGGTGGCGAACCTTCGGACGGTGGCGTCGGGACATTCGTACTTCAGCCTGCGGGAGGATGGGAGTACCATCCGTTGCGTGATGTTCCGTGGCCGGTCGGGCCAGGAATACCTGGAAGAAGGGCACGAGGTTCTGGCCGGCGGGAATTTCACGTTCTACGCGCCATACGGGGAAGCCAACATGCAGGTGGCGGCGGTGTTGCCGGTGGGGGAGGGGGCGATGGCGCTGGAACTGGCACGGCTCCGGCAACAGTTGGCGGGGGAAGGACTCTTTGAGGCGTCGCGGAAGCGTCCGCCGCCGTTGTTTCCCAAGGTGATCGGCGTGGTGACGTCGCCGAGCGGAGCGGTGTGGCAGGATATTCAGAACGTGGCGCGGCGGAGGTACCCGCTGGTGGAACTGCGCTTGTCGCCAACAGCGGTGCAGGGCGACGCGGCCGGCGGGCAGATTGCCGAAGCGATCAAGCAATTGAACGATGAGGGGTTGGCCGACGTAATCATCGTAGCGCGGGGCGGCGGGTCACTGGAAGACCTGTGGTGTTTTAATTCAGAGGAAGTGGCGCGGGCCATTTTCGGGAGCGGCATCCCGGTGGTATCAGGCGTGGGACACGAGACCGACCACACCATAGCAGACGACGTAGCCGACCAGCGCGCGCCCACGCCATCGGCAGCGGCGGAGTTGGCGACGCCGGATCGCCGGCAGTTGCTCGCCAACGTTTTCGCGGCGGGCCAGCAACTCACCGCGTTGATGCTAGGGCAGATTGACCGGAGGCGCGGCGATGTGAAACTGCAAAGGCAGCGTCTGCAACGACGTGGGCCGGACGTGGCCGTGTTGATGCGTCAGATCGACGGGCTGACTGAGCGAGCGACGGCGGCGATGACGCGGCGCAAGGAACGATTGCAGCGGGATCTTGAAGCGCAGCAGGCCAAGCTCTCCGCGCTGGATCCGGCGGCGACGTTGCGGCGAGGTTACGCGGTGGTGAGCCTGTCGGCAAAGCCGGGCGCGCTGACGGCTCCGGAGCAGGCGCGGGACGGTGACCTGCTGGATATAACGCTGAGCGGCGGCGGCATGCAGGCGGTCGCAGGTAACTCTCCCGTTGGCCCGTCAGCGGCGCAAAGCGAGCCGGTCAAGGAAACCGGGGCCAACAATAACGGGAATGGCGCCGCGAAGCCGACGCCAAGCTCGACGCGCCGGCGTCGTGGCGGTAGTGCGGAAGCACAGCCGGCGATGCGGCCGCTGCTGTAACCGGTGAGTGCAGGTCCAGACGTTATGACCGAGCCGAGTGAGAGTTGGCGAGCGGAGCTGGCGGGGTTGTCGTTTGAGGACGCTTACCAACGGTTGGAGGAAACGGTTGGTCGGCTGGAACAGGGCGAGTTGGCGTTGACCGACGCCGAATCGTTGTATCGTCGGGGGATGGAGTTGGCCAATCGCTGCCAGCAATTGTTGACCGAGGCGGAACTGCGGATTACGCAGATTGGAGATAGTCGGAGAGTAGCGGCTCCGCCAGTTGGAGAAGCGTCGGGCGATGGCGATGGCGACGATTGGGATTTGCCGCCGCCGCTGGAGCCAGATGATCCATCGTTGTTTGAGGATGACGACGCGCCATTCTAGGGTTATTGGCGAGATTGCCGCGTCGCTCCGCTCCTCACAATGACAGTCAGAAAATCTAGCCGGAGCAACGGAATGTTGAGGATTGGGTGGTTTGCCACTGGGCGGGGTGAAGGGTCGCGGGGGCTGTTGCGGTTCGTGGCGGACGCGATTGGGGAGGGACGGCTGGACGCCCGGATCGAGTTCGTGTTCAGCAACCGGGAACCGGGTGAGGCGGAAGGATCGGACGCCTTTTTTGAACTGGTGCGGTCATACGGTTTTCCGCTGGTGACGCTGTCGTCGGCGCGATACCGGCGGGAGCATGGCGGCGGGCCTATGTCGCAGCACCGGGAAGGGTTTGACCGGGCGGTGATAAGCCTGCTGCAACCGTACCAGCCCGACGTTTGCGCGTTGGCCGGTTACATGCTCATCTGCAGCGGTGAGATGTGCCGGCAGTATCCGTTGTTGAACCTGCACGGGGCGCTGCCGGACGGGCCGACGGGAACCTGGCAATCGGTAGTATGGGATTTGATTGCATCGGGGGCGACGCGAACCGGGTCTATGATTCACCTGGCAACCGAAGAGGTGGACCGGGGGCCGGTCTTGTCCCACTGCGAGCTGCCCATCGTGGGCGGTCAGTTTGATGAAGCGCGGAAGGCATTAGCAGGTCGGGACACGGGGCAAGTGAGGCGCGAAGAAGGGGAAGAAAACGAGCTGTTCCGCCTGATCAGGGCGGAAGGTTATCGACGGGAACCACACCTGCTGCTGGCGACGTTGCAGGCGGTGGCTGACGGTCGGGTCAGGGTGCGGCCCGGTGAGGCGCTGGACGCGAAGGGAAATGCCCTGGCCGACACGCACGCCGCAGGGTTTTCGCTGACGGCGGAAATAGAGGCGGCGATTTCCCGGGATGCTGGATTCCCGCTTTCGCGGGAATGGCAGTTAGAGAATGGGGAATGACGGGAAAAAGCGGGAGTGACGGTAGGCTGGGGATTGGTCAGGCGGTTTTTCTGCGCGCCTGCTGGTTTGAGCGGGACAGCGCTGATTTGAGGGTCAGGTAGCGGCCACCGCTGCGGCGGTAGAGGCGGGGCGACGACTCGCCGTTGATGGCGTCGCCGTGGACCACGCAGCGTCCGATGTCATCCAGGGAGGGCAATTCGTACATGACCTCCAGCAGAGCGTCTTCGACGATGTGGCGGAGGACGCGGGCGCCGGTCTGGTAGGTGAGGGCGCGGTCGGCGGCGGCGTCCAAGGCGTCATCGGTGAACTCCAACTTTACGTCGTCCAGGGCAAACAGCCGCTGGTACTGCTTGACGATGGCGTTTCTGGGTTCGACGAGGACGCGCACCAGCGCTTCGCGGTCCAGCGGCTGGAGGGCGGACACGATGGGCAAGCGTCCGACGAGCTCGGGGATGAAACCGAATTGGAGCAGGTCTTCAGGGGTAACCTGCTCCAGTGGTGTGGAAACGTCAGCGGTTTTATCGGCGCGGTCGGGATTGCTGGCCAGGAACCCCATGGAGGAACCGACGGCCAGCCGCTTGGCAATCATCTCTTCCAGGCCGTCGAAAGCGCCGCCGCAGATGAAGAGGATGTTGCGGGTGTTGATCTGCAACATCTCCTGGTGGGGGTGCTTGCGTCCGCCCTGGGGCGGAACGTTGGCGATGCAGCCCTCGATGATTTTGAGTAGTTCCTGCTGGACGCCCTCCCCGGCGACATCGCGGGTGATAGAGCGGTTGACGCCCTCTTTGCGGGCGATCTTGTCCAGCTCGTCGATGTAGATGATGCCCTGTTCAGCGCGTGGGATGTCCCAATCGGCGGCCTGGATGAGCCGAAGCAGGATGTTTTCCACGTCCTCGCCAACGTAGCCCGATTCGGTTAAAGACGTGGCATCGCAGATTGCGAAGGGGACGTCCAAGGTGCGCGCCAGGGTCTCGGCGAGCAGGGTCTTGCCGGAGCCGGTGGGGCCGATCAGCAGGATGTTGGACTTCTGAACCTCAACGTCGGAGGTGGTGGATTCGCTGCGAATGCGCTTGAAGTGGTTATAGACGGCCACGGCAAGGGTCTTTTTGGCCTTCTCCTGGCCGATTACATAGGCGTCGAGGCTGGCGTAGATTTCGCGGGGCACCAGGGGACGAGGTCGGCCGTCGGATTCCGCGAGCGTTTTTTCCGTCAGCTCCACCCGATCAGAGCTGCCAGGAGTACGGCGACCACTTTCGCCGGGGCGTTGTTTGCCACCCCGGTCGGCGACGTAAGCGGCAAGTTCGCGGATGCAGTCGAAGCAGATACCGCCACGGTTCTGGCCGGGCGGGCGCATGAGGCGACCCTGGGGGAACAGGCTGCCGCAAAAAGCGCAGCGGTGAGAATTACGGTTGGAGTTGCCGTTGCGGTTTCGGGTAGTCATGAAGGGCCGCCTGGTGTCTGGGAAAGTAGTGAGAGATACGATCAGGCGGCTTCTGCGGCGGCTTCCTCCGTTGGTGCTCCGAGTATCTCATCCACGATGCCGTACTCGATGGCTTCCTCGGCGGTGAGGAAGAAGTCCCGGTCGGTGTCATCGGAGATTTTCTCAATGGATTGGCCGGTAGCCTCGGAAAGGATCTTGGACAGGCGTTCCTTGAGGCGAACGATTTCCTTGGCCTGAATTTCGATATCGGCGGCCTGGCCCTGGAAGCTGCCCACGTTGGGCTGGTGCATATGGACGGTGGAGTTCGCGAGGCAGTAGCGCTTGCCCCGGGCGCCGTTGGCGAGAAGGACGGTGGCCATGCTGGCGGCGGTGCCGACGCAGATGGTTGAGACCTCGGAATTGATCAGGCGCATGGTGTCCAGGATAGCGAGACCGGAAGCGATGTAACCGCCCGGGCTGTTAATGTAGAGGCTGATGTCCCGGTCGCGATCTTCGCGCTCCAGGTAGAGCAACTGAGCGATGATGACGTTGGCGACCTGGTCGGTGATGGGGGTGCCCAGGTAGATGATCCGCTCCCTCAGGAGGAGCGAGTAGATGTCGAAAGCGCGCTCGCCCCGGGGACTGGTCTCGATGACCATGGGGACGATGTTGGTGGGTTGCAGCAGGGGGGAATCTTCAAAAGGAAGGGCCATTGGGGTCTCCTGATGATTTACGGAACGCTAGCTAAGCGATAGCGCGGGTGAAAACGTCGGGGAGTTGGTCGAGGACGTGGTCAACGATGCCGTACTCGACGGCAGTTTCGGCGTCCATCCAGTAGTCGCGGTCGGAATCGCGGGATATTTTATCGAAGGGCTGGTCGCAGTTTTCGGACAGGATAGTGTTGAGGCGTTCGCGGAGGCGCAGGATTTCCTGAGCGGTGATTTCGATGTCGGAAGCGGAGCCCTGGATACCGCCCATGACCTGGTGGATCAACACGGTGGAGTTGCGTGTGCAGTAGCGCTTGCCTTTGGCGCCACCGGACAGCAGCACGGCGCCCATGCTGGCGGCCTTGCCCAAGCAGACGGTGGCCACGTCAGGCTTGATGAGCTGCATTGTGTCGTAGATGGCCATGCCATCGAGGACGGAACCGCCGGGAGAGTTTATGTAAAGGTAAATGTCCTCTTCCGGGTTTTCCCAAGCCAGGTAGAGCAACTGGGAAACCACCGCGTTGGAGACATCGTCATCCACCGGAGTTCCCAGGTAGATGATCCGAGCCTGAAGCAGCAGGGAGTAGGGGTTGAAGGCGCGTTCACCCTCGGTGGTAGGGCGGATGATCCCGGGCAGGACGTTGGTGGGGAGTTGCAACATTTGGAGGGGCTCCTGAGATTGTGCGGCAAAGTGCTAGGCAGAGGCCGGGTTTTCGACGTCGGTTTCTGCCGTGGGTTCGGCCTCTGATTCCGCCGAGGCTTCGTCGTTGGACTCAGCGGTCGAAGGTTCTCCTTCTTCCGAGTCGGCTTCCGCTTCATCGTCCGACGCGTCGAGTTTGCCCTGGGTTATGTCGGTGAGGCGCTCCAGCACCAGGCGGCTGTGGAGGGAAGATCGGATGTTGTCGCGGGTGGATTCGGAACCGAGGAATTCGCGCAGGTTGTCGAGGCTTTCCGGTTCGGCTTCTTCGGTGGTGGACATTTCCAGGAGGCGGTCAGCCTCGCCCTGGATGTCCTCGTCGGTGACCTCGATCTCTTCGACCTCGGCGAGTTTGCGCAGCACCAGCCCGCCCACCAGGCGACGCTCGGCGTTGGGGCGCATTTCTTCCAGGAACTCTTCCGTGGATTTGCCCATGAAGCGCAGATAGGTAGGCAGGTCGAGACCCTGCTGGCGGAGCATGCGCTCGCGGTCAGCCTGCATCGCCTCGAGTTCGCGCTCGTAGAGGATGGGGGAGGCGTTGACGACGGCCGCTTCACAGAGGGCTTCGAGGCTCTTCTGCTCCAGCTCGTTGCGGGCGGCGGCTTCGGCCTGGTTGGTGAGCGACTCGCGGACGCTCTCGCGCAAGGCATCGACGTCATCGAATCCCTGGCCCACGGATTTGGCGAATTCGTCGTCCAGCTCGGGCAGGTTCCTTTCCTTTACGGAAAGGACGGACACCTTGAACTGAACGTCTTTGCCGGCGTATTGCTCACGGGGGTAGTCTTCGGGGATAGTGATGGTGAACTCGCTCTCTTCCTCCTCGGACAGGCCCACGAGGTTGGGCGCGAAACCGGGGAAGGGAAGGACGTTTTCCTCGTTGGGAATGTATTCGACGTCCTGGTCGTCAACCACGATTTCGCCATCGATTTCGCCGTTGACATCGAGGTTGAGGCGGTCGCCATATTGAGCGGGGCGTTCGACGGGTTCCCAGACGGCTTGCTCTTCCTGAAGGCGGGAGATTACGTCGTCAACCTGCTCTTCACCGACCTCCACAGGTTCGGACTCAATACGGAGGGAACGGTAGTCGCCGAGGTCGATGGTGGGTTCAAGGGGAATGGTGGCGGTGAATGAGACGGGTTCCAACTCGGTAACTTCGATGCTGGGTTCGGCGAAAGCGGAGACCTCCTCGTCGGTAAGCACCTTGTCGAGGGTTTCCGGGACCATAAAGTCCAGCGCTTCCTGCAAGAGGGCGGTGCGCCCGACCATGCTTTCGACGATACGGCGAGGGGCCTTGCCGCGACGGAAGCCAGGGATGTTGATACGGGAGACGGTGCGGCGGTAAGAACGTTCGAGAAACGGGTTCTCATCCTCGGGTTCGAGTTCCACCGTCAGCGTTAGCTCAATTGGTGTTGCGTTGTCCCTGGTGACCTTCACCGCCGATACACTCCTGTGGGAGAAAGATTGGGCAAAAAGCGACGGGCAGCGCGGTGTTCGCCGGCCTACCCGATATGGGAGGCAGTATAGCACACCGAGTCAGCAAGGCAAAAGGCGAGCGGCGGCGGGTTGGGTCAATGGCTTTTGGTAAGTTTCAAAAAATCGGCAAATTACGCATTGCGCACAATGGGCGCGAATGACCCTGGCTTTGTTACATTCCGCATCACGCGCGGGTTGGCATTTTGGGCCAGACCCGTGGCTGTTCAATAGCATTGGCAGAGTCAATTTGAAATGGTTACGGCACCGACGACTGCGACCTGGGTGAAGCCCCACTTCCGTTGGGCCGGCTTCCTGATGTCGTTGACTGCGCGTCATGGATTCGCCCCGGCGGAGCGCGACGACGGGGAAGTGATCCATCGTCCGGTTCTGCTCGAAGAAACGCTGCAATTCCTGGCGGTATCGGCGGGCGGAGTGTACGTGGACGGCACCTTGGGCGAGGGAGGCCACTCGCAGCGGATACTGGAAGCGTCGGGGCCGGACGGCGTGGTGCTGGGAATAGACCGGGATCCGCGCTCCCTGGCGGTGGCGCGGCGACGGCTGGACGCATTCGGGACCCGGGCCAGACTGGCACACGGAAACTACGCGGACATGCAGCGGATCGCCGAGTCCAATGGCATCAACGCCGTTGACGGGATTCTCCTGGACCTGGGATTTTCGTCGCGCCAGGTAAGCGCGGCCGGGTACGGCTTTTCGTTCCAGACGGATGAACCCCTGGATATGCGGTACGACCGATCGGGGGAAACGGCGGCGGACCTGGTCAATACGCTGAGCGAGCGGGAGTTGGCCGACGTGATTTTCCAGTATGGCGAAGAGCGGAGGAGTCGGGCCATCGCGCGGGCGATCCTGAGTAGCCGGCCCGTTTTGACCACCGGACAACTGGCCCAGGTGGTGGCGCGGTCCGTCGGCGGACGACGGGGTGGGCGGCACCCGGCGACGCGGACATTCCAGGCGCTGCGCATCGCCGTAAACGGGGAGTTGACGCACGTGGAGGCAGGGCTGGCGGCGGCGGGAGAATTGTTGAAACCGGGCGGGCGCGTGGCGGTCATCAGCTACCACAGCTTGGAAGACCGGTTGGTGAAGGACTGGGTCGACCGGGAGACGGCGGCGTGCATCTGTCCGCCCGACTTGCCGGTGTGCGCATGTGAACAGCAGCCAAGGTTCCGCTCGGTGCGGCGGCGCACGGTCCGACCGTCAGAGGAGGAGCAGACCATCAACCCCCGGAGCCGCAGCGCCCGGTTGAGGGTCGCGGAACGGATATAAGTCAGGACATTTGGAGAGAGGGAACCTCGATAATGGCAAGGGAACCGATTTACGCCGTCATCGATATCGGGACGAGCAAAATAGTGTCAGTGGTGGCCAGGCTGGGGCCGGAGGGCGAGCTGAAGCCCCTGGGCATGGGGATTGTGCCTTCGCTTGGCGTACAGCAAGGAGTCATTGACGACTTCAGCGAAGTCCGGGAGGGGATTCGCGAGTGCCTTGACGAATGCCTGAGATACATGGGGCGCAATCCCCTGGGCGGAGTTTACGCCGTGATGAACGGCGAACACCTGACTGGCTTCAACACTGCGGAAGGATTAAGCAACGGCGAGGAGCCGGTGACGGTGACCGACCAGCACCTGCGCTCGTTGATCAGCGGCGCGGCCGGGACGTTACGGGAAGCCGACAGCAAGAGCCAGCAGACGCTGCACATCATTCCCATGCGTTACCGGCTGGACGGCATTGAAGGCGTCCGCAATCCCACGGGGTTGCACACCAACGAATTGCAGCTGGAGGCCCACGTAGTGCGGGGGACGTCGATACCTCTGGGCAACACAGTCAGGGCGTTGCAGTCGTGCAAGGTGCAGGTGGATGGATTGGTAGCGCATCCGCTGGCCTCCGCGGAGGGCGTGTTGACGGCGGATGAGCGCGAGATGGGCGTTGCGGTGGTGGACATAGGGGCCGGGACGATGAAGTTGGCAGTGTACCGTGGCGGAACTCCTTACTACTCATCGGTAGTGGCGATGGGCAGCAATCAACTGACCCGCGACCTGGCGGTGTCTCTGCGGGTTCCGTACCAGATGGCCGAAGAGCTGAAAATAGAGCACGGCCACGCGCTGCCCGACGACCTGCCGCCGACGGACGAAGTCCTGCTGCCGGACACGCAGATGCATCCGAAACGAGTGATGCAGCGACGGGAGCTTTGCGAACCGCTGTACCTGCGATGTTTGCAGATGTTGAAGCTGGTACACGCGGAATTGTGCAAGGCCGAACTGACGGATCTGCCGGGAGGGATCGTGCTGACGGGGGGAGGGGCCAGGATGCGCGGGCTTGCCGAGATGACGTCGCGCGGATTCAGGACGCAGGTAAGGGTAGGAGCGCCGCTGTGGTATGCGGGGTTGCCCGAATCGTTGCGGCAACCGGAGTTCGCCGCAGCCCTGGGATCCTTGCAATGGGCGGTGAAACATCGCCATTTGTCCTCGCGCGGCGGGTCAACGAGTGGAGAAGGCGAAGAGGTCCGGTCGCGCCGGTCACTGTTCCGCCGGCCGTTCGCAAAAGCAGGCGCAAGAGAGACGGCTAACCAAGAGACCGTTAGCCAGGAATAGCTAACCAGGAATAAAGAATCCAACCAGAGCGTCAAAGGCGCGCCAACATCAGGAGGAACCACGATATGATTTTCCCCGACAATTCCGCATCATGGGAACCGGCTGGCGGTTTTGAGGAGAGCGACGGCATGTTTCCGGAAATCGGCCGCGGCGTTCCGCTCATCAAGGTGGTGGGTGTTGGCGGCGGGGGATCAAACGCGGTGAGCCGCATGTACAAGGACAAGCTGCTGGTGGTGGAGTACTACGCCCTGAATACGGACGCCCAACACCTGGCGCGATGCGACGTGCACTATCGTATAGCGTTGGGGCGCAATCTGACCCGCGGGCTAGGAGCAGGAGCGCAACCGGAACTGGGCCGGCAGGCGGCCGAGGAGTCGCGCTCCGAAATCCAGCAAGCCATGCAGGGAGCTGACATGGTTTTCGTCGCAGTCGGCATGGGCGGTGGAACGGGCACCGGCGCGGCGCCGTTAGTAGCTCAAGTCGCCAAGGAATGCGGAGCCCTCACCATAGCGGTGGTCAGCCGCCCCTTCGGCTTTGAGGCGCAGACTCGGCGGCGTAACGCCGAGGAAGGCCTGGAAAAGCTGCGGGACCAGGTGGACACGATGATCGTGATTCCCAACGACCGGCTGTTGTCCCTGAACGAGGAGCAATCTGACTCCTATTCGTGGGAAGACGCCCTCAAACTGGCGGACTCGGTGCTGCACCAGGGGATCAGCGCCATCGCTGAGGTGGTTACGGTTCCCGGTGAGATCAACGTTGACTTCGCAGACGTGAAGACGATTCTAAACGGAGCCGGGCAGGCCTGGCTGTCGATAGGACGAGGCCGGGGCCCGGAGCGCGCCAAGGACGCGGCGCGCCAGTGCACCGACAGCCCGATGCTCGACATGTCCCTGGAAGGCGCACGTCGGATTCTGTTTGTGTTGACGGGCGGCAACAACCTGTCGCTGCAGGAGGTGCAGGACGCGGCGGCGGTTGTTGAAGAGTTGGCGGATCCCAACGCCAACATCATCTTCGGAACCAACAAGGATGCCCGTCTGGAGGACGAGGTGAAGATGACGATGGTGGCGGCGGATTTCCCGGAGCAATCGCTGGAAGCCGAGGACGACATCGCGAAGTTGCTGGGCGATATGGACGTTCCTGAACGGAGCGACTACGAGTTGCCGACGTTCCTGCAGCACCGGCAGAATCGGAGGGGTTTCTTCCGGTAAGCCCGGAAAAATTGCCTACCACAAGCCCCGGCTCCAGCGCGGAGCCGGGGCTTTTCATTGGGATCGTCGTGATCAGCATTTGCCGGATTTGGGGATTTCCAGTGTTGGGTTGGCGGCGGCGCGGGGCCGGACCGGCGAAAATTGCGGAAAACTCTGGCCGGAAGTAAATTGACAGGCTTGCGAGGGACTGGTCTATAATCCGGCATACAAGAAATTGTGGTCATTGCGTGCGAAAGCACAATATATGCTGTTTTCAAAAATTGTTTGAAAACTTGACCAAAAGGCAACCAACTTTATGAAATGTCCATATTGCGAAGAGAACCAGAGCAAGGTGACCGACTCCCGGGATACGGAGAACGGCATCCGGCGACGGCGCGAATGCCTGTCCTGCGGGCGTCGGTTTACGACCCACGAACTGGTCAGGCTGCCGGCGCTGCTTGTGGAGAAAAGGGACGGCCGGCGGCAGGAATTTGACCGCCAGAAATTGCTCACCGGAGTGAATATGGCCTGCACCCGGAGGCCCATACCGGGGCGGGACGTGGACCGACTGATCGACGACATAGAAACGGAATTGCAGCGGCTGGGAAGCGGACTGGTGCAGTCCAGGGACTTGGGCTTGATGGTGCTGGAGCGGCTTCGTCCGCTGGATGAAGTGGCGTACATGCGCTACGCATCGGTCTATTACGACTTTCAGAACGCCGCCGACTTTGAAGAACGTGCCCGCACCCTGCGGGAGGGCCAACCGGAACCGTTGCTGAGCGTGGCCGCGATCTCCTCGCGGCGCACCCGGCAGAGGCGCGCCACACGCCAAAGCGGTTCAGCCAACCGGCCCAAATCGTAACCCAAACCACGGCATCAGCCACCGTTGCCGTAGGGGATTTTCTAATGCTTACTGCTCGCCAACCACTACATTTGATGGAGGTGTTTGACACCATCATGAGCAGCAGCGTTCAGTACTCCGCCTTTACGAGGCTATTAACCCACAACAACCGGGTTCACGACATGGAGGAGATGCTGCGGAAGATGTGGGTCCCGTCGGCTTGGGAGACCAGCGACGTGGACGATGGCGAATCGTGGATACCGAACCCCTTCGCGGAACTGCAAGACGATATGGACCGTGAGTCCCGCGCTTGCCTGGTGAGCTGCTGGGCAGCCTTGCCGGTTCAGCGAGAGGAGGACGACCTTTTTGCGTAAAAGGGACGACACGACAACGCGGCGCGCAGAGCCGACCGGCTTTCGGCTCGCGCGCCTTCAGGAGCCAGTGGCTTCGGAGCTTGAACTGATGCAACAGATTGTTCAGTACAATGTTGAAATCAACTGCGGCCCGTGCCCGGAAGGGTATGCGTCGCGGATCGCGAGGCAACTGCGAACGGCTTTTCCGGTGACCAGTTGCAAGAGCACCAGCACCGGCTTGGCGATGCGGATGACTTCGGGGCACCGATTCGCTGATGGGGCGTTAAAGGACTTCGCGGACATGGTGGGGGACACGCTGACCGGATTCGGCATCGTGATGACCACCGGCGTGGTGCGTCTGGTCACGCGGCAGGGGTCTTACCACGCCGGCGCTTTCCAAAGGGCGCAGGACCTTGCCGCAAGCCTCACGGGCATTGACTGGAGGCCGGCGCGCGAAATCCCGGTGCTCTACTTTTACAAGGGGTTGAAGTTCGACCTGGAACTGTCAGCGAGGCTGAAAGCCCTGAACCATATGGAAAAAGCCGGCGCATATTAGCCGGCACACTTGCAGGGAGGAAATCGTGGAGGCCAGGGCAACCAGCATGACGGAGAAGGTTGATCGTGATACTGCGGTATCGATAAGGCGGCGCATTCGGGATGCAATGGCAGCGGCCGGCATCGCCGAGTCCTATAACGAACGGACCGGCGAGCTGACCGACAACGCCAGAGTAGTGCTGCAACGGCGCTATCTTTCCAAGGACCGGGAAGGGAAGGTCCTGGAGGACCCGGACGGCATGTTCCGTCGCGTGGCCTGCAACCTTTCCCAATCGGAGTTGGAGTATGGCGCTACCGAAGCAAAGCGGCAGGCTACCGAGGATGCCTTTTACCAGGTGATGCGTCGCCTGGAATTTCTGCCCAACTCACCGACGCTGATGAACGCGGGCCGGGAGTTGCAGCAGCTATCGGCCTGCTTCGTGCTGCCTGTTGAGGACTCCCTGGACTCGATCTTCACGAAGGTGAAGCAAACGGCGCTGATTCACAAGAGCGGCGGCGGCACCGGTTTCGCGTTCTCCAGGCTGCGGCCGGAAGGGGACGTGGTCGGCTCCACGGGAGGCGTGGCGTCCGGCCCGGTGAGCTTCATCAACGCTTTTGACGCCGCCACGGACGTGGTGAAGCAGGGCGGGACCCGCCGGGGCGCGAACATGGGCATCCTGCACGTGACGCACCCGGACATCCTGTCGTTCATAACGTCCAAAGAGGATGGCCTACACCTGAGCAACTTCAACATCTCGGTGGCAGTCACGGAAGACTTCATGCGCCGGGTGGAACATGACCAGGCGTATGACCTGGTGAACCCGCGCACCGGGCGGATTACCGGCCAGCTGAACGCCAGGGAAGTGTTCGAACGGATGACGGAACTGGCCTGGCGGACGGGGGACCCCGGAATAGTCTTCCTGGACCGAATCAACCGGGACAACCCGAACCCGCAGCTGGGGGATATTGAGAGCACGAACCCCTGCGGCGAGCAGCCTCTGCTGCCCTATGAGTCGTGCAACCTGGGTTCACTGAACCTAGCACGGATGGTGCAGTACGACGGGGACGACGTGGCGATCGATTGGGAGCGGATGTCGGAGGTAATCGGGACCGCGGTTCACATGCTGGACAGCGTCATCGACATGAACGACTACCCCATTGATGAGATTGCCGACATGAGCCGCCGGACGCGGCGCATCGGCCTGGGCGTGATGGGCTGGTCGGATCTATTGATCCAGATGGGAGTTCGTTACGACAGCGACGAGGCCCTGGAACTGGCGGAACGGGTGATGCAGTTCATCCAGCGGGAAACCTACCGGGCGTCCGAAGAGCTGGCGGAGGCGCGCGGCCCATTCCCGGAATGGGAGCGGAGCGCGTACAACCGGGGAGAAAACCCGCAGCGGATGCGAAATTCGGCTCCCGTTACCATCGCGCCGACGGGAACCATCAGCATCATCGCCGGCGCGTCCAGCGGGATTGAGCCGCTGTTCGCGCTGTCCTACGTGCGGAACGTGATGGACAACACGCGGTTGGTGGAAGGCAACAACTACTTTGAGGCGGTGGCCCGAAACGAAGGGTTCTACTCAAAAGAGCTGATGGAGCAACTGGCCGCCGTGGGTTCGCTGGAAGATCTGGACGTTCCGGGTTGGGTTAAAGAGGTTTTCAGGGTATCGCACGACATCGATCCCCGATGGCACGTCAAAATGCAGGGCGCGTTCCAGAAGTACACCGACAACGCGGTGTCCAAGACCATCAACTTCCCCCACGACGCGACGGTGGATGATGTCGCCGAAGCGTACCAGTCGGCGTATGCCCTGGGCTGCAAAGGGATCACGGTGTACCGGGACGGCAGCAAGGCCGAGCAGGTGTTGAGCACCGGCACAAATGAAGAAGCGTCCGAAACCGGCACACAGCCGGCCGTTGTGGAGATTGAGGTGCCTGGGCCGCGAGTTCCGCGCGAGCGTCCCCGGAAAATCCAGGGCATCACCGAGCGGGTACGGACAGGACACGGGAACATGTACGTAACCGTGAACCTGGACGACGTGGGCAAACCGTTTGAGGTGTTCGGGACGATGGGCAAGGCCGGCGGCTGCGACGCGGCGTTGCTGGAAGCGGTGTCTCGACTGGTGTCGCTGGCGCTGCGAGCCGGCATCGACACCAGCGAGGTGACGCGGCAACTGCGGGGGATAACCTGCTGTCCGGCGTGGGACGACGGAACGCTGGTCCGGTCCGGTCCGGACGCCGTAGCCATTGTGCTGGACAACCTGACGGGAGGATTGGACGGTGAATCCAACGCGCCGGACGGGGTGCAGTTGACGCTGCCATCCGGGCTACCCGGGTACGGCGGTGACGGACCGGAAGTGCGCTCATTCCTGCCGCCGGGAACTCTGGTAGGAAACGGCAACGCAACGTCCGAAACCGGGAACGGGAACGGTCATGGCAACGGCAACGGACACGCCGCCCCGATGGCGGCCGGGCTGGCGTACTCGCAACGGTGCCCGGAGTGCAACGGAGCGGTGGTGAACCAGGAGGGCTGTTCAACCTGCTATTCGTGCGGCTGGAACAAGTGCGAGTGAGCAGAGTGCTATAATCCGACACCACCGAGTTGGGACCTGCTTTTCGACGACGCGAGGCGCATAATGCCCGAAGCAAACGGCACCACAATTACCCGTCCGGCCATCGCGATTACCATGGGCGACCCCTGCGGCATCGGGCCGGAGGTGGTGGTCAAGGCGCTGGCGGACCCGCGAGTTTACGCCGCGTGCCGGCCGGTAGTGATCGGCAACGTGTACGCTATGGAGCAGGCGGCCGCGCTGACGGGCCTGCCCATGGGCATCAATCACACCGACGACCCGACTTCATCGGGCGAAGACCCCACCAGGATTGACGTGGTGGACATCGGCAACCTGAATTCGGAAGACATCACGGTGGGCGAGATCAGTGTGCCATGCGGCAAGGCGGCGATGGAGTGGGTGAGCAAGGCCGGTCAGCTGGCCATGGCCGGCGTGGTTGACGGTCTGGCGACGGCGCCGCTGAACAAGGAAGCGGCGGCGATGGCGGGCTACGAAGCCATCGGGCACATGGAATTGCTGCAAGAGCTTTCGGGCGCCAGGACCGTGGCCACCATGCTGATGGCGAAAAACTTGCGGGTGGTCCACCTGACTACGCACCGTTCGCTGCGGGTGGCCTGCGACTACGTGAAGCAGGACCGGATACTGGACTACCTGCGGCTGACGGACGATAACTTCCGGCGGTGGGGGTTCGCCAACCCGCGCATCGGCGTGGCGGCGTTGAATCCGCACGGGAGCGACGGCGGATTGCTGGGCAACGAGGAAGCGGAGGAGATCGCGCCGGCGGTACAACAGGCGCAGTCCGAAGGCATCAACGCGATTGGGCCGGTGCCGGCGGACATCATTTTCCACCAGGCGATTCAGGACCGGTACGACGTTACGCTGTGCATGTACCACGACCAGGGGCATATTCCGGTCAAAGTGTACGGATTCGAGGAAAGCATCACCGCCAACCTAGGGCTGCCGTTCATTCGGACGTCGGTGGACCATGGGACGGCGTTCGACATCGCCGGCAAGAACCTGGCCGACCACACGTCGATGGTGGAGTCAATCCGCATGGCGGTGGCATTCGCCCGGGGCGACGGGCTGGCGGACGGCTGGGGCGAGGAATAGCGCGATGAACATCGGCTTTATTGGCGGCGGAACCATGGCCGAGGCGATCCTCGGCGGGATGCTGGACGGCGGAGTTGCCGCAGCGGGGGATGTGATGATCGGCGAGCCGGTACCGGCGCGGCGTGACTACCTGGCCGAGCGGTACGGCGTGGGCGTTTCGGACGCCAATGGCGCGGTGGTTGACGGTTCGGATCTGGTAGTTATGGCGGTGAAGCCGCAAGATTTGCCCAAGGTATATTCAGACATCGGCGGCGGCTTCAGCGACGGCCAGTCGATTATGTCCATCGTGGCCGGCGCCAAAATGAAATCCCTGTCGGAGGGGATGCGGCACAACGGTATCATCCGGGTGATGCCGAACACGCCGGCGCAGATTGGCGAGGGGATGACGATGTGGACGTGCGCCTCCTCGGTGAGCAAGGCGCACCGAGACACGACGGCGGCGATTCTGTCCACCGTTGGCGACGAGATTTACGTCGATGACGAGAAGTACCTGGACATGGCAACGGCGTTGAGCGCCAGCGGCCCGGCGTATGTCTTTATGATCCTGGAAGCGATGATTGACGCCGGAGTGTACGTGGGACTGCCGCGGGACGTGGCGCGCCGGTTGGCGCTGCAAACCGTGAAGGGCAGCACCGAGTTGGTCGTGCAGACAGGCCGGCATCCGGCGGAGCTGAAGGATATGGTTACGTCTCCGGGTGGAACTACGGCAGAGGGTTTGCAGGCGCTGGAGCGCGCCGGCGTGCCGGCAGCGGTGGTTGACGCGGTGAACGCCGCTTACCTGAAATCCATCAAGCTGGGCCAGGACTAGACCCGTCATGCTGCAACTGATCAGCCTCCTCATAACGCTGTGCTACCTGCTGCTGCTGGCCCGGATCATCCTCGGGTTCGTGGTGCAGTACATGTCGATGCAGGGGAGCGGCGCTCCAGAAACCCTGGTCAAGGTGTACGAGGTGGTGTTCAGCCTCACGGAGCCGGTGCTGGGCCCAATACGGCGGAAGCTGCCGCAGACCGGGATGATTGACTTCAGCCCATTGGTGGTAATGGTCATCCTGGTGGTGATTCAATACGCGGTCAGAGCGTTGTTATAACCTGACGGCAACGGGCGCCCAGGGATGCCACGGCCTCGCGGAAAATTCTGGACCGCCGGCGGTCTGCGTCCAAAGGACCTGTCTTTCCTGCGGACAGTTCATGCCGATGGGATGCCGGCCCGTTCGGAGTCCCCCTGCCTGGTGGTGCTGTGCGGGCTGCCCGGAACCGGCAAGTCACATTTCGCCCGAGAGCTTGCATCGCGGGCGCCGTTCGTCTGGCTGAACAGTGATCGGACACGCAAACTACTGGTGGCACGTCCGCAGTACAGCCGCCGGGAGCATCGACGGGTCTTTGCGGCCATGCACGTGCTGACGCGCGGGTACCTGCGGGACGGTTACTCCGTGGTATTTGACGCCACCAACCTGAACGAGAACGTGCGGTTACCCCTGTATGCGGCGGCGGACGACGTGGGCGTTGAACCGGTGATCATTCGTTTTACGGCGCATCCGAACCTGATCCGGAAGCGCATGGCCGAACGGGAGAGCGGAGTCGGCGACGCCGCTCAGAGCGATGCCGGTTGGGAGGTGTACTCTCGCATGGCGGTGGCAGACCTGCCAGTGCCCCGCCCGCACATCCTGGTGCAAGGGCCGGAGGATATGGAGGAAGCGCTGGCGGAGACGCTGCGGCGCTTAGGGCCATGCAAGAACAAAAGATGAGGCATCGAGTAGCCTGTCAAGATCGCATCAGGCGGCAACAGTTTCCAGCGCCGCTGCTGCCAAATCGCGCAGGTCGGGGCCGTCGAGCTTGCGGCCCTGGACGCCCATGAGGCGCAGCGGTCGGCCACGTTTGGTGATGCGGATCCGGTCGAGGACATCCTGCCAGGGAGCGAGATAGTCGCACGTGCCGTCGCCGTTGGGATCGTTTCCACCCTCCAGACTATCGCCGGAGGGGAGTTGCACGGCGATGACGGCGGCGGGTTCGGCGGCCGGCGCCAGCAGCATCACCGGCAGGTCGGATTCAGACAGGCTGGTTTGGGCCAGCAGACTGCGCACCGCGGATGAGACGCCGTGCATTCCGAATATTACCAGGTGGGCAAAGCTGGCGTCGCGCTGTTCAAACTCGGTGCGGAACCTCCGGAAGATTTCGTGGGAACCGGCGGCCTGCGGTTTAACCAGGAAAAGGGCTATGGCCGGGAAATCGCCGTCCACGATAGCAGCGCCTTGCAAGTCGTCGCGCCAGCGCAGCAGTTTATCGTGGTCGTGCTCGTCGTAGTGGTGGGACATGATGGGCTAACCTCCCTGGTGCACTTCCGACAGTTTTCGCAGATCCAGCTTCTTCATGGGCAGCATCGCCTCCATGACCCGGTTGGCATTGGGGCCGCTCATCAGCCACGCGGGGAGATCTTTGGGAATAATCTGCCAGGTGACGCCGTAGCGATCCTTAAGCCACCCGCATTGGATCTCGGTTCCGCCGGCGGTGAGATTATCCCATAGGTGGTCGATCTCGTCCTGGGAGTCGCACGAGACCATGAAGGAGATCGCTTCGGTGAACTCGATGGCGGGAATGCCATCGAAGGCGACGAATTGCACGCCTTCCAACTCGAAAGCCACGGTGGAGCTGCCGGCGGCCGGACCGTCGCCGAAGGTCTCGCTGGAGACGATCCGGGAGTTGGGGAAGATCGACACGTAGAAATCGGCGGCTTCGCGGGCGACGCCGTCCAGCCAGAGAAAGGGGGTGATTTTCTGCACTGTTGCCATGGGGTAATCCTCCGCTAACCACCGGCGTCGAACTGCACCAGGATGCCGTCGGGATCGTACACGAAGATGCTGGAGACATGGCCGTCGGCGTTGGTGAACCCGTCCATGGGGCCGGCCAGTTCCACGCCGGCGGCGATTAGTTCGTCAGCAAGGGCCTTTACGTCGGGCACGGTGAAGGAAATGTGGCTGATACCAACCTGGTCGAGCTTGATGGCCGCGCCGTCGGCATTGTCGCCGGGATGGCTGGTCATTACCAGCGTGGGTATCGCGCCGTCGCCGTAGGATAGTATGGCCTGTCGCCGGGTAGCGCGATCGTGGGCGTACACGTGGGGCAGGCCGCCGGTGGACGTATCCTGCACACGGTCAACGGTTACGGTCATGCCCAGTATGTCGCGGTAGAACTTGAGAGATTCGTCCAGGTCGCGGACGCAGACGGCGATATGGGAAACGCCGGAAGAGTGCATTGCCATGGTGTTCCCTCCGTTGGTACATCGTGGCGCGGATGCTGAGAGTTGCGCCCATGCTACTGCCGACCTACGGCGGTGTCAAAATTGCCCACTCTGCGACCATAGTCTGCCTCGCCCCACTTTTCGGCGCGGCGCCAGACCAGGGCCAACGCTCCGAAGCCCAGGAGCATGGCGGTGACGTCGGTGACGGGAAAGGACCACCAGACACCCCATACGCCCAAAGCCTCCGACAAGACGAAGACCCACAGCAGCAACATGAGCACACGCTGAGTGACGGTGAGAGCCACGGAGGGCCACGCTTTGCCCAGAGCCTGAAACGCGACTGAGCTGACGAACTCCACGCCCACGATGGGCAGGGCCAGCAAGGCAACGCGCAGGGCGTCGGCGGCCTCGGATGGCAGCGCGTTCGCCTCGGCGAACAGGCGTATGATGTGTCCACAGAGCGGCAGCAGGAGGGCAATCACCAGCGCGCCGGCGACCGTCGCGCCCAGGCAGCTTTGCCACATCGCCTGACGTATGCGGGGATAGTTGCGCGCGCCGTAGTTGTAGGCTGCCAGGGGCAGGAACGCCAGCGCGACCCCAATGAACGGCGCCAGCGCGAATTCCAGCACCGAATTGATTACCCCGAACAGGGCGATGTAAGCGTCTCCGTCGGCGTATCGGGCCAGGATGTTGTTGATGACCACAACGACGATGGAACGGGCCGCCTCGATGATGAAAATGGGCAAGCCCAGGGCAACGATTTCCCGACCCAGGCCGAGGCGCGGTCGCAACGCGTCGAACGTGATAGTGAGCGCGCTGCGGCCCGAGAGATAAAACCACGCGATGTAGAGGACGGCCAGCCCCTGGGCCAGGACGGTAGCGGCGGCGGCCCCGGTAATTCCCCAACCGAACACCAGGATGAACAGGGCGTCCAGAATCACGTTGGCAACGGCTCCGCCGGCCAGAACGATGGTCGCGGAGCCCGGCCGGCCCTCGGCCATAAACAGGTTATTCGCCGCAATCGCCAGCATGGTGAGGAAGCCGCCCGGCAGGATGATTGCCAGGTACTCGCGAGCGTAAGGAGCGGTGTCGGGCGATGCGCCCAGCAACGAGGTAAGTCCGTCCAGGTACAGCAAACCGGCTATCGTGATAGCCAGGTAGATGGGGGCCAAAATCGCCAGCGACGATCCGATGACGCGGGATGCCTGCCGGGTGTCCCGGGTGCCCAGGGCGCGGGACACGACCGACATGCCGCCGAGGCCGGGCAGGAGACCGATGGCGACGGCGGCAATCTGCGCGGGAAAGGCTGCGGATAATCCGCTGAGGGCATCCACCCCGATGACGTTGCCGACGAAGGCGCGGTCAACGATGCTGTAGAGGGCCATCACGACGATAGCCAGCATCGGGGGCAACGACATTTGCAGCAGCAGGAACTACATGGGCGCGGTGCCCATGGTTTCGGCACGGAGGGTTCGGGGTCTTGGTTCAGACATGGAATTACGGTAGCAGGCAGGAACTCTCTACCTTGAAAGGCTATGTGACATTATGCGCCATGCGCGGGGCTTCACGCCTGCCTGATTTGACATTGAGGGGCGGCGCGTTGACGGCAGGGCCGGCGTAGGGCAAAATACCCGGCGCGATGAAACTGCACGAGCATCAAGCGAAAACGATTTTCGCCGAGTACGGTATTCCAATTCCCAACGGGAAGGTGGCGAGTACACCGGCAGAAGCAGCCGAAGCCATCTCATCATTCGGCGGCAGGGGGGTTGTCAAGGCGCAGGTCCATGCCGGAGGGCGGGGACTGGCCGGCGGCGTGAAGGTAGTCGGTTCGGCCGAAGAAGGACGTGAATTTACCGACGGACTGTTGGGTTCGCGCCTGGTGACGCACCAGACCGACGCAAGCGGCGTCCCGGTTGACACGGTGCTGGTGGAGGAACTGGCCGACATCGCCAGCGAGATGTACGTAGCATTGACCATGGACCGGAACCACCGGGGGCCGGTGCTCATCGCCAGCGCGGCCGGCGGGATGTCGATTGAAGAGGTGGCCGCCACTAATCCGGACGCCATCATCACGGAGGCGGTGGAACCGACGCTTGGCCTGATGCCGTTCCAGTGCCGGCGGGTGGCGGCCCGGCTGGGAATGTCGGGAGCGACGGCGCGGCAGGGAGCCGACATATTGAGCAGGCTGTATCGGATATTCACCGAGAACGACTGCTCCCTGGTGGAAGTGAACCCCCTGATTGTTACCGGGGAAGGCGAGGTGGTTGCCCTGGACGCCAAGATGGACGTTGAGGACGACGCGCTGTTCCGGCATTCCAACCTGCACGCGTTGCGGGACCGCAGCCAGGAAGACCAGCTTGAGGCGCGGGCCGCGGACGACGACATAGCATACGTCAGCCTGGACGGCAGCGTGGGCTGCCTGGTGAACGGCGCCGGCCTCGCCATGGCGACGCTGGATGTCGCCAATGCAGCCGGAGCGGCTCCCGCCAACTTCCTGGACGTGGGCGGCGGGGCGACGGAAGAGAAGGTTGCCACCGCAGTGGGGATCATCCTGTCGGATCCCAAGGTAAGCCAGGTGCTGGTGAACATCTTCGGCGGGATCCTGCGGTGCGATGTGGCGGCGCGAGGCATAGTGATGGCCTACGAGGAGCACCGGGCAACGCAACCGATGGTGGTGCGGATGCTGGGCACAAACCTTGAAGAAGGCAAGGAAATCCTGGCGCATTCGGGCCTAGACGTAACTTTCACCGACACTTTGACGGAAGCGGCGGCGGCCCTCTCGGCGCGCGCTGGCGCGCAGGGCTGAGCGGCAAATGGGGATCTTACTCGACGAGCAATCGCGCATCTTGGTGCAGGGCATCACCGGTCGCGAAGGCAGTTTCCACGCGCGGGCGTGCAAGGCTTACGGCACGCAGGTGGTGGCGGGAGTGACGCCGGGCCGCGGCGGGCAGTTGTTTGACGACGCCGTGCCGGTGTTCGACTCCGTGGGCGATGCGGTGGACGCGACGCGGGCGAACGTGGCGCTGATCTTTGTGCCGCCGCCGTTCGCAGCCGACGCCATTGCCGAGTCGGTGGACGCGGGAGTTCCGCTCATTGCCTGCATCACCGAGGGGATACCGGTGCAGGACATGGTGGGAGTGTACCGCTACGTGAAGGCTAGCGGCGTGCGACTGATCGGGCCGAACTGCCCGGGCATGATCAACCCCGGCGCGCGCTGCAAGGTGGGCATCATGCCGGGGAACATCCACATGCCGGGCCGGGTGGGCGTAGTTTCGCGCAGCGGGACTTTGACCTACGAGGCGGTGGGGCAGTTGACGGACCTGGGCATCGGGCAGTCGTCTTGCGTGGGCATCGGAGGAGACCCCATCATCGGCAGCAGCTTTGTGGACATTCTCAATCTCTACAACGACGATCCGAACACCGATATGGTGGTGTTCATCGGTGAGATCGGCGGGACCATGGAGCAGGAAGCGGCCGAGTACATCGGGTCGTCGGAGTTCACAAAGCCGATTTGCTCGCTCATCGTGGGCGCAACCGCGCCGTCGGGAAAACGAATGGGACACGCCGGAGCGATCATCACCGGCGAAAGCGCCACTGCGGAATCGAAAACCCGCGCCCTGGAAGCCGCCGGAGCGGTCATCATCCCGACGCCGGCGGATATCGGGGTTACGGCGCAACAGACGCTTCGAGGAGCGGGACTGCTTTAGTATCAGCCCCGCTGCCGGTCAGGTCTTCCAGACGGAGGCGGCGCATCTCCCATAATGACGGTGGTAGTTACCAGGCCGGGATTCGGTGGGATCTGGACTCCATCGGGGATGACGACGCTGAAGTTCACCGGGAAGCTGATCACGCCGCGCTCAGTGCGCGCGTCCTGATTGACCGACTCCACGGTGGCGTCGAACGTCACTCCCGGCAAGGCGGCTACGGTTACGGTGGCAGCAGTACCAGGGGTTACGCGCTCGATGTAGTTGGTTTCCAGAAGGCCCTGCACGCTGATATCCGTCGGGTCAACCAGCTGGATGACGCGGGCATCGACCCTGATGGCGTCCTCGGGTTCGATGGTCACCAGACGCACCAGGCCGTCAAACGGAGCGCGTATGACGGTATCCTCCAGGTCTTCCTGCACGTCGGCGTAATCAACGAGGGCATCGGCGACGTTGGCCTCAGCCAGGGCGACGGCCGCGGGGTCGGGCCCGGCGGCAAGATCGTGGCGGGTTTCGCGGGCGGTGGCGACGGCCTGGGCGCGCGCGGCGACAGCCTGAGTGAGCGCGGTGACGGTGGCGGCATCCGGCCCTTCCTCAAGGCGTTCCAGCCTGTACCGGGCCGATTCCAGCGCGACCATGGCTGTGTCAACCGCGGTTTCGAGTCGAGCGAGTTCGATCTGATCGACCCCCTCTTCTACTTCGGCCAAGTTGCGCTCTGCGGTGTTGAGACGCTCCTGGGCAACCAGGACGTTGGCTTCCAAACGATTCAGCTCATCCTGATCGGGGCCGTCCAGGGCGTCATTCAGCTCGCGGTTGAGGGTAGTCAGAGTGACTTCCAATTCGGCGATGCGCGTCTCGATAGCCGCGCGATCGATCTCCTTGGGCCCGGCTTCGAGCTCGGTAATGTCTCTCTCCAACGTTTCAACGGATCGTTGGGCGGCGTCCACCGCAGCCTGGAGGGAGTTGAGCTGAACGACGTCAAAGTTCTGTCCGTCCCTGAGCTGATGGAATTCCTCGTTGACGATTTTCACGTAGAACGCGTCCAGCCGGTCTTGCGCGGCGTCCAGCGTGGTTTCGGCCGCGCCCAGATTCTGCCGGGCCTGAGACAGCCGGTCGGCGTGATTCTTATCGAAATCCCGGAGATTGTCCCGAGACTGATCCAGGGCAATTTCGGTTTGGGAAATGCGGCTGCGGAGCTTGCTGACGGATTCGTCATAGAGCGGGAGGAAGTCGGTTACGGCGTCCTGGGCGGCGTCAAGGGCAGTGCGGGCCTGGGCGCGAGCGGCCAGTGCGTTGGCGAACTGCTGGCCGTGGGCATCGGCGAAGTCGGTAACCGCCTCCTCGGCGCGGTCAAGGGCGGCGGTGGCGTCGGCGACGCGCTGGACGGCGGCGCTGAGAGCGACGTCATGATCCAACTGATAGTCTTCAAGAGCGTCCTGAGCATTTTCCAGCGCCACCTCGGCTTGCGCCAGGGCGTTCTCGGCTTGCGCCAGGGCGTTTTCGGCGCGGGCGCGAACCAACGAGTCGTCGGACTGCAAGCCCAGGACACTGTCCAACTTGTCCTGCGTATCCTCGACCTTGAACTTGGCGAGGGCTTCGGCATGCCGGAGGTTGGTCACAGTGTCGGAGTCCAGGGTGGCCAGCGCGTCGCCAGCGGAAACAAGGTCGCCAACGGACACGTTGACTGAGCCCACTTCTCCGGACATCTGGAAGGACAGATCGGCCCGGGTGGAGAATATCAGCTCGCTGCGTACGCGAAAGTCGCTGACCGCGTTATTGATTTCCGCAGCCGCGACGCTTGGAGCGCCTCCGGATTCGGTCGCGGTCGCGCTATCGGCGCTGGACCCGCAGCCGATGAACAGCATCGACGACAGGATAGCCAGCGCCAGCGGAGCAGAACCGACGCGAGAAACCAGGCGTAGTGGCGGCAGATCAAGTTTGAATTTCAACATCGTTCCTCGCGAGACAAGGTTGGGGCGCACGTAGGATAGCGGCCCATCACGGAACGGCGTCCATTTCGGCGGGGGCAGGTCGGAGGATTAGCCGGCGAACGCGCGCGAATAAATCGGGAACCGCCTGGTGGAGGAGCACGTAGGTAACGGGCACCGCGACTAGGGTAAGGAAGGTGGAGCTGATGAGGCCGCCGATCACGACGGTAGCCAGTTCCGACCCAACCAGGCCACTGGCGTTGCTGAATGCCAGGGGGAACAGGGCCAGGATGGTGGTGAAGGCGGTCATCAAAATCGGCCGGAGGCGAGTGCGGCCGGCGAGCATGATGGCGTCCACTACGGCCAACCCCTGCTGACGCATTTGATCGATGAAAATAATCAGCACGATGGCATTGGTGACAACAATGCCGATCAGGAAGAGGAGTCCCATCATTGAGGGCAGGCTCAACGCTCGCCCGGTGACCGTGAGAGCGATCAGCGCGCCAACCACGGCCAAGGGCATGCTCAGCACCACGATGAAGGGGTCGCGGAGTGAACCCAGGGTCGCCACCATGACAAGATACACCAACGCCACACCGACGGCCATGGCAATATAGACGCTCTGAAATTGCTCCTCAATATCACTGGCGAAACCGCCCTGCTGCACCCTCACGTTCGGCGGCAAATTCGCGTCGTCGATGGCCCGGTCGATGCGGGCGCTGGTGGCCTGGGGATCGCGGGCTTCGATCTCCCCAGTGATGGTGACGGAACGGTCGCCGTCGTAGTGCGTGACTACGGCCGGGCCGACGGTGGTCTTAACATCACTAATGGACCCGAGGGGCACGGCGCCAAAGGGGCCGGCAATGGGCAGGTTCTGGAGTTCGCCGATTTCGTCAACCTGTTCGTCCTCGCCGCGAACCACCACGTCATAGGTATCGCCGGACAGGCTGACGTCGGCAGCATCGTTACCGTACACCCAAGTGCGAATCTGGCCGGCAACCGCAAGGGAACTCAAGCCGTAGCGTCCGGCCTCGGCGGTGTCCACTTCGAAGGTGAGTTCCTCCTTGTTATCGCTGACGTTGGTTTTCAGGTTGACCACGCCGTCAAGAGGGGCGATACGCTCAACGAGGTTGTTGGCGGCGCTTTGGACCTCACTGTAGTTGCCGCCGGTTACGGCAATTTCAATGCCGGCCTGAGGCGGACCGGCAGAATCCACAAAGACCTGTATGTCCACGTTTTCTTTATCGGGCAAAGCTTGCCGGAGTTCGTCGGCGAAGTCGGCGGGCACGTCGTCGGACAGGGCCAGGAAGAACCCGGCTATGTCAAACCCGGTTTCCCCGACGTTGGGGCCAAAATCCTGGCTGGTGGAACCCATGGTGCCCTGGTAGGAGGTGATGTAACCGGCGCCCAGGTAGCCGTCGAGAACCTGTTCAATATCCCGTATTTCACGGAACATGGCGGACGGGCCGGTATTCTCGGGCATGGTGACGTCGATACGCATGGACTCGGCTTCACCCGAGGAGAAGAGCGTGATGGGCAGGATGATCAGGAGGGGCAGACTGGCCGCGACAGCGGCGATGCAACCCAGAACGGTCAAAAGCGGGTGGTTGAGCGCCCACCTGAGGACCGGCGTGTAGATACGCTGGAGCCAGGTGTCTTCTACCGCCGTTTCCTCCTCGTCGGCCATATCACCCCGGCGCAGGAGAATGGAACCAAGAACTGGCACGGCGGTCAGCGCAATGCAGGTGGAAGCAAGCAGAGAGACGCATACGGTTTGCGCAAAGGGGAGGAAAAACTCGCCGACAATGCCGGGGATGAATGCCAAAGGCAGAAACACGGCAACCGTGGTCAACGTGGAAGCGATGATGGCGGCGGCCACTTCGCGGGTTCCCCGAATGGCGGCGGCCACTCCGGGGTTGTCGCCCAGGGGGGCGAACCGGTAAGCCGTGGGGGGGTCCGTGCCTCCGGTGGGAATGCGCTGGGGGCCGGCCTGAATGTGGCGGTAGATGTTTTCCAGCACGACGATGCTGTCATCCACAATACGCCCCACCGCGATGGCCAGCCCGGCCAGGCTCATGAAATTGAGCGTCCAGTCGAATATGGACATGATGAGCACGGTGATCATGATGCTGAGCGGTATGGAGATGGCGATGATCAGCGTGGGTCGCAGGGTATGCAGAATGCCACGGATTGCCGTAGGGCGCAGTTGCAGCAAGAAAATAAAGATTGCGGAAACGGCGATGAGGAAACCCAGGCCGCCCTGCCCAACGACGTTGGCAAGCTGCTCCTCAAGTGCCGGCCCATCGTTGTAGAGGACATCGACCTGCACGTCGGGCGGAAGGTCGAGGCCGTTGATGACGACCAGGAGTTCGCGGGTCATCTCGATGGTGTTGCCGTCGGGGAGTCGGAGCACCTGAAGCGAGAGGCTGGGCTGCCCGTTGGTGCGGGAAACCGTATCCGATTCCGGTGTGTCGATGGTTACGGTGGCGACGTCGGAGAGAAGGATTGGCGTGACGGTGGCGTTCCCGGATGCGGGGTTGGCGGGGTTTGACGCGGGCCTGGTGTATCCCACCGGCAGGTCGCGGATGGAATCCAGGTTGGCGTAGCCCTGGTAGGCGCGCAGGCCGATGGAGCGCTCATCGCGGGTCAACGTGCCGGCGCTGAGGTCGATGGAGTTGCCGGAAACCGCGTTGACCACGTCCTGGATGGTGAGGTTGTGCTCGTTGGTGCGGGCCGGGTCAACGATCACGGAGACCCGCTCCGGAACGCCGCCTTCGACCGTTACGTCGTAAACACCGTTGATGGCTTCCAGTCGTGGGATAATCTCGTCGTCGGTGAGGCGTCGCAGAGCGGGAATGTCCTGCTGTCCGCTGACGCTGAGGAGCATGACCGGGAAAACGTCCGAGGTCAGTCGCAGGACGTAGGGCTCGCCGGCATCGTCGGGCAAAGCGAGACCGCTGGCCCGGCTCCTGATTTCCTCTTCCGCGTCTTCCACGTCGGCGCCGGGGATGAAGTTGGCGGTCACCAGGGAGAGATTGCCCGTGGAAATCGAGGTGATTTTCTCCAGGTCGGGCATCCCGATGATGAGATCCTCCACTTTGGAGGTCACATCGGCGGCGACGGTTGAAGGATCGCCCTGCTGGTACGAGGTGACGACATAAACTATGGAGAAGCTAATTTCGGGGAACAGCTCCTGGCGGAGCTGGTTGTAGGAAAACACGCCCGCTATCAGGAGCAGGATCATCGCCATGACGGTAACCGACTTGCGGCGCAAGGCTAGTTCAGTCAGGAAAGTCAAAGTTGCTCCTGTGGTTTAGTTACGAAGCGCGCCGCAATGGAAGTTGGGGAACGTACCGGCGCCTCGAATGTATCGGGACTAAATGATACCAGATGGACGGATTGCCCCGAATTTAACGTCAAGGGCCGCGGTGGAGATTAGGGCAACGATGTTAAGCGGTTGTGAAGATGGGGAAGCAATACACTGGCGCGTCGGGGTTTGAAATTCAAGCCCGGCAGTGTGTACACTGCTCCGGCACCAAATTCGAGGAGCGCAGAATGGATTTTGCCCTGTTTTCCCACATACCGTGGCCTGAGGAATATACGCCCAAGGGCCTGTACTCGGATTTGACCGAGCAGGCGACGGCGGGCGAGGAGCTCGGATTCAAGGCGGTCTGGCTGGCCGAGCACCATTTCACCCGGTACGGGCTGGGGGCGTCTTCACTCATCATCGCCAGCAACATCGCCGCCAGGACGGAGCGAATCCGGCTGGGGACGGCGGTGCTCATACCGCCGCTGCATCACCCGGTGCGGCTGGCGGAGGACACGGCGACGCTGGACGTGCTGAGCGACGGCCGGCTGGACGTGGGATTCGGCCGGGGCGCGTCGTCGTCGGAGTACGCCAACTTCGGCATCGACCACGCCGAGAGTCAGGCGCGCTACCGGGAAACCATCGAGATGGTAGAGGCGCTATGGACCAACCGCGACTACACCTTTGACGGCGAATACCATACGGTGAAGCACGTCAACCTGGTGCCGACGCCGTTGCAGAACCCGCACCCGCCGGTTTACGTGGCGGCGACGCGGAGCGCAGAGTCGCTGGATTTCGTGGCGTCAACAGGGCGCCGGCTGATTGTGGGCGTGGTGCTGAACACGGACGACGCGGTGGATTTGATGCAGCGATTCTTGCAGCAGTCAAAGCAAGCCGGGCATGCGGTCGGGCCGGCCGACGTGCCCTTTTTCCGCTATTTCTACGTCGCGGAAACCGAGGAGCAGGCGCACCGGGACGCGCGGGAGGCGCTGAACTGGACGCTGGACCTGAACACCTGGCGGCGCGAGTTCTCGGTGGGCAGCGAGGTGTACCAGCCGATGGCGGAATACCTGAACCGGCGCACCGAGTTCCCGCCCAGCTACGAATACCTGGCGGAAAACCGGGCGTTCATTGGCTCGCCGGACCAGTGCGCGGCCAAGATACAGGCCCTGCACGACGCGGGGGTGCGCTACTTCGGCTGCAACTTCGCCTTCGGCGGCCTGGACCAAGGCAAGCAGTTGAAGTCCATGGAACTGTTTGCGAAGGAAGTGATGCCGCGTTTCGCGTGACGGGTATGGTCAGCCGTCGCCGTTGCCACTGGCCGAGGGCGACGGCTCAGCCTGTGATACCGGCGCGGACGGCTGCGTCGGGCGGCGAGAGGTAACAGCGCGGTATAGCGATATGACCACACCGGTTCCCACCGCGCAGCCCATGGCCAGGTAGGCCCAGCGCAATCCGGCGACGAAAGCCGTTGCGACGCTGGGGTTGACGGCTTCCAGCTTGGGCTCCACGCCGTAGGTCGCCATGGTAGATACGACGATGGTGGTGGACACCGCCACGCTGACCACATTGGCGGAATTGCGGATCAGTTGCGTCAGGGCCGACACCACCCCGTAGCGGCTCCGGTCCACCACGCTGATGATGCTGCTGCTGTTGGGGGAGTTGAACACGGCGTTCCCGGCGCTCTGCATCATCATAGTGGCGATGACGAACCACACCGCCGACCGTTCCTGGAGGGCGAACGCCAGCACCAGCGCGCCGGCCGCGCTCATGGCAAGGCCAATCACGGTGAGCGCCTGCCAGCCGAAACGGTCGGAAAGGCGACCGCTGGGCGGCCCCAGAATCACCATGCACAGCGCCGCCGGAATCATCATCAGCCCCACCTGCTCCGGCGAATAGCCCAGCACGCGCTGTAGGTAAAAGGGCATCAGGAACCGGGCGGCCGAGGTGCCAAAGAACGAGAGCCACGCCGCCGCCGCGCCGATACCGAAGACGCGATTGGCGAACAGACGCAGGTCCAGCATTGGCGATGCCGTTTTCAACTCCCACCAGACGAAGAACGCCATGCCGATGGCCACGGCAGTCCCGCCGACGATGACCGGGGCAGACTGCCAGCCCAGGCTGTTGCCGTTGCCCACCACCAACAACAGGACCAGAAGGATGACGCCGGACACCCCCGCGCCGGCCCAATCAAAGGTCGAGCTGCGCGGGCGGCCCTGCCCGACGACGGGACCGCGTTCCAGCAGGAACCAGGACAGCGCCAGCACGATGCACCCGGCGGGCACGTTCACAAAGAACACTGATTGCCAGCCCAGGTAGGCGACCAGGAATCCGCCGATTGCCGGCCCGGCGATGGCGCCCATTCCCACCACGCTCAGATGCGTCCCCAGGGCTTTGCCTCGCTCGGAGTCGGAGAAGGCAGCGAGCATCATGCCCATGCCACAGCCCTGCACCATTCCGGCGCCGATGCCCTTGCAGACGCGCATGGCAACCAGGATTTCCAGGGACGGGGCGAAAGTCGCTCCCAGCGAGGCAATCACGAAGATGGCGGTGCCCGTGATATACACCCGCCGCCGACCGACGACGTCGCCCAGGCGGCCCATGGGCAGCAGCAGGACGCTGATAACCAGAGCGTAGGCAACCACGACCCATTGGACGGATTCCAGCGTGGCGTCGAAGTGCGACTCGATCCCCGGCAGGGCAATGAGCACGCTGCCGTGGTCAACGACGGAGAAGAAGGTGCCGGTGGCGATGGTCCAGAAGTTCCACCATCTGTAGGCGGGACTGGATGTGATGCGTTGAATCAAAGCAGCGTGGGCGGGAAATGCAACAGCGGCGACAATTAGAGCGGCGGCCTACTATCATATCATCCCCAACCGTCATTCCGGCGAAAGCCGGAATCCGGAGCAGTCCAAACGCAACGACTTCCTGGATTCCCGCCTTCGCGGGAATGACGGAGTAACTCGGGAATGATGAAGTAACTTTGGAGGAACCCTACGGATTGACTCACGCTAGAGCGTTTCCAGGACTCGCGCGATGCGTTCCACTCCTTCCAGAACCCGGTCGGCGGGAGACCGCATCAAGGCAATGCGGAAGTGGCTCTCTCCGCTTTCGCCAAATCCGATGCCGGGGGTTACCACCACTCCTTCCCGCTCCACCAACAGCTCGGCCATCGCCGTGGACGACACGTCCACCGCGTAGCGGGGGAACAGGAAAGTAGCCCCCTCGGGCCGCGGACAGTGTACGCCGGGAAACTGGGACAGCCGGTCGGCGCAGCGCGCGCGCAGTTCGTCGCAGTCCTCGCGCCACCTGGTCAGGTGATCCTGGGGGCCTTCGAGGGCGGCCACCCCGGCCATCTGTACAAAGGGAGAAACGAAACTGGCCGTTTGCTCCTGGATTTTCAGCAGCGGTTCCAGCAGGTTCGACTGACCCACGATACAGCCCAACCGCCAGCCGGACATCGAATAAGCCTTGGTGAAGGTGTAACTGGTGAGGGTGCGTTCCGCCATGCCCTCCAGGTTCGCGATGGTGACGTGCCGGTTGGAGTCGTAGAGGAAGTACTCGTAGGTCTCGTCGCAGAGCACCAGCAGGTCGCGCTCCCGGGCCAGACGCGCCACGGCCGCCAGTTCCTCCTCGGTGTACACCCGGCCGGTGGGATTGTTGGGGTTGTTGATGACGATCAGCTTGGTGCGCGGGGTGACGTACTCCCTCAACTGCTCGTAGCTGATGTGGTACTCCTCTTCCTCGCTGAGAGGCACGGCTACGGGCACGCCCTCGGCCATCTCCACCTGCTGGGCGAAGCTGACCCAGGTGGGCTCGAGCACCAGCGCTTCGTCGCCGGCCTCGACGTAGGCGTTGATGGCCTCGTACAGGCCCATCTTGCTGCCGGGAGTTACCAGGATATCACCGTCGGGATCAATGGCGCGGGCGTTGTGGGCGGCCAGCTTGGCGGCCATGGCGTGGCGCAGCTCGGGCAGGCCGCGGGACGAGCTGATGTTGGTATGGCCGGCGTTGAGGGCCGCAACCCCAGCGTCGATGATGTGCCGGGGGGTCACGTGGTGCGGACTCGACTGACCCAGGTCAATTACGTCGTGACCCTGCCGGGCCAGCTGTCGGGCTTTTTCGCCGGCGGCCAGGGTCGCCGGGGGTTGTACTCGCTGGATGCGGGTGGCGGGAGATCTGGTCATGGTTCACCTCTTTCCGGTCGTGGCAGTGCAGTTTACCAACCCCGCTGCCAGCGAACCACGCGCCCGGCGTTTTGGACGCCCTCTAAGGCAGCCGTCGCACGCGGCCCAGGGTGGCGGTGCAGATTATGGAGAGGACCAGCCCCAGCGCGCCGACGATGGCGATGGCCGTCACCGGCGACGTGGCGTCGGACAGGGCGCCCACCCCCAGGCTGGCGACCACCAGGAATCCCCGGTCGAAGCTTTGCAGGCTGGTCAGGCGGCCGCGCAGCCGGTCCGGCGCCAGGGTCTGGATCAGCGTGCCGCGCGTGGTGCGGAATACCGCCTGGCTGAACGCCATGGCCGCGATGACGATGAAGGCCACCGCCATCCAGTGCGAATAGGCAAACAGCACACAGGTTATGGAACTGGCGACGGCGGCCCCCAGCACCACCTTGCCCTTGTCGAAAACGAACCCGAAGGACGCCATGAACAGGGCGGCCAGAAATCCGCCGACGCCGGTTACGGCCAGCAGATAGCCGCCCACGTCGGCCTCGCGCATGAGCACGTCGGTGGTGAAAACGGGGAACAGGAACCACGTGGGATGGAGGATGATGTTGGGGATGATCGACAGGAGAATCATCTGGAATATGGCCCGCTCTCCGCTCCAGACGTAACGGATGCCCTCCACCATGTTGGCGATGGCGGAGCCGCGTGCGCGGGCGTCGCCGGGCCGATAGTACGGAGTGCGCATCGGCCACAGCATCATCACGTTCGCTAGATAAAGGCAGGCCTCGATGGTGAAATTCCAGAAAAACCCCAGGGTGAAAATCAGGATGCCGCCGATGAAGGGACCGAAGATGCGGGTGCCGGTGATGGTGAGGACGTTGGCGGCCAGGGCGTTGCCCAGCATGTCCCGAGGCACGGTGGCGGCGACCAGGGCCTGGCGCATGGGCTGCGCGATGGAATGGCAAACCCCGGCCAGGATCACGTAGAGGTAAGCGTGCCAGATGGTAACCCGGTCTGACAGCACCAGCAGCGCGAAGCTGAACGCCAGGGCGCACATGATTAACTGGAAGGTAATCACCAGCCGGCGGCGGTCGAAACGGTCGCTGAGGACACCGCCCCAGGGGCCGACGATCAGGCCGGGCAGGGTGTTGATGCCGCCGACCGTTACGACCAGCAGGCCGGCGACGGCTGAACCCTCGGAAAGCTCGCGCACCAGCCAGCCCACGCTGAGCAACTGCAACCACTGGGCACTGTTGGCGAAGAAGTTGCCGCACCACAGCAGGCGGTAGTTGCGGTAGCCCAGCCAGGCGTCCAGGGTGTGCAGTCGGGGCAGGCGCAAAGCGGTTCCTCTTACTGCAGGGCGCGGACGCGGCGCAGGGTGGCCAGACACGCGAGGGAGAGGCTCAGGCCCAGGGCTCCGATGGCGAGTATGGCGATGGACGCGGAAGTGAAGTCGGCGAGGATGCCCACGAGGATGCTGACGCCGATCAGGGAGGAACGCTCGTAGGCGAGCAGGGCCATGGTGCGCGCGCGATACTGGTCGGGGACGATGGTGAGCACCAGGGTGCCGGCGGTGGTGCGGAAGTACGCTTGGAAGAATGACATGACGGCCAGCACTATGAATGCCGCCCAGAGCCACGAGCACTGCGAAAACAGCATGGTGCTGAGGGATCCGAGGATACAGGTCGCCACGAGAATAGGGCCGCGACGAAATGGGAATCCCCAGGTGGCGATGCAGAGGGTGGAGATCAACCCGCCGACGCCGGTGACGGCCAGCAGATAGCCGCCCATGTCGGCGTGGGCTTGGAGCACCTCCACCGTAAACAGGGGCAGCAGGAACCACAGCGGGTGGAGAATGGTGTTCGGGATGACTGAAATCAGCGCGATTTCCAGCACCTCGCGCTGCTGACGCCACAGATGCAGCAGGCCGTCGCGTATGTCGGCGATGGGGGTGATACGCCGGCTCGGACCGGCCGGCTCATTCGATGTGTAGGGGGTGCGCATGGGGACCAGCATCAGCACCACGCCCAGGTACAACGCGGCCTCCATGGCGAAATTCCAGAAAAACCCGATGCTGGCGATGAGGATGCCGCCAACAAAAGGGCCGAAGACGCGGGTGCCGGTGACGGTAAGGGTGTTGATGGCGTAGGCGTTGGTGAGCGCGCCCCGGGGCACCGTGTTGGAGATCATCACCTGCTGGATCGGCTGGGTGATGGCCAGGCAGCAGCCGGAGGTCAGGACGTAGGCGTAGGCATGCCACGGCCGGATGTAGTTGGAATCGACCAGGAAGGCGAAACCCAGGGCCAGCGCCGCCGCGATGGACTGCACGACGATGGCGAGTTTGCGCCGGTCCAGCCGATCGCCCAGGACGCCGGTGAGCGGGTTGACCGCCAGGCCGGGCAAGGTGTTGAGCGCGCTGGCCGACAGCACGAGGAGACCGCCCACACCCGAACCGGCGGACAACTCCTTGACCAACCATCCGATGCTCAACAGCTGGAGCCACTGGCCGGTGAAAGCGCAGAAGTTGGCAAACCAGAGGAAGCGGAAGTCCCGGTACGCCACCCACGAGTCCATGGTGCGTGGGCGGGGGAGTCTGATGCCGAAAATGAAGATACCCTCGAACCGGGTTGGCGGCTTGGATGATGCCCCCGAACCTCATTTTTCGCGAGGAGCCGGGCCGCAACATAGTGCGCCGACGGCCGAAGGTTGTCAATGCCGATAATGAGACACGCCGGCGCCTGTGGTATGATTTCGCAAACTCATCCCACGACACAAACGGACGCTGAGGTTGTTCTGATGACTATGGTCAGCGCTAACGCCGATACGAATGACATCCAGAGTTCCCACCGAGCCCTGATCGCACACCTCGTGCGGCGAGCGGGTTTCGGCGCGACGCCTGCCGAACTGGACAAGTACTGCGGGTGGGGTTACGACGCCACGGTGGAATGGCTGCTGCATCCCGAGGCCCAGCCGGGCCTGGACGAAGACATCATCGAGCGGTACTACATCGACTGGAAGGAGAGCCGCAACATCGAGGGCGCGCTGACCGAGACGGTGTACCGGATGAACGGCAGCGCCGCGACGCGGCCTTTGCAGGAGAAGGTTGCGCTGTTCTGGCACGGCGTCTTTGCCACCGGGCTGGCAAAGGTGCTGCACGAGAAGACCATGCTGAACCAGATTGACATGTTCCGGGAATACGGCCTGGGCAGTTTCCGCATGCTGCTGGAGCGGCTGGCTCGCGACCCGGCGATGATTTTCTGGCTGGACAACAACTTTAACCACAAGGACGCCATCAACGAGAACTGGGGCCGGGAGCTGTTGGAACTGTTCTCCATGGGCGTGGGTATGGACGGCAAGGAAAACTACACCGAGGACGATGTGCAGGAGGCGGCGCGGGCCTTCACCGGCTGGACCATCGACGACGACAACGTGGCCAGCATCCCCTTCGGCAAGACGCCGTGGCTCTTCCGCTACGACCCCGACGACCATGACGACGGCATCAAGACTTTCCAGGGCGAAACGGGCAACTTCAACGGCGACGACATCATTGAGATCATCTGCCGGCAGCCGTCCACGGCGCGGTTCATCAGCCGCCACATGTACAACTTCTTCGTAGCCGACGACGTGCAGGTTCCGGCCTGGCAGAACACGCCGCCGGCCGATCCGGATGCCATCGCCCTGCTGGAAGCCGAGTATTTCCGGTCGGGCTACGACATCCGCTCGATGTTGAAGGTGTTATTCACGTCGGATTTCTTCAAGTCGGAGGCCGCGCGGTTCGCTCGCGTGAAAAGCCCGGCCGAGGTAGTTGTGGGCACGCTGCACCTGGTGGGCGATCTGAAATTCCCCAGAACGGGCGTCATGGACACCGCGTTGGAGTGCCGGTACATGAACCAGGACCTGCTGAATCCGCCGTCGGTGGAGGGCTGGCACACCGGCAAGGAGTGGATCGACAGCGGCAGCATGGTGGAGCGCATCAACTTTGTGGCAGACGAGTTGGGCAATCCCTCGCACCGGGGAGTGCGGAACATCGTGGGCGCGCTGCTGGAACAGGAGTCAGGCTTGGACGCCGCCAGCATCGTGGACGGGTGCCTTGAGTTGCTGGGTTGCGTCGCGCTGCGGGAAGACAACCGGACGGCGCTGGTGGCGCAAGCGGCGGAACTGCTGGAAAACGGGGCGGATTTGGAATCGGTGATCCTGAACGCGCTGCGCATGATCGGGTCAACGCGGGAATACCAGTTCGCGTAACTGGCGGCGGCAAGATAGCCATGTACCTCGCCGCTCAGGATATTCGAGCATGATTATCCGCCTGGAACCAATACCGTCGGCAGCGGCGCGGATGATGAGCGACGAGTCCATCGCGCTGATCGAGTTGGCGGACCAACTGGCTAACGAGCGGTTTGCCGGTCGGGCGGCGGGCTACGATGCGGCGGCGGAGTTTCCTAAAGAAAACTACGCCGACCTGCGGGATGCCGGGTTGCTGACGCTGCGCGTTCCGGCTGAGTACGGCGGGCCGGAGGTGGATCCGCTCACCTACGCCATGTGCATCCTGGCGGTGGCGCGGGGCTGCCCATCCACCGCGCTGACGCTGGCCATGCACACCAACGTCCTGGGATCGTTCGTCGGCGGTCTGGGCACGCCGGAGCAACGGAACTGGTACTTCCGTGAGGCGGTGGACGACGGGCAGCTTTTCGCGTCGATCACCAGCGAACCCGGAGCGTCGGCGCGAGAACGGTTCGTGCTGTCAACCATATTCACACCTGAGGCCGGCGGCGGGTACCGCGTGACCGGCACGAAGCACTTCTGCTCGTTGGCGGACGCGGCAGACTACTTTTTCGTCACCGGCATCATCGCGGGCAGCGGCGGCGGTTCGGACAATATAGTTTCGGCCATGATCCGCAGCGACATGAGCGGCGTTGCGGTGACGGAACAATGGGACGCGGTGGGTATGCGCGCGACGTCGAGCCACACGGTTTCCTACAACACCGTGGCGCCGGTTCACGCCATCTTTGGGCCGCCGGGTCGGATCCTGAGCGCCGACTGGGGCAGCTTTTCGTTAGGATACGCGGCGGTGTACCTGGGCATCGCAGAGGCGGCCTACGGCTACATCACCGATTACGTCAGCGAGAAATCCTGGACGCCCGAGGGCGGGGCAATCATCAACCACCCCAGCACACAACGGGCCATCGGTGAGATGTCGGTTGCGATACAGTCGGGCCGGCTGCTGGTGGTGGACGCCGCGCTGACCGACCGGAACACAGACCCGACGGGCGCGGTCCTGGCGGTGAACCGGGCCAAACAGTATTGCGCCGAGGTGGGCGTGTCAGTAACCGATGCGGCTATGAGATTGGCCGGTGGCGGGGGACTACTGAAGTCGTCGCCGTTGGAACGGCTACGGCGCGACGCCCTGTCCGGTCCGGTGATGCCGCCGGCCAACGACCGGTGCCTGGAAACCATCGGCAAGCTGGAGTGCGGCCTGCCGGCGGTTACGATTGAGTTGACGTAGTAATTACTTGGACGCAGGAAGGTGATTTGATGAGCACCGTCGTTGAATATCCCGTGTCGGTTGCGGGGCTGTATCAGTACCATGACGTGATCGGATTGCTGTCGGCCAGCGGGCCAGGGTTCAGCGGGCCGGTATCGCTGGCGCTGGGGCCGGATGGGTTGCTCCATGTCGCCAGTCGGGCCAATCCAAACCAACCCGAGGGAGTTCGAGTCAGCCGCTGCACCTTTGACGGCGACTACGTGGGCGAGTTTTCCGGCTGGGGCGATGCGCCCGGCCAATTCATCTGGATAACCGAAATCCGTTTCGGGCCGGACGGCAACCTGTACCTGTCGGACGAGAACACCCACCGCATCAGCGTTTTCACGCCGGAAGGGGAGTTTCTGCGCTGCTGGGGCGAGCTTGGCGCGGAGCCGGGGCAGCTGAATCGGCCGTCGGGCATGGCGTTTGCGCCGGACGGGTCGCTGCTGGTGGTGGACTCGTTGAATCACCGGGTGCAGCGGTTCACGGCGGACGGCGAGTATTTGGCGGGTTGGGGATCTGAAGGCGAAGGGCCGGGCCAGTTCAGCATGCCCTGGGGCGTAGCCGTGGACGGGGGTGGTGATGTGTACGTTACCGACTGGCGGAATGACCGGGTGCAGAAATTCGACGCCGCCGGCAGGTTCATCGCCGAGTTTGACGGGCGGGGCGGCGGCAACGGGTTTTCCCGGCCCAACGGATTGACGCTGGATTCGGAGGGTCGCATCTACGTGTGCGACTGGTGGAAGGATCGCGTGCAAGTTCTGGATTCAGATGGCCGTGTCGTTGACACGTTGATTGGACATTCAGGCACGTCCAAGTGGGCGAGGACTTTCCTGGACGCCAACCCGGACATCGAGGAAAAGCTGAACGCGGCCACACAGAACATCGAGCTGAAGCGGCGGTTCTACCGACCGGCGGCGGTTACGGTCAGCGACGACGGCCTCGTGTTCGTGGCCGACTGCTACCGCCACCGTGTGCAGATCTACCGGCGGCTGTGATAAAGCCCGCAAGTTTGTCGGGATACAACCACAAGCAGGAGGAGGAAATGGGATGGCGAGACATGAGCCCCGAAGAAGCCGAGGAAGTCGGCCGGAAGGTGTATCAAGAAAAGGTGCGCCCGACATTGAAAGGAGCCGAGGAACCGATTGGCTATTTCCTGACCGTAGATCACGATAGCATGGATTGGGAACTGGACGAAGCGCTGCATAAGGCGGCGGCGCGTCTGAGGCAGCGCAAGCCTGAAGCCGACGTATATGGATTTAGAGTTGGCTTTCCCGCCGCGTTTGAGTCGCTTAGCCCATGATCGTCCCGAGCATGATCAGCGGATCCGTGCATCTGTTGCGGTGGGCAACTATCGCCGTCGTGTTGGTTGACTCAAACGGGCAAGAACGAACCATAGAGGCGCGATTAGACACTGGATTTACCGGCGATATGACGCTGCCGGCGTCAGCGATTGAACAATTGGGGTTTCCGTTCATCTCGATTACCGGCTTTAGAACAGGAACCGGCCAGTTTGCAGATTTTGACACCTATCGCGGGAACATTTTATGGCACGGCCGCGAACACGTGATTAACGTATTGGAATCTGAAACCTTTCCCCTCATCGGAGTCGGCTTGTTATGGGACAACAACCTGTCCATTGATTTCACACACGGCGGCAATGTGACCGTCACCGAACTACTGGAAACATAGACGTGGAGGAACCAAGCATGACCAGCACAAACGGCAGCAAAGTCAGCAATCAACAGGTAGGCACCAGCGTGTTGGTGGTAATGATGGAGGTTGATCCAGCGGACGACGAGGTGTTCAACAAGTGGTACAACGAGGAGCACCTGCCGGAGCGTATGTCGATCCCCGGCTACATCAGCGCGCGACGGTTCATGCTGGACCCGGAGGATGGGCAGGCCAACAACGTGATGCGCTACCTGTGCATCTGGGAGATGGAGGACGACAGCCCGTTGCAATCCCAGTTCTACAAGGACCAGAACGCCAAGCCGACGCCCACCAAGGACGCGGCCGGAGCGGTGGTAAAAAACCGCGCCCGCGGGCTGTACCGGCAGATCTTCCCCGCCGCCGGCGGGTACAGCGACAGGGTGGGCTATACGTATCCGGACGGGACGCGCATCGGAGCGTGATTAAATCCGCGTCAGGCGCAATAGCACGCTGATGTTTTCCTCTTCTTCCAGGTTCCAGAGACGGCCCAGCAATTCCTCCGTCTGATCCGGTGACAGCAGGTCCTCGCACAGGCCGCGGAACTTGGCTTCCACCTCGGCGTCGGTCATCGGGTTGCGATGATGGCCGCGGAAGTGCCCAACCTCGGCGCTATAGGTCTGCCCGTTGTTCATCCGCAGGTCCAGATTGCACAGCATGGCGTCGGGGAACCGGCGGGCGGCCTCTTCGGAAGCTTCGATGCGCGTGTTGCCGATGAGGGTAGCGATGGCCGGATCGTTGATGTGCTCGTCCGAAAAGTGGCTCTGGTTCAGAGTGTTGTGCTTCAGGGCGATGGCTGTGGCGTAGGGCATACTGTGGTCGGCGGACTCCCGAGTCTGGGGGTGATACTTTTCCTCGTCGCCGGCCATGATGTCGATAGCCTTCTGGAGGGTGCGGATATGGACGCCGGCGACGTTGGCCTCATTGAAATCCGGCACCTGCTGGCGGGCTTCCAGGGCGGCCTCCACGACGGTTTGTGAGTACAGGCCGAGGGCGAAGTGCTTGATGTTGCACTCGTGGACCTTGAAAGGTTGGCCCCGGTCGCCGCCGAAGGGTTCCAGCTGGTAAGGCTCCTTCGTCACTGCGTTGAAGAAACCAAGCTCGCCCTCAAATATCGACCCCGGCCCGGTGAGTCCGCGCTCGGCCAGCAGGGCGGCAAACACGGCGTTGCGGCTGGCGTTGGCATAAGCGCAACCCTTCCAGTGGGAAAGCTCGCCAACGCGGGTCTGGCCCAGCGCGAGGTTAGGCGTGATGCCCAGGTTCAACGTCTGCTCCGTCTGCGCGACGGAGAGGCCCATGGCGCGAGCCGCGCCCAGCGAGCTGGCGATGGCCCCGTTGGTGACGTGGTCAAACCCGAGCGCCCTGATGTTGAAAGCGTCGCCAAAGCGGCAGAACGCCTCGTAGGCCACGGCCGTGGCGGCGATGAATCGCCGGCCGCCGGCCCCGGCCAATTCCGCGCCGGCCAGAGTAGCGGCGATGCTGTCGCTGGGATGGCCGGATTCCAGGGTGGTGTAACCGTCATTGAAGTCCAGGTAGCGGATCATCACGCCGTTGGCGAAGGTGGCCAGCTCGGGGCTACTGGTGAGGCCGCTGCCGATGACGGTGACCGGGCGGCGGTGTCCGGTAATTTCCCCAGCCAGGTCGCGGGCAATCTTGCTCGGTTCCGATGTGTAGCCCCCGATGGCGCAGCCGATGGTGTCGATGGTCATGCGCTTGAGGTCGTGAACGGTTTCGGCGGGGATGTCGCGGAAGTGCAGATTGGCAGAGTAGTTCGAGACGTATTCGGCGATGGTGGTCATGGCAGGCTCCGTTTCACGTCGTTGCAGAGGATTGTAGAGATTATATGACAAGTAGGGGCGAATAATTATTCGCCCCTACCGGATTGCCCTGCCGTTTCGACCACGACGGACTACCTACATTACGCGCCCTTCACGTTCACGATCTGCCGGAACGTGTGGAGGATTTCCACCAGGCCGGCGGACTGCTCCATCACTACGTCGATGTCCTTGTAGGCCCCGGGCAACTCGTCCAGGAAAGCCTCCGAGCGGTTGACCTCAATGCCGACCATGTCCCGGTCGAAGTCTTCCATGGTGAAGTTGGCGCGGGCCTTGTTGCGGCTGAGGCGGCGGCCCGCTCCGTGGGGGGCCGTATTGAATGACGCCGCGTTGCCCTTGCCGCGCACCACGTAGCTGCGGGTGCCCATGGACCCGGGAATCAGGCCAAGCTGCCCTTCCCGCGCTTCGATGGCCCCCTTGCGGGACACCAGGATATTCTTGCCGAAGTGATGCTCGCGCTGGGTAAAGTTGTGGTGGCACTGGACGGTTTCAACCGGCTCAAAGTCGCCGCAACGGTACTGGAGCAGCCGGATGATGCGCTCCATCATCTCCTCGCGGTTGAGCAGGGCGAACTCCTGGGCCCATTCGAGGTCCTTCATGTAGTCGTCGAACTCCGGCGTATCCTCGACCAGGTAGGCGAGGTCGGCGTCGGGCAGGTTGATATACCACTTTTCCATCAACGCCTTGGCGATTTTGATGTGGTGGGCAGCCATGCGGTTGCCCACGCCCCTGGAACCGGAGTGCAGGAACGCCCACGCGTACCCTTCCTCATCCAGCACGACCTCGATGAAGTGGTTGCCCGACCCAAGAGAACCCAGCTGCTTGCGCCAGTTCTTATCGAGCTTGTCGTAGAAGTCCAGCCGGTCAAGCTCCGCGGCCTTGGCTTCAAGCTGCTCGATACGGGGCTTGGCGGTCTTCTTGATGCTGCGGTTGTAGTGGCCGGCGCTGAGGGGCACCTGGTGTTCGATGGCCTTGCGAATGTCGGAAAGGTCTTCGGGCAGGTCCTCGCGGGTGAGCGGAGTCTTGACGGCGATCATACCGCAGCCGATGTCCACGCCGACGGCGGCGGGGATGATGGCGCGGTTGGTCGGGATGACCGACCCCACGGTAGCGCCCATGCCAAAGTGGCAGTCCGGCATGACCGCGACGTGCTTGAAGATAAAGGGCATCCGGGAGAGGTTTTCAATCTGCTGCATCGCCGACTCTTCGATCTGGTCGGCGGGGAGCCACGACAGGACGTTGGGGCCGATGTTGCGTGGGTTCATGGTTGCCTCCTTTTCAAGATGCCCGTGTAGGCGCGTCTATCCAGTATAGCAACCGGAACCCTAAACCCAGGGAAGGCTAACCCTTGCCGTGGAACGCTGCCACCTGGTTGAGGTAGTTCTGGAGCAGATCGTGGCCCACCAGCGTCATGATGGACTCGGGGTGGAACTGGATGCCCTCGACGGGGAGTTCCTTGTGACGAACCCCCATGATGAGGCCGTTGTCAGTCCAGGCGGTAACTTCCAGGAAGTCGGGCACCGTGTCGGGGTAGATGACCAGGCTGTGGTAGCGGATGGCCTCGAAGGGGCTGGGCAGGCCGGCGAAAACCCCCTCGCCGTCGTGGTGGATCATCGAAGTCTTGCCGTGGCGGATTTCACCGGCGCGGTCCACCGTCGCGCCGTAGGCGTCGCCGATGCACTGGTGGCCCAGGCAGACGCCCAGCACCGGTAGCTTGGGTCCGAAGTGCCGGATCACATCGTTGGATATGCCGGCCTCCCGCGGCGTGCAGGGCCCGGGAGACACCACGATGCCCTCGGGCTGCATCGCCTCAATATCCTCGATGGTGGTCTTGTCGTTGCGAATCACCTCAACCTCTGCGCCCAGTTCGCAGAGGTACTGGTAGAGGTTGTAGGTGAAGCTGTCGTAGTTGTCGATGAGCAGCAGCATCAGTAAAGCTCCACCAGTTCCAGCCAGTTGCCGTCCGGGTCCTGGCAGTAGGACGCCTTGCGCACCATCTTGCCATCGTCGTCGTACATGGCAACCGGCGGCGTCGGATACGTGAGGCCACGGTTGCGGGTGTTTTCGTAAAAGGCGTCGATGTCCTCAACGAAGAACGCTAGATGGGCGGCGCGAACGTCGTTCTTGTCGAAATCGGCGTAACCGCCCTCGGGGTTCATGTACTGGATGAGCTCCAACTGGTGGCCGTCGCCCATGTCAAAGAAAGCGCCCTTGATGTGAGTGTCGGGGAACCCCAGCAGCGTGGTGGGAAACTCGCCGGTGCGCTCGGTGCGCATGGTCAGCGTCAAGCCGAGCACGTCGGAGTAGAAGTCAATGGCGGCTTCCAGGTCCTTGACGATGAAGCCAGTGTGAAAGAAGGATTTGAGCATTTTGGTCTCCTGGATTCCCGCTTTCGCGGGAATGACGGTAGGGTTAGGTGATGCCTTCGGCGGTGTCGATGGCGCGCATCATTGCGCCGGACTTGTGGCGGGTTTCCATGTATTCGTCCTCGGCGACACTGTCGGCGACCACGCCCCCGCCGGCCTGAACGTACATGATGCCGTCCTTGAAGATTCCGGTGCGCAGCACGAGGGCGGTGTCCATGTTGCCGTTGTAGCTGAAGTAGGCCACCGCGCCGCCGTATGGCCCGCGGCGTTCCTGCTCCACCTCGGCGATGATCTCCATGGCGCGGATCTTGGGCGCGCCGGACACCGTGCCGGCCGGGAAACAGGCTCGCAGCGCGTCGTAGGGCGTCATGTCGGGGCGCAGCTGGCCTTCCACGTGGGACACCAGGTGCATGACGTGGGAGAACCGTTCCACGTCCATGTACTGTGTGACCTCGACGGTGCCGGGCACGCTGACGCGGCCGATGTCGTTGCGCCCCAGGTCCAGCAGCATGATGTGCTCGGCCTGCTGCTTTTCGCTGCCTTTCAGTTCCGCTTCAAGCGCTGCGTCCTCGGCCGGCGTCTGGCCTCGCGGGCGGGTGCCGGCGATGGGATGTGTGTTGACGATGCCGTCGTGCACGGTGGCTACCGTCTCGATGGCCGCGCCGACAATCTGGAAGCCGTTGAGGTCCAGGTAGTACATGTAGGGCGACGGGTTGCTGCCTCGCAGGGCGCGGTACACCTGGAAGGGGTGGGCGTCGGTGCGCCGGCTGAACCGTTGTGAGTTGACCACCTGGATAACGTCGCCGGCGTAAATGTACTCGACGCACTTGTCCACCACGGCCTCGTATTCGGGAACGGTGAAGTTGGAGGTGAACTCCCCGCCGGACGTTACGGCAGGGCTTGCCAGCAATTCGGCCGGGATTTCCAGAGGACGTTCCAAGCGATCCACCATGCGCTCGATCTTGGCGATGGCCGCCTTGTAGGCGGCGTCGATATCACCATTGTCCAGCCGGGCGTGGCTGACCACCTTGATGTCGTGGCGCAGATGGTCGAACACCAGCAGGGTATCGGTGAACATGAACACCGACTCGGGCAGGCCCTGCGGATCCGACTCCAGCATGGGCACGCGCGGCTCGAAGTAATGCACGGCGTCGTAGGCCACGTAACCCACGCCGCCGCCATGGAACGGAGGCAGACCCTCAACGGGGATGAGTTGGAACGAGTCCATTTCCCGTTCCACCAGGGTCAACGGGTCAACCTGACCGGACGGTTGATCGGCGCCGGTGCTGAAAACGTCGTAGGGTTCGGTGCCGATAAAGCTGTAGCGCCCGATGCGCTCGCCGCCGGCCACCGATTCCAGCAGGAAGGAGTACGGCGGGCGGGCCACCTTCAGGTAGGCCGACACGGGAGTCTCCAGGTCGGCGTTGATGGTGCGATAGACAGGGCAGAGGTTGCCCTGACCGGCCAGGGATCTAACTTGTTCCAATGTAGGATAGTACGTGCTCACGGTATGGTGTCCAATGCAGTTTGAAGTGGATGGCAAAAGAAAAAGCCCGTCCCTTGAGGGACGAGCCAAATGGTCGCAATGCCACCCTGCGTACGGTGTTGGTTGGGCGAATAACGCGGCCCAGGCGTTCCGGCCTACTTAGCTCCGTATCAAGCGGAACAGAGTCCTTTCGGCGGACGGCTCCGGGGTCCATTGGGCGTCTGCGCCAGGCGCCGGTTCACAGCAACTCCGGCTCTCTGGGCCTCGCTGGACGCTTACTAATCCCCTTCACAGCGATTGGGTATTCGGATTTGTGGGATTATTGTATGGCGGGACGATTGGGGCGTCAATGCGGGGTTCGTTTCATCGCCCAAACAACTCTGCAAGAACATTCAGAAATTCAGGGGAGTAGTCCTCGTTCACGTGGTCGTTGTTCCATAGACCAGAGCGTCGGACGCGCTCTCTAGAAGAATGGCAGCCGAGCCATTGCGGAGAAGGCGTGTCAGCGTCAGCGGTGTTGTAGGCACTGAGCAGGGCGATAGCGTTACGTTCGATGTAACCGCGTTTGCTGTCGGGGCCGGGAGCATCCAATACTGGCACGATAAGGAACGGCATTGCGCCGATGTAGCGACTGACTGCCATTTCGATAGGCCGCTCGACATCCCTCACATCACGCGGAGCGGTATTGCCACGTCCCCAAGTGTCGGCGCCGTTGGTCAGACAATCGCGGCGGATCAGTGCTTCGCCGATCAGTTTGCGAAACACCGATCCGCGATGATTGCCACTTGGAGGGTTCAGCGTTCCCCGATGCTGCCTGAGACGATTCCACAATGTTGTGTCGGCTTTTCCCTTTATTGCGTGGGTGCCTACGCGAACCACTCTGGGGCAACTACCGCCGCCAGAACGATGCTCAACTGGCTCGAAAAAGAAATAAACGCCCCGTTTCGGCCAATCCATTTTGCCGTCGCAATCGGTCAGAGTGCGCTTCCCGTATATGCTCTGCTCCAACTCTTGCAGCAAAGCGTAAAACGTCACGATGTCTTCAGCACGGCTCATTTTCAGATTACAATTGCAATTGCTTGCCAATCGGAAGGCCCTGCATCGGAACCTGGACACTGACGAAGCGGCCACGCAACCAGGGTTCGATGTACTCTCGGTAACGCTGGCCAGCAAAAAGGACGATCTCGTCGGCGTCCGGCAGCGTCGTTTCCATTTGATGTTGGACTTTTTCCGCCCAGGCACGTCGCTCGGCAGCGCGCATATTGTTCAAGGTCTTTTCGTAGGGATCCAAAACGTCGTCAGGGTGTACCAAGCCGTGCTCTGCCGACAGAATGAACCAAGGGGAGCCGGACTTTAACACATAAGCGCGGGCTTTTTGAAACCAAGAGGACGTATATAAATCCTGAGCGGGAGCACGGTACGGCGTTTTCTGCGAAACGCAGGAAACCAGGTAAATGCGGCGGTGAGCTGCCATTTGGGCACCGTTCACCGGCCAGCCGGAAATCGGTTGAGCAGGCCGGGCCAGTTGAGTATGTCGCGGTCGTCGGTGATCAGCTGGTGGCCATCCAGAGCGGTGGCTACGATGATACGGTCGGCGGGATCATCGTGAAAATCAGGCAGGGCGACGGAACGAGCGGCGATTGCGCCGTCAACCGGAATTTCGATGAACCCCGCGCCCAGCAAGTTTTGACGCCACTGTATGGCAGAGACGTTGAGGGTGAGACGGCCCTTCGCCAGCAGCAGGGCAACTTCCCAAACTGAGATCGCCGAAAATGCGACCTCTCCGAGTATTCTGGATCTTAGTATCCGGTGTTCGGCCTGTGTTCCAAGCCTAGGATTTAAAGCCATATACCATAGCAGGGTGTGCGTGTCCGGCAGTATCAAGCAGGTTGCTCCTCATCCTGGCCGGTGTACGGGCCGTACCACTCTTCATCTTGGTCGGTGCGTAAGGCGTACCATTCTGACGGTAGCGGAGATACGATGTCGCCGTGGATTTCCATCTTCCCTTTGAGAGAGCCTCGGATGGGGTCATGTACTTCTTCGTAGCGGGTTATCTCCACTATAGGCTTGTCGCCATCAAAGATGATGGCTAATCCGTCCTGCTTGAAAACGGCTTCGATGATTGACCGGTATTGCTCACCGAATTCTTCAACGGTGAGCGTATGCAGTTTATCTTGAAAGGGAATTGCCTCAGTCATGGTTTCCTCCGGCGGTGCGGATGATTCTGCACAGTGCTTTTTGAGTCTATCACGGCGTCAGCAAAATCTTCCCGGTGGTCTCCCGTCCCTCCAGCCTGCGGTGCGCTTCAGACGCTTCTGACAGCGGCAGGTTCAGGGTTACGTTGAGCTTGATTTCGCCGGATTGCACCCAAGCCAGGCATTCCTCCGCCCTTTGCAGCAACTCCGGGCGTGTTGCGGTGTAGTCGCCCAGCGTCGGCCGGGTCAGGAACAGCGACCCGTTGCGCAGCATCCCGGAGTCCACCATGCCTACCGGCCCGCCGGCCTGCCCGTATAGCGCCATGCAACCGCGCCGTCCCAGGATGCGCAAACCCTTCTCGAAGGTGGTCGCGCCCACCGCGTCGTAGATTATCTTGACGCCCTCGCCATCGGTCATCCGGCGAATCTCCTCCTCGAAATCCTGCTGCGTGTACAGGATCACGTCGTCCGCGCCGGCCTCGTTGGCCATGGCCGCTTTCTCATCGGTGGACACGGTGGTGTACACGTGCAGCCCCATGCGCTTGAGCATCTGGATCAACAGCAGGCCCATGCCGCCGGCGCCGGCGTGAACCAGCGCCCGCTGCCCTGCCCGTAAAGGGATGATGTCGTTGACCAGGAAGTGCGCCGTCATGCACTGGAGCAGCGTGGCCGCGCCGGTCTCAAAGTCCATTTCATCGGGGATCCGCACCAGCAACCAAGCGGATACTGCCTGCTGCTCAGCGTAGGAGCCGGTGTGCATGGCGTAGGCCACCCGGTCGCCTACCGATACCTCGGTGACGCCCTCACCGATGGCGGTGACGACGCCGGAGGCTTCCCGGCCCGGCGTCCAGGGAAACGTCGCCGGCGGGTTGGTTCCCTTACGGCTGGATACGTCGGTGTAGTTGACGCCGATGTTGCGGATGGCGACGACCGCCTCGCCGGACGCCGGCGCCGGTTCAGGCATTTCTTCATACTTGAGGACGTCGGGGCTGCCGGTTTCGTAAGCGCGGATGCCTTTCATGGTGTTTAGCCTCCCGGGGATTTATTCACATGGACGAACGGGATGAACGGGATTTCATTTGACTTGGCTAGCCGCCCAGGACGGACGCCATGCCGGTTACGTTTTCGATTTCCGCGATGCCTCGGAAGCTGGCGATGGCCTCGTCGATGTGGTCGGCCGGCAGGATGTAACGGGTGCAGTAGAGGAACTTGGCCTCCAGCTCTTCCGGGTCGAGGGGCACCGCCGGCGTGCCGCGCGAATGGTCAACGCGGTGGCGCAGAACCTGCCCGTCGGTGAGGGTAACCGACACCTCGGCCGGGTTGGGCGCCAGCGGGGATGCGGGAAGCGTCGCCTCCACGGAGATACGTTCCATCACGGCTCGGACTCCCTCATCCCGTACTGCCGCATCGGAGAAGTAATTGATCAGCGGCTGGCCGTGGCACAGCGTCGCAGCGGCGATGAATCCAATCGAAGTGCGCGCCTGCCAGCCGTCCGAGGGCACGTGATTGGGAAGATGCGCCAGCGTCTCGGCGGTCACTCCAACGTGCGCGGACGCGATTTCGTGGGGCTCGAATCGATGGAGTTGCGACAATCCCAGGACGGCATCGATGACGCTGTGGCTGGCCGGATGGCAGGGATACAAGCGGATGGTTACACCCGGATCCAGCAAGCGCCAGTCCCGTCCCAAGTCGGCCAGCACATCGGACGCGACCGGATCATGCGCCGGCGATGCCTCGATCTCTTCGGCGGCGGTGATGGCGGCGAGGACGCCGTGCATTGCCGCGTATCCACTGGCCAGACTGGATGCCCCGGCAGACCCGTAAGCCACGCCGGAGTCGGCGGCAAACGCGGCCAAGCCAACCGCGTTGGCAATCGTCCCTTCCTCCGGCGCGAACAGCATGGCCGAGGCGGTGGAGGCTCCGATGGCTCCGGCGGAGCCTACTATCTGCGGAACCGCCGAAAGTCGGGCGATGACTTCACAACCCACTGCGAAAGCCGCCAGGACCGAGTTCCCCGCATAGCCGTGCATCTCGCCCAGTGCCATCACCGCCGGAAACACGGCGGCCGTCGGATTCACCTGCGCCGCGCTTGCCGCAGTAGAGTCGAAGAGATTGTCGTCGTAATCCAGCAGGCGGATCAGTGTTCCGTTCACGAGCGCGGCATATACCGGGGACGTGCGCTGCCCCATCCCAATGATGGTGCTGCGTCCGTTTCCACCCATGGCGCGCAGACCGCGAGCCATGGCGGTGCCATCGGGGTGAGCGGCGCCGGCCAGCGCGGCGGCGGCGGCGTTGAGCATCATGTCGCGGCAGATGTCGGCGACGGGCGCGGGCAGATCGTCGGGATTAGCGGCGATGCTTGCGCCGAACCGGGCAATTCGCTGGGTAAAATCAGGTTGGGATGCAGTCATGGCAGGGTAAGCATAGCGAGGGCCGAGGGTTGGCGCAACGCGGGCTGAACACAAGCTGAGTGTATAATACCGCCCATGCACAGCAGAGAGGTGTTGCGATTGTTGCGTGAGGATGGGTGGTATGTTCACCACATCACCGGTTCGCATCACCAGATGCGACACCCCGACAAACCCGGCACAACCACTGTGACCCATCCCCAGCAAGACGTCCCAATAGGAACCCTGGTGAACATCGAAAAGCAGTCTGGCGTGAGGCTGCGACCACAAAGGAGGCGGTGATGGAACGAACTTACCTGGCCCTGATCCACAAGGACCCAGGCAGCAGTTTTGGAGTAACGTTTCCTGATTTTCCGGGCTGTACATCCGGCGGTGATACTTTTGAAGAAGCTCGCGAAATGGCGCGGGAAGCTTTGGCCCTGTGCCTGGAAGGAATGGCCGCCGACGGCGTGCACATCCCGCCGCCCTGCCCCCCTGATGCTGCTTTGGCTAGTGAAGACGCGGACTATGCCATCGCACTGATTGTGGTAGAAGCCCTGCCGGAACGGACGGAAGAAGAAGCGCAGGCGGAGTTGGAGGCGTTTCTGGCATCGGACGAGTACCGCGAAATCTACGGCGATCCGCTCACTGAAGATGAATTGAATGACTTGCCCTATTATGAAGATTCTTTCGAATCCGAGGCAGTCAAGGCCGGCATTGCATTGCGGCCGGTAGCGGGCGCTGACGCGGATCATATCTACGCCGCGTTGGTTCGCCAGGATGCGGCCGGCGAGTTTTCCGTCGGCTTTCCTGACCTCCCCGGTTGTGTCGCTTACGGCAACACCCTTGAACAAACCTGTAAGGCGGCGCGGCCGGCGTTAGCTCGCCACTTGGCTAATCTGGCTACCAACGGAGCATCCATTCCCAACCCCAGTTCAGCCTCCGATGTACTGGCGCATCCTGACGCGGCGGATACCGTCGCACTGATTGTGGTGGAAGCGCTGACGGAACGGGAAGCGTCTTTGGATTCCAGGGAATACCGGGAAGTTTACGGGGAGCCGGTTTCAACGGTATAGGCCGATACCGTTTTCGCTGACCCGTCGTCCATGTCGCCGCAAAGGGCACGCTATGACCTGCTTGCTGTCAACCTCGCGTTGGCCGTAATATCGGCGCTGCTGATGGCGGCGGTTGGCGGTAACGTGAAAGTCGTGCAGCTATTGGAAAAGCCCGAAGTCGCCGGTGTAGATGTCAATCTGGCAGTGGGGGCGACGGTTAATCCCGGCGTGCTGGTCGCCGCAGCGACTATATTCTTCGCCATTTCGGCAGCGGTCTGTTGCACCTGGCACAACCGTTTAGGCGAGGGTCAGACGATCGCAAGCTTCGTGAGTTTTCTGAGCTGGGCCTCAACCTGTTTTGCGCTGGTGTTTTTCGTGGCAACGCTCATCCTCGCGCCGCTCAGCCTGGCCGCGCAGGTCGGGCTCTAACCTTTGCATTGCACCTTGCGCAGCCGTCGCAGTTTTGACAAACTGCCGGTGAAATGCGCGTTTGTGGACAGTACGGATTCGGAGGCAACTATGACGACCAATGGCAATGCTAGTTCGGTGGAAACGCGCGTTTACGACGTGGCGATTGTCGGCGGCGGCATCATCGGCCTGTCCACCGCCATGCAGTTGCTGGAACGGTCGCCCGATCTCAGCGTCGCGGTCATCGAGAAAGAGGACCAACTGGCCCAGCACCAGACCGGACACAACAGCGGCGTGATTCATTCCGGCATCTACTATCGCCCCGGCTCGTGGAAAGCCCGTTTCTGCGTGGGCGGCAAGGACCGCCTGATCAGGTTCTGCGACGAGAACGAGATTGAGTACGACCCCTGCGGTAAGGTGATCGTTGCCACCCACGAGAGCGAGCTGGGCCGACTACAGGACCTGTACGAGCGTGGAGTGGCCAACGGCGTGCCCGACCTGCAAATCGTGGAGCCGGACCGGCTGGCGGAGATTGAGCCGCACACCAGGGGCGTGCGCGCGCTGTGGGCGCCCCACACCGGCATCGTCGATTACGTGCGCGTCGCCAACGCCTATGCCGGCAAGTTCCAGTCTGCCGGCGGGGACATCTTCACCGGAGCAGCAGTAAGGCAGGCGCGGCAGACTGGCAGCGGAACGGCGCTGGAAACCGAGCGCGGCGCGCTGCAAGCCAAACACGTCATCAACTGTGGCGGCCTGTACGCCGACAAGCTGGCCCGTATGATGGGCGAGGAAACCGACGTCCGCATCATCCCGTTCCGCGGCGAGTACTACAAGCTGGCCGAATCGAGCCACGACCTGGTGAAGGGGTTGATCTATCCGGTGCCCGACCCCCGGTTCCCGTTCCTCGGCGTTCACTACACGCGCAACATCCACGGCTACGTCGAGGCGGGCCCCAATGCGGTGCTGGCGTGGGCGCGGGAGGGCTATCGCAAGGGCAACATCAGCGTGGGCGAAACGGCCGGCGCGCTGACGTTTCCCGGATTCTGGAAGATGACCGCGAAGCACTGGCGCACCGGTATGAAGGAGATGCACCGTTCGTACAGAAAGTCGGTGTTCGTGGGCGACCTGCAAAAGCTGATACCGGAAATCCAGTCCAGCGACCTGGAACCCGGCGGTAGCGGAGTGCGGGCCCAGGCGGTGTCATCGTCTGGCGCCATCCTGGACGACTTTCACATCCTGCGGGGGCAGAAGGCCCTGCACGTGCTCAACGCGCCGTCGCCGGGCGCCACGTCATCGCTGGCGATTGGCGAATATCTGTCAGAAATGGCGGTGGACGATTTCGGGTTGCCGCAGGCGTAACCGGGGCATGGTGTATAGTGTATCCGGGCGCGCTATGGATACCGGATATGCACGCCGCAGGATAACTGTGGAAGACACCGCCATAGACTTGGGAAGCTGGCAGATCACTGCCGACGCGGCACGGGAATACCTGGATGCGGTGGGCGACGACCTGCCGATTTACGGCGCCACTGGCATCGCGCCGCCATTGATGCTGACGGCCCGGGTGGTGGGCCTGTTGCTGGATCGCCTGTCCCTGCCCGACGGCGCGATCCACAGCCTACAGGACGTAGAAACCGTCCGTGCCCCACGCATCGGAATAACCGCCGCGACTACCGCGCGGGTTGACCCGCCCCGTGAAAGAGGCGGCTTGCGGTTCCTGACCGTAAATTACAGCGTAACCGACGCCGACTCCGGCGCCGAGTTGCAGCGTGGCCGCACTACGGTCCTGCTGCCCCCATCCGCGGACGAGCGGGCCGGCGAGGATTCCGATGGTTGACACGGGAATCATCGCACCCGTCTGTACGGCAGTAGGTGATGAGTTGCCGGCCGTCCGGCGCGCAATCTCGCGAGACGGCATAAATGCGTATCGCAACGCCTCCGGGGACCACAATCGCATACACTACGACGACGAATTCGCGGCGGCGACCCGGTTCGGCGGCGTAATCGCCCACGGGATGTTGACGCTGACACTCGTGTCGGAAATGATGACCAAGGCATACGGAGCGGATTGGTTGACCTCAGGCAGTCTTCGGGTAAGGTTCCGCGGCGCGGCGTATCCCGGCGACACTATCGAGGCGAACGGTGTCGTAGCCAAGGCTGAATCCGGGGAAACCGGCGCGACAATCACCTGTAACATCGAAGTACGTAACGCCGATAATGGAGACCGGATCATCACCGGCACGGCCAGCCTGCTGGTCGGAACGGAGCAGCAAGGGGCAGCTCGATAATGAGTAGTAACGGGAATACCGCGCGGGTGCGCGTCGCATTGGACGCCATGGGGGGAGACTACGGCCCGGACGTTACGGTGCCCGGTGCCCTGGCGGCGGTGGCGGCCCATCCCCAACTGCACGTAACTCTGGTTGGAGACCAGGAGGCGGTTGACGCTGAACTGTCCAGACACGGCGCGGACATCCAGGCTCTGCCCATCGCCATCGCGCCCTCTGAAGGCAAAATCGAGGATGACGAGCACCCCATATCCGCCTTACGCCGGAAACCCCGTTCGTCTATCGTGACAGCGATGAATCTGCTGCGCGCCGGCGAAGCCGACATGGTGGTGTCGGTAGGTTCAACCGGCGCGTCCATGGCTACGGCTACGATCACGTTGGGGCTGCTTGAAGGTCTGGAACGCCCGTGCATCGGCGGCAACTTCCTCGGACTGGCCCCCAACACCACCGTCGTTGACTTGGGCAGCAACGTTGATGCCCGCCCGTCGCTGCTGCTGAGTTTCGCGGCCCTGGGCGTGGTGTTCGCCCGGCGTCGGTTACAGATTGAAAATCCCCGCGTGGCATTGCTGAGTGTTGGAGAAGAGGCGGCTAAGGGAAACCGTCAGGTACAGGAAAGTCATTCGCTCTTTCGGGACAGCCACCTGAATTTTGTTGGCAACGTGGAGGGGATGGACTTTTTCACCGACAAGGCTGACGTCATCGTGTGCGACGGTTTCATCGGCAACATACTGATCAAGTTCGCTGAGGGGTTGGGTTCTGCGCTGGCGCCATACCTGCAACATCAGCTGGCCGAGTTCTTGCCGGAAGCCCAGCTCAGACAGATTGCCGGAGCGTTGTGGACCAGTATGAACCTCCCCCGCACCATGGGCGGGCCGCTGTTCGGCGTGGACGGCCTGGTGATGGTGGGACATGGTTCATCCACCGCCGAGGGCATCGCCGGGGCAATCAACACCGGCCTGCTTTGCCACAGCATAGATCTGGTGGAAGGATTCAGGGAAGAGCTGTCCGAGTTGCGTCATACGGGCGTGCTTGAAGCGTGAGCGTGTCGTATAAAGGAACAGGTGCGTCCATGTACACGATTGACTTGAGCGGACAGGTTGCGCTGGTGACGGGCTCGTCCCGTGGAATCGGCGCGGCGATAGCGAAGGAGCTGGCCGCCGCCGGAGCCTCGGTGGGCATCAACTACCGGACCAACGCAAACGCCGCGGACCGGGTGATCGATGAAATCAGGGCCGCCGGGGGCGAGGCTTTGCGGGTTCCTGGCGACGTATCGGACGAGAACGCCGCCGAGGCGGTGGTCAAGACAACTGCGGATCGCCTGGGCCGCCTGGACATCCTGGTGAACAACGCCGGCATCACCCGCGACCGGCTGGTGATGCGGATGAACGTCGAGGACTGGGATGATGTGTTAACCGTCAACCTCCGCGGCACGTTCCTGCCCACGCGGTTCGCTATACCCCTGATGGTGCGGCAACGCTACGGGAGGGTTGTTAACGTTTCGTCAGTGGTCGGGTTGTCTGGCAACCCGGGCCAGGCTAACTATGCGGCGTCCAAGGCCGGCCAGATCGGACTTGCTAAGGCCATCGCCCGGGAGGTGGCCAGCCGGAACATCACGGTCAACGCGGTCGCGCCGGGATTCATCGAGATCGGCGACACCGGCGGCATGACCGGCGAACTGAATGACGAACAGCGAAACCAGGTGCTGTCCCGAGTGCCGGCCGGACGGTTCGGATCCGCCGAGGACGTGGCTTCGGCAGTGCTGTACCTGGTCAGTCCCGCCGCCAGCTACATCACCGGGCAAACCTTGACCATAGACGGCGGCATGACAGCATAAACGGGGGCTTTACGATGCGAGCGACCAAGAGATTTCGCCAACTGCTGAACCAACCCGGCATAATCACGGCGCCCGGGGCCTATGATTGCCTGACTGCCGCCATTATCGAGCGGACAGGCTTTCCCGCCGTGTACATGACCGGCGCCGGAACGTCCGTCGCGCGCATCGGCTACCCCGACCTTGCGCTCACAACGGCTACCGAGATGCTGGCCAACGCCGCCGCAATCACCGGCGCCGTGGATGTCCCCGTAATCGCGGACGCCGATACCGGATACGGCGGCACCATGAACGTGCGCCGCACCATCCGGGAGTACGAGCGCACCGGCGTCGCCGCCGTCCACATCGAAGACCAACAGTTCCCCAAGCGTTGCGGCCACCTTGAAGACAAGCGCGTGGTACCCATCGACGAAATGGTCCAGAAGATCCGCGCCGCCGTGGACGCCCGCACCGACGACGATTTCACCATCATCGTGCGCACCGACGCGCTGGCCGTAACCGGCTGGGACGACACCATGCGCCGCTGCGACGCTTTCACCGAGGCCGGCGCCGACGCCCTGTTCGTGGAGGCCATCCGCTCGGCGGAAGAAGCGGCCGAGGTGGTGGCGCGCACCAGCGTACCCCTGCTCTACAACTTCGTGGAGACTGGCAAGTCCCCCTTGCTCAACGTGTCGGAGCTGGAGCGGCTGGGGTTCAAGATGGTCATTTTCCCCGGCAGCGCCTTCATGTCGGTAGCCTACACGGTGGCCAAGGTGATGGAGGAACTCAAAGCCAAGGGCACAACCGAGCGCCTGGTCAATCAGATGACCCCGCTCAACGATGCGTTCGAGCTCATGGGCCTTACCGAAATGCTGGAACGCGACGCCGGGTATGCTGTTGGGGATGGACCCTCTGATTACGTTCAAGCAGAAGACCGGCGTTTCCGTGCGCTGGAAAGAAAGGCTCTGGCCATTTACCGCAACCGGATTGAGCCTAACCTGACCGACGCCGATCAGGGCAAGTGGCTGATCATCAACGCGGAAAGTGAGAGTTACGAGGTTCTGCCAACCGAGTTTGAAGGGTTGCAGCGTCTTGGCGAGTATAATCGCGAAGCCCCGGTGTATCTCATGCCAATCGGAGAGCAGGAACCGATCCTGATACGTGGCATTTCCCCTGAAGGCATCCCATAATGACTATGACCGGATACGTCAGCGCAAAAGAGCCAGAACCCCGCCTGACCGTAGCCATCCTGGACAATCGAGGAACTACTGTCCCTGTAGAAGCCGTCATTGACACTGGATTCACCGGATATATGACCCTGCCTATTGAGATCGTCAGCGCTTTGGGATTGGAGCGGACCAGGGAGAGGATGATGCGGTTGGCCGATGGCAGCGCCCGGCGCTTTCGGGCCTATTCCGCAAAAATAATGTGGCATGGCAATATGGTAACGATTTCGGCGCCCGCCATGCCCGGCAGACCGCTCATCGGCATGTCTCTCCTGTTGGGTAGCGACGTTGCCATGGCGGTACGCGAAAATGGATGGGTGTCAATAACCGAACCGTCCGAAGCGTGGCGAGCCTGGGACTAATGACTTCCGATGCGCCTGACAACCCATCAACGCCTGACGTCGATTTCACCCGGCAACTGCCGGCGGAAGTCGCTCGCTGGGAAGCCGACGGCATAATCACCGCCGAACAGGCCGAGGCGATAAGAAATCGATACGCGTCGGATTCACCGGAAGCGGGCGGCAGCGCCATCGGCAACCGGGTCGTCACCGTCATCGCCATCATGGGCGCGGCGCTCATCGGCCTGGGCATCATCGCCTTCATCGCCGCCAACTGGTCGGAAATCCCCAAGCTGGCGAAACTGGCGCTAATGGTGGTGGGAACTCCCGCTATCTACGTCATCGGCTGGTTCATCGGATACCGCTTCGGCTACGTTCGCATCGGCGTCGCGGTCATCCTGCTCGGCGCCATCGCGTTCGGCGCGTCCATCCACCTCGTTGCCCAGACCTATCACGTTCCGGTGAACCACCCCAACCTGGTGCCGCTGTGGTTCCTGGGCGTGATTCCTTTAGCCTACATCACCCGTTCGCAAGCCGTGTTTGCCCTGTCGATAATCCTGTTCCTGGCGGCGGCCGGATTCCGGGCGCAGGAATGGGTGCCCGAACTGAATTCCGAAGACACAATCCTGTTGTTACCCGGCTTGCTCCCGTTGGGAGCGTTCCTGTTCGCGGCCGGACGGATGCAGGCGCGCTTCCCCGATACGCGTCAATTCGCGCGACTCTGCGACATTTCCGGCCTGCTGGTAGCCGCCGCCGGAATCTACTTTTTGAGTTTCGACGAGTTGTGGTGGGACATCGGCAGGTCTAAACTTTCATTCAATGCGTTGACCGTCGAATACTGGGGGATGGTCGCCATCGCCGTCATTGTCATTGCCGCGCTGTTCGCCGTTGCCGCGTGGCGGGATGCAGGGCAGCGCACCGGTCAGATCTGGTGGGAAGCCGGAGCAGTGGGCTCAATGGCGCTCGTCGCCGCCGTGATGTGGCTCGGCCTGGCCTTCGGCGGCGCATGGCTCTGGTGGGTGTTCAACCTGGTGATGCTGGCCGGCGTCCTGGCGATGATCGCCGCCGGCTATCGCTGGAACCGCGCATATCTCATCAATCTCGCCGTGCCCATCTTTGCGATCACGCTGTTCACCCGCTACTTCGAGTTCGGGCTTGGCCTGCTCGGCCAGTCGGTGGCGTTCATCGTAGCCGGCGTGATCCTGCTCGCCGGCGGGTTCGGCATGGAGTACCTGCGCCGGCGGCTGGTGCGACGCATACGGGAATCTGAGGCCGCATCATGAGCCGGCGAATGACCATCCTGCTGTTCGCCGTGGTAGCGGCCCAGGTCATCGGCCTGGTGGTGTTTGCCACCGTGCGCCAGGTTGCGTTGACCCAGGGCCGGGAGGTTACGCTGCAAACCGTCCCCGTTGACCCGCGGTCGTTGCTACAGGGCGACTATGCCATCCTGGACTATGAGATTGCCGAACTGCACGAATCTCTCAGGGATCGTCCGGTCGGCAGCCAGGTGTTTGTTGTGCTGCGGGAATGCGGCGACGTCTGGTGTGGCGCCGAGCAATCCCCGCGCCAACCGGACCCGACTGACGTGTATATCCGCGGACGAATAAATGACCGCGGACGAATCGATTTCGGCATCGGCACCTTCTTCGTGCCCGAAGGAACCGGCCACATCGTCGAACGGGCGCAGGACGTCAAGGTCGTGGTGTCGCTCAGCGCCTCCGGCAACGCGGTAATCAAGGAGGTGCTGGTTGACGGCCGGCCCTTTAACCCCGGCATGGAACAAGCGAGGTGAGCCGATATGCCCAACGCAGTCCTGGTAGTCGATATGGTGCGCGGGTTCCTGGAACCCGGCCACAACCTCTACTGCGGCGACGATTCCCGCAGCATCATCGAGCCGGTGCAAAACCTGCTGCGACGCGAGTCGGAATCCGGGTCAACAATCCTGTTCATTTCCGACCACCACCTGCCCGATGACCTGGAGTTCCAGATGTTCCCGGTGCATTGCGTCATCGGCACCGAGGAGCCGGAGGTGATACCCGCACTGTCCGAGTGGGTCACCGATTCCAACGTCGTTCCCAAGAACCGTTACAGCGGCTTCTTCAACACCGACCTGGAGCAACGCCTGGCCGTTCTGAACCCCGACAAGGTCATCATCTGCGGCGTCTGCACCGACATCTGCGTCATGCACACCACCTCCGACGCCCGCAACCGCGACTACACCGTAGAAATCCCCGAGAACTGCGTAGCCTCCTTCGACACCGAAGCCCACCGCTGGGCCCTGAACCACATCACCCGCATCCTCGGCGCCCAGGTGGTGTAGCCAGCCGGCCTACTGACGAGGCGTAATGCTACAATAGAACCCATAATCGCCCGTATGGTTCGCCAGGAGCAGCAACATGAACCAGCCCGAAAACTGCCGCCCGGTCGAAGTCAGGGGCCAAGTGCGCGGCGTCCAGATGAACCCGCCGGGCGAAGGCGGCGGCGGAACTTTCCAGTTGCTGCTGGAAGACGGCAACACCATCGTCAGCCCTTACCCGAAGGAGTGGCACGTCGAGGTCGGAGCCGCCTACCAGGCAAACGATATGGATCACGCCATCGTTTCCGGCATCGGTGAGTATTCTCCTGATGGCAAGCTACAGCGCATCCACGAGCTCAAATCCTTCGATACCTTTCGTGTTCCGAATTGGAAAGAGGCGTTTCTGCGCCGTGGCAGAATCCGGGCTAGCGCATGAATGACTACTTTGCCGACTCCGGATATTGGATTGCCCTGATTACGCCCGGCGACGAGTTTCATTCGTTGGCTACGGAATACGACGCGCTGTTGCAATCTCAAAACGACCGGATCGTAACTACCCAATTGGTGCTCAACGAGACGCTCGCTCCCCGAAGCGGTTCTTCTGCCGGATTGAGGCGCGCCGCCGTTGATCTGATCGACCGGATTATCCAAGATCCACGAGTATCTATCATCCCTCAGTCGCCGGAGCAATTTGACGAAGCCTTTGCCATGTTCCGCACCGTGGCGGACGACAAGGAATGAAGCATCACGGATTGTGCCAGCTTCCTGGTGATGGAGCGGTTGAATATCGCCAATGCCCTGTCCGGAGACCACCATTTCAGGCAAGCCGGCTTTACCGTTTTGTTGAGGCCGGCGAGGACGTAACGTTATGACGGAGCAAACAACTACGGGGCTTGATCCTGATAGTCACCCCGCGAACCTCCGCCCGGTGGAAGTGCGAGGCCAGGTGCGCGCCGTGCAAATGGACCCGCCAAATCCCGATGACGAACCCGAGGGCGGCGCTTTCCAGTTGCTGCTGGACAACGGCGACATTATCGTCAGCTCCTATCCGGCCAAGTGGCACATTGAAGTAGCCGGCGCGTTCCAGGCCAACGACGTCCGCCGCGCTGTCGTAACCGGCATCGGCGAATACTCGCCCGACGGCCGGCTACAGCGCATCCGCGAACTCAAATCCTTCGCCATGGTGTGGGCAGATTAGCTCATCCTGGGCCCACCACTTTGAGCAGGCCATCAGTCAGACGACGCCGACGGCATAGGCGCGGATAGGCAACCCGTCACGCTAGCAACTCCCCCTCAAACCACCCCTTCGCCCCTTCCCAACCCGCTTCCGCCTCACCACGCAGCCGCCGCGCCTCATCCCGCCGCCACACTATCTCGCCGGCGATACTCTCCTGAACATCCAGCAACGGTATCGGAATCGTCAGGTTCGCCACGTCGTCATTAGTCAGGCGCGGATGCGTGTTGCCCGTCATCATGTGGACGGTTTGCGAAAGCGCCAGGCGGCTGCGGAGTATCGCCGCCAGATATTCGGGTAGCAATTCCACGCCATCCTTGACCCGCAACACGTGAAACTCCGTTGAGCAACAGCCCATGCCGATACTCATCCGCTCTTGAATAAAGCAAAACATCATCGTTTTTCAATTAGAAACAAAAATTCCTTATTGAATTCGTTACAATCATTAATCCATTGATGCGTCCATTTCATTGAAGCCATGACGTTCTTTTTGTGATCAATAGACACCACATCAATCAATTTGCCGTTGCTATCGATAACATCACGCAATTCTTCTGCGGTAGCTCTGCCGCCTGAGCTATATGACAGTATAATCCACTGAGATTGAATCATATTGAGAGTTTCATCGATAGCCTCCACAGCGATATAGCGTCCGCTTACGCTCTTTCGGAACTCTTCAAAAGCAGATGATGCGAGGGAATCTGTGCTATCGCTCCGTCGCTTAGCTCTTCCAAATACCGCGGGATCATCAAATAGGCATACACTAGCCCAGACGTGGTAGTAAGAGGCGTACCTCACTCGAGATGGAGGCATCTTTTCATTGTTGGAACCATAAGGAGGGTCTAAATATGTGATGTCGGCATTAATACTTGAAGCGATCTCAGAAATATCGCAGCGCAATACGCTGTGATCTTGCATGGACTCGAACAAATTTGGCACACGCAAGACAAGTGAGTCATATGAACGGCTTGACCAGTCCTTAAGATATGACACGTAGTGACCTACTGTGTTATCCACACGGTCCAGTGCCAAAATGAGGCTGCTCAATACGACTGCTTTATCTTCTGGGGGCAAGTTGAGAATCTCGATTTCTTGGCGAATAGCATCCAGTTTTCGCGTGTTATGAACTTGCCAAGGCTTTTTGAGGCCGTCTTGTTGAACCGCGCATCCTCCGTTAGGATAGCCGCCATAGTGTTCTGTGAACCAGCCGTCGACCGGCACGACTCCATTGAGGTGGTTGATAAGATCAACATATTCGCTGGCAGGTTTTTTGCTCAAGAGGTAGCAGGTACCAAAGACCTCCGACCAAGGGGCTATGTCATTGCAAATGACCCGGTATCCTGATTTTGCGAAAGCTTGGGAAACCCGGGTAGTGCCAGAGAAGCCATCGAAGACCGTGGAACCACCTAGTCCTTGAGCTATCTGGAGAATGTATGGGATAATCTTTGACTTTGAACCGATGTATTTGATCCCCTCCGTGAAAAGATAACCAGGGGCATCACCATCAAACAGCCGAGGTTGCATAATCATAATGACGACTCCGGAATGTTGTTGAGGCGTTCAATGTCCTCGATCACAGTCTGCAACGCGGCACTATGCCCCTGATCACTGGACACCAGTGCATGTGAGAATAGCCGCACTAACACGTGGTTATGTGCGTATGTAATCCACCCGCCAGTGATACTGTCAAAGTAATTTATCCCGTTTTTCGTGTGAGTCCATAGTCCACGCTGTAGTGCGTTCGCAGAAGCACCGCCGTAACGAACTTCACATATGTATTCGTTCGATTCGTTATAGAATCTGTAAACTGGATGCCTGCGGCCGCGTCCACTTATTTCATAGACAATGCGAACTGTATCGGCAATCGCACGTTCTGAATCGAACACAAGAATGTTGCATCGCTGGTTTTTCTCATCATAAATGAGAGGAAGCACATTTATATCTGTGAATTCTGAAAATGCCGGATCACTGAGGACAGAATCAATAGTATTCCCCTCCATTATTTCGCCCCAGCTTGCTCTCGCTTCTTCAAGCTTGGGGAACATCGTGAAATTTTTGTCAGTGGAGAGTTGGAGAGGCCCGTCTCCGTAAGCTTTAAGGCTTACTGGAAATTCCGTATTGTCGATTTCGTTGATGATCGTAATGTCTTCCTCGCGTGATTTGGCTCGATACAGATCCTTGCCGACGTGTATCGAACGGAAATCGTACATATACTGATTGATAAATTCGGAAATTGCAATCTCCGCGAGGTCTCCGTGAGTTTTATTCCCAATCAACCGCATCGTGAATATATTGCTGAGGGTGGTTGTCGTTAAGTCAGGGCGTTTGCTGATGAGCAATTTCAATCGTGCAGTGAAGTTTTTGTACTGATCTTGTGTGGCCATTTGATCACCTCCGATAAGGTTGGCAGCGAAGGGTAACAGCGTTCGGGATGTGAATCAACCTTGGACAAAGGCGGCGATGGGGCTGCGTCGTCCACCCTCCCACAGCGTTTGATGGCACTTACGGATGGCCGCCCGCAGTTCCTCCCGGGGCACGGCGGGCAGGTCTTTGCCGGGTTCGTTCTTGTAAAACCGCCATGGCGGTGGCGCGCCGTAACGCACCGGAAAGTCGGTAATATGGTTGCGCTCCCGCTCGCTGGGGGGATACTTGTCAAAGCGCAGCAGGCGGCGGCGGATGCCGTCCACCGCGCCGCAATACAGCGCGCCCAGGCTGGCCCGATTGCCGCAAGCCTGCTCGATAGCCTGGTCAAAGGCCGCGTCGGATAAGTCGCCCCGCTTGCACTCGATGACGAACCAGGGCATCTTCTTCTCGTCATCGCTGAAAATCACCAGGTCGGCATAGTCGTTGGGCGTCCGCCGGGGCACGTTGACCTCAAAGCCGATGTTCTGCGGCAGGTATTCGTACTTGTAAATCAGCTCCGCCCACAGCTCGGCCCGCACCTTCTCCTCGGGATCGCTCCACCGCTCCGAGTGCATGGCCGCAACGTAATGAATCCGCTCGTTGCGCCCCTCTCCGCTGATTTCAGCGTGGCCGTCGGCCAGGGCGCGGGCAAAAAACGTCTGGTGTTGCGAAACGCTGGTCATGGCTGCAATCCTGGGAAGTGTCCCGAACGCCAATATATCACCCCGACTTTGCCGGGCCGGGGCTGTTGCCGTCACCAAATGCGGAACGCCCCAATCCTGTAAATCCCCAAATCCTGCGAATCCTGATTCAGACAACCCCAGCCCCGTCCCGCCGATGCCGTGTGTTATCATCCGCCCATTGTCGCCGCCAGGCATCCGCCGGAGGCGGACCTGTGGCCGGAGGTCGCCCATGCTGTACCAACGCTACCGCTACTCCCAACGGGATGGCCCCCAGCAGATCTTTGCCAC
>JAPPCX010000111.1 GCA_028875655.1 Chloroflexota bacterium | reverse complement strand
ATTTCGCTTGCGCCCTCATCACCCTCAGGGCCGCAGGGTTATTAGGATAGGCTCTAAACAGCTGGTACACAACGACCGCAGCGCCGGCTAGCCAGGTGATTACCACACCCAATCGCACCAGTAAATCGGGCGCACCGATCACAGATAATACCACCCCCACAAGAATGCCAAGGATGAATACTCCTATTGCGATGGCCATCCAATTCTTGTTCATCAGGCACCTCTACATTAGAAGAAATTCCAGGGGTCTTGAAATCGCGCATTCCGTCGGCGCTTGGCTTTGGCCGTAGCTTGCTGCTTTCCGACCTTTTCAAAAGCCGATTGGCGTATCGTTTTGGCAGGAGGCGTCTGCGTTTGAGGAACACCAGCGTCTTTGTACATTCGACGAAATTCCCGGTCAGTTTTCGCTCCCTTCCGTGTGTTGCACGTTCGGCAAAGCACTTGAAAATTCCGCTTGGTGTTTGATCCTCCCCTAGCAATTGGGTTCTTGTGGTCGCAGTCCATGAGGTCAATTCGCTGCTTGGCCCCGCAGTACATGCACTTGCCGCCCTGGGCTTTTAGCAACTCGGCTTTTAGTTCGTCGGGGCACTTCACTCTCTGGTTGCGTGGTGCGGCGAACGGATCGAATAGCATTGGTTCACCTCCAATTCATTTGCTTTCCATTAGGGGAATCGTCAACTCCCAAACACGCAATGGGCTTTATTCTATGTGCCCGACAAACGATGCTCCATCCCTGTACTGGTCGGGCAAAAGGTTCCACAGTATTTCCAGCAGAGGGCGTGTGTCGTCCAGAGCAGTTTGCGCCAGAAAAGGAGTCATATACACTTCGTAAAAGTTGCCGTGTAGGCTCTCGGCAGCGCGGAGGCCTTGGGCGATTGCGACCGCTTGTTGGGGATTCTCGTCAATAAGCTGGGTGATAATCTCCCTGATGGCCACGTGGTCGTAGTGGTCCCACTGGCGTAGGGTAGCCAGGGCTTTGGTCAGTTGGGCCACCGCACCCCAGCCCTTTTCTCCGGCCTGGCAGAGGTCGCCTTCCGCCAGGTGGGCCGGCCATTTTGACCAGTACTCTCGCGCCTGGGCGATATGTTTCCGGATCCGAGCGTCCCGGCGATGCGGAGGTTCTCGACGGATACGCGGCGGCAAGGTCATTCCTCCGGCCCCACCGGCATCCCCGCGTCAATCCAGGCTGCGATTTCAGCGGCCTCAGAACGGGACAGGAAGGGGCCGCGCAGGGGCATCCGGCCAAAGGTGCCGCAGCCCAACCGCAGCGAGCGCACCAGGTGGGTCTCCGCCCCGGGCTTCCCCGGCTCGATGGACGGATAACCGTTGAGCACCGAATTAGCCAGATCCTCGGGAGTCTCCCACCAGTATTCGTGGATGCCCGGGTAAGGCTGCCGACCGTGGCGCTCGATCCAGCGCTCCATGATGCTGTCCAGCAATTCCTTGACCCGGGGCCAATAGACAGGGGCGGATTCGTTGGTGTTGGTGCTCATCTTGCGGTGATCTCCTCCTTTAACGCGGGTGTTCCTGCACCGACTCTCGCTGCAGTAGTTCCAGTGAGTGGGGCAAAACGGGCAAAACCACGTCCAGACACTCGCCGACGCCGCGCGGACTGCCGGGCAGGGTAATGATCAGGGTGTAGCCCCGGATACCCACCACGGAGCGGCTGAGCATGGCCATGGGCGTGAATTGCAGGGTTTGCGCCCGCATGGCCTCGGCCATGCCGGGAACCTCACGATCCATGGCGCGGCGGGCGGCTTCCGGCGTTACGTCATGGCGGCCCACGCCGGTACCGCCTGTGGTCACGATAAGGTCAACCTCGCCCGAATCGGCCCAGGTCCTGATGCGGTCGGTTATTGTGTCTGCGTCGTCGGCGACGATTTCGTAGTGGACTTCCTCGTAATCGGGCGGCGGCAGTTTGTCACGGATGGCCTGGCTACCGGTGTCTTCGCGCTGGCCCTGGGTGCCGGAAGTGCTTATGGTAAGAATGGCGAGTCGGTTCATATCGCGATCCAGCGGGATGTTCTGGCATCGGCAATAATACCATACCGCCCGCTCTCTCATTGGCATATAATGGCGACGGAAGAAATCGGAGACCATGAGAGGTACGCTATGCTCGCAATTGTCGGAGGGAACCTGATTGACGGCACCGGTGCGCCCAGGGTTGAAGACGTTACGGTGCTGGTGGACGGGGAGCGCATTGTGGAGGTCGGGCCGCGTTTGTCGGTCTCCATTCCCGAAGGAGCGGAGGTGTTGGATGCGGCCGGGAACACCATCATGCCCGGCCTGATTGACGTGCACGACCACCTGGCGTCGGGCGGCTACGGCCTCACGGGACGCTGGGGCATGGACGAACCGTCGTCGTTGTTCGCCATCCGCACCGCCCAGGTAATAGAGGACACGCTGGCGGCCGGCTACACCACCGTGCGCGACGCCGGCGGCCTGGACGCCGGCTTCAAGATGGCCGTAGAAGAAGGGTTGATCAAGGGCCCGCGCCTCATCATTTCAATCAACATTATGTCGCCCACCGGCGGCATAGAGGATAAGGTGAGCGGCAGCGGACACCGCAAGGTCATCCTGGGCCACGACCCGCTGGCGCCCGACGGCGTGGCCGACGGCGTGGACGGCGTGCGCGCCAAGGTCCGGGAGTTGATCCGCTGCGGCGCCGACCAGATCAAGTTCGCCACCACCGGCGGCGCGTCGGGCCGCCCGGGCAACGGCCCATTGGACCAGGCCTACGCGCTGGACGAGGCCAAGGCCCTGGTTGACGAGGCGGCGGCGTTGGGTCGCAGCACGTTGTGCCACGCGGTCGGAGGTACGGGATTGCCTATCGCAATCAAGGCCGGCGCGGGCTCCATCGAGCACGGCTGCTACCTGGCTACCGATCCCGATATGCTCAAGATGATGGCCGACCAGGGCACGTTCTTCACGCCAACTTTCGAGGTGTACGACTTCCACAGCACGGTGAGCGCGCCTCATATTCGGGTACGCGCCCAGGCGCTGATGGACATTCACATCCAGAGCGTCGAGCTGGCCATCAAGGAGGGCGTCCGCATCGTGGCCGGCACCGACGCCGGCGGCTTCGTCCATGGCGACAACGCCCGCGAGCTGGAGTTGATGGTGGAGAAAGGCATGAGCACGTCGCTGGCGATACAGTCCGCCACCGGCTATGCGGCGGAATGCTGCGGCCTCGGCAGGGAGGTGGGCACTATCACGGCGGGCAAGATGGCCGACATCCTGGTGGTGGACGGCGATCCGCTCCGCAACATATCGGTGCTGCGCGACCGCGAGCGGCTCCTCCTGATCATGAAAGGCGGAGAGGCGTACAAGAACAGGCTGCCAGTGCGCGAGTTGCAGCCGGCGTAGCGGCACAGCATGTAGGGGCGAATATTTATTCACCCCTACGGGACTGCCAAATGCGTTTCCACGTTCTCACGCTCTTCCCGGAGGCGTTCCGGATTATCACTGAGTACAGCATAATCGGGCGCGCTGTTGAGCGGGGGTTGATTTCCGTGGAGGCAACTGCCATTCGGCAATTCACCACCGACCGGCACGGCACGGCGGACGACTACCAGTTCGGCGGCGGCCCGGGCATGGTGATGAAACCGGAGCCGGTGTTCGCCGCCGTTGATGCTGCGCTGGCGAATATTCAGACGGAGGAACGGGAACGGACGCCTATCGCGTTGACCTCACCCCAGGGCCACGTGTTGAATCAGCAACTGGTGGATGAGTTCGCAGCCGCGCCGGGCGTGGTCATCATCTGCGGGCACTACGCCGGAGTCGATGAGCGGATACGGACGGGACTCATCACGCACGAAGTGTCGATAGGTGATTACGTGCTGACGGGCGGCGAGCTGGCAGCCATGGTGATTATCGACGCCGTTTCCCGGTTCGTGCCCGACGTGGTGGGTTCGGAAGAAAACGTGCGAGACGACAGCATCACATCAGGGCTGCTGCAACATCCGTTGTACACGCGGCCGGCCGCGTTTCGAGGGATGGCTGCACCCGAGGTTTTGCGGTCGGGCAACCACGCGGAAATCGAACGGTGGCGACGGCGTCAATCCTTGGAGCGCACTTTGAAGCTCCGCCCGGACTTGCTGGCAACCGCGGCGTTGACGAACTCGGACCGGGCATACCTGGCATCGCTGGGCTGGGACGGCGGCGATGTCTGACGTGGCAATGCGCCGGGGCCACTACCGTTTCGGCGCTCCGGTCCGCGTGCGTTGGCAGGAATGCGATGCGCAGGGTATCGCCTTCAACGGCAGCTACCTGGGCTGGCTGGAAGTGGCGCAGGCCGAGTATTTCCGCAACCTCGGGTTCAGCATTTACCGTGTCGCCGCCAACGGGTATTTCGACAGCGCGGTCGTGAAGGTCACCATTGAGTACAAGGCGCCGGTGCGGGTGGACGAGATGCTGGACCTGCGAGCGCGCGTGGGCAGAATCGGAAACACGAGCCTCACGCTGGAAGTGGCTATATTCCCCGAATCCGGCGGCCCCGACGACCCGCCGCTGACCACCATCGAGTCGGTGTACGTTGGATATTATGCGGATACCGGCGGGACGCGGCCGGTGCCGGATGCAATTCGGGAGTTGGTGGGCGCTTGGGAAAACGCCGGAGAAGTCCTGCCACTGGCGAACTTCCCCGAACTGGCCGCGGCGCAGGCGCAATGATAAATGTGGAAACTGTCAACGTGAGGTAGAGCGATGTCATTCTGCGACGAAATTGAACGTGAATCCCAAGCGCAGCGGGAGGCGATGGCGTTCCATCCGTTTGTGAAGGGCATCGGCGACGGCACGCTACCGTTGGATCGTTTCAGGCATTTCATAACCCAGGACTATGTGTACCTGGTGGACTTCGCCCGCTGCCTGGCCTTGGCGGCGGCGAAGGCTCCCGACCTGGAAACGATGAGCTGGTTCGCCCGTTCCGTCGATTACATCCTGAACACCGAGATGGAGCTGCACCGCTCGTACTGCGCCCAGTTCGGCATCACCGAGGCGGAACTGGACGCGACGGTACACGCGCCAACCTGTTACTCCTACACCAGCTACCTGCTGCGGGTCGCCCACCAGGGCAGTTTTGGCGAGCTGGTGGCGGCGCTGCTCCCGTGCATCTGGGGTTACTGGAACGTCGGCGAACGGCTGGCCGACCAGGGCCTGCCCGACTACGACGGATACGCCCAGTGGATCCAGATGTACGCCGGGCCGGAGCAGCAGGCGGTGGCGGAGGAGTGCCGGGCTATCTGCGACCGGGTGGCGTCCACGGCAGGATCGGCGGAAATAGCGGCGATGAAGGAAGCCTACATCACCTGCACACGCTACGAGCAGGCTTTCTGGGAAATGGGCTGGACGCTTGAGGACTGGCCAGTGTAATTGACTGGTCGGGGTGGGCAGATTCGAACTGCCGATCTCCTGCTCCCAAAGCAGGCGCCTTGCCGCTAGGCCACACCCCGAAATACGGCCAGAAACTAACGGCCTGGAGCAACCGAAGCAAGTACCCCTAAGAGTACCGAAATGCGAACTTTCCGGTGGGAGGTCTCCCTACCAAAGTAACGAGGGAAGCTGAGCCATAAGGCTGTGGCGGCGCTCTCTGCGTGTCCGGAGCGTAGAAGGGCCGCCCCTCGCGTGCCGCCGTCACTGGAAATTCGTGCTTACATTATCCACCCGCGCCGTGCCGATCGCAAGCCCAGGCCAGCTATTGCAGTGTCACTCCTGGTCCCAAAAGGCTCCGTGGAATACGACCAACTGTTCAACCTACACCCCGTTTCTACTGACGGCAAATCCCGCCGTCGCGGAGTACAAGCCAGACTATGAACTGCGGGATACCGAACAAGCGCCGTTGTTGCACGGCGGTGGTGTAGAAGCCTTCCTGCGCAGCGAAGTGCTGACCTATGTGCCCGACGCTTGGTGCGTCCCCGGGAGCGTCAAAGTTGGCTACGAAATCAGCTTCAACCTCCACTTCTACAAGCCGCAGCCTTTGCGCCCGCTGGAGAAGATATGGGCTGATATACTGGCCTTGGAGCGGGAGACGGAGGGGCTGCTGGAGGCGATAATCCTATGATGAGGCCGGGCAGGCTTTTCAGTACCGCATCTAAGAACAGCAATTGCAGGCCAATCTGACCGAGGACAATCCATGCCCACTCTGAGTATCTTCGTGAGCTTCGAGTTCGACAAAGATAAGGATCTCCAGAACAACTTCTACCGCCAGGCCAAAGAAGAAACCAATCATCGCATTCGCGACTGTTCGCTCCATGAATCTTATCCTGACGAGGCATGGAAGAAAAAAGCGAGGAACGCCATAAGCCGGTGTGACGTGGTTGTGGTCCTGATTGGTCAAAACACGCACAATGCCCCCGGCGTCATAGTGGAAACCGACATGGCGCGCAGCCTCAACAAGCCAATCATTCAGGTCAGGCCGAAAGGCCGGCCCTACCAGGGGCTTACCAGACTTGGGGAACCCATCATGTGGAGATGGAAGGCCATCAACACCAAGTTGAAAGCCATATCTCTTGGTCAGTGCTGACCTCCTTGACAACCACTGTGCAGGCGGCAATATGAGGGGACAATCGGGCTTAGACCACGATGCTTCAGGGGTCCAAAAGCACCTGGAGATAAATCAAAACGTCATCATGCGCATGGGTGAGAACAGCCGTTCCTGCAAGGTCTGGTGCGTCACCCTCGTCTCAGCTGTCTTGGTGCTGGTAGCTCAAACCGGAGAGGCAAACAATGCGCTTATAGCGCTAGGCCCGACAGTCCTGTTTTACGTATTGGACGCCTATTTCCTGTCACTGCAACGAGGGTTTCGTCGGTCATTCGACGACTTTGTCCGCCGTCTCCACGAAGGAAGGGCGTCTTCGTATGAACTCTTCACTGTGGACTTTATCGGTTCGATACCACAAGGAACCCTTTGGGCGATGTTCATGTCTTTTACGGTGTGGCCTTTCTACCTTGTGGTAGTGGCAACGGTGTTGTTGGCGTGGTGGCTGATATTCTGACTGAGGGCAGGCATTGAATGTCCGACCGCATCCAAGAGCGGAACACCTATTCCTTTGTTGACCTCGCTCAACCCTCGTCTTGTTTCTTCGTCTCCCCCGCCGGCACCCAATACCCCACCCGTGGCTCGGTAAACACATAGGTGGGATGGTCCGCGTCGTCGCCCAGCTTGCTCCGCAGCCGGCTCACGATGGCGCGCATGGGCCGCAGGTCCCCGCCGCCCCTGCGGCCCCACACCCGCTCCAGCAGGCGCTCGTAGGTCAGCACCCGCCCGGCGTTGGCCGCCAGTTCCTCCAGCAGCCGGTACTCCAGGGACACCAGGTCCAGCGGCTCCCCGCCCAGGGTGGCCCGCCGCTGGGCGAAGTCAACCGCCAGGTCGCGGTGTACGTAGGCCGGCAGGGGCTCGGGCGCCGCCAGCCGGCGCAGGGCCGCCCGGATGCGCGCCGCCAGCTCCGTGGGCGAGAAGGGCTTGACCACGTAGTCCGCCGCCCCCATGTCGAAGGCCCGGGCCACCAGGTCCTCCCGCCCGTAGGCCGAGATGAAGACCACCGGCACGTCGTCAATCTCCAGGACGGCCTGCATCAGGTCCACGCCGTCAGCGCCGGGCAGCATCAGGTCCAGCAGCACCAGTTGGGGCCGCTCCCCGGCCATCAGCCGCAGGGCCTCCTCCGGGTCTCCGGTCACCAGGGGCGCGTACCCCGCATCGGCCAGGGTCTCCCGGACGTAGCGCAGGTCGTTGGGGTTGTCGTCCACCGCCAGCACCCGCACCCGTTCCTCCGCGTCCACCCGCCCCCGGCGGGATGAACCGGCAGCGGCCGGAGACGCCCCGCCGCCCCCGGCGGTCTCCACCGTGGGCAGGGTGAAGGTGAAGCGCGCCCCCAGGCCGACCCCGTCGCTCTCGGCCCGGATGCGGCCCCCGTGGGCCTCCACGATCCCCTTGCAGATGGCCAGCCCCAGCCCCGTGTTCCCGCCCGGTTCCCCGGACTGTTCACCGGACCCGCCGCCGGAGAACTTCCTGAACAGGTAGGGCAACTGTTCCGAGGGTATGCCCCGGCCCTCGTCAATCACCGACACCGCCACGTGCACCCCGTCCCGCGCGGCGCTCACCCGGACCGCCGCCGCCGGCGCGCAGTGGCGGGCGGCGTTGGTCAGCAGGTTGACCAGCACCTGGACCACCCGCCGCCGGTCCGCCAGCACCAGGGGCAGGTCCGGGTCGATGTCGATCTCCAGGGGGTTCCCGCCACCGGCGCCGGAGAAGGCGCTGCGGGCCCGGTCCACCAGCAGCAACACCTCGGCGGGTTCGGGACTCACCGGCAGGGAGCCCGATTCGATGCGGGCCACGTCCAGCAGGTCCGAGACCAGCTCCTTCATGTGGTCGGCCTGGTCCTCGATGATGCGGAAGAACTGGCGGGCCAGGGCCGGGTCCATGTCCGCGGCCGACCCCAGCAGGGTTCCGGCGGAACCCTTGATGGAGGTCAGGGGCGCCAGCAGCTCGTGGCTCACCATGGCCAGGAAGTCGGCCCGCAGCCGCTCCGCCTCCTCCAGGGGCGTCAGGTCCTGGAGGGTGACCACGAAGGACTCGACGGCGCCGTCCTCCCCCATGATGGGCGTGGCGTTGAGCAGGGCGCTGACGCTGCGCCCGTCGGGGACCCGCAGCGCCACCTCCTCGGCCCGCACCGTCTCCCCGGCGCGGAGCAGTTGGGCCAGGGGCAACTCCTGCAGGGAAATCTCCCGCCCGTCGGCCCGCCGCAGCGTCACCAGGTTCAGCAGGTCCGACGGCGCCTGCTCCGGCCCCCGCAGCCCGTCCACGATGCGCAGCGCCTCCCGGTTGAAGGACACCGGCGCCCCGGTGGCGGCGTCGAAGACCACCACCCCCACCGGGGAGGTGTCCACCAGGGTCTCCAGGTCGGCCCGGGCCCGGCGCTCCTCCCGGTGCTGGCGGGCGTTGGCGATGGCCAGGGCCGCCTGGGCGGCGAACAGCGCCAGGGTGTCCTCGTCCTCCCGGGAGAACTCCTCCCCGTCCTGCTTCTCGGCCAGGTAGATGCTGCCCACCCGCTCCCCCTGGTGGTCCACCGGAAAGGCCAGGAAGGACACCCGCTCGCTGACCTCCACCGGGAGCCTGTCTCAAAAGTCGGGATGCCGGTTGGGGTGTAGACTGTGAGCAAGCCTG
>JAPPCX010000098.1 GCA_028875655.1 Chloroflexota bacterium | reverse complement strand
ATGCAATAAGCGGACGTGTTGCCACCTGAATCGTTTGCGATTTTGAACTGACGGGTTTGGCCGTCGATGCGAAGAAACTGCCTCTCTATGGATCGTGATGAAACGCGCGTTTTGCCTAGACATGATTAGGATATACGTTCGGATGACCGTTGTCAAGGGGGTTGTCAGAAGCAGGGTTTGCCGGATTTGAGGATTTTCTGGATTCCCGCTTTCGCGGGAATGACGGGAGTAAGGCGGAATGACGGGGGTAAGGGGGATGACGGTGTGGTGCGGGATTTATGGAGCGGCCCGGAGATCAGCGGTGTGTGTTAGACTCTGATACGGAGAATGCCGGTCAGGCCGGGTGGCCGCCGCGAGACTGTGAGGTCTCGGGGAGGAAAGTCCGGGCTCCGCCGGACAGGGTGCTGGGTAACGCCCAGGCTCCGAGGCGCGAAGCGCTGAGGGGACGGAAAGTGGCACAGAAACATACCGCCGTCGGCTGCCCCGCAGCAGCGGCAAGGGTGAAATCGGGCGGTAAGAGCGCCCGGCCGAGTGCGGCGACGCGCCGGCGGCCAAACCCCACCTGGAGCAAGGCCAAATAGGGGAACCATGGGCGTCCGGCCCGTTCCCGGGTTGGCCGCTTGACCCCAGCGGCAACGCTGGGGCTAGATAGATGGTCACCGTCCGCTGAAAGGCGGATACAGAACCCGGCTTACAGGCCGCCCGGCCTTCTCCTTAAGAGACGTCATTACATCGTAGGGGCGAATAATCATTCGCCCCTACTACACCAATCAGGAGTACCTTATGGTCCGCGCCAATCGTGCCAAAGCCAAACTGCTCGCCGGCGAAATCGCAGTGGGCGGCAGCGTAAACTTCTACGCCCCCATCCTGGTGGAACTCTACGGAGTGCTCGGATTCGACTGGGTCTGGATCGACTGCGAACACGGTTCGTCCAACGATTCCGAGTCGGAGAACATGATCCGCGCCGCCGAACTGCACGACATCACGCCGGTAGTGCGCGTGCCCAACGCCGAGCCGTCCACCCTGCTGCGATTCCTCGACCGGGGCGCGCAGGGACTGATCGTTCCTCACGTCAACAACCGCGCCGAGGCGGAGGCCGTTGCCCAAGCGTCGCACTACTACCCGATGGGCGACCGCAGCAGTGCGACGGGCGGGCGCACCAACCGCCTGGGCAGCGGGTTGGCGCCGGCGGAATACTACGAGGCGGCGAATCGCGAGACGCTGGTTATTTGCATGGTGGAGACGCCGGAGGCGGTGGCGAACGTCCGTGAGATTGCCAGCGTGGACGGCGTGGACGCGATTCTGGTGGGCAGCAGCGACCTGACCCAGGCCATGGGGATGCCGGCGCAGGCGAATGTTGACGCGGCCATCTCGCAGGTGATCGACGGGACGCTGGCAGAGGGCAAGATTATCGGCGTCGCCGGGGCCGGCATGACCGTGGACAACGTGGACCGATTCCGACAGTTCGCCGAACGCGGCGTACACCTGATGTCCGTAAACGTGCAGGACTTCATACGCCAGAGCGCTGGCCGTTTTCTCAGCGACCTGCGGGCGTGACGACCGCCTGATGAACGACCTGGCCGACCGCGTGCTACGCGGCGAACTGCGCGCCCTGTCCCGAGCGTTGACCCTGCTCGAGCGGGGGAGTCCGGAGGCGGGCGCCGTGATGGAACGGTTGGACCCGCACACCGGGCGCGCTTACACGGTGGGCATCACCGGGCCGCCGGGGGTCGGCAAGAGCACGCTGGTGGACCGGTTGGCCGAGCACCTGCGCGCCCTGGGACTCACCGTTGGCATCCTGGCGGTTGACCCGACCAGCCCGTTTACGGGCGGGGCGTTGCTGGGCGACCGGATTCGGATGCAGCGGCACTACCTGGACGACGGGGTTTTCATTCGCAGCGTCGCCACGCGGGGACAATCCGGCGGGCTGCCGCGCATCGTCAAGAGCATGGTGCGGGCGCTGGATGCGGTGGGCAAGGACGTGGTGCTGGTGGAGACGGTGGGCGTGGGCCAGACCGAGCTTGGAATCATGGGCGTGGCCGACTCGGTGGTGGTGGCGATGACTCCCGAATCCGGGGACTCGATACAAACGCTCAAGGCCGGCGTCATGGAAATTGCCGACCTTTATGTAATCAACAAAGCCGACCGAGACGGCGCCAACCAGTTGGCGACAGCAGTGACGGGAATGCTGCAAATGGCCGACCTGAGCGACGGGTGGAACCCGCAGGTGCTTCTGACGCAGGCTTATGCCAATGTGGGAGTCGCCGAGCTATGGGACAGCATCGGCGCGCACCGGGAGTTTTTGAGCCATACCGGCGGGCTGCAGAAGCGGCGAGGCGAGCGACGGCGCACGGAGTTCCTCGAAACAGTGCAGGAGGAGTTGCACCGACGCATCGCGAAACGGCTGGCCAACGACGCGGGGCTCAGCAAGCTGCTGGAAGAAATCGAGGGGAAGGCCGCTGAGCCGTATGCCGAGGCGATGCGGCTGCTGGATGATGACGCCGGTTTGCGGAGCGTGGTTAGAGACGGCTTCTAATACGCAGAAGACGAGGGGCAACCACAAGGGTTGCCCCTACCTATCACGCCGATGGCGATCAGCTGCGGTTGTCGCCGTCCTCATTGGCTCCGTTGGCGGAACCGCCCCGGTTGTTGCCGCCGTCCTGCTGGTTCATGTTGCCCATGCCCAGGAAGGGCGATAGCATGGAGGTGAATTCCATGGGGAAGATGAACTTGGTGGACGGGCTGCTGCCCAGGGATTTGAGGGTGTCGAAGTACTGGAGGCTCATGGTGCGAGCATCGACGGTGCTGGCGACAGTGTAGATGCGCTCCAGGGCGGTGCTGAAACCCTCGGCGCGCAAGACGGTGGCCTGCTGGTCGCCCTCGGCTTGCAGGATTTCCGACTCGCGCTGACCCTGTGCCCTCAGGATGGCGGATTGCCGCTCGCCCTCGGCCAAGTTGATGGCAGCCTGCCGCTGGCCCTCGGACTCGGTGATTTCGGCGGTGCGGATGGCGTCGGCGGACTTTTGCCGCTCCATGGCCGCCTTGACGCCCGGAGGCGGGTCAACCTCGTTGATCTCTACCTGTGAGACCTTGACCCCCCAGCGTTCGGTGACCTCGTCCATGCGTATCTGCACGTCGTCGCGGATGCGCTCGCGCTCGGACAGCGTGGTCGCCAAGTCCATTGCGCCGATGACGGAGCGGAGGGTGGCGAAGGCCAGGTTGATGACGGCGGCTTCGAAGTTCTGCACTTCGAGCACGGCCCGGTCAACGGCGTCCTCCATGACGCGGTAGTAGATGACGAAATCCATGTCCACTACTACGTTGTCGGCGGTGATGTACTTCTGGGTGGGCACGCGGGTGACGCGCTCGCGCAGGTCAACCTTAGTGCCGTGGTACAGGAAGGGTACGAGGAAGTGCAGGCCCGGTCGCCGGCTGCCGATGTAGGTGCCGAAACGCTGGACGACCATGCGCTGGTATTGCTGAACGACGATTATTCCACTGGCCATGATGAAGCCTCCTTGCCGTCTGGTTTGCGAGGGGTGGAATCAAAGACAATCTTACCATCATTCCTGCCCTTCGATGGCGCCCGTCGAACCGATGGATTCAACAGTTAAAAGCAGGCCGCTGGCGCCAACCACCCGTATCGGCCGGCCCTCCGGGATAGGCAGCCCATCGCTGCTGACTGCCGACCAGGTTTCATCGCCCAAGTTCACGATGCCCCTGGGGTCCAACGCTCGCGTTACGCGCCCGGTTTGCCCGATCAGATGCCCGGCAGAGCTGCGGCCATCGCTGTCGGCGCCGCTGCCGGCTACGGCGGCACGGCGGCCCAGAACCCGGGATGAGACGGCCTCGAAGGCGAAATAACCGGCGCACAGGGCCAGGAACCCGCCCACACCGACCAGCACCCACGGGCTGACGGACACGTCCGGAAAACTGACCGGCACGTCCCCGCCGCCGAAGCTGCCAAAGAGCAGCACACCGCCGATAATCAGGCTGACCACCGCGCCAATGCCTAAAGCGCCGAATCCCGACACGAAGATCTCCAATACCGCGAGCACAACGGCCAGCACGATGAACGCGATGCCGGCCCAATTGAACGGGAGATTACCGAGGGCCAGGAAGCCCAGGCCCAGGCAAATGATTCCGGCGATGCCGGGGCCGATTGCGCCCGGAGTCATAAGCTCGAAGACGAGGCCCAGACTGCCCAGGCTGATCAGAAGAAAGGCGATATTCGGGTCCGCGATGAAGTCAACGAACCGCTCACGCCACTGCATCTCGATGGGTTGGAGGTCATAGTCCGTCAACTCCAGTACACGTTCTCCGGAGACGGTAGGCACGGTTTGCCCATCCAACTGCGCCAGCAGGTCGGGAAGGTTGTCGGCCAGCAGGTCGATTATGCCGGCCTCGAAGGCTTCGCTGGCACTGTAAGAAGTGGCGGTGCGGACGGTCTGTTCGAGGGCGTCGGCGTTGCGGCCACGCTCGTCGGCGATGGACCGGATCAGCGCCGACGCGTCGTTGGTGACCTTGTCGGCCAGGGTCTCGCCGATGTCCTCGCCGCTGCCGGAGACGGGCGTAGCCGCGCCGATGTTGGAGCCGGGCGCCATCGCCGCGACATGGCCGGCGGCGGTGATGAACGTGCCGGCGGAACCTGCCTGGGCGCCGCGAGGGGAAACAAACACGGCTACCGGAACGTCGGATTCCAGCAGCGTTTCGACGATTTCACGCGTGCTGCCGTAGAGGCCGCCCGGAGTGTCGAGTTCGACGACCAGCAATTGAGCCTCCGCCTCGGTGGCGGTGGCCACGGCGCGGGCGATGACGCGGGCCTTGACCGGGTTGATGGTATCTTCAATACGCAGCCGGAACACCGTGGAGGAGTCGGCCTCTGCCGGGCGGTGTCCCAGGAACGTTCCAATCAAGCCGAGACAGACGAGCGCCGAGCATAGAACGAGAATTACCAGATTCGGCTTGCGGACCCGCATGATAGATCACCCGGTTTCATCATCGGGCCGGCGGCGGTATATGTCAATCACGGGCGAGGCGCGGGAGATTAGGCACGCCGTTTGACGATGTTGGGCGAGTACCCATACAATGCGGAAAAATCGGCATCAAGAGGAGCGCGAATTTCGATGGATTACCAGTACATCTTGTACGACAAGGAAAGGGTGTCGCGATTCGAGGGGAGCGGGGAACGGCGCCGGGAGAAGGTGGGGCACGTGGCGTTTCTGACCATGAACCGTCCCGAGGTGTTGAACGCGATGAACCGGCAGCTCACGGAAGAGTTGCAAGACGCCGTGCGCGCCGCCAACGAAGACCCCGATATCGGCTGCATCGTGATAACCGGAGCGGACACGCACCCGCGCGTGCCGGCTTTCACCGCCGGCGGAGACATCCACCAACAGCGGGAGGACCAGGCGGCGTTGAACGCGGGAACCCTGACCCGCGAGGACATGGACATCCAGTCGGCCAAACGCCAGCGGGGCAGCTATGAAGTCAGCGCGTCGGCAAAGCCGGTGATCGGGATGATCAACGGGTTAGCCTACGGCGGCGGAGCGGTGCTGTCATCCTCCCTGGACATCCGAATCGGCTCCGACGCGGCGCGTTTCCGGTTCCTGGCAGCCGCTTACGGCCGGATCAACTCGACCTGGACGCTGGTGAACCAGGTGGGTTGGCCACAGGCCAAGGAATTGCTGTTCACGGCGCGCATTGTAGAGGCGGAGGAAGCGTACCGCATCGGACTGCTGAACCACCTGGTTCCGAGCTACCGCCTGCGCCAGAAGACAATGGAAGTCGCGACCGAGATTGCCACCAATGACGTGCCGTCGGTGATAGGCATCAAGCAACTGCTGCTTCAACACATGGGCGGGTCGCTGGAAGAGCAGTGGGCAAACGAAAAGGACTTCACCACCAACGTGCTGCGCGGGACACTGGCCGAGGAAGCGTTCCCAGATTTCCTGGCGCGCCGGGGCCGCCCGGTGCGCAGCGCCTGAGCGCCGTTACAAGCGGATAAACCGAACCCCTCCCGGAAACGGGAGGGGTTTCGAAATCAGCGGCTCTGGCGACGTTGCAGGTGCAACGGGAGCAGGTCGGTATCGCCTTCCCAGGCGATGTTACCCCTGGCATCGACCACTGAGTACGAAACGGGCTGGCGCGGGGTTGGAGCACCCTGTGCGCTCTTCCGCCGGCGTTCGGGTTGTTCCGCAAGCAGGTCCGTGTTGCCGTCCCACGAGACGTTGCCCTGGGCGTCCACGACGGTGTAAGACACCGGTTGCTTGGCGACGGCGCGATCCTCCTGGGGCATCGCGTAGTCCAGGTACCGGGTGGTCAGCGTGTTGGCAATGGGCTGCACCGGCGACATCACGCGGATCACGATGGGTTGATCCAGGACGTTCTCGATCATCCGGTTAACGCGTTTGATGTTGTTTTGTACGATTGGCACGTTCCCTCCCTTCATTGGCGACAGGGTTACATTATAACCTAGCTGTCCAGAGTGCCCTTGGTGCTGGGAACCTGGCCGGTGGCGCGGGGGTCGGGCTCCACGGCGTCGCGGAGGGCCCGGCCCAGCGCCTTGCACAAAGCTTCGGCCTTGTGGTGAGGGCTGACGCCGGCAAGAACCCTGGCGTGGAGATTGATCCGGGCCTCGATGGCGAAGGATTCGAGAAAATGAGCCACCAGGTCGCCGGACAGGGATTCAACCATGCTGTCGTTGAGCGTGGTGTCCACCTCGGTATAGGGCCGGCCGCTCCAGTCCACGGCAACCATCACCAGCGTTTCGTCCAGGGGAACGATGGCATGTCCCATGCGACGAATCCCGCGAGGTTCCCCGAGGGCCTGGCCAAAAGCGCGCCCCAGCACGATGGCAGTGTCTTCGACCAGGTGGTGCCAACCCACGTGGGTGTCGCCCCGGGCGCGCAGGTCGATGTCGAAGAGCCCGTGTCGCGCGATCTGGCTTACCATGTGGTCAAGGAACCCGTTGCCCGTGTCCACGTCGTAGCGTCCGGCGCCGTCCAGGTTGACGGTGACCGAGATGCCGGTCTCGGTAGTCTCGCGTTCCAGGCTGGCAGCGCGACCCGTCTCCGCAGGTGGAGTGGCCATGTCTAATCCACCCCAAGAATGGCGCGGAAGCCGGTGACTACGGCGTCCGTCTCTTCCGGTTTGCCGACGCTGGAACGGATGTAATCTCGCAGCAGGTCGTTGTCGAAGTACCGCAGGAAGACTCCACGCCGGCACATCGCCTCATAGACCTCCCGGCCGCGACCGTCGGGCATCTTGCAGAGGATGAAGTTGGCCTGGGATGGCCAAACGGTGATGCCGGGTATGTCGCAGAGCAATCTGTACATCCGGGCGCGTTCTTCAACAATGGCATCGACCCGTTCCAGCAGGTTGCGGGTGTCGGCCAGCGACGCCAGCAAGGCAACCTCGGCGGCAAGGTTGACGTTGTACGGTGGTTTGACGCCCATCATGGTGGCGGCCAGCTCCGGGTCCATAGCGCCGGCGCCGATGCGCAGGCCGGCGAGCCCGGCCCACTTGCTGAACGTGCGCAGAACCACCAGGTTCCGGTATTCGGGCAATAGCGGCATCAAGGTCTGGCCGCAGAAATCGTAGTAGGCTTCGTCGGCGACCACCAGCAGGCCGGTGTCCAGCAGGGCGCGCGCCTGGGCTTCGGTCACCAGGTTGCCGGTTGGGTTGTTGGGGCTGGGGAAGAAGATGGCCTTCGTCCGCTCGGAAATCGCGCCCTTGATGGCCTCGATGTCTATGTCAAAGTTTTCGTCTCTCGGTATTGAAACAGCCTCCGCGCCGGCGACGTCGGCGGAGAACGAGTACATGCCGAACGTGGGCGCCGGGATGATGATTTCGTCCCCAGGAGCCAGGAACATGCGCATCAACAAATCAATGATTTCGTCGCTGCCGTTGCCGGCCACGATGTTGACCTCGGCAACCCCGAGGTATTCGGACAAAGCGGCGCGCAGACGGCGCTGGTCAGGGTCCGGGTAATGGTTGTAGTCGCGGAACGCGCCCAGCGCCTCCGCCACCTGCGGCGACGGGCCATAGGGATTTTCATTTCCGTTGAGGCGTATCACTTCATCCAGGGGGACGCCGGCCGCTTCGGCCAGGGTCTCGCTGGGCGATACGCCTTGATAGGTCTTGAGCCGGCTGATGTGAGGCAGCAACAATTCTTCAATATCAGGCATCGTTTGCGGTCCTTCCGCGGGCGGTGGATTTCGTGGGACGCTTTACCGTGAGTGAGCGGCAGCCAGGTGGTCGAGGCGGGCCTGGACTGCGCCGGCGTGGCCGGGCAGGCCCTCTGCCTCCGCGATACGAACGGCGGCTGCGCCCAGGGTCGAAAAATGCTGTGGGCTGAGGCCGACCACGGGCATGGTGCGCAGGAAATGGTGGACGCTGAGGGCGGAACTGAAACGGGCAGTCCCGCCGGTGGGCATCACGTGGGACGGCCCGGCGATGTAGTCGCCCATCACTTCGGGGGAGAACTCGCCGAGGAAGAGGCCGCCGGCGTTGCGGATGTGTCCGGCCCAGGCCCAGGGGTCGGCAACCATGAGGCAAAGGTGTTCGGGAGCGATGCGGTTGGCGACCATGATCGCCTCATCAAAATCGTCCACCAGGACGATGCACCCCTGCTTTTCAAGGGAGTGCCGAATCGTATCGGCCCGGGGGTTGGAGGCGATTTGCGCGTCCAGCTCGGACTCGATTGAGTCAACCAACGCGTTGGAGTCGGTCACCAGGATTGCCGAGGCCATGGGGTCGTGTTCGGCCTGGGCGATGAGGTCGGCGGCGCAGAAGACGGGGTTGGCGGTTGCATCGGCGAGCACGATGGTCTCGGTGGGACCAAACACGCCGTCGATGTCAACCTGGCCCTGCACCATGCGCTTGGCATAAGCGACGAAAACGTTTCCGGGACCGCAGATTTTATCGACCTTCGGAATGCTCTCCGTACCGTAGGCGAGAGCGCCGATAGCCGGAACCCCGCCGACCTGATAGAAGGCATCAACGCCGGCAATGCGGGCGGCAGCCAAAACGGTGGGGTTGAGCGGTTCGTTGCCGCGGCGCGGCGTAGTCAGCGCGACCTCCTTAACGCCGGCGACGCGGGCGGGGATTGCGGTCATCAACACGGTGGACGGGTATGCAGCCGTGCCGCCGGGAGCATAGAGTCCGACCCGCTCCAGCGGGCGCACCAACTCGCCCAATCCGTCGCCCAAATCGACCCAATC
>JAPPCX010000069.1 GCA_028875655.1 Chloroflexota bacterium | reverse complement strand
GCAAACATCTGCGGCCGAGTAGTACCAGGGCAGGCGATCTTGCGCCACTTTACCGACGAACTCTATCGCTTCGTCCACGTTGAGGTCCTGCGCCTTGTGCTTCAGGCGGGCCAGATCGCCGCTGCCCTCCGCGTCGTCTCCCACCACGAGCACCCTGACATCTCCGGCGTCAAGATAAGCAGTCGTGTCGATCAGCAGGTCCAGTCCCTTGAGGGCCTCAATGCGGCCGACATAGAGCAAAACCTTGTGGCCGTTCAATCCAAGTTCGTCCCGCGCTTCAAAGCGCCCCAACGGACGAAAACGGTCCAGATCAACCCCGCACGGCACCAGGCGGATGCGATCCGGGTTTCCATCGTACAACTTTACGATGGCATCGCGTTCATGCCCGCTGAAGGCGATGACGCAGTCCGACCCGGCAATGATTTCGGTCTCCGACTGCTCGCGGATTGGCGGCTCACGTTCACCGGAGCGCGATTGCATCTTGATGCGGGACAACGTATGGAACGTCATCACGTGCGGCGCGCCGATGGTTGCCGCGAATTCCCGGCCGGACAGACCGCTCAACCAGTAGTGGGAATGGACGGCCTCATAGTTCGCCTGATTGCGGTTGCGATACGACAAGATGCCATCCAGAAACTCCGGCAGGTGTTCAAACTGCTGGGACAGAGGAGCGTCCTCCGGGCCGGCTGGGATATGGACCACGTTGACATTGTCCACGATTCCCGGCGCATCCAGACACTGGCCTTCGTGGATGCGCGTGAATATGTCAACTCCGACGCCCCGGTCGGACAGGGCCCGGGCAATCTCTCGCACGTGCACGTTCATGCCGCCGGACTTGCCCTGGCCGGGGGCGGCCAGAGGGCAGGCATGATAGGCCAGGAGGGCGATCCTGATGATACCGTAGCCGTTCACGTGACAGCATCCTCGCTCGTTGGCTCCAGGCTGATGCGATACAACTGGCGGTCGGTTCCGCCAAGGCGGTACTTGTACGGTTCGTTGCCCCGCAGAAAGTCGAAGTACCGGTAGCCCCTCTCCAGGGCATCGCGCAGGCACAACGAGTGCAGGAGGAGTCCCACGCTGTAGTAGCGGTATTCGGGGTCATGTCCGCTGTTGTACAACATGCGCACGCCGTCATAATCGAAGCAGAGCGAAGAAGCCACCGGCAGATCGTCCATCTCCATGAAAAACAACCGCAGCATACCTTCCGATGCGGTGGCTTCCACCATGCGCCGGAAAAAAGCCTCCCGCTCCTCGGTGAGAAACTCGGCCTTAGCCGGGTCGCTGCGACGCATCAGATCCACAAAAGTATCCATGCACTTCCCGGCCTCCACGGGATCGGAAACACAGTACCAACGCCAGTTGCCCTGCGCGTCCAAGCGGCGGAGTTTGCGCCGCAGTTCGTGCCGGTCCTTCTTGCTCAACCCCGCCAGATAGTCATCCCAGGTTTCGGCCAACTCGATGCGCGGAGCTACATCCTCTTCGGCGACGTTCACCGTATACCCGTTGGCTCGGGCGAGGTCCGGCAGTATGGCCAGGGTGGGCGATTCTTCGCTGATGGAATAGAGGTCCAGCCGCGTCGCCCCATTGGCCGATATGGTATCAAGCAACGTGGGGTAAAAAATCTCTTCCGCGCCGGCGGCAACGATAAAGTCGTTGTAGTCAAAGGTATCGCTGTTGCCCAACAGCGAATACTGGTCCTCGGCCCTGGAAAGCGACGCGATAGCCGTGACTTCTCCGGCGGCGTCGGTGAGATAAAAGCCCGCCAGAGACCGCCCATTTTGGAAAGCGCTCCACCATAGTTCCTGCCACACCGGTGTAATGTACAAATTGTTCACGGAGGAACGCCCCAAAAGCTCCTGCCATTGGGAACGAATTTGATCGAAAGAAGCAAGCGGTATCGGCGCTTCGAACGCGGTCATGGGCAACGTCCTTACGCTTCCAACATGGCAAGCAAGTCGTGATTGGAGTAGCCGGCCGACTCTCCGCTCAGCCGCACCGCCGTAGTCACCATACGATGCCCCGGCTTTTGCACTCCACGCATGGACATGCAAAGATGCTCGGCTTCCAGGCGGCAGACCACGGCGAGGGGCCTGACCCGGCAAACCACCGCGTCGGCCAGTTGGGCGGTCAGCCGTTCCTGGACCTGCAACCGCCGCGACGCCGTTTCCAACGCCCGGGCGATTTTGCTGATGCCAGCGATGTGGCGGTCGGGAACGTACAAGAGACTGGCCTGACCGAAAAAGGGCAGCAGATGATGTTCACACATCGAATAGAATTGCAGATCCTGGATCATGACGGGATCCCGGGAGACGTCCTCGGAAAAGATGGCGTCAATCTCCTCGGCGGGGTCCTTGCCCACGCCCGAAAATATTTCGCCATACATTTCCGCCACCCGTTCCGGAGTGCGCCACAAACCTTCGCGACCGCTGTCCTCATCGACGTATTTGAGAACGGTTCCGATCGCGACCTCAATGGCGGCGGAGTTCATTTTGGGAGCAGCGACGGTCATGGTTCGTGTAATCACACCGGAGGCAGGGTCAAGATCCCTTGGGAATGGATTCCATGATCGCCGATTCAATGGCCTCCAGGTTCGGCTGGATTTCGACCGTGTGCGCCTGAGCGCTGCTGACGGCTAGGTCAGGGTCTTTCAAACCCGTGCCGGTAACGACGCACACAACCCGCTTCCCACGCAATTCCAGGCCGTTGCGGGACAATTTCAGCAACCCCGCGACCGACGCGGCGGAGGCGGGTTCGCCGAAAATACCCTCCTGCGACGCCAGCAGGCGGTACGCGTCCAGGATTTCGTCGTCGGAAACGGCATCGATTACGCCCCCGGACTGGTCGCGTGCCCGTTCAGCGAATTTCCAGCTCGCGGGGTTCCCGATCCGTATGGCCGACGCGATGGTCTGCGGATAAGGTATGGGTTTGCCTTGAACGATGGGGGCCGCGCCCTCGGCTTGAAAACCCATCATCCTGGGCAACGAATCATTGCGGCCAAGCTGGTGATATTCAACGAACCCTCGCCAGTAGGCGGTGATGTTGCCCGCGTTGCCGACCGGAATAAACAAGTAGTCTGGAGCGTCGCCTAACACGTCGGACACTTCGAACGAGGCGGTCTTTTGACCTTCGATCCGGTGCTGGTTGACCGAATTTACCAAAGTGATCGGGCTTGTTTCGGTGAACTGCCGGACCAGGGCGAGCGCGGCGTCAAAATTGCCATCCACCAGAATGATGCGCGCCCCGTAGGCCATGGCTTGGGCCAGCTTGCCCAGGGCCACCTCACCTTTCGGAATCAGCACCCAGCAAGTCAGACCGCAATACGCCGAATAGGCGGCGGCCGACGCGCTGGTATTCCCGGTAGAAGCGCACATCACGCCCAGGCAATGTTCTTCCATGGCCTTGGCGATGGCCACCACCATCCCCCGATCTTTGAAAGATCCGGTGGGGTTGCATCCTTCCAGTTTGAAATACAGGTCGCATCCCAGTTCAGGCCCCAAATTTCGAGACCTCACCAGCGGCGTGTCCCCCTCCCCCATAGAAAAGATGGGGGTCTCCTCGCTGACCGGCAGCAGTTCACGGTATTGTTGCAATACGCCAACGCCCATCAGATTTCCCGCCAGTCCTGAAGCTCAGTGCCCTGACTTACTCCTCTATCCTGATCAGGTTATTGACGCTGACGACGACGCTCAATTCGCCGACGGCGCGCAGCGCGGTTTGCACGTCTGCCTCCCGAGAGGGGTACGTAGTGATCACCAGTTGAGCGGTGCCGCTGCCCGGGTCGGTGTCTTTCTGGATAACGGTAGCGATGGAGATGTTGCCGTCTCCCAGGATTTGAGCGATTTGCGCCAGAACGCCGGCCTGGTCAGCGCAGGTGAGGCGCATGTAGTAGGCGCTGGACAACTCGTCGATGGGGTCCACCGCCGCAAGCGGCCCGCCGTTGCTTGCCACGTTGGGAGTGTCCGGAAGCGGCGGCGGCCCCTCCGAGTTGGCCAGCCCACGCACAATGTTAAGCACATCACCCATCACGGCACTAGTGGTCGCCTCGCGCCCAGCGCCCTGTCCGTGCAGGATTATCTGGCCGCACAGGTCTCCGGTCACCTCAACGGCATTATACACGCCGTCAACTTTTGCCAACAGGTGATCCTCGGGGACCAGCGCCGGGTGAACCCGCGCACGCACGGCCCCGTCATCCTCGGCCACGGCTATGGCAAGCGACTTGATGGCGTATCCCAACTCGGCGGCGTACCGGAAGTCTTCGGGGGCGAGACGGTTGATGCCTTCGGTATAGATCGAATCGTGGGGTATCGGCCGGTGAAAGGCCAGGCTGCCCAGCACCGAAAGCTTGTAGGCGGCGTCGATGCCTTCGATATCGTTAGTAGGATCGGATTCGGCGTAACCGCGAGCCTGAGCTTCGGCAAGAGCATCGGCGAAAGGCGTCTGTTGCCGGGCCATCCGCGTCAGGATGTAATTGGTGGTGCCGTTGATGATGGAACGAATGGAGCGTATATCGTTCGCCAGCAGTTGGGACATCAAGCAGCCGACGATGGGTATGCCACCGCCGGCAGATGCCTCAAACAGCAGATTGACGCGCTTTTCCTGCGCCAGTGCCAGCAAGGACGGCCCACGGCGGGACATGACCTCCTTGTTGGCCGTGACCACGTGCTTCCCCGCGGTGATGGCCCGCTCCAGATAGCTCCCGGCCGGCGAGTCGCCGCCCATCATCTCCACCACGATATCGACGTCGGGATCGGCCAGAATATCTTCGGGGTTCGTAGTCAACAACCCGGCAGGCAGTGACGGGTCGCGCGGGCGGGAAACATCCCTGACCAGCGCCTGCTTGAGCCGCACTGTGCGCCCGGTCTTGCGTTTGATCGCCTCAGCGTTTCCCGCCAAAGCGGCAGCCACGCCGCCACCCACGGTTCCCAGCCCCATCAGGCTGATGTTGACGGTTGTGTTGCGCGGCGCCATGCGGATCGCGGTCACCTGGTGAGTCCACCAGGGAAGCCGCCCTGCTCTCGCTGTGGCTCAGGGGTAACCCTCGGCCGAGTCAACCGCACCTGCTCCGTGACCCAGGCGTACCGGTTGCTGTCAAAATTGATTTTGACCCAGCCTTCCTGCGTGCCCTGGGTCAACTGGTCGTCTTTCCATTCCTCCACCCGGGCGCCGGCCATCTGAAAGCGCATCGCCGGCTCAATCTCCCGGGTCTCAATGGCGCCGATCGCCCGGATCAGGAAAATCGACTGGTCCACGTATATCGGCTCGGAAACGTCGCCCGCCGACAGCAGCGGAGGTTTACGCTTAGTTTCGCCGCTTTCGGTGACCTCGGTTTCCCCGAACAGGTAGGGGTCGAAATCGGGGAACGCGCCTTCGGGCACCCAGCCGATGTACCCATCGTTGCGGGAAATTTCTCGCGCCACCGTCGCAAAGTCTTCGCCGAGTTCCAACCGCTCCTTCACCGCCTCCGGAACGGCGTCGGAGTTGATGCTTATGGAGATGGCCTGCAACTCCACCTGCTGCGCTTCTTCAGGAAGTGAGGCCAGCATGCGGGCGAAGAGTTCCCGCTGCTGCAATTGCTCTTCCACGATGCGGCGATAGGCTGCGTCGTCCAGGTTCACCTGCGTCAGGAACCCTGTGTATGTATTCCGGTACTCTGCATCCAGTTGCGCGTCGTCAACTTCCTGTCCGGGCTGCGGCTCCGGTCGGAACCGCCCCCTGATGGCCTCTTCGATCTGCTCGTCGGTGACGTTGATCTGCAGGCCGGGAGCCGCCTGGCGTAATATCTCAACGTGCAGCAAGTCGGTCAGGAGCTGGAACGGAATGGTGCTCAGGTCAACCTGGCCGCCCTGGTAGCGGTCAATGCCCTGGAGGACACGTATGCGCTCCACCAGGTCTCCCATGGTGAATTTCACGCCCCGGACCTCGCCGGCCATTACCCGTGGGGGATGTATGTACGCCTGGTAAACTCCGGCCATCACCACGGCAACGATGATCAGTATCAGCGCGCCTCCGATGATGAAGGCGATGCGCTGGCGTCTTCGCTCAACGCTGCGTCGTGCTCTGGCGGCGGCCGCGGCGTTCTCATCGCTGATGCCGACGCGCCGGTTGCGACCCCCGCGTCGGCGGACCGGACGCCTATCCGATGCGTCCGGTGGATCCTCGGCTGCGGTATCGGCGCTGCGTTTCCAGGGCAGCGGCAGGTTCACCATGTCTTTGCCAGCGGTAGCGTCAAATTCGGTGCGATCAACTAACGACCGGAACGCATACCAATGTTGATACTGTGTTCAGGTGCGTAGGGCAGCAGCGCCAGATAGCGCGCCCGTTTGATCGCCTGGGCCAGCAGTCGCTGATTCTTGGCCGACGTGCCCGTCTTGCGGGTCGGTTCAATCTTGCCCTGCTCAGAGATGTACCGCCGCAGACGGTCAACGTCCTTGTAGTCGGGAACCACGCCCTCGACCGTGAACGCGCAAACCCGGCGTCGCGGGCCGTAGCGCCGGCCGCCTCGACCGCCGCCGCGCGGGCCGCCCCGTCCCGGGGGCCGACCGCCGGGTCCACCCGGGCGGCCGCCGGGACCACCTGGAGGGCCACCCGGGCGGTTCCCGAAGTTTCCTGAAGGCGGACGCGGGGCAGCGCCGGCGGGCGGAGACTGCGGTGTTTCGGCCGGGGGCGGAGAGGACGGGGCGGGTGTAGTCATTTGAGGAGCTCCTCTGAAAATTTCCTAAGCTTGCGTCTGCCGTTGGCAGGTTCAGAAAGGCAGGTCGTCAACGTCCGCAGAGTCGGCAGGATCACCAGCTCCGTAAGAGCCGTACCCGCCGCCGCGTGGTTCACCATATCCGGCGTCCTGCGAAGCGGCATATCCCCCACGCTGTTCACCGTAACCGCCGCCGTATCCCCCGGCATCGTCCGGTTGGTCGCCGCGCCGACCCAGCATCTGCATCTCGGTGACGTTCACGTCCAGAGAGAAACCGGGCGTACCGTCCCGGCGGTCGTACTGTCTCGACCGCAGCCTGCCTTCAACGTAAACCTGCTGACCACGTGTAAGGTACTGGTTGCATACGTCGGCCAGACGACCGAAAGCGGTGCAGTTGAACCATTCGGTTTCCTCTCGCTGTTCGCCGGCCGCAGTGGTGTAACGGCGATTGCTGGCAATGCTGAACGACGTCATTGGGTTTCCGGATGGCGAATAGCGCATCTCCGGGTCTCGACCCAGGTTGCCGATGATGATGATCTTGTTCATGCCGGGATTACGTTGAACTTTCGGTCGTGGATTCGCCGGCGTCGGGTTCGGGCGTTGCTGCCGGTTCAGCGGCCGGAGCCGGAGCGTCGGGCGCGGGCTGCGCCGCTGACTCCTCGGTGGGAGGAGCCTGAGCGGCCACGGGTTCTGCGGGAGCGGCCGCGGGTACGGCCTGGGCCGCAGTCTGGTCCGCCGGCGGGGCTTCGGGAGTCGCCTCGGTAACCGGCGCATCGGCTGGGGCACTCGGTGCGGCTGGTGAGGCTTCGGACGACGGAGCGGCCGGGGCAGCGCCTGCAGGCGGGCCGGAGCCGCGCTCGGTTGCGCCGGCCGGAGCTTCCGGTATCGGCCCGCCGCCGTCGTTGCGGCGACCGCGTCCCGGCGGGATGTACCGCGATGGCGCGGTCAACGGCCCGGGCGCCGGCTTATCGGCCAGCGGGCCATCGCAACGAACCACCAGCGCGCGCAGCACGTTATCGTGCAGACGCAGGTAATTCTCCAGCTCGCGGTTGAAGGGGTTGTCCACGGCGAAGGAACTCAGGTAGTAGGACCCCTCCAGGAAATTGTAGTTTCCCTTGCGGATCGGGTACGCCAAACGGCGGGTTCCCCACGTCTGTTCGGCGGTGATTTCACCCTCGCGATTGGTGATAAACGATTTTATTTCATCCCACGTGGCGGATGCGTCGTCTTGGTTCAGCATCGGGCTGAGGATGGTTACAAGTTCGTAGTGGCGCAAGTCGCACTCTCCTGCAATGATAAGAACGGGAACCGATTATAGCACAACCCCGGTTCGCTACACTCGGGCTCACTCCACACGCAATTCGTTCAGCACCGCTTCGATCAGCCCGACTCCCCGCGCTCCGGCGCTGGTGCGCGCCACGCGGCCATCCTTGTCCAGGAAAACGTAGGTGGGAACGCCCCTGATTCCGTAGGCGGACGCGACCGCCGCGTCGGGGTCGTAGAAGTTTGGGAAGGTGAGTTCATTGCGCTCCACAAACTCCCTGGTCGCCACCTCGGTGGTGTTGAACTGGGACACGCCGATGATATGCACGCCGGCGTCCCGCAGTTCCTCCCGGTAAAGCGCGGCGACAGCGGGCAACTCCCGCTGGCAGTGGGGTCACCAGGGCGCCCAGAACGCCAGCAGCGTCGGAGTGCCATAGGTATCCGTCAGGGTCAACACCGACCCGTCCAGGGTTTCGGCCTGGAACGGTACTCCCTGGGTGCGCTCCCTTTCGCTGGCGGGAACGGGAGCAGGGCGCGGCGTGTAAGTCGGCAATGGCCTGGGGGTATAGGTCGGTTCCGGCGTGTTGATGACGGGAACCGGCGTGTCAGTGGCGCGAAGCGGCCTATCGGTTGAAGTGGCCGGAGCATCAGTAAGCGGGATGGCAGTGTCGCTCCGGGAGGGGGTCGCCGGGGAAGATTCCGATGTCGGGAGCAAAGCCTGGACCGTGGCCGCGTATTCCGCATCCGGTCCGTCCGACGAGGGCGCAGCACACGCCAGCAACCAGGCGCTGACGCATATCACGGCAACGAGCGTCAGAACCGGAGCCAATCTACGAATGTGACCCATGAAAGCACGAACAGGCTACGTGTTGGAAATAAAACCCCCGGCTTGGGCCGGGGAGAGTGCGCCAAGTACGCTGCGAAACTATATCAGGAACGACCTATGCTGTAAAAGCGCGGGAGCCGCGTCACGCCGGCGCTATCGCCCTTGTCAACGGCGCGGTGTCGTGGCAACCTTGTTGGCCGAGTTGGTCATGGAACAGGAGCAGGAACGCATACCTACCCGAATCATCCTGGGCTTGGGGAATCCAGGCCCTCGTTATCGGGATACCCGTCACAACGTGGGGTTCGGCTGCGTTGACCTGCTGGCGCAGCGCTGGGGGATTGCCATCAGCGACCGTCGTCGGACCACGGCGCTGGGGCAGGGATACCGGGACGGGAAGCCGGTGGTGCTGGCCAAGCCGCGGACGTTCATGAATCTGTCCGGCGAGTCGGTGGCGTATCTGTTGGCGAGGTTCGGCGGCCGGCCGGCGGACCTGGTGGTGATTTACGACGAAATGGCGCTGCCGGTGGGCCGGATTCGCCTGCGCGCGCACGGCTCCGACGCCGGGCACAACGGCATCAAGGACATCATACGAGCGGTGCATACAGTAGATTTTCCTAGACTGCGCATTGGCATCGGAGGGCCCGGCATGTCGGGCAGCGTTGACCACGTGCTGGGCCGTTTTTCGGACGAGGAGACTCCGGCGGTGGCCGATGCCATCTTCAGAGCAGCCGAGGCGGTGGAATGTCTGTTGTCCGAAGGCATCAATATAGCAATGAACCGCTACAATACCGATCCGCGCCGGGATGAACCGGACACGAATGAGCAGCCACCCAGCCCCGAGCCATAGCAATGGAGGCCACGGACCGCTGATCGCTTTGCGGCCCCGGCTGGCGACCCTGTTCGTGCTTCTGGCGTTGCTGTGGATAGGGATCGGGTGCGCTGCAGACCACCCGGCCGGCGACGTGCAATACGCTCCCGCGGCGACCACTATCCCTGCGGACGAGGCTACCAGAATCCCGGCCACAGGGACTCCCTCGTCCACCGTCGTAATGACCGCTACTCCCGAATCTGACACCGCGCCGGCACGCCCGGCCGGACGCGCCAATCAGAGCGGCGAAAGCGAATCACGCCAGGATCAATCACCGGAACGCGCAATGACGGCCAGCGACTTTCCGGTTCCACCCCCGCGCGACCTCTGGCTCCTGGCTCAACAAATGCGGTGGCAAGGCGCTGAGCCGCCGGCGACCGGGCAACCGGGCAACGACGGCTGGCGGGTCGGCGATGTCCGCGACTTCTGGACGCTGGACTACCCACGGCGCACGATGGTGAACAACCGGTTCCGCCTGCTCGCTATTTCGGACAACGCTTACTGGTGGATCGCCGACGCCGTATCCGTAGAGGACGAAGCGTTGTCCGACACCGTAGCTGAGGCTGAGGGTCGGGTCTTTCCATGGGTCGAAGCCGTATTCGCCAGTGGCGACGAACCGGACCGGGTACACGTCATCAGCGGGCGGATTCCCGGCGTTGGCGGTTATGTATCCGGAAGCGACCGCTATCCATCCAGCGTCAGCCCGTACAGCAACGAGGTGTCGGCCATCTACATCAATACGCGTGCAGCGGCCTACGGCGACGCCGGATTCCTGAACATACTGGCGCACGAATTGCAGCACGTAATTCACCAGGAGGCCGACGAATCCGAGGCCACCTGGTTGAACGAAGGACTCTCCGAACTGGCGGTGACGGAAGCCGGGTACCAGGCCAGAAGCATCTACCGCTACCTGCGCCGACCCGATGCGTCGCTGGTCAACTGGCCCGACCACCTGGAAGCCGACGTGGGCTTGAACTACGGGGCGGCCGCGCTGTTCGCCCACTATCTGCGGGAAAAATACGCGCCGGAGGGAGGACTACAGGACCTGCTGGCGATTCAAAGCGACGGGATCGCCGCCGTCGATGAGTTTTTGACCCAACGGGGAGCGACAACCGCCCACGGCCAGCCGGTTGATTTTGCTACGGTGTTCGCGGACTGGATGGTGGCGAACCGCCAAGACCTGGAGTCCGGCCCCCACGGATACCGGAACCTGGATGTGCAGGCGTCCATCACCCGGCGGCAGCCGGCGGACGATGAAGGACCTGTGGAATCGCTGGCTCAGTACGGCATCGATTACGTCGAGATTCAGGACGCGCCAGGGAACGCGACCGTGCATTTTGAGGGTTCCGCCACGACGCCGTTGCTGCCGACGGAAGTGGACGGCGTATGCTGGTGGAGCAATCGGGGCGACTCAATCTCCGCGACCTTGACACGGCGGTTGACGGTCCCGGCGCCGGCGGCGGATGGGTCCCAGCCCAGGCTTACCTACCGCTACTGGCACAACATCGAGGAGGAATGGGACTACCTTTACGTGTCGGCATCCGTGGACGATGGAGAAACCTGGGAGGTGCTGCGGGCAACGGGCACAACGGACGCCAACCCGGTGGGAAACAGCTACGGGTTTGGCTACACGGGCGCGTCGGATGGTTGGCAGTACGGGGAGGCCTCGCTGGCGGCATACGCCGGCCAGAACGCGTTGGTAAGGTTCCACTACGTTACCGACGATGCCATCAACGGGCCGGGAATGTGTTTGCAGGCGATGCGCGTTTCAGGCGACGAATCCGACGCCCACGCGAATAATTGGGTGGCGGATGGATTCGTGCCGGTCAACAACCGAGTTCGGCAGGACTGGATTGTCTGGGTCCTGAGCGATGCCTTGGAATCGCCGGCCACACGGATAACGTTGCGATGGGATGCCGAGAACGACCGCTACGTTGGGTCGGTTCCGGTGCAAACATCGTCAGACGAGAGGCTGGTGGTGGCGGTCGCGCCGCTGGCTCCGGCTACCATGGAATCGGCAGAGTACCGGCTGTGGGTTGAGTCCGGCCGGTAGCCTGCGCCGGTGTGCAGCAGGCTCTCGGCGAATTCCAGCAGCCCGCCCTGCCGTCCGCACGCAAAACAGCGCCAACGCACCGCGGGCAGGAAAACCCGGAAATCGGCAGCGCGGCAGAATGGGCAATTTCCCGCCAGGTTGTGCCGCTGCAAATGGGAGGCTCCGGCCACGGTCAGCGTCGTACAGCTGGCTGCTATCTGGATCAGACGCCCGCGACGCACCGAACCCCGGGGCTGCGTTCCCATCCCCTTGCAGTTCCTCCAGCGCAGTTCGGCAACGAGCGCGTCGCACAGGTTGTCGCCGGCCTCGAACTGACCCACATGGAGGCCGAGCGCGAGGGCCGCGCTCAGCGCGTAGAGACCCGGCTCGCCCAGGGAGGGCACAGCGGATGCGACGTCGCCGCCGAATCTGCTGTTCAGGTGCGCGAGGAAATCGCGCAGATACGAACCGGAGTAGGGTGGGTAGTGCACATACGGGAATTGCCCAGATGGTTCGTCAAGGTCTACCACTAGGGAACTGTCGGTGTAAGGGTGAATAGCGGTCAAATGGCGGCGCGCCTCCGTTGCAGGATAAGTCCAGCGTACGAAATGGCGGCAGGATGGCGCAACAGGGCCAGCGTCACACCGTCCGGCCTTGTTGCCTATCCGATCGACGGAAACAGCGAATCAGGGCGTTTCGCCGGTGGCCCAAGCCTTGATGAGGTGGTGGGCGATGGCAATGGGACCCGGCACCGTCAGCTCCTCGCTGCGGCCTTCCAGGGCTTTAAGGACCTCAGCGCGGGTGAACCACTTGACGTCGGTCATCTCCTCGTTGTCCATGTTGATGTTGGTGGTGTCGGCTTCGGCGATGCAGCCGATCATCAGGGACGACGGGAAAGGCCAGGGTTGCGACGAGTGGTAGCGGACATTCTTGACCCGGATGCCGGCTTCCTCCATGACCTCGCGGGCCACGGCTTCCTCGATGCACTCGCCCTGATCCATGAACCCGGCCAGGGCAGAGTAGGCACGCATCCGTTGCAGGCGTCCGCGGGATTGGCCCAGCAGGCAGCGGTCGCCGTCGGTGTCGGCGACGACGGTGATGACCACCGGGTCGGTGCGGGGGAAATGCTGGGCACTGCACGCGGGACACTGGCGCACCTGCCCACCACGTCCCTTGTCGGTGGGGTGGCCGCAGACGGAGCAGAAGCCGTGGCGGAGGTTCCAGTCCAGTTGGGCGCGGGCCTGGGAGAGCATACCCGTGTTGGGGCCGGACATGGTTTCGCCGGCGGTGCGGCAATCCTCGAAATGCCAGCCGGTGGCGTCCAGGACCTGCTCGGCTACGGCGGAGTTCTTGGAGAGGTCGTAGGCAAAGTGGGCGACGCCATCCAGAAGACCGAGGAAGATCCACTCGGCGCTGGCCGGCAGCGGCTGCGCCTGTTGCGCGGACAGCCAGCCCAACTCCGGCGGGGAGTCGTCAGTGAGCAGTACATTGAGGTTACGGAAGGGCAGGAACTTGCTGCGGGGTTCCTGGGACTGTTGGATGATCCAGTCCTCGTCGCGGCGTTCGACCTCGCCGCGGTTGATGGGGTTGTCGGCGAAGATGTGGGGTGGGTACATGGGTTGGTTCACCTGGTTGGTCAGGGGGGTGATTTTCCGGCGAGATTGTAATGCCCGCAGGCAAGGGATACAATTTGAGCACAAAGGATGGGAGATAACGGCTATGGACACCGAAAACATTGATGGCCGCAAAGATACCACAACCGCGGCATCGGAACCCGACGACTTGGACCGGCGCATTGCCGAGCTGCACGCGCAGGGTGTCTTGATTGGGGGGGAGGGGCCGCGGGAATCACTGCGCCCCATCGCATACATTCCCGGCGCCCTGAAGCGGTTGCTGGAGCGACGAGACAGAAGCTAGCCTACCATGACAACGCCGCTACTTGCCGCCGCCTATGTCGATACCACCGCGCTCACCCCGCTGATTGCCGGAGAGGAGCCGGTAACAACATCCATACGGCGGAAGCTGGAAAGTTTCCGCTATCTACTGTCCGCTAATCTGCTGGAAGCGGAGATGCGCGTCGTTTTCGCGCTGGAAGGGCGAGAGTTTGACGATGCCGTGCTGTCCAGCATCCGCTGGATTATGCCGAACCGTCGCCTGGATGCTGAAATGGCGACGGTCTTGCGAGTCGCGCAACTGGAACCTATCCGGCTGTGGCATCTAGCCACCGCCCTGTTCTTCGCCGAACTGGTTCCTGACCTGGTTTTTGTAACGCTGGACGAGCAACAGGAAACGGCGGCGCGGGATTTGGGGTTGGCGCTTGCTTGATTGGCAAGGAGTGGGGTGCCGACGGGGCTGTTTGGGCGGTAGTTCGGCGAGCAGGCGGGGCGGATGGCTTGATGGGAGGAGGTTGTGGGCATAGCGGACGCCCAGTCTATGGGCTCTGACCAATGGGCCAAGATGAACATATCCGGCTTCGGCACGCCCAACCTAGCTAGAGAGACGCTGGCCAACTTTCTAGAACACTACCACCCCACCCCCGTCGTTTCAACGACCCGGACATTCACGCAACGGGGCCATTGCATATAATGAGCCTACGGCGGATGTGCCAAAAGCCAGGGATACTACTGGAGGAACCATGCTCAACATCAGAGAGAACGCCTTACATTTGATTATGCCCTACGTGACTGTGAATCTGCTGTCGCGAGTTTTTTGCTTGGGGCAAAACGGTAAGATTTGTGGTACCGGGTTTGCGGTAGAAATTGACGGCGAGCAGTATTTGGTCACTGCAAACCATGTGGCCAAGGCGAGCCAATACAAACCGCAGATTCTTATGGAAGGTTGGGACTCGACATTCAACTGGAAAACTATCGGCAAGGATGAGGATAATGACGTGGCCGTGTTGGCCGCAGACCGACAACTTTGTCCCCCAACAGAAATTCAGATCGAGACTGGGAAGATAACGTTCGGGCAGACAGGGTACGCACTTGGTTTCCCAATGGATTACGGCACTGACATATTTGGAAGACTAGAGCCTGAAGGCGACGCCCCATCATATCCTATGCCCATGGCCGCACCAACAACATTCTACGGTGGGGGAAATCCGCGGTATTATTGGGGCAGTGTAGCCATTGGTTTTTCGGGTGGGCCAGTGGTCTTTCCAACGTGGCCTGACCCGTCGCGTCCAACAACACCGTTAAGTAGCGGAAATTGGGCTATAACAGGGGTAGTCATCGGGTATGCCAAACGCCAGTTCGAGATAGACAAGGACGGAGCACTATGGCCGGAGGTGAACCTTTCCTATGAGCAACCGGTAGGAATGGTGAAGGTGGCGGACAAGAGCGTGTTTATGGAACTAATCCGTGCTTGCTGAATGTTCGCCATCTGTGCGGTGGTGGATATGCTGAACGGCGGACATACGCTTGACCTGCGTCGTCATCTGCGGTGCTGCCGTCCGGCAGTTCCGATCGGATACGGCGGTAGGGGAACTATGCCGAACTCACACAGCAAAGTCGCCGGCAGGCAGGTGTAAGTGGAACCGGTGTCAACCGTGGCGTCCACCGTTTCGGAACGGCTCCCGTCTCGGGAGATAACTTCCAATGGGTAGGTGAAGGTTCCCATTATCGAGCTTTCTGGATTCCCGCTTTCGCGGGAATGACGGGTGGGGGTGGGAATGATGGGGTGAGTGGGAGCGGCGGCCCTTCGACAGGCTCACAGTGAGCGGGAAAAGGCTAGGCAGAGGCGGAGGGGTATTCGGGGCGGCGGCGTTCGCGGAGAGCGGCGAGGCCTTCCTTGACGTCGTCTCCGAAGAAGCCCAAGGCTTCCGCGAGGAGGGAGTAGTCGAAGGAGGTGTGGCCGGCCTGGCGGAGCCACTGGTTGAGGGCGCGCTTGGTGAAGCGGATGGCCGGCTGGGGGCCGTCGGCGAGGCGGCGGGCGATCCGGTTTGCCGTTTCCATGAGCTCGTCGCGGGGCACGGCCATGCTGACGAGGCCGATGCGCTCGGCCTCTTTGCCGTCGAGGAAGTCGCAGGTGAGCAGGTAATACTTGGCCTTGGCCATGCCGCAGAGCAGGGGCCAGATGATGGCGGCGTGGTCGCCGGCGGCGACGCCGAGGCGGATGTGTCCGTCGGTAATGCGCGCGTCTTCGGCGGCGATGGAGATGTCGGCCATGAGGGCCACGGCCAGGCCGGCGCCCACGGCAACGCCGTTGATGGCGGAGATGACCGGCTTGTCAAGGTTCAGGATGTTATAGACGATGTCGCCGGCCTCTTTGGTGTTCTGGGCGACGATGGCCGGGTTGTCGATGGCCTGCTCGATCATCTCAAAGTCGCCGCCGGCGGAGAAGGCTTCGCCGGCGCCGGTGACGACGGCGACGCGGACCTCGGGGTCGGCGGCGATGTCGAGCCAGATGCGGCTCAACTCGTTATGGAGCTTGAAGTTGGTGGAGTTGAGGGTTTCCGGACGGTTCATCGTCAGGGTGATGATGCCGTCGGATTTTTCGATGAGCAGGTGTTCGTATGAGGAGTAATCGGTCACGGTTTGTCTCCTGGCGGAACCGGTAAGTTACCAAACGATCTGGGCATCCTGTAGCGAGCGCAGTTCAGTTTCGTCCATGCCCAGCAGGCCGCAGAATACCTCCTGGTTACTCTGGCCAAGTTCCGGCGTCCAGCGCAACGGGTCGGTGGGAGTCTCAGAGAAACGCCATGGCGGCGCGACGGCGCGTTGCTGTCCACGGTGCGGGTCAGTAGTCAACGGGAACACCTCGCGGGCCGCGAGGTGCGGGTCATCCATCAACTGGTCAGCGGAGAGCGATGGGAAAGCGGCGATGCCGGCGTCTTGCAACAGCGCGGTGAGTTCAAAGGCGTCGCGGGCGGCGGTCCATTCGGACAGGCGCGCTTCGAGAGCATCCTGGTTTTGCCAGCGCTGGAATGCGTCGCCGTAGTCGTCGGATTCGGCCCACGCGGGGTTGCCCATTGCCTGCTTCAAAGCATCCCACTCGGTATCGTTAGCCACGGTGATGGTGATCCATTGGTCTTCGCCTAGACAGGGAAACACGCCGTGTGGTGCCATGGCGTCGTCCCGATTGCCCATGCGTTGCGCGTCCCTTTGATTCATGGCGGTGTCCATGAGGGCGTGGCCCATGAAGGCCGTGGCGATGTCGCGGACGGCAACGTCGGCGCGCTGCCCAACCTGGTGGTTCCTGTGAGCGCACAGGGCGGCGACGGCAGAAAACGCGGCCATCATGCCCCCGGTGTGGTCCATGGCGTGGCGCAGTTCCACTGGTGGCCCATCGGGGTAGCCGGTGAGGTAGCCTAGGCCGCCCAGCGCAGCGAACATGGGGGCGTACCCGGCGTAGCGGGCCTCCGGGCCGGTCTGCCCGTTGGACGACAGCGACACCATGATGACGTCGGGTTTGATCTCACGAAGTTGCGGGTAGCCCAGGCCCAGGCGATCCATGACGCCCGGCCGGAAGTTCTCCAGCACCACGTCGGAGATGCGCACCAGGTCGTAGGCCAGCTCCAGCGCCCGCGGCTCCTTGAGGTTGAGGGTTACGGAGCGCTTGCTGCCGTTGACTTGCTCGAAGGACGACGGCGGCTTGCCGTACATGGCGTGAGGGCGGCGCGTTATGTCCAGCCGCGCCGCCGACTCCACCTTGATTACGTCCGCGCCCAACGACGCCAGGATCATGCCCGCGAAAGGCCCGGCGGCGTGGACGGAGAAGTCGGCGACGCGGACGCCGGAGAGGGGAGCGGCTGAGTTGGTCATGGCAATGCTCCGCAGTAGCCGTCCGCCCTAGTAGTACACCGCGTTGCCGGTGCCGCCGCCGGCTGCGATGAGTTCGCCGGTGATGGCCCAGGCTTTATCGGAGGCGAGGAAGGCGGTGAGGTAGCCGATTTCGGAGGCGTCCACCATGCGGCAGATGTGGTTGCCGCGGGGCGAACCGGGGGCGAAGTCCTGGGCCTCGGCCTCTTCCAGGGATACGCCGCCGAGTTGCTCGGCACGGGCGGCCAGCAGGCTGGGGGTACGCTCGGTGCGGGTGGTGCCCGGATGGATGCAGTTGACGGTGATGCCGAACTGTCCCAGCTGGGCGGCCAGGGTCTTGGTCATGTGGACCAGGGAGGTGTTGCGCGCGCCGCCACTGAGGTTGCCGGCGTTGCGGGCGTTGAGTCCGCTGATGTTGATGATGCGCCCATAACCCTGGGCCTTGAGCAGAGGGATGGCGGCGCGGGAGCAGCGCAGCGCGCCAACGAACTTAACGTCGAAGTCGCTGATCAGGTCCTCATCGATCAGGTCCTCGATTGGCCCGGTGGCGCTGGGCGAGCCGCCGGGCAGGGACGCGCTGTTGACCAGGATGTGCAGGCCGCCCAGGGTATCGGCGGCGGCGTTGATAACGCGGTCCACCTGCTCCCGGTTGGTAGCGTCAAAGGACATGGGGATGGCGCGGCGGCCGGTGGTCTCGACGATTTCGGCGGCGGTCGCTTCCAGGTCAGGCATGGAACGAGAGCCGACGACGACGTCCGCGCCCTCACGGGCGAGTTCCAGGGCGATGGCCTTGCCGATGCCGCGGCTGGCGCCGCCGACGAATGCGAGCTTACCTTCGAGTCCGAAGTCCATAGGGATTGCCTCCAGTGATGGCGAACCCGGCGCGTTTCGGGCGGATGGGTTCGCGAGAATAGAGGCATTATACGACGCGACAGCCCACGCCAACGCAATGCACCAACACCATGAGAGGATCAAATTTCACCCTTGCAAGACCGAGCAACACGACCTGACCGTGATTCGAGGAGACAAGTCTTACTTGGAGCCGGACTCCATCGGGGGCAGATGGATCATACCTCGGGAAGAGCCAATTGCACTCCACCCGCGTAGTGGGTGGCCACTCGTGATATTAAATACTCACTTCTGATTTTGCCCATATCGTCTACAGATTGTACGATCCGGACTCTGCATTCAAGAGTATCCCCTGTGCCGAATCGCTCTTCACCATCGGTAACGCGCTTCAAGAAAGATTCATCTAATATAGAGTACCAATTTGTTGTAGAACCATCACTCAAGCGCCATTTTGCGTAGGGGTTGCCTAGATTTGGTGCCACTACGCGCAAACGCTGACTATCTATGTTGATAGTATTGAACTCCTCCGAAGCGACCGTTTCCATGACACGCCAATCAAAATCATCGTGGTGGAAAGTCACCATCTCACGATCGTCATCTCGAAATGACATCACGTCGACATCCCCTCTTTGCATTGGTCTTACCATATCACGCATTCCAGTCTGGATGATAACATCTTGCAAAATACTTTGTTCGTCTACTGTAATATTGTAATTCACATCTCCTTCTACAATGTTCACGACATCCGCCGTAATATTTTGAGGCCTGATTGGGTGGCCTCGGCGATACTTGAATATATTAAAAATGCCTTCTACGTCACTGCCCCCGAACAAAAGGGTTTTGAGAGCCATGACAGCAGGGCCGTACTGAGATGCCATCGGAACCATAGCCCCAGCAAACATTACCGACATCTGACAAACTAGATCAAAAGATCCCGGTCTTGTGGCTAGCACTCGCAGAGAAGCATCCGAAGCAGCGCCATTGACGATCTGATTGCTTCGTTGCACTATCTGGCGGAGAGCCTGTAGCGTATCGGCCAAATCTTCCGCATCAATGCTGACCATGTCTTGGCCTTGCCGATCATAGACCAGAGTCCAAGTAGTGGTTTCAAGGTCTATAGTACGTTCTAGCATGATGATCACCTGAATGTAGTAAGGAAGTCGGTATATTAGTGGAAATCTTGTTTCGATGCCAAACGACCTGCAATTCGTTGAGACCGATGATCTCAAACTAACTGATGGCGGCGCGAAAATCGAGAATCCGGCCAGCCTTTTTGCGCTCGGACTATTCACACCGCACCGGCCCTCCTCAGTGCCGCCAACTCCTGCGGCGCATAGCCCAGCAGCCCGCAGTACACATCGGCGTTGTGCTCGCCGAGGAGGGAGGCGCGGGTTAAGGTGGTGGGGGTTTCGCTGAGCTGGAAGGGGGCGCCGGTGTATTCCAGGGGGCCGGTTTCGGGGTGGTTGACCGTGGCGTAGAAGTCGCGTTCCCGCTGCTGGGGGCTGGCGAAAACCTCGGACGGCGTGTAGTAGGGCGCGACGGGGACGCCGTGGGCCTGGCCTTCGGCGTAGAGCCACTCGCGGGTGTGCTGGCTGAACCAGTCGCGCATGTGGCGGTTGAGTTCCGGGCCGTGGGTGGCCGGGTCGCTGAACATCTCAGGGCTGGCCCAGTCAGGATTACCCATGAATTCGAGGAGGCCCTGGAACTGGCGCGGCTCCAGCGTCAGCAACTCCACGTAGCCGTCGGACGCGGGTAGCACGCCGCCGACGCGGAAATAACGGGAGAATCGGGTCTCAGTGATGCCCTCAGATTCGTGGCGTTGGATGGGCATGTAGCCGACGGACAACTGGGCTTCCTGGGATGATGCGTCAACCATCTGGCCGGCGGATGCGTCGGGGTTGGCCAGGCGATGATGGACGGCGGCCAGCGCGCCCACGGCGGCGGTGAGCCCCGCCTGGTAGTCACCCATGTTGGCGCCGGCCACGATGGGCGGACGGTCGGGGAACGTATCGAGGGCGACACCGTTGGGGAGCAGCCAGCCCTCGCCGCCGGCGTGGAACGTGGCGAGGTGTCCGGCGCGGTAGTCGGCGTAGGGCCCGGTGCTGCCGAAAGGGGTTGCTGGGACGATGATGACGTTGGGATTGGCGGCTCGGAGGGATGGTTCGTCGAGTCCGACGGCGGCAGCGTTGGCCGGCGTATAGTCGTGGACGACCATATCGACGCGGGCGACCAGTTGGCGCAGCAGGTCGCGTCCGGCCAGGTCGTGCAGGTTGAGGGTGATGGACTGCTTGCCGGTGTTGAGGTAAAGGTACAGGCCGCTGCGCTCGGGATGGGGAACGTCGTTGGGGAAGGGGCCGCGGCGTCGGGAAAGGTCGCCGGCGTTGGGTGGTTCGGCCTTGATGACGGTAGCGCCGAGAGAGGCGAGGAGCTTGCCGCAGTAGGGGCCGGGGATGAGCGACGCAACCTCCAGGACGCGGAGGTTGGGGAGGGCTGTGGTGGGTCTGGGGCTGCTAGTCATATTCATATATCGAAGATGTACCGTCGTACCGGGAAGGCGAATCCGGGTAGCACGTCGTCACCGTCAAGGATGTCCGGGGCATCGAGTAACTGCGGCTCTGATTGACCCGTTAAGTTCTTGCTTGTTGCCCTGGTATCCGGTCATAGGAAGTATCAGCAACTCCCCCTCGGCGGTGACTTCCATCTCGTACAGATCGTTCTGCTCGCAGAACTCGATGAACCGCACGGGAAAATCGGCGGCGCGATGGTCGATGCCCAAGGCCGAGAGACGCAGAACGATGGCGCCGTCGGGGGCGATGGCGGTGGGAGTGTCGGTGGTGGGTTTGGCGATGATGGTCATGGCACACTGCTACTGGCTGTGAAGGCAACTGTAGGTCACTGTATCACTGACTTGGGTGTGGGTCATCGGCCGACAGATTCGGCAAGGGTGCCGGACAAAATCATTGGCACACGAGAAGACGGATCTCCGGCAAGCTATCATTTGCCTCTGCATAATCACAGGCCGTTTGGCCATAATAATCTTTGGCCGCAATATCGGCAGACTGGTCGAGCAATAGCGAAACAACAGTCGGTTCTCCGTTAAACACCGCATAATGCAATGGCGCTTGGCCGGCATAATCCTTAGCCGTAACATCGGCACCACGGTCAAGTAGCAGTCCAGTTATCCTGACATCCTCATTAGTTGCAGCATAATGCAATGGCCGCGCGCCTTGCTCATCACTAGCTTCAATATCAGAGCCCAAATCCAACAGCAATGCTATTCGCGCCGGCTCGCTGAAATCAGCGGCAGCGATATGTAAAGGTATTCTACCTCTGTTGTCTTTAACATTAATATTCGCACCTCTTTCCATCAGAAGGTTAATGACTGCCGGGTCGTGATTATAAACAGCGGCGTTATGAAGGACTGTCATGCCATTGCTGCCTCTGATAGACATATCGGCCCCGTGGTCGAGTAACGTCGTGATAGATGAGAGGGTTCCATCAAATGCCGCGTAATGCATGGGTGTCATACCCTCATTGTCTTGGGCATCTATGTCAGCTCCATGATAGAGCAACGACTCGATGCGATCGGGATAAGTAGTCGCGGCTCTGTGTAATGCCGTAGAGTTGCGATTATCCTTCGCGTTGACATCAGCCCCTCGTTCTAGCAGAAAGTTTATGGCTGCGGTGTTGTCCGTATCAGCAATCTCAACCAAGGGCGTCCAACCGTGGCTATTCTTGGCATCAATGTCGGCACCATGATCCAAGAGTAACTCAATGGCCGTAGTATCAGAATTAAACACTAACGTGTTCAGCTTCGATGCCCAATGTAACGGGGTTTGACCGAATTCATCCTTTGCTCCGGGATCTGCACCTTCATCCAGTTCATCCTGCACGCTTTCGATTGTTGCAGCAGAAACCCAAAACGCCTCATCACATAAACGGCCACAATAGCCATGTATGACATACGGCGTTGGCTCAGGCGTCGGCGTAAGCGTTGGTTCGGGTGTTAGAGTAGGCGCTTTCGTCGGCGACAGTGCCGGTGTCACCGCGGCAGTTGGGGTTTTGGTTGGCTCCAGCGTAGCTGTAGGTTCCGGGGGTGGCACTGATGTAGCGGGTTGCAGTTGCATCGGTTGTGGCGACGCCGTAGCAGCGGGTAGAGTCTGGGTCCGCGTCACCGCCGTAGCAATATGTGCTGCAACTTCGGGAGTAGCCGTGGGTTTCGTATCCGAACCACAAGCGGTCAAGACGAAAACCGTGAATACCAACAACGTGGAACGACGTAAAACTACGCCAATCGTGAACATGATAACTTTCGACAATGGCGGAGCTGTGACAGAAGCGACGGCCCTAACTCTCCGCCGAGCTGTGCTGATACCGGAGGACGGGTTTAGTCCGTAGCGCTAATCCGCAGACTGCAAATGCGATACGTCCAGCATGGTGGGCATCAGGCTGCGGTAAGTTGCAACTCGAAGCGGCTTACGTCGGCGGGACGGTTGCCGGGATAGGTGGGGCGTTTGGGGGGCCGGGTGTCCAGCTCCATGCCCACGACGGCGGCGCGTGGGATGGTGAGCCATTCTAAGCCGGGTTCTACCAGACAGTCGAATTCAGCCGGCACCGGCTGGTCGTTGATTGCGCCGGCGGCAACTGGGATGTTCAACTGGAACGGGTCGTGGCTGGCAATTCGGCCTGACAGAAACAACACCTCAAAGCTTTCAACCTCGTCGGTATGCGGGTTGAATCTGGCAATGACCATATCCTCGATGTCATCAGAGTCTTGCTCCCGATATGGGCGGCATTTGCCTACGAACAGGATATCGCCGATCCTGTCGTAGGCAAAACTCAGTCGCGCTGCCATATTATTTCTCCTCTGGGCAATCTGTGGGTGACATAGGCGGTCACTATCCACTTGCGCGGTCTGGAATCGTTGACCACGGCTACGACCACGTACTTTCCCAAATCCTGATACCAGCGACAGAATTGGAGGGAGTTATCGTCCGGTATCTTGCGCTGTATCCGTTCCGGAGCGGCTAATGTGAGCTCGATAAGTTCAACACGCTCAGGGAGGAGTTCACCGTGACCATCTCTGATGTGCCTCTCCCGTTCATCATTCAGGTCCGCTAGGCCTCCCAAATACGGGCACGGAAAGAAAGTCGAGCCATGTTCTTCGTCATTTTCATCCATCATATCAAACCGGCAGTATTGGCGGGGCCTCCTCCGGCAGGGGGACATTGCGGAGGGAGAGGTGGCTGCCGTCGGTGAACCAGGGGTTGTGGGGGTTACGCGAAGGGAGCTGCACGGTGGCCATGCCGGGGGCGGTTACTTCGCCCCGCTGGTTTTCGGCCCAGATGTCCACGTCCACCAGGGCGTTGCCGTCGTGGATGTACTTGCGGGCGACGCGGCCCTTGAGGAACTGGGTGTCGCCATAGACGTTGAAGCGGCGGGTTTCCACGCGCAGGCGCTTGAGGAAGGCGTCGTCTCCCATCCAGTTGGTCATCAACGTGCCCAGCCACGAGACGCGCTGCGGGCCGTAGTCGTAGGCGCCGGGGACTCCGACGGCCTCGGCGACGGAATCGCGCAGGTGGCCGATGCCCGTATATTCCAGTCCGCCGCCGGATTCGGGGTTGCGGAAGAAGTGGTTGGGATGGCGCATGGCCTCGCGGAGCAGGACGCCGTGGGCGCTGGAGCGTCCGGTGCCGACGAGGAACGCGCTTACGTCCTGCAAGGATAGTGGGCCGCGCACGACGGTGGGCAGTTCCTCGCCAATTTCGGTGTCCTCCCAGTAGCGGGGCTGGCCGCCGCGGGCGGTTTCGTTGAGCACCTGCTCGTCGATGGCGGCCAGTTCGTCCTCGGTGTACTCGTGGCGCTTGGGCACGTCGGCGTATTTGCCGCGCTCGCGGGAGGCGCGGCGCTGGTGGCGGGTACACCAGCCCACCACGCGGGCGACCACCTCGTCGCGCTGGTTGGAGTAGGTGGTCTCAACGTACTGGATGACCAGACGACCGGAGTATTGGCTCTGCTTCTCCTGCACGTCCAGCACGCGCTCCACGCAGTTGACGGCATCGCCGGGACGCAGGACGCGGAAGAACTCCCAATCGTTGCCGGCAAAGAAGCCATGGACGCCGGGCAGGCCCCAACGGGTTCGGCCCGACCAATGACGCATGTACGGCGCGCAGGGGTGGCCGATGACGCTGCCGTACTTGGAGTAGGCGGCGTATTCCTGATCGCGGAAGAGCGGGTTGGCGTCGCCGATGCCGTTGACGAAGTTGAGCATGGTGTCCAGGTTGGCCTGGCGGACGTACTGCTCGGTGCGCATCCGCACGCCGATCATGGCGCGGGCGGCAGCGAGGGCTTCGTCGGAGATGCCGCCCTCCACTTCGGGCAGCGTTTCCACGACCTGTTGCTGGGGTTGTTGCTGCGTCATTGCCGATCCTCTCGGTTGTTCATAATCCCGGCTAATATACCACCCGCTTTTCTTCCAGCTCCGCCAGTTCCGCCTCGTTCAATCCCAGCGTATTGCACAGCACCTGCCGGTTATGCTCGCCCATGAGCGGCGCGTGGCGACGCACCGCGGAAGGAGTTTTGCTCAGCCCCCACATCAAGTTGAATATGGGCTCCGCGCCCAGGGCCGGGTGATCGATGTCGCGGTATAACCCGCGCTCCATGAAGTGCGGGTGAAACAGACGCTCCTCGGCGCTGAGCACCGGCGCGGCAGCGACGCCGTGGCCTTGCAGCAGCTCGGTGAGGGCGTCGGCATCATGTTGGGCCGTCCACTGGGACAGCAGCCCATCCAGTTCCCGGCGGTGCCGCTGCCGCCGGTACTGGCTGCCGAACCGTTGGTCCTTTGCCCATGCCGGGCTGCCCATTGCCTCCACCAAGCCCTGCCATTCGCTTTCGGCGGCAACCGCGATGGAGATCCACTTGTCATCATTGCCATCGGAGCCCGGGGCGCAAGGGTAGTTGCCGTAGGGAACCATCGTGGGGTCATAGTTGCCGCGAGGTTGCAGCGCCCGGCCGGTCAGCGCGTGTTCCATCAGGCCGGCCCCTTGCGTAACTACCGTGGCGCGCAGCATGGACACGTCGATGTACTGTCCTTCACCCGTCCGGTTGCGGCGGTACAGCGCGGACACGATGGCGAACACGGCGTGCAGCGCGCCGCAGATGTCGCCGAAGGCGTGCTTGAGTCCCAGCGGCCCGCCGCCCTCGTACCCCATGGTGCTGTCGAGGCCGGACAGGGCGCCGATGGACGGGGCGTAGGCGCGCAGATCCCGGAACGGGCCTTCCTGGCCGGTAGAGGATATGGAGGCCATGATGATGTCGGGCTTAATGGCGCGGAGCGTTTCATAAGCCAGGCCCAGGCGATCCATCACGCCGGGGGAGAAGTTCTCAATCACCACGTCGCATTTGGCGACCAAGCGTTTCGCCAGTTCCACAGCCTCGGATTCGCCGATGTTAAGGGTTACGCTGAGCTTGCCCCGGTTGACGTTGTGGAACATGGGGTTCTGCTCGGGGTCCGGTTGGTCGCCGACGATGGGGCGGCCCAAGCGCATATAGTCCAGCCGTTGGCGGGTTTCGACCTTGATGACCTCTGCGCCCATGTCGGCCAGTACCATGCCTGGGATGGCGCCGGCCAGCACCCAGCCGAAGTCCAGCACCCGGTAGCCGGCCAGGGCGCCGTGGCTCTCGCCGTCGCTGAGGTGTGTAGTGTTTTCAGACATACGTATCGCTTTGCCAGTGGGTCATTTCTGTTTTCGTTCCGGAACTATCCAGGCGGCGACGGCCGGCATCGCGGCCAGTGCAACTGCGCCGGCAATCTTGGTGTACAGCGGCTGGTACACGAGGCTCACCGTCCAAAGGCCAGCGAATACGATGGCGCCCACGATAATGCCGGCGGCGATGATAACCTCCGGGCGGTGGTTTTTACTGAGGGCAATCTGCCGGGCGATGAGACAGCTGCCCAAGAATACCACCAGACAAACGATTCCGATTCGCAACAGCATGGCGGCACCGTTCAGATGATTCCGGTCTGGTGGAGCTTGACCAATTCTTCGAGAGAGAAACCCAACTCCTCGCACAACACCGCGCGGTTATGCTGGCCCAGCGTTGGGGCCGGCGACGGAGGGGTAACGTCGGCGTCGCTCAACTTGTAAGGCGGCCCTGGATAGGCAACCGGGCCGGTGTCGTCGCGTTCGATGACCACGAACAGGTCGGCCAGCGAGGGGTCGGCATGCACCTCGTCATAGGTGCGAACCGGGGCCAGGGGGATGCGATGTTCCAGGGCTATTTCCAGCAGTTCGGCCTTGGTGTAGTCAGCGAGCCACGCTTCCACGTAGCCGTCCACCTCGTCGGCGTAGAGGTTGTTCATGGCGGTGCGGTTGCGGAACCGCTGCTCCTGCGACCACTCCGGGCTGCCCATGATCTGCAACAGTCGGCCCCACTGCCGTCCCTCCGGCGAGCCGACGAATATGTGGCCGTCCTTGCAGCGCAAGATGCAGTTGGGATAGGGGAAATCCAGGGCGTGGTGGCCGGTGCGCCGGGTGACGCGCCACTGGTACACCGCCATCAGCGCTTCCGGTCCGTTGTAGAGGCCGGCCATGGTTTCGGCCTCGGCGATGTCAATGTGCTGGCCGCCGTGAGTCTCGCGGGCGAGTAGGGCCATGACGATGGATGACGCGGCGGCCATGCCGGCGAAGTAGCCCACCTCGGGAGTACCGAAACTCAGCGGTTCACGGTCGGCCTCGCCCAAACCCTCGCAGATGCCACCGGCGGCGGCGAGGTTGATGTCATACGCTTTGTAGTCACGCCAAGGGCCGGAAAGTCCCCACGGGCTGATGCTGGCCATGACGAGGTTGGGGTTGTCATCGGCCAGCGTGTCGTAGTCCAACCCCAACCGTTCCATGTCAGCCGGCGGCACGTTGTGCACAACCACGTCGGACGATGCGACTAAGCGACGCATGATGCTGCGTCCGGTAGGAGTTTCCAGGTTGGCGGTGATCCCCTCCTTGTTGGAGTTCAGGTACAGAAACAATCCACTGCGTTCGGTATGCGGAATATCACCAGGCCACGGGCCATACCGTCGCGCCACATCGCTGCCGTCCGGCGCTTCCAGCTTGACGACGCGCGCGCCGGCGTCGGCCAGCAGCTTGCCGCAGTAAGGCGCGGAAAGCATAGAGCCTATTTCGAGGACGCGGAGGCCGGAGAGGAGGGGGTAGGTCATGGCAGTCGGAAACAGCGGAACGGGACGGCGGTAATGTTATCACACGCCTTGCCTGCTTCCGGCGTCAACCGGGTTATTTGGGATTCACCGCTACTGGAAGACAGTGTCGGTTTTGCCTGGGATGCCGAGGTTCTGGATGCGCTGGTCGTGCAGGGGAGTTGTTTCCTGCTGGCTGAAGGGCGTCTCCGCATGGAAGTGCGCCAGGTACTCGGCAAGGCCATCCTGTTCCTTACCGGGGGCGAAGGCATCGGCCAATCCAGGGTCGGCGGCAGCCACCGGCTCGTCAATCACGCCGTTGCCGTTGCTGTCGGGGAAGTCAGCGTCGTGCGGGTTGTACTGGCCGGACTCGCCGCTGAAGTCAATCCGGCCCGGTTGGGGCACCGGGAACGGGTAGCCGCTGCCGCCGTTGGCCAGGAAGTTCAGCGTGGCCATCTTGATTACGCGCTTCGGGTCTCCTGTCAACTCGCCGCCTTCGACTACGCGGTCGCTGACATTCTGGCTGCCATCGATTACTGCTAGCGAGCGGATGCGCTGGCCGGAGGGAGCCGTCGGGTCGAAGCTGAAGCGCATTCCACCCACCTGGGGAAATCCGCCGGATGGTGTTGTTCCGATGCCGTCGGCGGAGATGGCGTGCTCGATGACTTCCACCAGTTGCCGGGCCGTCAGGGGTACGATGACCACACCGTTGTCAAAGCGCAGGGCGCCTTGAATGTCGAATTGGGATACGTCGCCTTGCAGCTTCCCGGTCGCGGGATTGGCCGAGGGCGGCAGGAATTGCACTTCCGCCGGGTCGGTTGTGCCGGGAGGCTGAACCACGAGTCCGATGGCGTCCCGGATGCCGCCGCTGTTTTTGAGGGATACCTGCACGTCAGGATCAACCTGCCGGGCGATCCATAGGAAGGCATCCGCCACCAGGTTGCCCAGGTTGCTTTCCTGAGTGCGTACGATGCTGCGCCGGCCGTCCAGGTACACGTCGGTTCGACCGATGATGTTGCCGTCGCGGATGATGATGACGCTGCCCAGGGATTCGGCGACGCGGCTCACTTCCGGGATGGGCTGTCCGACGAAAGCCTGACCACCCTGGCGGTCGGTGGCGTAGGCTCCGCTCAGGTATGGATCTACGGAGCCTGGAATCACCCGGCCGGCATAGTCAAACTGCACCACCAACCGGCCCAGATATTTGTAGTCGCCGTCGGTGTTGACCAGCAGCACCGGCGCGCCATCAACGGCGCGGTAGGTCAAGGGGTAAGTGTCGTGGGCCGTGTCGCCGTGCCGCAGCCGGTCAGTTTCGTCGGCCAGGAGCGTGTTGGAACCGCCGGCGACGATTAGGTCAACGTCTTCCAGCCGGGTGGCGAGGGTTTGCTCGATGTTGATGCGCTGCATGTGGGACAGCAGGATGACCTTGTTGATGCCCTGGTCAACCAATTCGTCCACGGCGTCCTGAATAATCGCGGCCAGCGCGTCCACGTCGAAGATGTCTTCCGGGGCTACGGCGATGTCGCCGGCTCCCGTGATGGAGGCCAAAGTAGGCGTGGTGGCCCCGACAATGCCGATGCGCTGGCCGCCCACGGTGACGACCGCGCTGCGCGCCAGACTGCCGCCCACCAGCATCGCCTCCTGACCGTCAGGAACCACCGAGCCGGCAAGGTTTTCATCCGTGGTGAAGTCCAGATTGCTGGACAGGTAGGGGAATCGGGTCCCGGGATAGGTTCTGCCCCCGTCGGTTTCGGAACGGATGATGCTGGCAAAGGCACTTGTGCCCTGGTCGAGTTCGTGGTTGCCGAGAGCGGATGCTTGGAAACCCATGGCGTTGAGGAACGCGATGTCGCCGCGACCATTGCCGGCAATGCCCAGCAGTGCATCGTTGGAGTCGTCTCCGGCGGCGAAATAGCGGGGGCCGGGGACGTAATTATCCCCCGAACTCAACACGAGAGTGTTGTTGGGAAATTGCCGCCGGAAGCCGTCCAGCATGGCGGAAAAGTTTTCGACGTTCTCCAGCGCCCCCACTGCGCTATCCATGTCGGCAGCGTGCAGCAGTTGCAAAGTGAAGGTTGGGCCGGCTGGCGGCCGCGGCGGAGCTGTCGCCGGCGGCTGGAGCAAGCCGGAAGCCAATGCCTGTTGCAGTTGCGTGGTTTTAGTATCAATGTCGCTGGCGATACGGTCGATTTCGGATTCCAGCCGGCGAATGTCATCGGTGGATGCTGCGGAAGACTCGGCTGCCTCCGGCGCGCCGGCGGGTTGGGACGCTCGGGATTCGCCTGCACTCAGGGACGCAACCTCCGCCCGCAGGACGACCACCTCGGCCTGAACTGCCGTTAGTTCCGTTTCGCTAACGCCGCCGCATGCCACGATTGCAAATGCGGCGAGCGCTGCGAGACCGAGCGCCCATCCGCGATTGACGAAAAAGATTCTTTTCACAATGCTTGTATCCGTCCCATTGATACGATCAGGAGGGCGATATTTTACATTAGCCGTCTAAATCAGCCAGTACGTTATGTTACACTGCCTGCCGTCAATCCGACTCCAAGAATCACGCACAGGAGGCACACCATGCCAAAAATCCGCGGCACCGGCCTGATGATGGTCTGGTGCGAAGTCCCCGCCGACGTTGAGGAAGAGTTCAACCAGTGGTACAACACCGAGCACTTGCAGGAACTGCTGGCCATCCCAGGCGTGCTCAACGCCGCCCGCTACGAGGCCACCAGCAGCGGCCCCAAGCACCTGGCGATGTATGAGCTGGAATCCGCCGACGTAATCAATACCGACGCTTTCAAGAATCGGCCGCCGACCCCGTGGGGCCAGAAGGTCGGCCCCCGCGCCGTCGCCACGACCCTGATTAACAACGTGTACACCATGATCCACCCGACCGACCTGTCCGACGCGCTGGCCGGCGCCGATATGTCGCCCGCGCTACAGATTGGGCGCATGGACGTACCCGCCGACAGCGACTCGGAATGGAACAACTGGTACTCGACGGTGTACGTGCCCAACTATGAGAAGGTGCCCGGCTGCATCCGTGGACGCCGTTGGAAGGCGGTGCGCGGCGAGCCGGCCTACGCCACCGTGTACGAGTTCGAGAACCCTGAAGTCTCATCCACCGCGCCCTGGCTGGAGCAGCGTGAAGCCCACCCGGACAACGGCCGGATGCGCGACGTGATGACCCACGCCCCCGGTTCGCCCGGAATTTGGCGCAAGACCTTCCAGCCCTAGCGCGCCGGGGGAACCCGCCGCGATAGCGTACAATATAGGGGCGAGTGATAATTCGCCCCTATATCCTTGCAGGTGGATGCAGTTGTTCGGCAAGATTGCGAATCCGATTGGGTTGCTTTTCCTGGCGCTTCTGGGCATCGGTATGGCACTGCCCGCCCAAGCGTCTGCGCAGGACATCATCGGCCCCGAAACCCGCCGCGCCGAGGCCCAGGCCGGCCCCTACGTGGTGGATGTCGAGGCCAAGCCGCTCCCCTCTCTCCAATCCGTCCAGTTCATCGTCCAGGTCCGCGACGCCGCCTCAGGTACGCCCGCGCCCGATGCCAAGGTAACCGTGCATACCTCCCGGCAGGGCAGCGACGAAGCCGGCTACGCCCACGCCAGCCCCGTCGGACCCGGCGTCTATTTCGCCACCGTCAAAATGGACAGCCCGGGAGTATGGGACACGGTGCTGGACATCGAGGAACCCGGCGGTCAATCTCACCCGGTGGACGGTTTTCAATTCAACGTTATTTCGCCAACCACAAACCCCGAAGCCGGCTACGTGTTCATCGGAGTCGCCGTGATTCTGGCCGTCGGCGCCGGCTACCTGGTCTGGCGAATCCGACGCAACCAGCGTCAGCGGGCCGAAGGGCCCGGCACGACGGCGGCATAATGCGCCGGGCGCTGTGGGCCGGCGTCTTAGCCGGGGGATTCGCGGCGCTGACCGTCGGCGCGGGCATCGCGTCGGCCCACCAGGGCATCCCGCCCGGGCAGACCCCTCTCACGGCCTGGGGATTCATCACCAATCCCATCCCCAGCCTGCTCCTGCTGGCGTCCCTGTATTTCTACATCAACGGCCTGAACAACTGGCCAAACCCCACCCATCCGGTCAGCAATTGGCAAAAAGCCAGCTTTTTCGCCGGCATCGTCGTGCTGTTCGCCGCCCTGCAATCGCCCGTTGAGCCGCTTGCCGAGCACTACTTCGCGATCCACCAGGTCCAGCACATCCTGGTGCGTATGGTCGGCCCGCTGCTTATCCTGCTGGGCGCCCCATTGACGCCGATGCTGCGCGGTATGCCGACGTGGTTGCGGCAGGGCGTGATTCGCCGCATCGTGCGGACGGCAGCGGCGCGGTGGATATACGTAAAGATTACCAATCCGGTGTTCACGATTGTGCTGTTCCTGGGGCTACTGTTTTTCTGGCAAGTTCCCGGTCCGCACGACCTGGCGGTGCACAACGACTGGGTGCATGAGTTGATGCACGCCACCATGCTGATCAGCGGGTTCCTGTTCTGGTGGATCGTGGTGGATCCCAAGCCGCACCGGTCGCGCCTGCACTACGGCCTGCGGGTGTTGTACCTGGGGTTGATAGTGCTGCCCAACACGCTGCTGGGGGCGGCCATCGTCTTCCAGGAAAGGGTGATCTACTCGGCCTACCAGGAATTGCCGCGGCCATGGGAAGGCTTCTCATACTCTTCCGACCAGATTTTGGGCGGGCTGACCCTGTGGGTTCCAGGCGACATGATGTGCATAATTGGCGCCGGCATCGTAATGTTCATGTGGTACCAGCGGGAAATGGAACAAAACCCCAACCCTCCAATGCCGGTTCCCATGGAAACGAGCGGAGAGGAAAACGACCAGTAACCGGCAATATCAGCGCAGAAGCGCAAGGTTAGGTGAGTAATTGATGGCTAACAACAACGGAACTCTCCGACGCCCCGAACCCCGTTTCGACTGGTTCATCCCCATCGACGGCGACGGCCACCGCGCCGGCACTTTGCGCGCGCAGCGTCCGCCCACCTTTGACTACCTGAAACGGGTTGCCCAAACCGCCGAGGACTGCGGCTTTTACTCCATGCTCATACCCACCCGGTTCGCCAACGGGCTGTTCTCGGAGGACGCCCCGCTGGCCGAGACCTGGACCACCGCCACCGCCCTCGCCGCGGTGACGTCGCGCATCCGGTTCCTGGTGGCCGTCCGTCCCGGGTTCATCGCGCTGGGGCTGTTCGCGCAGATGGCGGCGGCGTTCCACGAAATGTCCGGCGGGCGGCTGGACATCAACATCGTGCCTGGCGGCATCCAGAATGACTTTGAGCGCGTTGGCGAGGTCAGCAGCCACGCCACCCGATACGAGCGCGCCGAGGAGTTCATCGAAGCCTGCCGCGCTCTCTGGCAGGAACCGCAGCCGGTCAGCTACCAGGGCGATTTCTACCGGCTGGAAGACGCCTACTGCGCCCCTGCTCCGGGCGACGATGCCCCACGCTTCTACCTGGGCGGAGCATCCCCACGAGCATTGGGCTTGTCATCCCGGCAGGCGGATGTGCACCTGGGTTGGATCGAACCTTTGCCGGACACGACTCAGCGAGTCAACGACCTGCGCGAACAGTTGGACGTCACCGGTCGGCCCGTGAATTTGGGGCTGCGTACCCACCTGGTAATCAGGAACAGTGAGGCGGAAGCCTGGGACGCCGCCCGCAGCCTCATCGCCGACGCCGCGCCGGAAGTCAAGGCGCAACGCCAGTCGGCAATCGCCGGCACGCCCATGGTCGGGCAGCAGGCCCAGGCCAGGGAAGCCGAGGATCACCGCTTGGGCAAACACCTCTGGAACGGGCTGTCCGAGGTGCGGGTGAACTGCGGCAGCGCGCTGGTGGGCACGGCGGAACAGGTAGCGGATGAATTGCTGGGATACTGGCGGCTGGGCATCGACGAGTTTATCCTGAGTGGGTTCCCCCACGTTGAGGAATGCGAGCGGGCCGCCAATGAGTTACTGCCCATATTGCGGGAACGGATTGAGACGGAACGGACGGGCTAGCGAAGACACACAGTCATAGAGTTGTAGGGGCGAATGATTATTCGCCCCCACGGTTTTCGGCACAAAGATATAAGTTACAGCGCGGCTTTCACGTCTCGCAGGAAATTTTCTCCGGCGATGCGGAGCAGGCCCCAACCCGAGACGGTCACGAAGTTCGCCCCCTGCCTCACGAACTCGGCGACGCCGGCGGTGTCTGCCGGGTTGTTGCCACCGACTCCGACGTGCTTGCCGCCGGCGCGCACTCGCGGAATAACGTCGCTCATCACCTTGCGCACTTCGGCGACCCCGGGGTTGCCCATGCTCTGGCCCAGGTCCGACGCCGCCACGTGCAGAACGTCCGCGCCCGACACCGCAAGAATGTCGTCCAGGTTTCCCACGGCTTCAACGTCCTCCACCATCGGGATGACCAGCACCTGGGAGTTGACCCAGGCGGTGGCCTCGTCGCGGTTAACGCCAATGCCGTAGTCCTGGGCGCGCCCGCCGCCCATGCCCCGGTAGCCGTCGGGATAGTAACGCGCGGCCCGGGCGATGGCCGCCGCCTGCTCCCCGGTGTTGACGTGAGGCACAATAATGCCCTGCAACCCACGGTCCAGGTAACGCAGTATCGTCTGATCGGAATGGTCGGGAATCCGCGCGATGGGCGTGATACCGAAAGACTCGGCGGCGCGGACCATGTGCTCGACCTGGTCCAGGTCAGCAGGGCCGTGTTCGCAGTCAATCATCACGAAGTCGTACCCCAGCGCGCCGAAAATCTCGACCATGTCGGGAGCGTAACGGGTGATGATCGCCCCGAACACGACTCCGCCATCGTTGAGCTTGGCTTTGGTGGTGTTGGTGCGCATGATTAGTCCTCCTACAGATCGCCGTCGATTACCATGTCCAGCAATGCCGGCTTGCCCGATGCGATGGCGCGGTCCACCGCCGGTTTGATCTGGGACGGCTCGGTGATTCGCTCGCCGTGGACGCCCATGCTGTTGGCGATGGCCGCCATGTCAAAGGGCGTGCCGAAGTCCGAATAGAGCAGACGCCCGCCCGACGTTTCCGGCAACTCCAGCACATCCTGCTGATAAACGTTGAAGTTCACCTTCAGCACCCGGTACATCCCGTTGTTGCAGATGACGAAGATGCAGGGGATGTTGTCGTTGGCGGCCGTCCACAGCCCCTGAATCGTCATCATGGCGCTCCCGTCGCCGATGATGCCGAACACCGGTCGGTCGGGATGGGCGCACTGGGTTCCCATGGTGGCGCCCATCCCGCCGCCGATGGACTGGCCCCGCACGCCCCGCAGGTCGCCCCGGCGTTCCGCCTGGAAGTAGTGGCGCATCACCCCCCGGTTGCTGATGGAATCATCCACCACGATGGCGTTGTCGGGTATGGCGTCGGCCAACTCCGACATCATTCGGGCCGGCGTCATGGGCTTGTGGTCCCATTTTTCCGCGACCGATTCCTCAAACGCGGCGCGGCTGTCCCTCCGTTGCTGGATCACCTCCTGCTTGCGCTGCTCGATCTCAGCAAAGTCCCCCGGCGACAGTCGTTCTTTCACGGCGGCAATGAGATCCAAGAGCGCCAGTCCGCAGTGGCCTACGATGCCCACGTCGGTAGGCTCCGAACGACCGATGGCTTTACGATCCGGATCAATGTGGACCAGCCTGGCCTCCGGCGGCAGGATCACGTCGCCCCAGTAGAACAACTCCTCGAAGGGATCCGAACCCACCGCCAGCACCAGGTCAACCTCCTGCAGGACGGTGCGTTGCTGGGTGACCCGGAGCGACAGCGCGCCCAGGAACTGGTCGTGCGTGGTTGGGAAGGCTGCTTCCGCGCCGCGCGCCTGGTACACGGGCAGGCCCATCAGCTCGGCCAACTCGACAGCCTGGTCCAGCGCGTCGTCGTCGGACAGGCGGTCGCCCACCAGCATCATCGGCCGGCTGGCGTCCATCAGCAGCGAGGCGGCCTCGGCGATGCCGTCGGCGCCGGGTCGCGTTGCGTCATGCACCGGCCGCGAAGGGACGATGTTCATTTCGGCCATCCCCTCCAGGGCGTTGGAGGTGAACCCGACATACACCGGCCCCTTGGGATGGCTGTTCGCCTCGTTGAACGCCCGTCGTATCACGCTGGGTATCTGGTCAGGGTGATTAAGCTCCACTGCCCACTTGGTGACGGGACGGACCAGGTTCGCCAGGTCGGTTATCGTCTCGTTGACCTTGCGGGCGTCGTAGTTGGCCGAGGTAACCACCATCGGCGTGCCGGTATTCAGCGCGTCCAGCATCAGCGCAATGCCGTTGGCCAGCCCGCTGTCAACGTGCAGGCTGACGAAGGACGCCCGCCCGGTGGCCCGCGCGTATGCCTCACCCATGCCAACGGCCACGCTCTCCTGGAGGGTGAGGATGTACCGAAACTCGGGGTAGTCCCCGAGCAGGTCGATGATTGGGCCTTCGCTGGTGCCGGGATTGCCGAAAATATACTCGACCCCTTCGGCCTTGAGCATTTCCAAAAGAGCCTGTTTGCCGGTCATCAGCTGGGACATTGTGCCTCCGATGGTGTGAGATTGAAGTTCCGTTCGCGGCGCAATTCTACAACAAACGGCGAATCCTTATGGTCACGATTTCCCCAACCGTAACGGATGTTGTACACTTACCCCAATTCTCACGTTGGCAGACTTCATCGTGGCACAAGTTACCGTTATCGGCACCGGCTTGATCGGGACATCATTGGGGCTGGCCCTGCGCGCCTCATCCCTGCGTAACCTCACCGTGGTGGGCACGGACGCGGAACACGCGGCCCGCTCCGGCGCGAATCGCATGAACGCCTTCGACAAGGTCGAAAACCGTTGGGGCAGCGCCATTGAGGAGGCTGACATCATCGTGCTGGCCACGCCGGTGCTGGCCATGCGCGAGCTCATGGAGGGCATGGCGCCCTACCTGCCGGAAGGCTGCGTCATCACCGACGTGGGCAGCACCAAGACCCAGGTGCTCCAATGGGCCGACGAGTTGCTGCCGGACGAAGTGGACTTCGTGGGTGGTCACCCCATGGCCGGCCGCGAAACCCCGGGCCCGGAAAACGCCGACGGAACCCTGTTTTCCGGCAAGCCCTATTGCGTCATCCCGAGCCCCAGGGCCAGCCAGCGCGCGGTGGGTGAGATTACCACCCTCGCCGAAGCAATCGGCGCCGTACCGTATTTCATCAGCGTGGATGAACACGACAGTTTCGTGGCCGCCGTAAGCCACCTGCCCTTTGTTCTCTCCACCGCCCTGGTGGGATGCACCAGCAAGTCGGCCAACTGGTCCGACATCGGACAGCTGGCCTCGTCGGGCTATCGAGACATTACCCGGCTGGCGTCCGGCGACACTATCATGCACCGTGACATCTGCGTCAGCAACGCCCAGCCAATCGTTGCCTGGATCGACGCCTTCATTCGGGAACTTTACGAGTACCGCAAGCTGCTTGACACCAACGGCGATCCGCCCGACAGCGAAGCCGTGGAAACGCTGTTCGAGGACGCGCGTATTGCGCGGGCCAAATGGATGGCCGGTGAAGTAAACCCAAAAGCCCGTGAAATGCAGCAGGCGTCCGAATACCCCACCTTCGGCCAGTCCATGAGCCAGATGTTCATGGGCAGTTGGGGCGAACGCGCAATGCGTCGAATGATGGGTCAGCGAGACGACGACCGCAAGGACGATAACCGCGGAGACCGCCGCCAGTCGGACCGCGGGTAAAGCGCAGGAGATTTTCGTGGAGCAGACCGTCCGCAGCCCCGAACGACTGGCCGGCGCGTTGGCTGTGCCCGGCGACAAGTCGGTTTCCCACCGTTCTCTGATTCTGAACGCCATCGCCAACGGCGGCGCAACCGTCACCGGCATCTCCGATGGCGCCGACGTCCGCTCCACCGCCGCCTGTCTGCGCGCCATGGGCGTCAGCATTGAGCCCTTGGGCGAGCCGGGGAGCTTCCAGGTTTCCGGTTTGGGACCGAATCTCCAGGAACCGGCCGATATGCTGGACGCCGGCAACAGCGGCACTTCAATGCGGCTGCTGTCCGGCCTGCTGGCCAGCCAGGACTTCTTGTCGGTACTGACCGGCGACGGTTCTCTGCGTTCCCGGCCCATGGGCCGCATCGTCCAGCCCTTGCAGCAGATGGGCGCGTCCATCATGGGGCGCAGCGGCAATACGCTGGCCCCGTTGGCGATACGTGGTGGAAACCTGCGCTCCATCGAGTACGAAATGCCCGTCGCCAGCGCCCAGGTCAAATCGTGCCTCATGCTGGCCGGCCTGTCGGCATCCGGGCCGACCGTGCTGTACCAGCCCGCGCTGTCTCGCGACCACACCGAGCGCATGATGACGGCCATGGGCGCGCGCGTCGAAACCGACGGCCTGGCGCTCACCCTGCATCCCGCCGATTTGCAGGCGGTGGACGTCGCCGTGCCCGGCGACATTTCATCGGCGGCGTTCTGGATGGTTGCCGGATTGATCCACCCCAACGCCCGGGTAACCATCACCGGCGTGGGCCTCAACCCCAGCCGGGCCGGCATCATCGACGCGCTGCAAATGATGGGCGCCGGCGACTCGCTGCTACTGGAAAACGAGCGCGTGGAGGGCGGCGAGCCGGTCGCCGACGTGGTGGCATCGTCTGCCAACCTCAAGGGTATCGAGCTGGGCGGCGAAATCATTCCCATCATGATCGACGAACTGCCCGTGCTCGCCGTCGCCGCCTGTTTCGCCGAGGGCGACACGATCATCCGGGATGCCGCCGAGCTGCGCGTCAAGGAATCCGACCGCATCGCCACCACCGTGTCGGAATTGACGCGCCTGGGTGGTAAGCTGGAACCCCGCGACGACGGCATGGTGATTCGCGGCGTGGGCCACCTCTCCGGGGCTGATGTAGAGAGCCACGGCGACCACCGCCTGGCAATGTCCATGGCCGTGGCCGGGCTGGTCGCGTCGGGCGACACCGTGATTCACGGCGCGGAGGATGCCTCCGTGTCGTACCCCACGTTCTGGGAGCACCTGGCATCGTTGACCGGCGAAACATGACCGGGGCCGGCGAACTACCGCTGGCCAGCCCGGCGCCGCCCCTGCTCGTCGTTTTATCAGGCCCTTCCGCATCGGGCAAGGGCACGTTGGTCGCCGCATTGCGGGGACTGGAGCGGCCCTGGCACTTCGCGGTCACCGCCACCACCCGACCGATGCGCGAGGGTGAGGTGGACGGAAGGGACTACATTTTCCTGGATGTGGACACTTTTCTGCGGATGCGGGAGCGGGACGAGTTGCTGGAATCTGCCCAAGTGTACGACCGATGGTATGGGGTGCCCCGCCATCAGGTACGGGATCCGCTGATAGCGGGCAAGGATGTTATCCTTGAAATTGACGTGCAGGGCGCTGCCACCATCCGCAGCATCGCGCCGGAAGCATTGACCATCTTCGTGATGCCGGCCAGCATGGACGAACTCCGAAGCCGCCTGGCCCAACGCGGCACCGAGGACGAAGCCGAGATGCAACGCCGCTTGCAGGAGGCATCCGTCGAGCTGAGCCGAATCGACGAGTTTGACTACCGGGTGGTGAACCGCAACGGAGCGCTCGATGACGCTGTGCAAGATATCGACGCCATCATCGCCGCCGAAAAATGCCGGCTGAACCCCCGCCTCGTGCAAATGCTTTGATTACTTCCAGCCTTCCCGCGAAGGTCGCAGATGCGCCTTTGGCGTCCGGGAATCCAGGAGCGAACATGACCACGCAAACCGAAACTCCCATCCGCCCACGCCTGCCCGACTGGCTCAAGGTCCGTATGCCTGGTGGGCCACGCTACATCGAGTTGAAACAACTGATGCGCGACAGCCAACTGCACACCGTATGCGAGGAAGCCCACTGTCCCAACATCGGCGAGTGCTGGGAACGCTCCGCCGCAACCTTCATGATCCTGGGGGACATCTGCACCCGCGCCTGCGCTTATTGCGCCGTCACCACGGGCCGGCCCGGCACGCTGGACCTGGGCGAGCCGTTCCGTCTTGCCGCAACCGTCAAGCGCATGGGGTTGAAATACTGCGTCATCACCTCGGTGAACCGGGACGATCTCCCCGATGGCGGCGCCGGCATATTCGCCGCCTGCATCAAGCAGGTGCGCGCCGCCGTACCCGACTGCCGGGTGGAAGTGCTGATACCCGATTTTGATGGCAACTGGAATGCGTTGGAGAAAGTCGTCGCCGCCGAACCCCAGGTCCTCAACCACAACATCGAATCCGTCGAGCGCGTGTTCCGCCGCGTTCGACCCAAGGGCGACTATGCCCAGTCCCTGGAATTGATCCGCCGGGTCAAGGAGATCAACCCATCCCTGCCTACCAAGTCGGGCATCATCGTGGGCATGGGCGAAACGATGGACGAAGTGCGGCAGACGATGGCGGATCTGCGCTCCGTGGACTGCGACCTCCTGACCATCGGGCAGTACCTTCGCCCATCCATCAAGCACATCAAGATAGACCGTTTCTACACGCCGGCCGAGTTTGAGGAGTTGCGTCTGGACGGCGAAGCGATGGGCTTCAAGCGCGTGGCTGCCGGCCCGCTAGTGAGGTCGTCCTACCACGCTGACGACCAGCACACCGCGGCGGCGGCTCATCTAGCGAAGGCGTGATCTCAGGGACAATGGCGCGATAGGGTTGGCCTCGCTGGGCAATTGAGCCAGTTCCCCAGTGCGTCCGCGCCATTGGGCGGCCATCGGCCAAGAAGTCCACGTGGGCGAATCGGGTTCATCCCTGCTGCCGTCGGACGAGACAATCCCCGAGTCTTGATCATCCTGTGGGTTGTCGGCGTCGGGTCGCCAGGGCCAGGGTAGGTGCCGCACCCACGGGTCAGCGCCATCTGAACCGTCGGCCTCGGCAACCGCCGCCAGAACCTGGTGCGGTCGATACAGCCGGTAAGTCGGCGCCTCTCCCAGGGTAGCGTCGCGATCTATAGTTGACCACAGCGCCGCGCCGGACGCTGCCCCCACGCTGCGAGCGCATGCTACGTCCTGCGGCCCGTCGCCCACGTACATGGCGTCTTCGGGATTGATCCCCAGCCCGTCGAGCACGGTGTAGAGTCCGTCGGGCGCGGGTTTGTAGGGGCGGGCGTCGGTCTTGAAGTCCGCGTATTCCACCAGGCCGGCCAGTCCTGACCGCTGCAACTCAGCTTGACCGAATTCAGGAATCTTGTCGGACAGTACGCCGATGCGCATACCCCGGCGTTTCAGCGCGCCGAGCAGGCTGACAACGCCGGGGAACAGGTAGTTGCGAAACGCCAGGATGCCGTCGTAGCGGGACAGGTAGCTGGCAAGTATCCTCTCGAGCTCGTCCTCCGCATCGGGCCGGCTGCCGAAAAACCAGAGCAGATGCTGGCGAAAGGGACGGTGAAACTCGGCGGCCACAGCCTCTGGGGAGGGCGCTGCCACGCCGAGCTCGGCCGCCGTGTTCTCCATCAAGCGCAGGTGAATGCCCCAACTATCCCAGAGGGTGAGGTCCCAGTCGAATACGACGGCGCGCATGGCATCAGCAATGGCCGGGATGGTTGTGCCCGCCGCCTCGGTAGTCAATGGCGCTGGGCATCACCGTGGTGCCGGGATGTTCCGCACGACCGATGTTCACAGTGAAAGCGCCGCTGGCGTAGTGCAGGACGCCACTTACCTCCAGAGTGGGGGAATCCGCCAAGTAAGTGATGCCGCCGTCGGCCTCGACGCGGAAGGGGCGGTCGTGTCCGGGGTAGATGGTGTCGGCGGCGGCAACGATCTTCTGGATGCTGGCGCGGGCGTCGGCCTCGCTCCAGAAGACGATGGCCGGCGTCCCTCGGCCGATGGCGCCGGCGTCGGACATGGCGTCGCCGCCCACGCACACCGTGCCGCCGGCGGTCTCCACCACTACGCTGACGTGGCCGCGCGTATGCCCCGGGGTTTCGATGAGCCGCACGCCCGGTTCCAGTTCAGTTTCGCCGCTGACGGTGCGGACGTTTTGATCGAGCAGCGTGTTGGCGAAGTAGCGCGCCGTGGCCAGATCGCCGGGCCGGGGATTGCGGCTGTATTCCAACTCGTCGGCGTGGATGACGATTTCCGCGTTGGGGAAAAGGTCGGTATTCTGGGAGTGGTCCCAGTGCGCATGGGTCAGGATGACGCGGCCAATGTCACCCGTCGATATGCCGTTGGCCTCCAACTGGTCCACCAGCATATTGCGGCGGCCAAAGTGGGCCACATCGACAATGGACAGTACCTCACCGCGGATCAGCGTCACCGTGCACAGACCAAGGCGCGTCTGGTCGGTATTGATCGAATACCCGCCCATAATGATTTCCAGTTCCGGCATGGTTCCCTCCTTGACGCCGTCGGTAGTTGACGGCTGCGCTGAGCGGGGCCGATTATAGCATCGGCGGGGAGTCCGTCTTTGCATGGATATACAGGATGGACGGGATTTTGGTTGTTGATTTGATTTTACGAAACGGTGCAGTGCATCAGTCAGCGGGAGACGATGCGGTTGCTATCGCCGACGGCGTTATCGCGACGGTAGGGAACGGCGTGGAAGTGATGCGATTGGCCGGAGCGGACACGGACGTGATTGACTGCGGAGGCCGCGCTATCGTACCGGGAATCGTGGACGCTCATTGCCACCTGTTCGCGGCAGCGGCGACTCTCAGCGGCACAGACTGCCGGCCTACGGCTGCCCCGGACGTGGCAGCGGTGGTCAGAGTGTTGCGAGAGGCGGCGGCACACGGTGACGGATGGGTCCGCGGCTACGGCTACGACGATTCCCCGGTTGGTCTGGGGCGGCATCTGAGCCGGCATGATCTGGATAGCATTGCGAAGGAGCGGCCGGTGCGAGTGGAGCATCGCTCGGGGCACGCCTGCGTGTTGAACAGTCTCGGGCTGGCCACCGTGGGTATCGGGCGCAGCACGCCGGATCCGCAGGGCGGCATGATAGCGCGGGACGCCAGCGGCGTTCCTACGGGGCTGCTGCTGGAGATGAACGGGTGGCTGAGGGAGCGCATTGGAAGATCAAGCGCCAGCGAGGTCCATGAGTTCCGCACCGCATTATGGGAGTTGGGGCAGCGGATACTGCGGTACGGCATTACTGCCGTTACGGACGCCGGGCCGGACAACGGGATGGAGCGATGGCGGACGTTTGCGGAAATCGTTGAAACAGGTGTATTGCCACAGCGCGTTACCATGATGGTGGGTTACGTTTACCTCAAAGCAATGCGCGACGCTGGCCTGGGTTACGGAGATACAGCCTGCGGCAGAATGCTGACGGTCGGCCACGCCAAGATCATGCTGACCGCGTCGTCCGGGCGGCTGCATCCGCACCCGGAGAAATTATCGGAAATGGTGGCGACGGCGCACGGCATGGGTTACCCGGTGGCGATTCACGCGGTGGAACGCGACGCGGTAGTCGCGGCCGCCCTGGCGTTGTCCGATCATCCGCCGCCGGTTGGTCAAGACCGCATCGAGCACTGCGGCGAGTGCCCGCCCGACGTTGCCGAATTGGTGGCGCAATCGGGAGCGCAGGCAGTGGTCAACACCGGGTTTCTCCATTACGACGGCGCACGGTACTTGCGCACGGTGTCCAAAGACTTGCTACCTCACCTCTATCCGGCCGGAGCGCTGGACGCGCTGGGCGTCCCGGTAGCGCTGGCGTCGGATGCGCCGGTGGTAGAGCCGAACCCGTGGGCAGCGATGGCAGCGGCTATTACCCGGCGCACGGCTGCCGGCGCCCCTATAGGCGGCCTAGGCTTGCCCTCGGTGGCAGACGCTTTGGGCAAGCACACCGGGCACAACCGCATCGCGCCCGGATACCCGGCCGATCTGGCAGTCGTGGGACCGAACTCGTTCGCAACCCCGCTCGCAGATCTGCCGGCGGTTCGAGCGGTAGCAACGGTGGTAGCCGGCCGGGTGGCCTGGCGCTCCGGTATCTAGCCTGTCCTACCGCGTGCGCTCGCGGATGTAGTCCACCATCTGGAGCAGCGAACGGCGGGGCGGGCAGTCGGGCAGTTCGTCCAGCGCGGCGGCGGCGGCGGTGCAGTAATCCCGTATCGTAGCGAAGCAGTCGGGGATGATGTCGGAGTCGTTGATCATCGCCAACGACCGTTCGAGCAGGTCGTCCACCTCGCCATTGCCGGATTTGATCGCTGAGAACAGGGAGTCAATGGGGTGGTCTGCGGGATAGCGCTCCATCAGCATGATGCTGGGCAACGTTAGTACACCTTGCAGCAGGTCGTTGCCCACGGGCTTGCCGATTTCGGCGGCGTCGCCCTGCACGTCCAACAGGTCATCTACGATCTGGAAGGCCATGCCGATGTTGTGGCCGTATTTCCGTAGCGCCTGGACCTCATTTTCCGGAGCGTTGCCCAAGATGGCCCCCGACTCTGCCGACGTGCAGAACAGGGACGCGGTTTTGCGATAGATGCGCTCGTCGTACAGCCGGCGGGCTTTGTGTGGATCAAAAGTGGTGAAAAACTCGATCAACTGGCCGCTGGCCAACTCCATTATGGTCTCGGAGAACCGGCGGATAACCCTGATGACTTCGGTGTCGCATACGAAAGTAGCCGAGGTGGCGAAAAGGTAATCGCCCAACAACACGGCGACGTGGTTGCCGTATAGGTTGTTGATGGTGGGCTTGCCGCGGCGCATCCCCGCGTTGTCCACCGTGTCGTCGTGGATGAGGGTCGCAAGGTGCAGGAGTTCCACGGCGGAGGCCATGATTTGAGATCGCCGGCGCTCGTGGGGGTGAAACTCGGCGGCCAGCAGGGTCAGCGCCGGCCGGACACGCTTGCCGCCGGAACGCAGCGCATAATCCAGCAGCGGGTCCAGATCGGCGATGTCCGTTTGGCACAGCTCGTGGAGCTGCTCTTCGACCTGAGCCAGTTGATCCACCACCGGAGCGTAGATGGAAACGGTTTTCAAGTCCAGCCCGGTGACCACGTCGTATCGCTCGATGGGTAAGGATCAGGCGGGAACGCCTCCGCCAATGGCGGATTCGGCTTCCTGCTCGGTGACGGCGGTGTCCAGCTTGGCGTACAGCGCCGACGGGTTGCGCAACGGCGCGCCGGGCTTGATGCTCTCCACCAGCGCGTCGAAATCCCACGGTTCCCCGTTCACGTCGCCGTCGAATCCCAGGAACTCGTGTACCTTCTGGCTGGTGAAGGGCAGGTACGGCGCCAGTATTACCTTGAGGCAGTTCAGCACCCGGATCGCCGTGCCCAGCGAACGGGCGGCGTCGGCCCGGTCGGTCTTGATGGACTGCCACGGCGCGCGGGCGTCCAGGTAACGGTTGGACTCCTGCGCCAGCGCGAAGGCGCGACTGATGCCGGCGCGGAACCTGGTGTGATACAGGCTGTTGTCCACGTCCGCCATGGCCTGCCGAGCCGAATCCAGCAAGGCAATCTCAACGTCTTCGGGCGGCGCGGCGTCCACGGGCACCTGGCCGTCAAAGTTGCGGTAGGTGAACCGCAGCACCCGATTCACCAGGTTGCCGTAGGTGGCGACCAGTTCGTCGTTGTTGCGGCGGACAAACTCGTTCCAGCTGAAATCGGTGTCGCCCGTCTCCGGCATGTTGATCGACAGCATGTAGCGCAACGGGTCCGGGTCGTAGCGGTCCAGGTAGTCCGGCACCCACAACGCCCAGTTCTGGCTGGTGGAAAACTTGCGGTTTTCAAGGCTGAGGAATTCGTTGGCCGGCACGTCGTAGGGCAGGTTCAACCCGCCGTAGGCCATGATCATGGCCGGCCAGATGATGCTGTGGAAAGGAATGTTGTCCTTGCCGATAAAGTAGTACGCCTTGGTGTCGTCTTCCTTCCAGAAGTCTTCCCAGGCGTCGGGCTTGCCGCTGCGCTCCGCCCACTCCACGGCCGCGGACAGGTAGCCGATCACGGCCTCAAACCAGACGTAGATGCGCTTGCCTTCGTAACCTTCCATCGGGAGCGGAACACCCCACGTCAAGTCCCGGGATATGGCGCGGTCTTTCAAGCCGCCCTGCAGGAATCCGCGGGTGGAATTGGCTACGTTGGGACGCCAGAAGTCCTTGTCGCCAATCCAGTCCAGCAGAGGCTGCTCAAAAGCGGACAGGCGCAGGAAGAAGTGCTCGGAATCTCGGAAGTCGGGCGTGTCGCCACAGATGCTGCAACGCGGCTCCACCAGGTCGATGGGGTCCAGGGTGTGGCCGCAGCTGTCGCACTGGTCGCCCCGGGCGCGCTCGTTGCGGCAGTGGGGGCACGTCCCCTCAACGTAGCGGTCGGGCAGGAAACGGGAGCAGCCGGCGCAATGCGCCAGCAGCATGGTGTCAGCATAGATGTAGTCCTGTTCCTGGAGGCGCTTGAAGATGTCCTGCACCACCCGTTGGTGGTTCTCGGTGTGCGTCGTGGTGAACAGGTCGAAGGTGATGCCCAGGCGCTGCCAGGTATCCAGAAACTGGGTGTGGTAGCGGTCCAGGATCACGTCGGGTTCAACACCCTCCTGGTCGGCCCGAATCGTGATCGGCGTGCCATGGGCGTCCGAGCCGGACACCATCAGCACTTCGTTGCCCTTCATGCGATGGTAACGGGCAAAAATATCGGCGGCCAGATAGCAGCCGGCGATGTGTCCCATATGCAGGGGCCCGTTGGCGTAGGGCCACGCGACGCCAATGAAAATTCGTTCGGGCAAGGGTACCCCTCCTCAAACTCACCGCAGCCGAATCACCAGGACATTTTAGCATAACCTCATTTCCGGCGGCATCAAGCCCGCGCGCTGGGTTTCGGCGGCGTTGCGGATGTTGACATATCCTATTATCATTAAGTGCCCGTTACGGTCTGCCACCGGAGCAACCGGACGTACCGAACACGAAATGCCGCAAGGAGAATTCAATTGGCCGATCAGCCCAGTCAAAAAGCAATCGACCGGATGCGTCTGTTCGTTGAGCGATACTGCGAGAAATCCGGCACCTTTACCCACCCGGAGGAGGGAATCGCGGAATCCGTAATCCTGGGCCTGGCCCAGAACGTCGACGAAATCGGACGGCCGCTCTGCCCGTGCCGCTTCTACCCGAGCAAGGAGGAAGAGGTCAAGCATCGCACCTGGATCTGCGCCTGCGACGACATGCAGATCTACAAGTACTGCCATTGACTGCTCTTCGTAACTGAGGGCGGTCTGCCCATCACAGAATACCTTCCGGAAGATCACGAAGGCCGCGCCATCTACGGCGAGGTGAAAGACCCGACCCCCGACAAGGGCCGGCCCCTGCGCCACAAGGCCGAAGAACGCGAGGAAGAGCGCCGCAACCGGCCATCGTAACCACCCCGGCGTTGGCCTGCCCGCGCTGTTAACGACTAACTGGGGCCGCTCATCGGGAGCGGCCCTTGTCATTAGCACCCGCTCATCCCTAACCTGTCGTTAGCCCCGCTCATCCCGAGCCTGTCGAAGGGCGCGCGACGTAGTCACCGCCCCGGCTGTCGCGCCCGCAGCCCGAACCATATCGCTCCCAAAGCGGCGGTGGTCGCCCCGATCCGGAACACGTCCCGGTAGGCCAGCAGGAACGACTCGCTGACCGGCAACGTGGCTTCGTAGTGATCGCTCAGTCCGGCGAATATCGCCCCCACTATCGCCACGCACAGCACCGTGCCCGACGCCTGGGCCAGCGACATCGCGCCCGACGCCGTGCCGAACCGCGCCGACGGCACGCTGCCCAGCATCAGCGCGTAGGCCGCCGACTGGAACCAGCCCACGCCCAGGCCCACGATGGCAATTGCCCCCGCCGGATGCCAAATCGCCGACCCGTCGTCCAGCGCCGACATTACCAGCAAACCCGTCGCCGTCAGCCCCAGGCCAACCGAGCCGACTGGACGCACCCCCCAGCGGTCGCACAGCCAGCCACCCACCGGCGACGACAGGATGTTGCACGACGACATGACGGCGAACAGTATCCCCAGCGTCACCGGGCTGCGGTCCAACGAATCGGTTATGTAGAACGGGAAGATGAACCAGATTACGAACTGCGAAAAATGGCCCAGGAACATGGCGCCCGTCGCCGTCTGGAACCCGCTCAGCCTGGCCAGCGCCCCCGGCAGCACCGGCGACTCGGCCCGCCGTTCCACCCACACCAGCAACGCCAGGGCCACCGGCGCCCCCGCCAGCAACGCCAACACTAATGGCGAGGTCCATCCGCCTTCGACGGACTGCCCCAGCCGCAGCCCAATCATCAGGCACCACAGCAACGACAGCACCAAAACCGCGCCCGCCACGTCAAACTTCTGCCTCGGCGCGCTCCTCGATTCCCCGCTGATTGATCCCGGCACCGCCAGCAGCCCGATCACCAACGCCAGCGCCGTCAGCGGAATCCGGCCCCAGAACACCGCCGGCCAGTCGAACAGCTGCACCAGCGGCCCCGCCGCCAGCGTTGACATCACCATCCCCGACGCCAGGCTCGCCGACGTGAACCCCATGGACAGCCCCCGGCGGTGCTCCGGGAAAACCGTCGCAGCGATGGCCGGCGCCGTGCTGTATAGGCAGCCCGTCCCCAACGCCTGCAGCACGCGGAAGCCAACCAGCGACTCCAGCGTCGGCGAAAACGACATGCACACCATCGACACCAGGTAGGTTGCCGTCCCGAACAGGTACACCATCCGCAGCCCGAACCGGTCGGCAAACGCCCCCGCTCCCAGCGCCAGCCCCGCCCGCGTGGCGATAAACACCACGATCACCCACTGCACCGCCGCCAGGTCCGTCCCGAAAGCGTCGCGCATCGCCGGCAACGCCACGTTCACCGAAAAGTCCAACGACGCCAGCACCATCCCCAGCGCCGACGCCGACGCCAACGCAATCGTCCGCCACGTTATGCGGGCGGACACAACGGCGCTCGGTTCTACGGCGGCAGGCATGGCGGTTGATTGTACGCCATCGCCACGCTGCCGGCGTGTCGCACGACCTGATCAGAAGCGCGCTACGTGCGCTGCCTGCGGAAGCTAGAGCGGCTCCCCACTCTCCTCATCGACCGGCGGCATAAAATCGGCCACCGCCAGCGCCACGTCGGGAAAAGCGCCCGGGCTGATGCTCTCTCCCACGCGATACGTGCGGACGTTGCCGTACTCGGCGCCCGACGGCTCCGCGTAGGCGGTAACCTCCCGCGCCCGCAGGTTGGCCACCCACACCTCTGGGATGCCCGCGGCGGCGTACCGGGCCAGCTTCGGCCCCTGGTCAAACGCCAGCGAAGTGTCGGCAAACTCGATGACTAGGTACACGTCCTCCGGCGTGGCATGTCCGGTTACGCCGGAACCTGGAGCATTCCATCTCACTAGCGTGATGTCGGGCTGCGGTGCAGTGTTATCGTTCAGGTATATTGGCCCGGACACCTGCACGGTGGCGCGCCCCAACAGCGGCGGTACGAACAAGGTGGTTCCCCAGTTGGACCCACTTACGTGGCTATCGCCGATTGGCGGCATAATGATTATCACTCCATCGATCAGCTCAACACGGTCGGACTTGTACAGAACGCCGGCCGCCTCCATGGCCAGGAACTCGTCCACCGTGAAGCGATGACGGCCCGCCAGCACGTCGGCCTCCTCGCCCGCGTCAATGATGCCAGCCTGCGCCAGGGCGGCGCATTCCTCCACGCTGAAAGGCCGGGCCGGCGGCATTACGGTCGTCAACGTTGTCGTCATCTGCGGTTCCTCCGCGTTGTATCGCGCTCGGGGCAAGTGAACTGATGGTATGCCGATTTTATCATCCGGCCATGCGCGACAGCGATATGCTAATATCTCCGCGTATCACATCGCCATTTCCTGCCCCGGAGGTTCACTGCTATGACTCAGAGCAACGGGACGCAAAATACCGGCGCTTTCGAGGCCCTGCTCCAGGAGGACCGCACTTATCCGCCGCCCGCCGATTTCGCCGCCAACGCCAACATCGCCGATCCTGCGGTGTACGAGGAGGCAATGCGAGACCCCGAAGCCTTCTGGGCGCGCTTCGCCGGCGAACTCGACTGGTTCAAGCCCTGGGACACCGTGCTGGACTGGTCCGACGCGCCTTTCGCCAAGTGGTTCGTCGGCGGCAAGCTCAACGCCGCCTACAACTGCATCGACCGCCACCTCAACGGCCCCCGCAAAAACAAGGCCGCCATCATCTGGGAGGGCGAACCCGGCGACTGGCAGGTCTATACCTACCGCGACCTCTACCGCGAGGTCTGCAAGTTCGCCAACGGCCTCAAGAGCCTGGGCGTGCAGAAGGGCGACCGCGTCACCCTGTACCTGCCCATGGTGCCCGAGCTTGCCATCGCCATGCTGGCCTGCGCCCGCATCGGCGCGCCCCACAGCATCGTCTTCGGCGGATTCAGCGCCGAGTCCCTCCGCGACCGCATCGAGGACTCCCAGTCCAAGGTGATGATTACCGCCGATGGCGGCTGGCGTCGTGGCGGCATCATCCAGCTGAAGCAGAACGCCGACGCCTCCATCGAGGGCCACACCCCCGTGGAGAAGGTCGTCGTCGTCAAGCGCACTGGACACGACGTGCCCATCGTCGAGGGCCGCGATGTCTGGTGGCACGATCTGGTCGCCGACCAGCTCCTCACGTGCGAGCCGGAGCAGATGGACAGCGAGGATATGCTGTTCATGCTCTACACCAGCGGCACCACCGGCAAGCCCAAGGGCATCGTCCACACCACCGGCGGCTACATGACGGGCACCTACGCCACCAGCAAGTGGATCTTCGACCTCAAAGAAGACGATGTCTATTGGTGTACCGCCGACATCGGCTGGGTCACCGGCCACAGCTACATCATCTACGGCCCGCTGGCCAACGGCGCAACCACCGTGATGTACGAAGGCTCCCCCGACTACCCCGACCGGGATCGCTTCTGGGCCATCGTCGAGAAGTACGCCTGCACCATCTGCTACACCGCGCCTACCGCCATCCGCACGTTCATGCGCTGGGGCGAGGAATACCCCAACATGCACGATATGTCGTCCCTGCGCCTGCTGGGCAGCGTCGGCGAACCCATCAACCCCGAGGCCTGGGTCTGGTACTGGCAGCACATCGGCGGCGGACGCTGCCCGGTGGTCGATACCTGGTGGCAGACCGAGACCGGCGCGATTATGATCTCAGCCCTCCCCGGCATCACTACCCTCAAGCCCGGCTCGGCCACGCAGCCCTTCCCCGGCATCGACGCCGCCATCCTGGACGAGCAGGGCAACGAGATCGGACCCGGCGGTGGCGGCTACCTCGTCGTCCGCAAGCCGTGGCCCAGCATGCTGCGCGGCATCTACGGCGACCCCGAGCGGTTCGTCGAGCAGTACTGGTCCAACTACGACGGCATCTACTTCACCAGCGATGGCGCCAAGCTGGACGAGGAATCCTACTTCTGGCTGCTGGGCCGCGTTGACGACGTGATCAACGTTTCAGCCCACCGCATCAGCACCATGGAGGTGGAGTCTGCCCTGGTGGACAACCTCAAGGTCGCCGAAGCCGCCTGCATCGGACGCAGCCACGAGGTGAAAGGCCAGGCCATCGTTGCCTTCGTAACCCTCAAGGATCAGGTGGCCAGCTCCGACGACGTGGTCAACGAGCTCAAGCAGCACGTCGCCGGCAAGATCGGCCCCATGGCTCGCCCCGACGACATCTACTTCGCCGCCGAACTCCCCAAGACCCGCAGCGGCAAAATCATGCGCCGCCTCCTCCGCGACGTAGCCGAAGGCCGCGCCCTCGGCGACACCACCACCCTCGCCGACCCGGCGGTAGTGGAAATGCTGAAGGAGCAGTACGGGGACGAAGATTAAGACGTCCATCCATAGATAAAACGAAGCCCCCATCCGGATCCGGATGGGGGGCTTCTCATTTATACGTCCGATGCCATTGTCACAGCGCCCGCCCGCTCCAAATTCAACTCCAATAACCGCTCCAATACCTCGCCGTCCGCCAGATCCGCCGGCCAGCCGTATGCCGCCGCCACCGCCGCGTCCAGCGTGGCGTGGGCGTGGGCCAGCCAGGTGGGGTATTCGTTGTACAGGTTGGTGAGGGTGCGGCGGCGCAGCTGATCTGCGTTGAGAGCGGGATTGCCGAACATATCGGTGGGGTTACGCCAGTTCTCCCGCAGCCGGTTCAGCTCGGCGGCCGCGGTGCCGATGGCCTCCCGCTGTTCATCCGTAGGCTCCGGAAACGGGAATGTCTCAAAGCACGTGGTGGGTGTGTAGCGCAGCCCGCTTTGAGATTCACGCAACTGCGTTCCTGAAGCCTCAGCCCAAAGCGTATGTATCCGGCTTTGCAGCACACCGAAGAAGTAATCATCGTCGCTGGCGAACACGATGATGGTGGCGTCCGGCAGCACGTCGCCGTCAATCCACGCAAACATCCGGTGACGGGATACCATGCTGGTGCCGATGTAACGTTCCAAGCCGTTCAACGCCTGTCGCATACCGGGACGCGCTTCAGCATGTATCCACCATAATTCGGCATAGCGACGCCTGTTGTTCTGCAATCTTTCAGGCTTTACGTTAGCCACTACATACTCGAAAGGAGCTTCATACAGCGCGGCGTCACCCTCGGACATATCTACGCCAAAATCAATTATCCACATATCGCGGGATACTTGGTTAATATCCCTTCCGATAAGCCAGCGCTTGATCACGTCGCTGTTAGGCTTGCCGTGAACATTAGGCTGGCGCAGCATTTCTTGGGCAACCTCGCCGGTAATTTCAAAAGGGCCGACCTTTGTAACGCCCATAAAACTGAGGTCATCGTTCTCTGTTAAATGCCTGGCCTGGGTCACGTCGGCCCCGCCAGTCAAGTCGGCGTTAATGTTGTTCACCCGCTCGCCGTCCAGGACGCGCGTTGTCTCGCTGCCATCGTCAAAGCAAATGATGGAAATGTGTACGTTGGCGCCGTCCAGCACCCAATCCTGGTCGGAAACCGCGGCGAATATGTCGCCGCTCTCTTTGATGTTAACCAGCACGGGCCGGTTGGACTGGAAGCGTATCGCCTGTGTCGCCAGCAGCCCGGCCCGTTTCGCTTTGCCGTCGGCAATCTGTGCCCGCGCCTTTTCCAGCCAGTAGCAACACAGGTCGCTGGAGTTGGGGATCCGGTCGCCGTACAGGTCATACACGGCATTCACATATCTATCCCCCAATTGCTCACGGAAGGGGAAATGGCCCAGGAAAGGAGGGTTGCCAACGATGTAATCTACCGTCGGCCAACGGGCTTCTCGGTGGGAGTTATGGGCGCCTAAAAGAGCATCGCCCTCCGGCCAGGTCACTTCCTCCAGCTCACGCAGTTCACGGCGGTCCTCATCAGTGTACGCGGAATATGCGGACAGATCCGGTTCCAGCAGGGCATTGCCCTCGGCCCATGGTTCGATGAACTCAATCAAGGCGTCGCGGCATTCAATAGTATTCAGCGAACCCAGCACCGGCTCCCGGTTGTACTGGTGGCCGTTTTCAATTAGCCATTGCAGATGCCCAATCCACAGGGCAGTGCGGGCCAGGCCGCTGGCGTAAGGGTCGATTTCGATGCCGTAAAACTGCTCCGGCGACACCTCGGGCAGAAAATTGCGCAACCCCAACTCCGCCGCCAGCGTCAATACCGCTTTTTCCAAATCGTGCAGCTGACGCAGCGCCACGTACAGAAAGTTGCCGCTGCCGCACGCTGGGTCCAGCACTCGCAGCGATGACAACCGTCCTTGAAATTTCAGCAGCAGTTGTCGGGCCTGCTTTTCGTCCCGCTGCCCTTCCAGCAGCATCAGGCCGCCCACCTTGCTCTCCACGTCGTGCCATTCCGCCAGCAGCGGGTTGATTATCACCGGCCTGACGACCGACAGAATATCCTCCTCCGACGTGTACTGCGCACCCACCAGCCCTTGCTTGTCAGGATCAACCGCGCGCTCAAAAAGCGTGCCAAAAATTGATGGCTCGATATGCGCCCAATTGCGCTTCGGCGCCTCGGCCAGATTTTCAAGTTCTTCCGTCGTCATCAAAACGGTGGCCGGCTCTCTGAACAGGTCGCCGTTGAATTGACGGATTCGCTCAACGCCGAAGCGTCCGCCTTCATTCATCTGGACGAACAGATCCCGCAAGCCGGCGTCAAACTCCGCCGGGTCATCGTGGTAGTTCTCACACAACTGCGACAATACCCGGTTCGGCAAAAGACCTACGTCTTGCGCAAAAAAGCAGAACACCAGCCGGTTCAGGAAACGTGCAACCTCCAGAGAATCAACTCCCCGCTCTCGCATCAACCGGGCTATCGTAGCGAAAATTCCCGCCGTTTCTTCGGTAACTTCATTAGGACTGATTTCCGGTTCCAGCGCGTCCGGGTTGTGAAAAATGCTGCGTACAATTTCCAGCGCGTCCGGCTCGTGCAGGTCGTCCAGCCCGATAGTATGGACCACCGACACCTTGTTGGTGAAGTTGGTATGCACCCGTATCGTGCGAAAGTCGGACACCACCAGCACGGGCGGATTATTCAGGGCCTCCCGGTAACGCTGCAGTTGGCGGTAGGCCGCGTCCAGGTCACTGTGCGCGCCCTTGAACTCCCAGGCAAAATAACCCCGCTTGAAAACGTCGGCCCGCCCGGGTCGTCCGGTGTTCTGACGCAACGTGCGCTCAAAGGTGTACCACTCCTGTCGCGGGTCAACTTCGTTGGGCGTCCCGTGACCCACCATGCGGCACACGTCGATAAACCATTCCTGCCCCCCAGCCATTTCCCCGCCGGCGCTGCGCCGCCACTTGGCAATGAACTGCTGCGGCGTCATTGTAGCCTGTGACTGCGTCATGGCGATTACTCGTCAATAGCATACCCCGATTGCGGGTACACCATGATGACCGGCCTCACCTTCAATTGCAGCGTTCCCGAATCCGAACGGTGGTATTTCATCACGCCGTTGCCGCGCTGCTTCTTCTGACTGCAAGACGTGAGCCGGCGAACCCGAGAATCGCTCCCACCGAAGCCTTGATCATCCAGTCTGCAATGTTGAGTAGAATCTCCCTTGCCGGGGTCATATCCTCCGCTGGAACCGGCGCCATCCACACCAGTACGCCGCCGCCCAAAATAATCAGACCAAAGAGGACAATAAGGACGCCAGCAGTGGCCAATGAGCCAGTCATGAAGGTTCTACCTCAACATTGCTGTTGGCCGCTTGCTCGGCCGGCGACCGGCTATTGCCGCTCGTCCATACCGCGTAAAACAGCAGGCCCATGCCACCCAGCACCATAATCAGCCCGATCACCATCATGGTTATTCCAAGGATTGGCTCAAACAGCTCCATGTCCAGCCTCCATATTCCAGCCTGTCCGTCTCGATTCTACCACGACCCTGTCTCCGGCTACGCGCCAACCCGTCGCCAACCGCCTTTGCTATACTGACTGGCGGAATTCCGAATCAGCGGAGCCGTCCATGCAATACGAAACCGTCATCGGCCTCGAAGTCCACGTCCAGCTCGACACCCGCAGCAAGATGTTCTGCGCCTGTCCCGCCGACTACCAGGACGCCGAACCCAACACCCGCACTTGCCCGGTCTGCCTCGGCCTGCCCGGCGCGCTCCCCGTCATCAACCGCCGCGCCGTCGAGTACACCATGATGACCGGCCTGGCCCTGCACTGCGACATCCCCGACTTCACCAAGTTCGACCGCAAAAACTACCCCTACCCTGACCTGATGAAGGGCTACCAGATCTCCCAGTACGACCTCCCACTGGCCTTGGGCGGCTACCTGGAAATCAACGGCGACCCCGGCATTGGCCACGACCGGCGACGCATCGGCGTCGAGCGCGTCCACCTTGAGGAAGACGTCGCCAAGATGCAGCACTTCCCCGACGGCGACGGCGGCGCCGGCTACTCCCTCGTGGACGTCAACCGTTCCGGCGTCCCTCTCATGGAAGTCGTCAGCAAGCCCGACCTGCGCTCACCCGAGGAAGCCCGCCAGTACCTAACCTCACTGCACTCCCTCGTCCAGTTCCTCGGAGTGTCCACCGCCAACATGCAGGACGGCAATTTCCGCTGCGACGCCAACGTCAGCATCCGCCCCATGGGCAGCGACACCTTCGGCACCCGCACCGAAATCAAGAACATGAACAGTTTCCGCTCCGTCGTCCAGGCCCTGGAGTACGAAGTGGAACGCCAGCGCCGCGTCCTCAAGGACGGCGGCCAGGTGGTGCAGGAAACCCGCGGCTGGGTCGAGGAACGCGAGGTCACCGTCTCCCAGCGCAGCAAAGAGTACGCCCACGACTACCGCTACTTCCCCGAACCCGACCTGCCGCCGCTGAATATCGGCCGCGATTGGGTCGCCCAACTCCAAACCGCGCTGCCGGAACTCGCCCCCCAACGCAAAGCCCGTTTCATGTCCGACTACGGTCTGTCCGAATACGACTCCGACTTGCTCACCGGCTCCCGCGCCATGGCCGACTACTTCGAGGCCGCCCTGTCTCTTCGCAGCTCCTCACGCGACCCCGACGCTGACCAGGATTCCGCGAAAGAAGTCGCCAACTGGATCCTGGGCGACCTTTCCCGCCTGCTCAACCAGGACCACCGGGACATCGCAGACTCGCCCGTCGCGCCGGCCGGCCTCTCCGACCTGCTGTCCCTCATCGCGGACGGAACCCTGTCCACCTCCCTGGCGAAAACCGTGTTGGAGGAGATGTACGCCACCGGCGGTAACGCCGCCGACGTAGTAGAAGAAAAGGGTCTCGCCCAGATCAGCGACACCGGCGCCATCGAAGCCGCCGTCGCCGAGGCTATCGCCACCAACCCCAAAGCCGTCGCAGACTATCTCGACGGCAAGGAAAACGCCGCCCGTTTCCTCATGGGCCAGGTCATGCGCATCACCAAAGGCCAGGCCCAGCCCGATCTAGCCCTCCGCCTTGTCCAGGAAGGACTGGAAGCGCAGAAACCCTAACGTGATACAATCAACGGTCACGGAGACACACAATGGCCTTCCTCAACATCGCCCAGATCATCGCTTCCATCGTATTGGTGCTCATCATCCTGTCCCAGGTGCGCGAGGCCGGCAGCGGAATGTTCGGCAGTGCCCAGAACACTGTCCGCACGCGCCGCGGCCTGGAGCGCACCCTGTTCCAGCTCACCATCGTCCTCATCGTGATCTTCCTGGTCGTATCCACCGTCAGCGCGCGCTTCCCAAGCTAGCTCGTCGTTCGTGGCCGGCATGACCGCGCCGCCCATCGTACTGCTCACTGACTTCGGCCTGTCCGACGCCTACGTCGGCATGATGCGCGGCGTCATCCACGGCATCAACCCGGCCGCCCACGTCATCGACCTCACCCACGGCATCGGCCCCCAGGACGTGCGCCACGGAGCCGTCGTCCTCGCCGATTCCTGCCGCTATTTCCCCACTGGCAGCGTCTTCGTCGCCGTCGTCGATCCCGGCGTTGGCACCGACCGCGCCGCTATCCTGCTGGAAACCCCCGATGCCCGGTTCGTCGCCCCCGACAATGGCCTCCTCACCCTGGTCTGCCGCCAGTACGTCCCGTCCTTCGGCGACACCAGGGAACCCGACCTTGCGCCCGCACCCACCGCTGGTTCCGCAAGCAGTGTTGCTCGCCCGAATGCGCCCGTTCCCAACCATTGCCGCGCCTGGCGCCTCACCAACCCCGACTACTGGCAACACCCCGTCAGCGCCACCTTCCACGGCCGCGACGTGTTCGCTCCCGTGGCCGCCCACCTGTCCGCCGGCGCGTCCGCGGACGCTCTCGGCGAATCCACGTCAACTATCACTGCCCTCTCTCTACCCATCCCTCAACCCAACGGAAACATTATACGCGGCCAGGTCATCTTCGCCGACGCCTTCGGCAACCTGGTCACCAACATCACCGCCGACCTGACGGATCAAATCGGCGCAACCGCCGGCAGCCCCAACGTAACCGTAACCATCGCCGGCCAGACCATAATCGGCCTGTCCCGCACCTTCCACGACCCACCCGGTCACGGCCTCAGCGCTCTAATCGGCAGCCACGGCCGCCTCGAAATCGCGATCGTGGACGGCAGTGCTGCCGCAACGCTAGGCGTCGGCAGTGGCGCGCCAGTGGTTGCAACCGCGTGTTAATACCCGGGAGGTCACCCGTAGTATCCAAAAGTCGCGCCTCGACATGAAACGCGCCTTATGCCACAGCAGCGTCGTCAGTGTCCACACCTGCCCGTGCTATAATCGGGCATAGGATTGAGGAACCTGAAATGTTGGATGCCGCAACCCAACAAGCCTTCCTGCAAGCCTTGGAAGAACAGCCAGACTTCCGGGCTGCTGTCCGCCGGCATCTGCTCACGCAGGAGTTATTAGAGCTGCCCGAGCGTTTCGCTGAATACTCAGTTGCTACCGAGCGACGCCTGACCAACCTGGAAACCACGTTGGCCAGTTTCATGGAATCCACTGAGCTGCGTCTGCAAGCCTTGGAGCAAGGCCAGGACGAACTCAAATCCGGCATGTCTGAAGTCAAGGCCGAACTGGCCAAAGTGCATACCAGACTCGGCAGCATGGACGGGCGACTCGGCAGCATGGACGGGCGACTCGACAGCATGGACGCGCGATTCGACAGTATGGACGCGCGATTCGATAGCATGGATGGGCGACTCGACAGCATGGACGCGCGATTCGATAGCATGGATGGGCGACTCGACAGCATGGACGCGCGATTCGATAGCATGGATGGGCGACTCGACAGCATGGACGCGCGATTCGATAGCATGGATGGGCGACTCGACAGCATGGACGCGCGATTCGATAGCATGGACGCGCGACTCGACCGGATGGACGGGCGGATGGATAACGGTTTTGGAACCAACTACGAAATCAAAGTCGCCAACAACTTCGGCAGCATCGCGGGGCGCAACCTCCGGCTGAGACGAACCAGGGTGCTGAAGGCCGCCATGACCCGCGCTGACGGCAATCTGAACAACATGATTGCCGACGCGGAAGATCGGGGCGCGATAACCGAGGAGCAGGCCGTTGAATTGCTGGCTGTGGACCTGATTGCCAGTGGGCGCAGTCGGGACAACGGCCACGACGTGTATGTGGCCGCGGAGGTATCCATCACCGTGGCCGACCAGGACATCGCCAGAGCCGCAGAGCGAGCTGAATACTTGGCAAGAGCCACCGGCCAAGCCGCAGTGCCGGCCGTTGTCGGAGAAAACATCGCTCCGGAACAGGAAGAACTGGCTCGTCAGCGGAGCGTAACTGTAATGCTGCTGCCGGCGGGCTGATTAACCCTATCTGCGACATCTCCGCGTGCTACCATTGCCCCATCCTCAAACCGGCGCACTACCCGCCGGTTTTTCGTATAATTGCCCCACCTACCAACCAAACACAAGGAGCGTGCACCCATGGCGCCCGACCGCGACACCTTATTGAAACTTTACCGCACCATGACCACCATCCGCCATTTCGAGGAGCGCGGCGTCCCCGAAACCGGACAGCGCGGCATGTCCTCCTCCGTTCACTCGTCCGTCGGCCAGGAGGCCGTGCCCACCGGCGTCTGTGCCCACCTGTCCGACGACGACTACATCGGCAGCACCCACCGCGGCCACGGCCATTGCATCGCCAAGGGTGTCGATCCCAAGCTGATGATGGCCGAACTCTTCGGACGCAGCCACGGCCCCAACAAGGGCAAGGGCGGCTCCATGCACATCGCCGACATGAGCAAGGGCATGCTGGGCACCAACGGCATCGTCGCCGGCAGCGTCCCCCTGGCCGTCGGCGCCGCCCTCACCTCCAAGATCCAGCGCCTGGGCCGCGTCGCCGTGGCTTTCTTCGGCGATGGCGGAGCCAACCAGGGCGTCCTCCACGAGTGCATGAACCTGGCGTCCGTATGGAAACTGCCCGTCATCTTCTGCTGCGAGAACAACGGCTACGCCGAATCCACGCCCGTCGAATACGGTCTGTCCGTCGCCAACGTCGCCGACCGCGCCGCCGGCTACGACATGCCCGGCTTCCACGTGGACGGCATGGACGTGCTGGCGGTGTACGAGGCCGCCGGCGAAGCCGTTTCCCGCGCCCGCGCCGGCGATGGCCCCGCGCTGCTGGAAGCCCGCACCTACCGCTACTACGGCCACACCGTCTTCGACAACCCCCTCACCTACCGCACCAAGGAAGAAGAGGACCACTGGCGCGCCCGCGACCCGCTGCTCACCTTCCGCAACCACATGATCGCCCAGGGCAACGTCATCACCGCCGAAGAGCTGGACCAGATGGACGAGGAAGCCCGCGTCCTCATGGAAGAGGCCGTCGCCTTCGCCGACGCCAGCCCCCTGCCTGAACCTCACGAAATCTACGAGGACGTGTACGCCGACTACCCCGTCGAAATGATGCGCCGTGGCGCCAACATGTCGGTGTAGCTCGCTCGCCCGTAACTATCTCCCCCATTGGAGGCTGAAAATATGACCACCATGGTTGAAACCCCAATGATGCCCCCTCCGGGCGAAACCCGTGAAATCCAAACCCGCGAAGCCATCAACGAAGCTCTCGCCCAGGAGATGCGCCGCGACGAAACCGTCATCATCATGGGCGAGGAAATCGCCGGCGGAGCCGGTCGGGAACACCTGGGCATCGTGGACGCCTGGGGCGGCGCGTTCCGCACCACCCGCGGCCTGATTCAAGAGTTCGGCAACGAGCGCGTGCTGGACACCCCGCTCTCCGAAGCCGCCTTCGTGGGCACCGCCATCGGCGCCGCTTCCACCGGTATGCGCGCCGTCGCCGAGTTGATGTTCGTCGATTTCGTCGGCGTCTGCATGGACCAACTGCTCAACAACGCCGCCAAGATGCGCTACATGTTCGGCGGGCAGGTCAAGGTTCCATTCGTCATGCTCACCCGCATCGGCGCGGGGTTCGGCAGCGCCGCCCAGCACTCCGAGTCCTTCTACTCGCTGTTCAGCCACATCCCTGGACTCAAAGGCGTCTGCCCTTCGGATCCCTACACCGCCAAGGGACTGCTTCTGTCCGCCATCCGCGACGACGACCCAGTGGTGTTCTTCGAGCACAAGGGACTTTACGGTGATGTCGGCCCTGTCCCGGAGGAAATGTACACTCTGCCGCTGGGCAAGGCTCGCACCGTCCGTCCCGGCTCCGACATCACCATGGTCGGCATCAGCAAGATGACCTGGGTGGCCGTCGAAGCCGCGGAGGAACTGGCCAAGGAAGGCATCAACGCCGAGGTCATCGACCTGCTCAGCGTGTCCCCCATCGACTACGACCACGTGCTCGACTCCGTGCGCCGCACCCACCGCCTGCTGGTAGTGGACGAGGACACCCCGGTGTGCAGCATATCCTCGGACATCTGCGCCCGCGTCGCCGAGGAAGCCTTCGATTACCTCGACGCTCCCCCGTCCCGCGTAACGCCGCCGCACACCCCCGTGCCCTACAGCCGTGCCCTGGAAAACCTCTACGTCCCCAACGCCGAGCGTGTGGTAACCACCGCCCGCCGGCTGGTGGCATGATCTTACCGGCAATCCTCAACCTTGCATCCGCCACTCCGGTTTTCACCGCAATTGCGACTCAGCACAGGAGGCCAACCCATGACCACCGTAGGATCTGGCAAGCAGCCCGATACTTGTGCCAAGGAAATGCCGCGTCAATTGGTGGAAGCCATCACGCAGTGGTCGGAACTGGACGTTACTGCCCATGAGTTCGGCATAGAACCTCCCACCACGGAAAGACAACGGGAAGCCCTACGGGTACTGGTGAATATGTGCAGCGAGTGGCCGCGTCCATACATGGTGTACCTCATGGAAAACGGGTCAATTGCTATTGACACCAGGGGACAGAGACCGGACGGTATCCTAGTTACGCTCCGGCCCGATGGCTCTGCTTTTTGCTCGGGCGAACTGGAAGGAAGAACCTGGCGTAATTCGTACCCGGACAGCGCCGTTCTTCCGGACCAGGCTCTGCTGGAAGAAATCGCCAAACTCGGTTAATCCTGGGATTCGATGAGCGTTAGTGCCGGAATCACCGAGCAAGTCGTTCCGGGCATTTGCCAATCAGAGAACGTTGCCCGCGCTATAACCACCAGCGCCGAAGCCAGGCGTTCTCGCAACGGGAACGTGCCGGCCTCGGTTTTTACCTACTATGGCCACTACCAAATATCCGTTGACCGAATTGACCGTATGGAACACAGCGAGGCGATCCGGCATGGCGAGAACATTGCTGCTAACCGGGGCGCGAATCGCACATTTTACGGATGGGCGGTCGTGGCTGTGGCAACTGTGCGTGAAGCCGGCTGCGACGCAGAATCCGCCCCTGAACCCGGCAACGACTGGCACGCCCATATCGTGATGCCACCGCCTGCCGCGCTTGATAACGACCTTCACGACGAGCACGCCGGCAGACTGGCCCGCCGCGCCGTCTGGCAAGACAAACCGAGCCCCGATACCAACATAGCATAAAGGAAAAACTACCAATGGACAGAGAGAATCAATGACTACCCCTCTTCACCAAGCCGCCGCTCACGGCCAAGTCGACGAAGTAAAGCACATACTGGATCAAGGTGCCGATCCCAATGTCCCAGACCAAGACTTTGACACCCCACTACATCTAGCAGCCGATGCCGGGCAGGCCGAAGCAGTCAAGGTACTGCTCGAAGCCGGCGCAGACCCCAACGCTCGTTGCCGAGATGGTGACACGCCCCTACATCGGAGTCTGCAAAACGTCTCTGTATCAGAAGTGCTCTTACAAGCCGGAGCACGGATGCAACCGGACGCAAAAGGAGGGACGCCTCTCCACTTCGCGGCGTACTTCGACTTGGCACCAGCCATCCTTTTCTTGTTGGAAAAAGGAGCGGAAATCGACATCAAAGAATTAGATGGCAACACGCCTCTCCACGAAGCCGCTCGGAAAGGCAGTACATCGGCAGCACTAACCTTGCTTCAGAACGAGGCTAACCACCTGATTGAGAATAATCAAGGGCTGACTCCTCTAGAGCTGGGCCACCAATGTGGGCACTACTCTCTAGTGCATCAAACTATGCAGGAAATCGAAACACCGCTTCACCACGCCGCCTGCCGCGGTAACTTGAACGAGGCCCGTCAACTACTGATAGAAAAAGCCAACCCCAACGCTCGCGACGACAGAGGATTCCCTCCCCTGTTCTATGCAGCCATGGCCGGACATCTCGCGATGGTGAAACTTCTGTTGGACCATGGGGCCAACCCGCATATTGTAGCCCGATTCGGTGCCAACGCTGTACGATCAGCGGTTGGCGCCCGGCAAATCGAAATGCTGAAATACCTGTTGGAACAAGGCATAGACCCCTACCAGGAGGACCGGGTTAGAGGAGGCAACGCCTTGCATCTCGCTGCACGGGGCAGATCCCACGAGGCGGTACAATTGCTAATTCAGCACGGGGTACCAGTAAACGCCACTGACCGCCGGGGACATACTCCCTTGGACTATGCTCAACAAGGTGCCGGTACCGAGCATAAGAATGAGACTGCCCAAGCCTTGATCGCCGCCGGAGGCCGGAACAATCGGCTCTTGTCGGGAGCGCAGTTATTTAACGAAAGGTCCCAGGACGCTGATATAGCCGAAGCAATAGGTATGCTGTCTCCTTACCGGACGATAGCACTTGGTAGATTTGCAACCCTAAACTAGCCCCAGGAGGCCAAACCCATGACCACCGTCGGATCCGGCAACCACACTTACACCCTCACCTCCGATTGGGCCAAAATGCCCGACGCCCACCCCTTGGGCGCCGTCAGCGCTATCGCCAGCGACTCCGCCGGCGACATCTACGCCTTCCATCGCGCCGACCCGCCCATCGCCATCTTTAACCGCGCCACCGGCGATTTCAAGAGCGGTTGGGGCAACGGTGGCTATGTCTATGCCCACGGCTTCTACATCGAGGACGACGTCGTGTACCTCACCGACCGGGACACGTCCACCTGCATGATGTACACCCTGGACGGCAAGCTCATCCAGATGCTGGGGCGCTACATGGTCCACTCCGACACGGGAGCCGAGGTGGCCGGCCAGCTGGTGCCGCGAGCCGCCGGCCCGTTCAACTACCCCGCCGAGCTCGTGCCCTCGCCCAGCGGCGACCTGTACGTGGCCGACGGCTACCGCAACGCCCGCGTCCACCGCTTCGACAACGACGGCAACCACAAGTATTCCTGGGGCAAGCCCGGCAAGGAGCATCCTTACGAGTTTCACCTGCCCCACAGCCTGCTGGTGACCCGCGACGACCGCGTGTACGTCTGCGACCGCGAGAACAGCCGCGTCCAGGTGTTCAATACCTCCGGCGACTTCCTCGCCATGTGGACCGACGCCCAGCGCCCCACCGACATCACGGAAACGCCCGAAGGCGATTTCGTCGTCAGCGAACTCGCCACTTTGGACAACTCCGCCAGTCCCAGGGTCAGCATCTTCGACCGCGACGGCAACGTCCTGGCCCGTTGGGACAGCCGTTCCGCACACGGCATCTGGTGCGACGCCCACGGCGACATCTTCCTCGCCCTGACCGGCGATAAAGCCGTGGACAAATACGCCCGCAACTAACCCCCGGCGACTCCACAATCATGTAGGGGCGGGTTTGAAACCCGCCCCTTTCGCGTCAATAGGCCGTGTCCTTCCGAGTCAGAATACTTGCATCACAAGGTTAGTGATAACCACAACAACGATGCCGGAAATGATGATCCCCCCGATCCAGCGGGATTCTCGCCGAGTCGTTGCGTTCTCGGCCCGCAGCGATTCCACGTTAGCATTCATCTCCGCGCGCAGCGATTCCACGTTAGCATTCATCTCCGCGCGCAGCGATTCCACGTTAGCATTCATCTCCGCCCTATGTGCGTTCAACTCGGAGCGTAGGGATTGGATATCCCTCGCGATCGCCGTGAAACGCTCCGTGTGATCCCGCAGCCTTTCGCTGACTTGCGTCAACGCGCCTTCCAGAAAGCTGATTCTACTTTCGGTCGTCATAGCCAATGTCCCGGACTGTCCCCTCACTGCTCATCCCGACCTGCCTGCTCATCCTGAGCCCGTCGAAGGATGCGCCGTCGCCTCAGCCCCCGGCCACCGCCGGCACAATGCTCACCTCGTCCCCCGACTTGATCGACGTCTTCAATCCCTGGTCAAACCGAATGTCCTCGCCGTTCACGTAGATGTTCACGAAGTAGCGCAACTCGCCCTCTTCGTCCAGCAGCCGTTCCTTGAACCCGGGGTAGTCGGACTCCAGTTGCTCGATCATCTGCGAGAGGTCGGCTACCTCCAACTCGACCTTGTCTGCTCCGCCCGTCATCCGACGCAGCGGTGTGGGTATGCGAACCATAACGCCCATTGGGGATTCTCCTCCTGTTGTTCTGCAAGCCCCGGGGCGTCAGCAGTCGCCGGGGTCAGCCTTCGATTACGTCTCCGGCGATCGGGTCAACGCGCACGCCCGAATCGGCAACCCACGTCAATCCCCGCTGAATCTCGTCGTCCGTGCCGTCCAATTCCAGGATCACCCAACCCATGTCGGCGCGCACGTCCGCCCGCCGGATGTTGGTCACCACGTCGAAATCATGGCCGAGCCGGTAGATGATCGGCTCGCGCACCATGTCCGCCGAAAAGGTGAACCGCACCCTCTGCCTGGCCATTTCGCCCTACACGCCGGCCGCGACCCGGCTTTCCAGCGCCGCTTCGAATGACCCCATCATCGGTTTCACCACCAGCGGATTCACCACCTCTTCCACCGCTTCCTGGGTCTTCAATCCGTTGCCCGTGATGTACGCCACGGTCAATTCGTCCGGCCCGATCGCTCCGGTCTCGGCCAGGTACTTCAACGTGGATACCGTCACGCCGCCCGCCGTTTCTGTGAACACGCCCTCGGTCTCGGCCAGCAGTTTGATGCCCTCCACCACCTGGTTCTCGGGTACGGCGTACCCGCTCCCTTCCGACTCCCGTATCACCCGCAGCGCGTAGATGCCGTCAGCCGGGTTCCCGATGGCCAGCGACTTGGCGATGCTGTCGGGGCGCACCGGCCGGATCTGGTTCCGATGGTTCTCCCACGCCGTTACAATCGGCGAGCATCCCGCCGCTTGCGCCATGTGCATCCGCGTCGTCACCGCCGGATGATGCACCGTGTTCTGGTCCGCGCCGAACGGCATCGGATCCACGCCGTCCAGCAGCCCCAGGCACGCCAGCTCGTTGAACCCTTTCCAGATCTTGGTGAACATCGCCCCCGACGCCGACGGAACCACCACGTGGTCCGGTACCCGCCAGCCCAGCTGCTCCGCCACCTCGTAGCCCAGCGTCTTGCTACCCTCGGCGTAGTACGGGCGCATGTTGATGTTGACGAACGCCCAGTGGTAGTTGTCGCTGATCTCGCTGCACAGGCGATTTACTTCGTCGTAGGTGCCGTCAACCGCCACCAGCGTCGGGTTATACACCGCCGCGCCGATCACTTTCCCTCGCTCCAGGTCCGCCGGAATGAACACCACCGCGTCAACGCCGGCCCGCGCCGCGTGGGCCGCCACGCTGCACGCTAGGTTGCCGGTGCTGGCGCACGCCAGGGTCTCGTAACCGAACTCAACGGCCTTGGTCGCCGCCACCGACACCACCCGGTCCTTGAACGAGAACGACGGATTCACGCTGTCGTTCTTGATGTACAGGTTGTTCAGTCCCAGGTGCTTGCCCAGGTTCCTGGCCTTCATCAACGGCGTATAACCCGCCATTATGTCCACCGGATCGTCCGCGGACGCCGGCAACAGGTCCTGGTAACGCCAGATGCTCAGTGGCCCCTCGGTGATGCGTTCGTGGCTGACCACTTCGGAAATGGTCACGTAGTCGTATATGACCTCCAACGGGCCAAAGCAAAAATCACAAACGTTCAGGGGGTCGCCCGGGTATTCCCGGCCGCACTCCCGACACTTCAATCCTTTGATAAAAGCCACCGGATGATACCTCCGTTGGTTACGGACTCACTTCGAGGTCAATTCGCGCGCTCTGCGCCGGATCAATCTTCTGAGCAACAGCTACGTATTTTGCCAGAGGCCGGCATTACTGGCAACCGGACCCCTTTGGGAGTAGCGGCGGGACCAACGTCCCGCTAGTGCATCGGGTGATACCAGTGGCTGTCGTAGAACATCAGCGGGTTCGCTTCATCGTCGATCCGGTGCATCTGCTTCACTTCGCCCACGTAGATGGTGTGGTCGCCGTAAACGTGCGAACCCACGATGTCGCAGTTGAAGAACACCATGGAGCCGTCCAACTCCGGCACGTTGTGCTCACCCATCGTGTACGAGTATTCCGGATTGCCCTCCCGCTGCTCTGGCCGGCGCGCGAAATAGCGCCCCAGCTCTTCCTGCTCCTCCCGCAACACGTTGACGCCAATCCGCTTCTGCTCTTCCACGTACCCATAGGTGATGGTGTTGTGCGCCACGCACACCAGCAGCGTCGGCGGGTCCAAACACACCGAAGTGAACGCGTTCGCCGTCATCGCGTGAGGATTCCCTTCCGGATCCAACGTAGTTATCACCGTAACCCCGGTTGCGAACTTTGACATTGCCTGCCGAAAGTCATTTTGACTAACCACTGCGCGTTTACCCCCGATAATTTGGCGATGATTATACCCGGCCAATATCACTATTGCCAAACGCTCGCCTTCCCTCAACCGTCATTCCCAATCGTTCAACCGTCATTCCCGCGAAAGCGGGAAACCAGGAACTCCCTAAAGCAATATCCCCATTATCCTGTCCATCCATGCCGGAAAACCGCTCATGGTGAGCCTGTCGAACCACAGGCTGTTGGCCACTCCCCGAACGCCTCCCCAATCTTCTCTGCCGGCAACGTGCGCGCTATTTCTGCGTCAAGCTTCAAAACGGTGCCCGGCGGTATGAACCCGCAGAACATTTCAGGATGCGTCAACTCAGCCAGCAACTCCAGCCCGTCCACCACCCTCGGCCCCGGCCGGCTTAACGTACTGTGGTCGATCAGGTACACCTCGCCCGACTGCACCGCCGGCAGTTCGTTCCAACCGGGCTGCGCCGCCAGCCACGGAATCTCCCGCACGCTCCTCGCCAGGTCCGATGAGCACAAATCAACGTACAGCTTCTCCGGCGCGGCGGATACCACCTCGCTCCACTCGATCCGCTCCGCCGGGCATCCTGCCGCAAATCGCGCCGGCAACACTCCGCCGGCTCGCGCCACCAGGTCCGTTACCCAGTGCCCGCCAATCACCAGCGGGTTCACCCCTTCCAGGGAAAATACCCTAGGGCGGTACTCTACTCCCCCTATCTTCTCCATCACAGCCGCAATCCGCTTTTTCAGACCGCCCACCAATTTCGTCGCCGCTTCCGGCGCTCCGCACGCTTCACCCACCTCCGCGAAACTCGCCAGTATCTCGTCCAGTGTCCGGGGGTTCAGCGTCAGCACTTCCGGCGGCATCGGAATCGGTTCCACCGCCCGGTGTACCGTCCCGGCGTCCACCTCGCAGAAGTAGCACAGGTCCTGCGTCAAAACCACGTCCGGCGCCGCTTGCGCCAGCCATTCCGTGTCCAGGTCATACGGACTTTCACCCGCCGACAGGATCCGGCTCATCTCCACCTCAACCTCTTCGCTGGACATCACCGACGGATCGATTCGGCTCCGGCAAACCACACGTATGTCGGCAGCCGCCGGCGGATAGTCGCACAGGTCAGTAACCCCAATAATCCGCTCTCCCAACCCCAGGGCGAACAGTATTTCGGTGCCGCTGGGCAGCAGTGAGCAGATCCGCACGGCTCGATGCCCTCTCCTAATTCCGGCGCGTGGTTTTCGCCCGGATTGTAGCATATACTTTCAGCATAGATTGTCGCCACGCCCAGTTCATGCCGGCCACTATGAACGCTACGACAACACTCCCATCGTCCACCGTGGCGACCCAAGCCTGGGGCAAGCGCGCCCTGGTGGGTCTCAACGCTTACAGCTTCGGAATCGCCGGCTTCATCCTGGCGATGGACACGGCGGTTCTGCCCATCCTGGTGCTGGAAGTGGCGCCCCACGCCGCCAAGAACACCCTGCTCGGCGTCGTCGGCCTGGCCGGCCTCCTGGCAACCGCCCTGGTTCAGGTTCCCGTCGGCTGGGCCAGCGACCGCACCCGGTCCCGTCTGGGCCGCCGCCTCCCCTACATGCTCTGGACTTGTTTGTGCATACCGGTGGGCCTGGCCGGCCTGGCCATGCCGCTGAACTACGTCAGCCTCCTGATCATCTGGATGTTCATCCAGATTAACTCCGGCATCGGCTACTCTCCGTATCTCGCCAGCGTCCGCGAACTGGTGCCTGCCAACCGCATGGGCGTGGCCGCGTCCATCAAAACCCTGCTTGAAGCCCTCGGCGGCGCGTCCCTGTTGTGCCTTGCCGCCCTGATGGTCGCCCACTACGCCCGACCCGACGGCGTTGCGTGGCTCTGGGCTACCCTGGCCATGTTCGCCTGCGTGCTCGTCGTAACCTCCGGCATCAGCTCCTTTACCATATTCGGACGGATGCGGGAGGCCGGCGGCGCCGCTGCCGCCACCTTCCATCGCGCGGCCATGACCTTCCCCGAATCCACCAGCATGGCGCGCCTCCATCCGGATCTGGGCTGGTTCCTGGTCTCACGCGGCGCTTTCATGGCCGCAGTCGTCATCTTCACCACCTATGGCCTGTTTTTCCTGCGCGACAAGGTCCAGGTGGACAACCCGGCCCAAGCCCTGGGCCTGGCCATAATCGGCATCGGCGGCGCCCTGGTGCTCACCACCTACCCTTCCGGCTGGTTGTCGGACCGGCTCGGACGCAAGCCCGTGCTGGCCGTGGGCGTGGTCATCGCCGTGGCCGCCACCGTCGTTATGATGTGGGTCAGTTCCTATCTCTTGGCCGTCGTAGTCGCTAGCGTCATCGGCGGCGCGGTGGGCATAATCCTCACCACCCACTGGGCTATGGCCAATGACATCGGCACGCCCGGCCGCGAAGCGCAGCACATGGGCATCGTGAATCTGGGCACCGTGTTCGGAGCAGGTGGCGCCAAGGCCATCGGCCCGCTTCCCGACCTCGTCGCCGTCTGGTTCGGCCCCGGCTACGGCTACACCGCCCTGCTGGGCGCCAGCGCCTTGCTGTTCATCATCGGCGGCGCTCTCATTGTCAAAGTCCGCCTCAACCATCCCCCCGAATTGCAGCAGCCGGATTTCTAGGTTCCGTTGACACTTCCCGTCATTCCCGCCACCTACTACTGTCATTCCCCCTTTCGCGGGAATCCAGGCCGGCCCTGGGATGTTGTATCCTAGTTGGCAAACTAGGGCTTATCCTGAATTCTGTTCTCCCCAACTAGTGACCGTGTAAGTGCGTCCGTTCTTCAGCAATAACCTCCCTGCTCCCTTCCGCCCGTGGCCATGGCTGACCATATTGGTCGGCCTCGTCCTGTCGGTAACCGCTCTGGTCGCTTCTGCCGTCTCCGAGAACCCCGCGGCAGCCTCAATCGTGGGTCAATCCGAGCCGGCCGACTGCGCCATCCTCGTCATCAACCAGGACGACGATTACACCCCAGGCGCTCGGGTTGACCTCGAGCTGACCTTCACCGACCCCAACGGCAACCGCAACTGTACCCCCGGCCTGCCCACCGACGAATTCACCATTGAACTGCCCGAGCAAATGAGCGTACCCACCGGTTATGACGAAGACGACGTCGTGCTCCGCGCTGGCTCCCGCTACCAGCCAAATTGGATGGACTACTATTCCGGTGACAGCGGCCCTCACGAAATCACGCTTCCCGGTTGCAATGAATGGAAATTCTACGGGGCCGTCGTCGATTGCGCCGAAGTCAACCTGACCGCCGTCCGCATCCGGCTGAACGGTCTCCGCCTTCCCGCCCATCCGCCCCCGGAAGACGAAACCTACACCGTTTCAATACAGTGGGATAGCGGCGAAAAACTGAATCGCTCGCTGCGCGTTGATCCCACCCTCGTGATTGACGACGATCAGGATGAGACGGTCAACTACGGCGAAACCGTCGCCTTTACCGGCATCGGCTTTACCAGGGGCGTCACCGCCAACCTGTATGCCAATCAACAGGGCGGGTCCAGCGTCTGCAATTCTTCCGCCGTCAGCGATTGGCGCGAAATCGCCTCGGCCACCGTCGGCTCCGACTACCGCTTTACCGCCGACGTTCTCATCGACCAGGGCAAGTTCCGCCGCGCCGGCACGTACCAGGTCTGTGCCCTCGACGGCGCCGGCCGCCGGCTCTCCGGCTCCATCAGGATCACCGTCGCCACCGGACTCATCGTCTCCGGTTCCGGCTCCGTAAGCCCCGGCGAAGAAATCGCGGTCCGCATCGTCGGCGGCAACCCGGGCATCCGCGCTGTTTACGTCGCCGGACGCCCCGCCGAGTGGCGCACTTCGTCCGATATCCTGTACGTCACCCTGCCCCCGGCCCAATCCGGAACCGCAACCATACGCGCCGAGTTCCACAATGACCTCAGCGCCACCACTCGCGTAACCATCTCCGATGCCGAACTCACCGTTCGGAGCGTGGGCGATGGCACGGGCCTGGGCCGGACCTTGCTGGTTTCCGCCCGGCAATTGGCCGGCTCCGAAGTCTGCCGCGCCAGTCTCGCCGACATCCCGGTTGCCCTGCTTGATGGCTCGCGCGACCTTGCCGATTGCGTCCCAATCCGCAGCGGAGGCCGCTTCGACGCCACCGTCCTGCTGGCAGACCCCGACGGCGACATTTCCAGCGAACTCATCGACGAGATTATCTCCCTCAAGGACGGCGACAAGCTCGAACTGGAAATCACCGACGATGCCGGCGTCAAAGCCACTGCCGACGTCGCCATCGCCGTCCCTCGCATCACTTTCCATCCCGACCGCGGCGTCATCAACCGGGGCGAATCCCTGCTGATACGCGGCGAAAATTTCCCGCCGGACCGCCCCGACTACTACAACGCGCCCAAGGTTGAAATCACCGTCAACGGCCGCCGCGTCGGCAGCGTCTATCCTTCCGCGGACGGCCGGTGGCAGTACGAATACGACCGTACTGACCGGCTCGATCCCGGCCAGCGCATCCGCCTGGAGGTCTATCTCGACAACTACCGCCTCAGGGAACTCACCTCCGACCTCGACATCAGGGCCGCCTCCGTGGGCGTGGCGGTTACCCCCTCGGCCGTGCGTGTCAACACCCCTGTCACCGTAACCGTGACCGGCCTGGACCGCTATATTGGCGGCTACGGCATTCGCATCCGTAACGGCCCTTTCTTCACTTTCAACGGCGCGAGCACGTTCCAGTCCGACCGCGACGGCTCTTTTTCCGCGCGTACCACCTTCCCCGATTTCGAACCCTACTCCTTCAACAGCGGCGAAGCCACCGTGTCCCTGGACCTTTACCAGGACTCCACCCTCATACCCGGGATTTACGCTACCGTAACCATGCTGCCCGGCTTGTATCGCACTCCAACGCCCACGCCGACCCAAACGCCCCTGCCCACTCCAACACCCACGCCCACCCCGGTTCCGACCGCTACGCCGACTCCTACGGCTACTCCGGTTCCTGCTCCCACGCCAACGCCTAGTCCTACGCCAACGCCGACTCATACCCCCACGCCGTCGCCTACGCCCACTCCGGTTCCCACCGCTACGCCCGTACCGCCGGCAACCATCGACCGGGACGCCATCGTCAGCGCCGTCATGGCCGCCATCGCCACCCCTACCCCCGACCCCGCGTCCGGCGGCTCGGTTGACCGCCCTGGTGGCTTCATTGGTGGCGACCCCACGCTGCTGTTGGTCCTGCTGATTGCTGTGAGCGTAATCGCGTTGGCCGCCATCGTCGCCGCCGTACTCCTGCTGCTCGCGCGCCGTCGGGCCGCCCAACAGGAACCCCCCGAAGTCGAGGAAGCAGACCCCGACAACGTGGCCGCCGATTAATCCCGCGTTCCTTGGCCATTCCCGCGAAAGAACGTCACCCCGTACTTGATACGGGGCGGGAATCCAATAACCCGAATCAACCGACTACCCCCGCCGCACCCGACGCGTCTCCCGCACAAACAGCATCAACCCCAGCGCCGACGCCGCCAGTATCCCCGCGTCAATCCACAGTGCCCACGAGAATCCCGCCCAGTCTGCGATCGCCCCCAGCGCCAGCGCCCCTACTATCGTTCCCACTCCGCCGAACGTCCTCAGCAGCCCGATGGTCACCCCTTCCATCCCCGGCGGCGCGATGTCCGCGAAGAACACCGTGCCCGCCGGGCTGCCCAAGCCTTCACCCATTCCCAGCAGCACGCCCGACAGCAGCAGTTGCCACAGATTATCCGCCCAGACGAACGTTCCGATCCCCAGCGCCAGCAGGGTAATCGCGGGAATGATCGGCGTCTTCCTGCCAAACCGGTCCGAAAGGTAACCCGACGCCAGCGTCGTGAAAAACTGCGGAAAGTGCGTAACCGATATCCACAGCCCCAGCGCGTCCGGCTCAAACCCCTTCTCCCGCCCGAACAACGGCATCACGCTGAACCGCGCTCCCTGACGGTTGGCCACTATCATCAGCGCAAACATCCCCACAAAGATGAACGCCGGACTCAACATCAGCCGCCACATCGCCCCCAGTTCCCTCCCCTCACCACCGGCGGCGTCGCGTTGCGATGAATCAACCCCCTCTACCATAGCGGAACCGGCCCCCTCTCCCCTCGTGGGAGAGGGCTGGGGTGAGGGGGCAGCATCCCGCCGCGCTGCCTCTTCTCGCCACCTCGATTCCGGCAGCGCAAACACAATCACCCCCAACGAAACCGCCATCAGAATCGCCTGCACGTACAGCGGAACCCGCAACCCGAAAATGTCCGCCATGTATCCCCCCAGCACCGGCCCCAGGGTCTGCCCGGCCAGGATGCTCAACTCCTGCAGGCTCAGCAGCCGCCCCCGCGTTTCCGGCGTCGCCTCGTCCCTCAGGTAAATCGTCGCCACCGTCAGGAAAATGCTCCCGCCAAACCCCGACACGAACCGCCATCCCGTCAGCCACGCGTAGCTGAACGATACCGACACCATCGCCGCGCCCAGCACGTTGATCGCCGCGCCCAGCCCCAGCACGCTCTTGCGTCCGTACCGCTGCGCCAGATAGCCCGCCGGCAGGCTGGTCACCAGCCGTCCGAACCCGAACAGCCCGATGGTGATGCCGATTTCGGCGGCGCTCACCCCGTATTCCTGCTCCAAAAACAGCGGCAGCACCGGCGCAATCGCGCCCATCCCAAAACTGTTCAGCGCCACCACCACACATAAAACCGACACCCCCCGGTAGCGGCCCAGCAGCGCCGCCCGTAAGCCACCGGCCGTCACTGGTTCCGCTCTTTGCGCCCCTGCGCCTTTGCGTCAAACTCGACCGTTGCCTCCGACTGCCCATCTCTCAGATCCTTTTCCCCAACACCCGCCGGCCGCACAATCTCCCGTATCCGTCGCTCAAGCCGGAACCGCGGAATCATTACGTAATGGCCGCAAGTCTCGCACCGCAGCCCGATGTCGCCGCCCACACGGTTCACCAGCCACAGAAACCCGCCGCAAGGATGCGCCTTCTTCAGCCGCACAACATCCCCAACCCGCAAATCAGCAACCCCCGGCCGTCCGCTCATGTTCCCGCCCGTTGCCATCTCAGTTCCACCGCTCATCCTGAGCCTGTCGAAGGATCATCCCAAGCCGCCAAAAATCCTGCCTATAAAAGTAGCCCTCTCCCCTTGTGGGAGGGGGTTGGGTGAGGGGTGTCACTCCCCCCTGAAGCGTCATTATCGTACCCGACCTAGCAGGGCCAACCGTCATTCCCGCTTTCGCGGGAATCCAGAAAATCCCCCAATCCTGTAAACCCTGATTCTGACAACTCTCCAATCCTGTCCATCCATGCCAATCACCCCCACCCTACCCCCATCCCCTCCAGCGTCCCATTAATCCCATCCCGCAATTCACCCGCCGCCGTCCGCGCCGCCTCCGCAAAGTCGTCGCCCGACGATGCGTAAATAATCCCCCGCCCCGAGTTGATGATCGCCAGCCTCCCGTTGGCGTCCACGCCATTCCGCACGCTGGCCTCCAGATCGCCGCCCTGCGCTCCAACCCCCGGAATCAGTATCGGCATCTCCGGGCACACCTCACGTACCGCCGGCAACTGCTCCGGTACCGTTGCGCCCACTACCAGCCCTAGGTTGCCCTGCGCCGGCAGCGCCGACAAATCCCGCGCCAGCCGCATATACACCGGCTCCACGCCGTCAACCACCAGATCCTGCAGGTCCGATGACCCCGGATTAGATCCCCGGCACCACACGAAAACCCCACGATCCGGCCTGCCCAGCCACGGCTCAACGGTCTCCATCCCGCCCCACGCATTCACAGTGACGGCATCAAACCCCCAAACGTCGAACATCGCCGTAGCATAAGCCGCTGCGACATTGCCGATGTCCCCCCGCTTGCAGTCCACTATAATCACGCAATCCGGTGCAACATCCCGAATATACGCCACCGTAGCCTCCAACGCCCGCAACCCCGGCAACCCCAACGCCTCGTAAAAAGCGATGTTCGGCTTGTAAGCGCAAACCAAATCAGCCGTAGCATCAACAATCGCCCGGTTAAACTCCACCACCGCCCGCTCATCACGCAAACCCCGCTCATGGTGAGCTTGTCGAACCATCGGCATCAAGGCAGGATTCACATCCAACCCCACGCAAACCAAACTCCGCGCCGCCTCGCTGGCCGCAATCAACCTATCCACAAATCCCGTCATTTCAATCTCACTTGCTATTCACCAAGCCAACCAATCCTGAAAATCCCGTAATCCCGAAAATCCTGATTCTGACGATTTTCCCAAAATCTGGAGCGAAATTATACCAACCCCCATCCTGTTCATCCTGTCCATCGATGTAAAACCCTACCCCAACGGCCGCGCAAAGCTGATCTCGTGCCCATCCGGGTCCGTGATGTGATAATACCGCTCCCGCCATGGCGCGTCCGCCGGCTCACCGTCCGGCGAGTACCCGGCCGCCACCATCCGCCCGTGATGCGCGTCCACGTCGTCCACGTACAAAATGCACCGACCCCACCAGCGCACCTCCACGTCCTCAGCCAGGATCAAATTCAGATACCCGTCGCCAACCGCCAGCGAGGTAAACCCTGCTTCCGGCCCGCCGTACAGAATCGGTATCCCCGCCCCATCGTGATAAAATGCCACCGACCGCGCCATATCCCGCACCGCCAACGTAACCGCGCTAATACTCTGCACCGTCATGCTTGTCCTCTATCGTATCCTTTCCGCAAACCGTCACTCCCGCACCCACCCGTCATTCCCGCGAAAGCGGGAATCCAGCGTACCGAAGGCTGATTATAAAGGTACACCCATGAAAATCGAAATCGGCGAATCCCTCTGCTATTCTTACCTGCGACACGTCAAAGGCTGCTGGCTTGTGCAAACTAATTGGAAGGCGTCCGAGCACTGGACGAAGCACAAGACCGACGCCGAACTTGAATACATGTTCCAGGAAATGCGCGGACGGTTTGAGGTTGACGGCGGCGTCTTCAAAAAGACCGCTAGTGTGGAACAATTTATGCAGCAGGCTGAAATCGACGTAATTGGCATTGACCAAAGGGGCAATGTACACGCTATAGATGTCGCTTTCCACGAAGCCGGCTTGAACTATGGAGGCGGTGTTGCTAACCGAATACTCAAGAAAATGCTGCGTGCTTACCTCCTCCTAGCCGCGTATAACCCTCCGGGAAATAACTTGAACATCTACTTCGTATCGCCAATGGTACGCAAGGGAGTTCAGGCTGATTTGGAGAACACCTTTGCCACCCTGTGTGAACAGTACCCGCAAACTGATTGGCATCTAATTACCAATGAAGACTGCCACACCCAAATCGTCATACCAACGCTGGAAAATGCCGGTTCTGTAGCCGACACCGCTGAGTTGTTTGTCCGCTCAACAAAGTTGCTCAATCTATTCGGTGCCCAGCCGGTAAGAGCACCAATTTCAAAGTGGCTCTCGGCACCTACTGAGGGAGCAGGTCCAGATACCGATAGCAAGGTGCAGCCTCTAGTGCAGGATATGATGCGAACCTTACTGCAAGAGTGTCCAACGACTCTTGACGACCGGGACCTGCAAAATCTGATGAACATCGATTATTGTAAAAACCAGCTATCATTAAAAATTGGCAACCACGCATTACTGCGTGAGCGACAACAAGGAAGAGAAGTCAACGGTCGCAGCAGGTATTGGAAAGACCTGTATGGTGGTAGATTCTACGTCTGTTCGCAATGGTGGAAAGTCCACCACACGCACAATGCCAACAGCCTGCTGCGGTTCCTGGATGAACTCGCCCGCAGCAAGCCGAATCACACCGACCTCCCGAAACTTGACCGGCACATAGCACGCTTCCGCAAATTCATCGAAGCCGGAAACTAACCCGCATCAGCCTCATGATCTCAAGCCCCTAATCCTGTCCATCCTGTTCATCCATGCAAAACCGAAACCCGGCAAACATTATGACACAACCCGACTGCCTCCCCCGCCTCGAATCCATCCTCCGCGACATGGAATCCGTCATCGTCGCCTGCTCCGGCGGCGTGGACAGCACCCTCCTGGCGGTGGCAGCACAACGCGCGCTGGGTAGCCGCGCTTTGGCTGTCACCGCCGTCTCTCCCGCCCTGGCCGCCCGCGACCTCGCCGACGCCGAATCCATCGCCACCCAATTCAACCTCAACCACCGCATCATCCGCACCGACGAGTTGCAACGCGAAGGCTACGTCGCCAACACCGCCCAGCGCTGCTACTTCTGCAAAACGGAACTCTACGACCAACTCGGTGCCCTCGCCGCCGCCGAAGGCTACGCCTGGATCGCCAACGGCGCCAACACCGACGACCTCGGCGACTACCGCCCCGGCATGACCGCCGCCGCCGAGCGCAACATCCGCAGCCCCATGGTCGAAGCCGAGATGGACAAGGCCCAGGTCCGCGCCGCCGCCCAATGGCTCGGCGTCCCCTTGTGGGACAAGCCGGCCCAACCGTGCCTTTCGTCCCGCATCCCCTACGGCACTCCCGTAACCGTCGAATCCCTCCGCCGCATCGAAGCCGCCGAGGACATCCTCCGCGACCTCGGCCTCCGCGAAGTCCGCGCCCGCCACCACGACCAGCTCTGCCGCATCGAAGTCGCCGCCGCTGACATGGAACGCGCCTTCGCCCACCGCGACGAAATCGCCACCCGCCTCAAAACCCTCGGCTACCTCTGGGTCTCCCTCGACCTGAACCCCCTACGCTCCGGCAGCCTCAACGACGTCCTGAAATAGCGCCACCCCTTCCCACACCCCACCCCATTATCCTCACATCCCAACCCATAATCCTCACATCCCCCCCCCCCCTCATCCCCCCTCCCCCCCCCCCCACTCCCCCCAAAGCGGCG
>JAPPCX010000115.1 GCA_028875655.1 Chloroflexota bacterium | reverse complement strand
GTGAACCGGCAAAACTAATCGACGGCAATCCGGCAAGTCTAGTTGACGCGGGACAGCCGGTGGCTGACGGCATCGCCAAACTCCCATTGCCCTTTTCAACTCCGCCACAGTCCCAGCGTGAACACCCTCCGCAGAAACCTCGCCCGTTTAGCCCGTCGCAGTTCCCGCAGTGCCTCTGCCAAAGCATCCCTCCGCCAACGGACGTGATCGGGGAGCCGTGCCTCATCCAAGGGGTAGGTATCCGGCGGCAGGGTCAGGTAATACTCGCCGAGCATTGCAGCTTCCAGCTCCCACCGGTGCACGGCGGCCTGCGCCCGCTCAACGGCGCTGGCCCCCGCATCACCGCCAACCCGCAGTCGCCGCCACTCGGCAAGCAGATGCGCCGCCGGGCCGAAGGCGAACTCCTCGTCGGGCTGTACTTCCAGGGTAACCACTCCGGCCTCGGGCATTCCGGGTCGGCGCCGGGGCGGTCTCCAATCCTTCGCCACATCGTCGCCCTGGTCATTTTCGTGATCATCATCAGTGTCAGCATCAACACCTTCGGCAGCGTCCCCCGGGCGCCTGCTGTCTGCTAGCGCGGCAAGCCTGCGGGTCAACTCCTCCAGCTGGCGGGCCTGTTCGTCCGCCAACTCCCGCAGCCCGCAATTCTCTTCCTCCAGTTCAGCCACCCGCTGCCGCAGTGCCGCAACGCCGGCGTCCGGTGTACCGCCGTCGTCGCCATCCCCCGTTGCACCACCGCCGTCACCATCCCGGTCCCGGAACTCCACCAATGCCCGCCGCATCCGGCGGGACACCTGCTGGGAGTCACAGCAGAGGGCCAGGGTGCGGTAGTTTACCCCCAGGACCCCGGTGGCCGGGACCCGGTCGCGTTCCTCCACCAGGGTGCCCAGCAGGTCCAATAGGGCATCGTCCGATAGGGGAGCGTCCGGCTCCGCCCCCGGGTCGTGTCCCTCCACCAGTGCGGCGTCATCATCATCGTTCAAGGCTCTCGCCATGGGTTGAAACTACAATCTCCGCACTGCAATCTTTGCAATAATGTGATTATAGAGCCGCAGTAAATTGCTCGCCCGGAAATCCCCTAAGTGCCACCCTAAACGTCCCTTTCCTCGTAGGAAACTCCCTTAGATTGTATTCTGCAATCCTTTCCATTTCTCCTTTCAGGGCGACCACTGTGGGAAACCGCTGGAGAGGATTGCAGTCCGACACGTCAGGGCCAGCAGAGAGAGTTTCGCCGGTCCGCCCCGCCGGTCTGGACAAGGCAAGCTATCAGATCGTCATCGAGGGCAGCAGGTAAAGAGAACGGCTCTCCCCACACCGGGCCCTGCTGGACAAAGGGGCTGATTGACCGGTAGTCTGTAACCGGATACAAGTCCAGAGCAAGGGCGTTCAGGCGTATCCAAATGTTTGTGAATACCCCTGTCCTAATGACCCTGATTCACCACACCGCGCCTGGGCTGCCCATCCTAGCAGCCCAGCATTTTCGATCTCCAAGCCGACGAGCGGCCTTGGAGCAGGTGATCCAGCATTGACGAAGTTAGCGACCATCACCCTTGCAACCTGCGTAGTGCTGGCTGCGGTCGGCGGGGGTTATGCGCTGGCGATATTCACCGAAACGATAGAACAACCGTGGCCGTTGGCGTCGGAACCGCCAGCAACCACCACGGACTCCCCGGCTTTCGCCCGCGACAACCGGGACGCCGCAGTCACCCCCACTGACGCGCCAGAGCCGGCGGCAACCCGCGCGTTGCCCACGCGCACCGCCACGAGCGAGGCCATGCCCACATATACGCCCAGGCCCGTACCTACTTCCAAGCCAACTCCGATGCCTACCACTGCGCCTCTCGCTATCCCTTCCCCCACTCCGACGCCAATACCTACTTCCAAGCCAACGCCGATACCTACCACCGTGCCTCTCGCTATCCCTTCCCCCACTCCGACGCCAATACCTACTCCAACCCCAAAGCCGGTAAGCATAGCCGGCTTGCCCTGGGTGGCGGACGGTATCGACGAGTCGGAAGAAGCAGCGGGCAGGGAATTGTCAACGCTGGCAGAAGCCAATCCCTTGGTAGCCCGCATTTTGCTGGGTCGCCCGTGGGTCATTGACGGTGTCAGCGGACCGGAAAAAGGCGCCGTGATGCGCATTAGGGATGTTGGATACGACCTGCCGGCCTTTGCCGCAGAAATTGCAGGGCAGCCTTGGTTGGTGGACGACGTTACCCAACCGGAATCAGAGGTCGTGGAAATACTCTGGGAAATTTCCGGGCATTCGGTAACGCTGGCGGAGCGGCTCATTTCGCTACCCTGGCTGACCGACGACGTTACCCAGACCGAGGCCGGCGTCCTGTCTGACTTGAGATATATCGCACGTCACGATCCTGCACTCACCGCGCTGCTCGTCGCCATGCCTTGGTTGGCCGACGGCGTTACTCAGACCGAGGCCGGCGTCCTGTCCGACTTGGGATATATCGCGGACGACGACGCAGCACTGGCCCAAAGACTAGTTACCCTACCCTGGTTGGCCGATGGCGTGAATGACGTCGAGAGGATCACCATCGAACGCCTGGGCTGGGTAGCGGATACGGACGTGGAACTGGCGAACGTTGTCGCAGGCAAGACTTGGCTGGCGAATAGCTTGAGCAATGACGCCACCCGTGCGGTGGAAAGCCTCTACTTCATCCACGATGAAGATGCGGCGTTGGCCAAATCGATAGCGGCCATGCCCTTCCTGGATTCCTTGGAACCAACCGATGCCGCGGCTTTGGAAGCTCTGTCATGGCTGGCCTACACCGAAATATTCGCCCTGCGAGAAGTGTTGACTCATCCCACGCTTCAAAATGGCATCACCGATGAATGGGCGCCCGTGGTGGCCCTGATGGACAGCGTGAACGAGGCGGCGCCAGCCTTTCTGCGTCCCCTGCTGGACCCGGAGCAGGCCACCGTGGAACGCCGCTCGATAAGGCTCCCCCACACCGGTGCCGCCGACTTGGCCATCATCCGCACGGATACAGGCGTCTCGCGCAGCATGGGCCTGCTGGAACACAGCGCTGCCAGCGTTGAAGAGTTCATGGGCGCTGCCCTGCCGACCAATTACATCGGCCTGCTCTTCGGAACTGCGGTGCTGGGCTACTCTCATGGCACTCACTATGGAGACTACTTTGTGATGCTGCCTGAATACGACGCCGATGATGACAGCGACTCCGCCGGATACGCCGGACACCTGATGGCCCACGAGGTGGCTCACTTCTACTGGCGCAACAACCCCGACTGGCTCGACGAGGGTCTGGCCGAACTGTTGGCAGCCATATCCGAAAACGGGCGCACCGGGGCGGAAGTAACCATCGACTATTCCCACTGCCCGGCCGGTGACAATATCGCCCTGTTGGAACGCCTGGACGCGGCCGGCGTCATGTACGACTACCGATGCAACTATGCTCTGGGCGGACAGTTTTTCCTGGAACTCTATGATACCGTGGGGGATGCTGCTTTCCGTGAGGGTTTGCGCAGCCTATACCTGATGTCTCTCGTCGAAGATTATGCCGACGAATTTGACGGTTCCCCGGTGGGCATACGCCAGATTCAGGATGCTTTCGAAGGGGACAGCGACGCGGTCGCTCCGGTAATCGACAAGTGGTACCACGGAACCACTCCGTGACAACAGTTGCCACGCTGCGTAGGAGACCACTGTGTAGTCCGTTACTATCGATCGTGCCAAGCATCTCAAGGAGACCCCCAGTTCGGCCACAACCGCTGGCATTCCGACATCCCGGCCATCGTCGAAGTCGACCTCGGCGAAGAGGTCATTCGCGAAACCCGCGATGCTTCTGATTCCCAGATTCAACCGGCATGACCGAGGCTGATCTCGCCGGTCTTGATGCCGAGGTTGCCCACCCGCTTCCCGCCCCGACTACGTAAAGGGTGCTGAGCCGGGCGACCTCCTCGAAATCGAGCGCCTTGACTTTATCGCCCAACCAACAAGTTATATCTTTGGGGAGTGATAGACTGCTTGAGGCAAATGTCAGCACAACCTCGGTGGATGGAGGATTCAGAGAAAGACCCGAGAAAGTAGTGTATACCCGATCCGGTAGATCAACTGCGGCATTGGTTGCTGAAGACGGAACGACTATCGGCTACACGCTGTTCTGGAATGCCTGCAAAGACGTTGAAGAGACCAGCTACATATTGGCCATCACAAACAGCGACGCACTATACGAGTCTGTGCACTCGTTGATGCCCAAGAGCCAGTTCGGAGCAGAAGCATCTCTGGAAGATGCCCATCCCGGAGTTCGACCGCAAGAACCGGCTTCAGGCCAGGACTGCCATGGCCGGGGAGAGGACGGCGAAGCAACTGGAGCAACTGCGCCAGACGCTGGGCGACGAGCTGACCGTAACCATCGCCCGCCGGGAGTTGCGCAAGTGGCTGCGCACGTCGAACGAAGGCCGGGCCGTGGAAGCTGCGGTGAGCCGGTTGCTGGCGGGAGCGTAGCCACTCTACTGACAGTTGCCCACTGACGGCTACGGCTTCCGGCTGATACGCTGGAGGCATGGCTTTTTCGCGAGAGCGCATCCTGGACTCCCTGGCCCGGCTGCCCTTCATTGACGCGGGGGAACTGGCGATGGTCCTGGGCGAGCCGCTGGCGACGGTACACCGCGCCCTGACCGCCCTGCTGAAAGACGGCCTGGCCGGGCGGGTGAGCCACGGCACGGCCCATCTGCCGTCCAGCCAACGCTACTACCTCACGAAGAAGGGCATCGCCGAAGCCGCCGACGCCCTGGGCTACGATACGCCCTCGGACTTCGTGCGTGCCTATCCGGTGTCCCGGCAGTGGCTGGCGTTGCTCATTCGCCGCATGGACGCCGTGGCCTCAATTTACCGCCTGGCGGCCACCCTGTCCCCGGGCGTGGACGGGCGGGAAACCCAGGTGGAGTTCCAGCGCCGGGGCCGGTTTGACGCTGTTATCACCCTGCACAATGGCCGCAGCTTCGGCGTGGTGCGCCAGGGCTTGGCGCTGCGGCGCCGCTCCCTCTACGACCGGCTGCGGGCCATCGCCGAGTACCACTACAACCGCCGTCCCTCCGTGGTGCTGGTCCTGGTCCCCAGCCCCTGGGAGCAGCGGCTGACCGACGAGTTCTGCCTGAACGCGGAACTCCGGGACTGCTACGTGGGCGTGGAGAACCGGGAGACCCTGGAAGCTTGGGACCGGGCGGTCTGGATTTCGTCCAACTGGGTGATTGGCCGGAGATACCGCACCCTGGAGCAGGTGGTCTCAGAGGCAGACGCCGTGCCCCGGTTTCACCCGGAGGCGCCGGAGCGCAAGCGGGCCTCCCTGCCCGACCCGGAGCGGATGGTCAACGCAACCCCGGCCTTCGGCATCAGCCCGGCGGAAAAGCGCGTCCTGGACCTGATCACCGACCACCCCATGATCCCCCGGGAACACCTGGCCCGCTGGCTGGGGGTGTCGGACGGCAGGATCAGCCAGATGACCCGCAGCCTGACGCAGGCCTGGGGCCTGGTGGAGCAGCACGGCAAGCGGAGCGACGTGCGCTACACCCTGTCCGAGCGGGGTATCGGGTACATCACCCGCCGGGACCGGGCCCAGCTATCCACCACCATGGCCGCCTGGAGCACCGAGGACGCCACCGACAATCACGGACAGCCCCGTCCCCTGGGACACCGGATCCTCACCTGGCAGCGCCAGACCGGCCACGCCGACGGCATCACCTGGTTCCTGTCCGAACTGGCCGCCGAGGCACGGGCCGAGGACGCCAGCGAACTGCAATGGTCCATTCCCACCGCCCGCTCCGACCGGGCCTTCAACCGGGGCGAGGACGCCATCGCTCCCGACGCCGTGGGACACCTGCTCGTCAACGCCCTGCACGTGCCCTTCTACTTCGAGCACGAGCTGCGCGCCCGCCACCCCAGGGGAGTGGCCGCCCGCCTGCGCCCCTACATCCGCTACTACCGCTCCGACGCGCCCCGGGATGACCAGCCGCCCTTCCCGACCACGCTGTTCGTGGTGGACACCGAGGAGGTGGCCGAGACCTACGCCAGCACCGCGTCCCGGATGCCGGCCATGAAGCTGCCCATTCTGGTGTCCAGTAGGGAGCTTCTGTCCTATAGGGGGCTGCTGGGCCGGTCCTGGCGTCCCCTGTGGGAACCGGAACGTGCGCCGCTGGCGCTGTGCGAGTTGGGGGCATACGAGTGGGACAAACTGCGCCGACGTATGCGCCGGGAGGAGACACAGCAAACGTGCTGACACGGCATCTTCTACCCGCTCTGTTGTCCGGGGGCGCAAACTGTCCTCCGGGGGTGATTTCAGAGGTTGGCCGGGAGGCCGCGACGTATCATCTTCCCCTGGTTCCAAGTACGAAACGAGCTGAAATTCCCCTTGACCAATCAATAATTGCATTTTTGCAAGTGTGAGAAACGGCGCTAAAACAACGAGGGTGATTTTGGCAAAAGTGCAATCGCCTGACGCATCGCCGTTTACGAGGTGATTTACATGTCAGATAAGGTCAAAGACGACGTCCACTGGGTGGACAAGGGGGAGGCGGCGCGGGAGTTGGAGGTATCGCTATCGACCCTGGACCGGATGATCCGCAAGGGCGAGGTGGAGGTAGGAAGAGAAGGCCGGCGGGTGTACGTGAAGCTGCCGGGACCCCGCTACCCCAGCGACCGGGAGCTGCTGCGCCAGTCCAGGGCCAGAGTGGAACGACTGGAGCGGACGGTGGGGGAACTAGCTGAGGAAGCGGACCGGTTGGAGCAGGAGCGGGACCAAGCCCGGGCTGAGACGGACACCGCCATAGACGAGTACCGCAAGCTGGAAGAAGTGTTGCTGCGGGAGCAGAACGGCCACCAAAGAGCCAGGCGCTGGACCGCCAGGCTGGGCATCGCCGTCGCCGTGCTGGTGGTCCTGCTGGCCGTCACCGTCCTGGTGGCCTGGTGGCTGATAACGTAGCGATGTGGGTCCACGCAAGGGGTGAAATGCTGCCATGACCGGCGAGGCGATTTCGCCACCCGTGGCCGTCGCAACTTCTTGCCCTAGTTCGGCGGGCGGACTACCCTTTCCAGCACAGTGAAGCTGGTTGCTTTCCCAAGTGCGAACACGCAACCGATCATCAAGTGAGGCAGGTGATGCAACGAATGAACGGCGCACCGCGAACGAATGCTGCGATCCTGGCGACCCTCTTCACAGTTGCCGCCGGTATCTCAGCCTGCGACAGGATTGCGCCGGATACATCGCTCCCGCCTCTGCCGACACCCTTGTCGTCGTCCGAATTCAGCGGTGTTGAGTTGGGCTCCCAAGGCGTCCTGACCCACATATACGGTGACAATGCTATTGGGAAAGGTGATGACGGGGAGCTGTGGCTCACCAACATCCTCACCGGAGAAGCCCGCCAGATCACCGATGACGGTCACTACAAGTGGAACGCGGTATTGTCCGGCACTCACGCCGCCTGGATCGTGGAAGGCGAGGAGATCAGGTTGACCGGGGAGGGAGGCGGCTCGAAGAACACCGCCGACGTGTTCGTGATGGACCTGCCCACCGGCGAGCCACGCCGCATCACCGATGTGCGGGCCAACCGGAACCATCTCCACATATCCGGCTACCGGCTGGTCTGGAGCGATAACCGCAACGAGTTGCAGGAACCCCGGGAGCGTTACGACATATACGCCTATGACCTGAGCAACGACCGGGAAATCCCGATAGTGGTAGCTCCCGGCAACCAGCAGCACCCGGCAATTCACGGCGATATTGTTGTATGGTCCGACAATCGGAACAGTCCCCAGCTTGGGACGCGGGCCGAAGGCTGCCACAACCGGCCTGACCGGCAATGCGACATCTACTCCCACAACCTCGCCACCGGGGAAGAGAGGCTGCTGGCGCAAACGGGCAACAACAATGGCTCGCCGTCTGTCCACGGCGACCTGGTTGTCTGGCAGCAGTACCTGGAAGGGGGCGGGTCGATCATCGTCATGCTGGATTTGGACACCGGACAACAACTGAACGTCGGTTTCGGCGGGCATTCCTATACCCGGCCGCTCATATCAGCCAACCACGTGGTCTGGTCAGTCAAGGAGGCTTGCGACGTCCGCGGCTTCCTTGGCAATAGATCGGACACCGGGGCCTTCCACTACCGGCTGGACACCGGGGATGTGCGGCGGCTGTCCAGCTACGTCGAGGCAGAGGTACTGCTGCACGACAATGTGGCGGTGGTCACCGAGGGTTGCCAGACAGGATATCGACACTACGCTGTGTTCCTAGACTGAATATGTGAAGAATTCATGGACAAGGAGACGTTCACCTCAGTCGCCGGCGCCGCTCACTCGTTAATCGGCTCTGCTACTACTCACTCAACCGGAGGGAGCCACAACGCCGGTCCCTACCGGGTATTGAGCCCCCGGAGTTGTCCGGGAGCCCGGAACTGTCGGGCGTTAGGGCCGATTGCGAAGGGCGTGGGAAATTAGTGACTGTGCGAATGTCAAAGACGGAATCAGAGTAGGGAAATCGCCTCGACTGGCCTACCATGATTGACGGTGAGCCGGGGATGAGGGAAAATAATAGTAAGACAATCGATTAGAATGCTTGGCAATAGGGAAACCATGCCGCCACGACGCATATCACGGACCATCACATTTTCGCTACCCCCGGAGATGTTCCAGGAGGTGCAGCGGGTCAAAGACGAGGAGGGCCGCGACATGAGCGAGTTGGTGCGCGAAGCCCTGCGATTGTACATGGAGGACCTGGAACTGCGCCACGAGCAACGCCTGGAACGGCTGCGCTCCCTCCAGGCCGATCAGTCAGAGGATAATGGAGGACACAACGATGAGTAAGAACACCGATTTGACCCCGGCGGCCCTCTACGCCCGGGTCTCCAGCGACCGGCAGGACGTGGACCTCTCCGTCGCCGCCCAATTGCGGGCGCTCAGGGAATACGCTGAGCGCAACGGCTACTCTGTGGCCCGCGAGTACGTGGACGAAGCCGAGAGCGGCCGCATCGCCGATAGGCCCCAGTTCCGCAGGATGCTGGACGAAGCCAGCAAGCCCAATTCCCCATTCCAGGAAATCCTGGTGTGGAAATTCAGCCGCTTCACCCGCAAGCGGGAGCACGCCGTGGCCTTCAAGTCCATGCTGAGGCGCAAGGGCATCCGCGTCGTCTCCATCACCGAGCACGCCGACGATTCCCCCACCGGCAAGCTCATGGAGGCCATCATCGAGTCCGTGGACGAATTCTACAGCGAAAATCTTGCCGAAGAAGTTCGGCGGGGTATGCGGGAAGCCGCCTCCCGGGGCTTCTGGGTCGCCAGCCGGGTGCCCTACGGCTACCGCAAACTCATGGTCCAGGACGGCGCCAAGAAACGGCCCACCCTGGAACTCGACCCGGACACCGCTCCCGTGGTGCAGC
>JAPPCX010000022.1 GCA_028875655.1 Chloroflexota bacterium | reverse complement strand
GCAACTCCACCGCCAGGTTGCGCTGGGGCATTCCCTGCACCTCGGCCAGGAAGTCCTCGGACAACACCGAGATGTCCGGCTTGTCCAACCCCGCTGCCGCGAAGATGTCCAGGACCCCTTCCGAAGCCACGGCCCGGGAAACGATCTGGCGTATCGCCAGGTTCAGCTCCTCGTCCGATTGCGTATCCGAAGGCGACGACTTGGACAACGCCGCCCGCACCGTCTGGAAGAACCCCACGTCGTCGCGAATGCGGTGGGTCTCCTCGTGGGGCACGGCCAGGGCGAAGGCCTGGGAGAGCTCGCGGACCGCCGCCATGCAGCGGTCTTTGCCGTTTTCCTGGGTCAGGATGTGTTCCTGAGCGGCCGGAAGCAACCCCAACCGTTCCCCTGGCCCGCCGGACGTCCACTTCGACCGGTCAAAGCCGTGAAACAGGGCGCAGCACACTTCGTGCTTTTCCAGCATCACCGCCACCGCCTCTTCCTTGTCGATGGCGGCGCGCCCGGTTCCTCCGCTCTCGGTGTACGTGGCCAGTGCCCGCCGCAGGTCGTTGGCCAATCCCAGGTAGTCCACCACCAACCCGCCCGGCTTGTCCCGGAACACCCGGTTCACCCGGGCGATGGCCTGCATCAACCCGTGTCCCCGCATGGGCTTGTCCAGGTACATGGTGTGCAGGCTGGGCGCGTCGAAGCCGGTCAGCCACATATCCCGCACCAATACCACCTTGAAAGGGTCGTCGGGGTCCCTGAAGCGATTGGCCAGCGCCTCCCGGCGGGCCTTGTTCCTCACGTGCCGCTGCCACTCCGGCGGGTCCGAGGCCGGGCCGGTCATCACCACCTTGATGGCGCCCTCGCCGTCGTTGTCTCCATGCCACTCAGGGCGCAGGCGAACCAGTTCGTCGTACAGGTCAACGCAGATGCGGCGGCTCATGCACACCACCATGGCCTTGCCGTCCAGCACTGCCAACCGCTGCTCGAAGTAGTCAACGATGTCTGTGGCTATCTGCCTTACACGGTTGGGAGCACCGACCACGGCCTCCAACTGGGCCCACTTGGTCTTCAACCGCTCCCTTTGCTCAAGCTCCTCGCCCTCGGTGGCCTCCTCGAAGTCCGGGTCAATGGTGGGACGCTGGGTGTCGTCCAGTTCCAGCTTGGCCAGGCGGCTTTCGTAGTGGATGGGCACCGTGGCCCCGTCCTCCACGGAACGCCGGATGTCGTAGATGCTGATGTAATCGCCGAACACCGCCCGGGTGTTGGCGTCCTCCAACTCGATGGGCGTGCCGGTGAAGCCGACGAAGGAGGCGTTGGGCAGGGCGTCCCTCATGTGCCGGGCGTAACCGTCGATGAAGTCGTACTGGCTGCGGTGGGCCTCGTCGGCGATGACCACGATGTTGCGCCGTTCCGACAGGGTGGGATGGGTGTCGCCCCGCTCCTCGGGAAAGAACTTCTGGATGGTGGTGAACACCACGCCGCCGGCAGCCACCGATAACTTCTGACGTAAGTCGGCGCGGCTTTCGGCCTGCACCGGCGGCTGGCGCAGCAGGTCATGGCAGCGGGAGAAAGTGCCGAAAAGCTGGTCGTCCAGGTCGTTGCGGTCGGTGAGGACCACGATGGTAGGGTTCTGCATGGCCGGCTCACGCACGATGGCCCCGGCGTAGAAGGCCATGGTGAGGCTCTTGCCGGATCCCTGGGTGTGCCAGACCACCCCGATGCGCCGGTCGCCGAGCTCGCCGCCGGGCCTGCGGCCCGACTCGTAACTGCCACGTTCCTCTCCGATGTTCCGTTCCGCCCGCTCCAACTCTGCCGCTCGCAGGGTCTCGCCCACGGCGGCGCGGACGGCGTGAAACTGGTGGTAGCCGGCCAGCTTCTTCACCGGCTTGCCGCTGCCGTCGTCGTCAAACACGATGAAGTCCCGCAGCAAGGCCAAGAGGCGCTCCGGTTGGCAAACGCCTTCCAGCATCACCTGCAACTCGGTCAGGCTGGAATCCGCCAGCGTTTCTCCGGTGGTGGTGCGCCAGGGCTTGAACCACTCCTGCCCGGCTCCCTGGGCACCGATGCAGGCGGCCAGACCGTCGGAGACCATCAGGACTTCGTTCATGGAAAACAGGGAGGGCAGTTCTGCCTGGTAGGTCTGGAGCTGCTGCCACGCGCTCCAGATGGTGGCCTCCGCGTCGGCGGGGTTCTTCAGTTCGATTACCCCCAGGGGCAGGCCGTTGAGGAACAGGACGACATCGGGGCGGCGGGTACTCCGGTTCCCGCCCACCGTTTCCGTGACCGTGAACTGGTTGACCGCCAGCCAGTCGTTGTTGGCGGGACTGGCGAAGTCTATAACCTGCGCCGGCTGGCCCCGGATACCGCCGTCGCCGGCTCGGTATTCCACGTTGACGCCGTTGACCAGCATCCGGTGGAACTCCCGGTTGCGGGTCTCCAGGGTGGCCCCTTCGGGCCGGGTCAGCTTGCGGAAAGCATCTTCAACCGCCGAGTCGGGCAATTCAGGGTTCAGCCGGGCCAGGGCATCCCGCAGCCGTCGTTCCAGGACCGCCTGCCCGTAGTCGGCCCGCTCTGCGCCCGGCGTGTCCGGGGCGATGTCCGGCCCATGGGCTGTCTGCCAGCCCAAGGTGGCGAACCATTCCAGGGCGGCCTGTTCGACTTCGGTTTCGGTGAGGGTGGTCATAGGCTATTCACGAATGCGGATTCGAGAGTCTTCAACGATCCAAAGTTGGCCTTGCAGTGAAGTGGTCAGACTCTCAAGCAGACGAACTCCGACCTGTAGGAGGTCTTCTCGCAACTGGCTGGATACACGGAGCACCACAAGCCCCGGATAGCGCCGGGGCGGATAGACCCTGATGTCGGAAAAATCCAGGTCCAGGGTAACAAGCGCGCGGCCTTCATGGAGACAGACGGAGGCAATGTCCTGGTCTTCCTCGCCACCCATTTGTTGGTCAAGGACAGTAGCGGCATCGTGGCCCGCTTCGGCAAAGAGAGTGGCCATTTCCCTGGGGAGGTTTTCGTCGAACTTGAACCGCACGCCAAACCTATCTCACCAGGGGAACCGAACGTTCACGGGCCAGTTCGGCTGCGTAATAGAGGGCTGCCTGGACCCCTTCACGTGTCACCGAAGGATAGCTGCTGATGATTTCCTCAGCGCTATGTCCACCGGCCAGATTGTCTAGGATAACGGTCACCATGACCCTCGTGCCGGTTATGCACGCCTTCCCGTGACAAATCATTGGGTCGGATGATATGTAGTCGCGCCAGTCCATGGGAATTACCTCAGTTCCAGCTTTAGTGCTATTTCAAGGGAATAAGCCAACCACTCTCGAATCTCGGCACGCCCATTTAGCTGTCCTCGACTCGCCACGCAAATCATGGCCGAACGCGCAACTTTTGCTGGTTTCGTCAAAACGACAGTTTGGTTAGGATTCTCCCTCCCCATTCGGGGTCGTCCTCCATGATGAAATTGGTGCCGGCCATTCGGCTCAGCTCCTTGGCTACAATCGGTTCGAAGTTGAACGCATTGTTAACCTGGTCGTTTTCGTTGAAAGCTCTCATCAAATGTTCTGCCTGAAGGTAAGTCAGCGCATCGATTTCTTTCAAGTATCGTGCCAATTGATTAGCCCTGGCGAAGTTGCTCGCGTCCGCGACGGCAGAAATATAAGCATCCTTGGCCAAGTCCCTCAGGCTGTCGTCTACATCACTTCTCCTTATGAGGTTGTCAAAAATTCTTTCAATATCGAACTGGCCATTTTCGTAGGCAAATGTTTCACGAAGGACAGCGGATAAATTGGGAGGATAGCCATTGATCTCCGACTCAATTCGCCTCAAGATATTCGACTGCTCTACTATGCTGAAATCCTCCGCGGCCGTGACCACGGCTTGTTCTACCAGTTCCTTCAATCTGCCACTAATTCGTGCTTCCTGCCGGATGTACTCGATAACGTCATCCACAATCTTGGAAGCGTTCGTACCTCGAATGGCCTGATATTTGCCAATGAAACCGTATGGGTCTCTTCCTAGTCTAACAGGGACCACTGGGACTCCGCGGCCTATGGCAACCCCAATTTCCTGGTCCGTCCAGTTGCTCTCACTGAATTTCTCGGTGAGTAATGCGACCAGTAAGTCCATGCTGAAAAGCGCCCTCTCTATCTCACTCTGCCATTCGTGCATAGGCACAATGTCTTCATGAGCGACAAACGACGTAACACCATAAACTCGAAAGGAGTTCTTGACGTTCTTCGCAAGTACTTTATCCTCCGCCTTATGGCTGATGAATACTTTGAGCAATCCTTCTCCCCACAGCCGATCAAGACTACCGGTATCTTCTCTCATCGCCATCGGTCTCTCCCTCGCACGGTTGTTTCCCCAGATACCAACTTCGGCAGCAGCGTATCCCGCTGATCAGCAAGGGAGCGGGACTCGTTTAAGTTTCCCGAGATGCGATCCATCACAGGGGTTATCACCGATTCAAATGCTTGCGCCACACCTGTCGGTGCCAGCACGGCCTCGGCAATTTTGAAGGTTTCGCGGGTGATGGTGTCAAAGATTGTACCGTGTGTTCTGGTCTTCAATTCGTTGACTGTGTTTCTGACGTTCCAGTAAGTGAAGAAATCCGGGTATCCTTCAGCCCCGCGTATCCCGTAGCAGGTCTGATTCATGGCCATCGGAATTCCGAGGCAAGCCAGACGCCCGACCGTGCCTCGGGCACTGATGATAGTTGTCCTTGCTGGAAGAATTTTTGTTGAACTGTTATCAACTCCGGCTTGGGTAATCGACCTTTCAGTAGTCAAGACGAATATGTCGCTCAACGAAGGAGCATCCTTTGCAGTGTACCAAGGAATACCCCCATCCCAATAATCCGGCACCGAGGTCTTGGGTGTGCCTCCACTCAGAATGTCCACGGCATCCCCCAACGCCTTCACCTCCCAACCCTCCGGAATCTCCCCCAACTCCGAGTCCACCAGCCGGTCGGGGAACAGGTCCCACAGTTCTGGCGGCAGGTAGGGTTCCCGGCCCTCCAGCTTGGCGCGGACCGGCCCGAAGTCCACGAACCAGTCCCGGAAGACGGCCCGGGCCATTTCCTCCAGCGTCTGGTTCATCCGCCGGTTCAGCTCAATCTTGTCGTCCAGCGCGCCGAGGATGGCGGCGATGGCACGCTGTTCCGATACAGGCGGAAGCGAGATTTCCAGCGACTCGATCATGCCCTTCGTGAGGGCGTTTCGAGTCCCGCCTGAACCCGCCCAGGACAAGAGCATGGCTTGCATTTCGGGAGATGCCAGATAGTAGCGCAGATAGCCTGCGTCCAAGTTATCCGAGTCCGGTCTGATGATGGCAACGTGCTGATTGACGCGGGCCGGCAACACATCCGGAGCGACTTGGCAAACCCGGGCTACCGAGTCTCCGGTGATGTTGAGGAGGACATCCTCCTCAAAAACTTCCACGTTTTGCAGTTCATTGGCGTGGCTATCCCCAATAAATGCCAAGCCGTCGCGATGGAAGCCATCGTTATACACATTCTGGCTGCGAATCAGCGTGTAAGGGCCTTCATCAAGGTACACATCCTTCCCGCCGCGAGGCGTTGCTCCACTACCTATTTTCGTGCAGACATCGCCCAGCGTAACCCTTTTCCAGCCGCCATCATTTGCTTGGGCTTGGAATCTAACGGAAGGCAATGGCACTTTCTGACCCTCAACGATCTTCTTGAATTCCTTGCTCACCGCGTTCAGGTCCACAACATCAACGGTGTAAGGAAGCTCCGATTCCTCAAAGGCAATTTCCATCCGAACCATAGCCTTATGGTCGAGCCTGGCAGCGCCTTCCACCGCCAAGTCAAGGTCAGAGGAATCCTTCGTCGTCCAGTTGGCGCGGCTGCCGAACACCCAGACTTCGGCTTCAACAGGTAGATGCTCGCGCAGGGTGTCCTGCACGATTTTCAGGTGGTCGGGGCGGATATCCACAGGACTACTCAAAAGATCCAACCCTCTCTTGTAGGCGATTCAAGAGATACCGGGCCTCCTGTAGGAAGTCGGGAACGCTCTCGAACACCTCCTGAGCCTTCGCTTCGTTGTAGGTATGGCTGGTCGTGCCACGGTTTCTGCGAAACTCCATCCATTCGGGGAGTTCGGACTTGAGCAAAGCTTGCCTGTACGCTTCACGAATCACGTCATTGAAAACGAGCTCATCAATTTCTGCGGGATTGGCCGATGCAAGCTCCAGGTAGCGGCGCAGCATTCTGAAGGAGAGCTCATAGGTGAACTCGAAGGCTTGGATTACGGCTGCCCTCAGATGTCTCTTGAGACGAGGGTTGTCCAATGCCAAGTCGGAGTGATATATGTCCAATGCGTCTTCCAACTGGCTAACGGCGTCCTCCAGCGGCCCCAAGTTCAGGTTCGTCAACGCCTCTACCCCCCAAACCCCAGCCGTTCCAGGTTCTCGGCAATAGACTCGTCCAGTCGCCGGCCCTCGGTTTGCTGTTCACGCCACTGGGCGGCGAGGCGCGCCATCTTCTCTTGGAAGGGTTCGCCGTCGTCGGCCTGCGGCTCAGCGCCGACGTAGCGGCCCGGCGTGAGCACGTGACCGTGCTTGCCGATTTCCTCCAGCGATGCGCTCTTGCAAAGGAAACTATATACCTAACTAGCCAAGAGTGTCAACGGCCAGCAATGCCTTGAGCTGTTCGGCCACTGCCAACCGATTCGCTTCAACATCGCCAAACGCCTCAATGAGTTCGTCAGCGTCGTTCTCGCTATCCGGGTCGGCCAAAACCTCGGCCAGTCGTGTCAACAGGTCTCTGGCAGTTGATTCCATGATGGCTCTATCTCAATCCAGTCCTCGCGGTAGTCAACATACGCCAAAACCTGTGATATTTCCACCAGGGGGACGTTGCGGTTGATGGTGAATTTCCGAGCTGAAGGCGGGACGGTCCGAATGATAGTGAACTGGCCGCCATGTGGTTGCCACGTGAAGGTGTGTTCGCCTGTTTCCAAGCCAAAGCCTTCCAGGTTCCCATTCCGGTTGAATTCCCACCTGTAGTTGTCAGGCACGAACCGGGTTGCGGCATCCTCAAAGAGGACGTACTCGCGGGTCTGCATGTTGCGGATCAAGACTGCAATCCGCAGGTCGGCGTGTTCGTCCATTCCCTCGTTGACCCGCTTGTTCCAAATCGCCAATACTGCCCGCCCTGTGTTTGCGGGATTCTGCCGCGGGTCTGATATGCCGAAGGAATAATCCGGGGAGTTCCGGCCTGAAATCAGCCGTACCCGTTGTTGGGAGAATGGCCTCGTCGCCTTCACCGTCTTGACCGACCAGGCACACCCGTTGAACTCAACATCGGATAGGCCGATAGGCCGCGAGCGGTGAAGGCCACCGACTGCCTGCGCGAATACCGTGCCCCAATCCTCGCCGTCAATATCACCATGCCCAACGGCTAGGCGGTGAACGATCTGCCGGCCAATCTCACGTAACACCGAGTCCGGTATTTGCCCCAGGGGATGCGGTCCGAAGTCGTTCGGTTCGCTGTTGCGTAGGCGTGGGTCTCCGAACAATGTCAACCATCCTTTCAATCACAGCCTGAACCATCGGAACGGGAACGGCATTGCCTGCCTGTTTTCGAGTCTGAGCATCTTTGCAGACAATTTCCCAATTATCGGGGAACCCCTGTAATCGCAGCATTTCGCGCGGGGTGAGCCGCCGCTCGCCGTCCACCAGCAAATAGTTGTGAGATGCTCCGGCCCTCAGCGCACAAGACCAGGGATGCGAGGATATGTTCCCGCCCTTGTTCTCATGCCAAATGGCCGGCTTGATTTCGGCAGTGTGGGCCCGGTGGCGTTTTGCCCTGATTTCCGGCGATGCAAAGTGCTTGGCGTCCGGGCTGGTGTCAAGAATATCAGCCAACGGCGTCATTGGGATGTTGCCAGAAGGCCAGGGGAATTCAACCTGTTGCTGAGTTCCCACAATAATTGTCCGCTCCCGTTTTTGGGGTAGCCCGAAATCGAGTGCGTTCAGGATTCGATAATCTGTCCGGTAGCCCAAGCTTGCCAATTCTGACGTGATGCGATCCATCACCTTGCCGTTGTCAGCAGTCGCCAGCTGCTTCACATTTTCCAGGATCACCCCATCGGGCCGTTTGACCCGCAGGAACCGTAGAAGCTCAAAGAACATTGATCCTCGCGGATCAGCCAGACCCTGCATTCGGCCTATGATGCTGAAGGGCTGGCAGGGGAAGCCGGCGAAAAGAAGATCGAAGTCCGGGATCTGGTCAACCCGCACTTTGGTAATATCACCATCCGGACGCAGCCCATAATTCGCGGCGTAAGCATCTCTGGCAGCGTCGTCAATATCGCAGGCGTACACCACGTCCAGCCCGAGATTGCGAGCCGCCACATGGAAGCCGCCAATACCGCAGAAAAGGTCGGCGCATCGCAGGGTTGCCGGCAGCGGACTGGGCGGTGGCCCCAATATCGCCGTCATCATTTCGTCGAATCGTCCAGCGAACGGGTTGCTCATGCCGTCAACTCCCTGTACGTGAGTCGCTGCCCTATCATCCCTTGAACGGTGTTGCCTATGATGTTGAAGCCGTTCCCCGGCCCCGTGCTCTCTCTATGGGCAAACTCATTCACGTAACGGTGAAGATGCTTGAAACTCATCCAGTGATAAATCCCGATGTATCCCCGTTTGAGCAAAGCCCAGAACGACTCAATACCGTTCGTGTGGGCCATCCCACGCACGTATTCGCCTGTGCTATGGGATACCGCCTCATGGCGATAGCCGGGGAGACCGTTGTAAGCGGGCAGGCCATCGGTATAGATCGTGCTTCCCCGCTTGACATTCTCAACGATGGTCGAATGCAGGGTAATCCGCTCCGTGTTGGCTATCGGCTGCGCCCGAACTGTGCCGCCCCGCTCTTGGAGCCCAACGACGGCTTGCTTGCCCACCGGTCCACGTCCGAGGTTCTGCCGTTTGGACTGGTGACGGTTGGCCTCTTTCCCGCCGACATAGGTTTCATCGATTTCGACTTCCCCGCCGAGCAACCCGCCCCTATGTTCCATCGCGGTCCGTATGCGGTGAGCCAGGAACCAGGCGGTTTTCTGCGTTACGCCCAACTCTTTTGCGAGCTGAATGCTGGAGATTCCCTTGCGGGCAGTGTGCAGGTAGTATATGGCCAATAGCCACTTGTGGACAGGAACCTTCCCCTCCGCCATGACCGTTCCGGTTCGTACTGAGAAATGCTTCCGGCAATCCCTGCAACGGTGCGGCATGGGCTTGCCGCTGGTTACGCGGGCGGTGTTGAACGAACTGCAATGCGGACACCAGGGATTCCCCTGCCACCGCCATTGCTCAACGAAGGCTACGGCCTCTTCTTCGCTGGGGATGGTCTTGAAGAATTCGTAGATGCTGGCAGTTTCGGCGGTTGCGGTCATCATGGCCCTCCTTGATTGTTGCCATGATTGTACACCCTGCCGCTTGGCTAGTCAAATATATAGTTCCCCTTGCAAAAGCCGGGTACGTCGGCATAGTCGCCGGAACCGCCCCGCCAGGCATGATAGGTATCCGCGATGCGGGTGATGTCCTCGGCCGACAGGTCCCGGTGGGTGCGGTCCACCATGTGGCCCAGCTTGCGGGCGTCGATGAACAGCGTCTCGCCAGGACGGCTCTCTCCCGTGTTGCGGCCTTGGCGGAGGAACCACAGGCAGGCCGGAATCTGGGTGGAGCGGAACAACTGCCCCGGCAGGGCGATGATGCAGTCCACCAGTCCCGCCTCGACAATGCCCTTGCGGATTTCCCCCTCACCCGACTGGCTAGAAGACATGGAGCCGTTGGCCAGCACGAACCCCGCCACTCCCCGGGGCGCCAAGTGGTACAGGAAGTGCTGCACCCAGGCGAAGTTGGCGTTGCCCACCGGCGGCGCTCCATACTCCCACCGCTTGTCATCCCGGAGCCGTTCGCCGCCCCAATCGGAGACGTTGAAAGGCGGGTTGGCCAGGATGTAGTCCGCCCGCAGGTCCGGGTGGCGGTCGTTGTGGAAGCTGTCGCCCTGGGCAATCTGCCCCTCGATGCCCCGAATGGCGAGATTCATGCGAGCCAGCCGCCAGGTGGTGTAGTTGGACTCCTGGCCGTAGATGGAAATGTCACCCCTGGCCCGGCCGCCGTTGCCGTTGCCCGTGGCGTGGGCGCGGATGAAGTCCACCGACTGGAGCCTGTCTCAAAAGTCGGGATGCCGGTTGGGGTGTAGACTGTGAGCAAGCCTG
>JAPPCX010000066.1 GCA_028875655.1 Chloroflexota bacterium | reverse complement strand
CCCACACCCCACCCCATCATCCTCACATCCCACCCCATCATCCTCACATCCCACCCCATCATCATTCCCGCTCTCTCCACCGTCATTCCCGCGAAAGCGGGAATCCAGTAACCCTATACAAAATATCCTGCCCATCCCCTTCATCCTGTTTATCCCGGTAAAACGTCTCCCACGTCTCCCCATGAAAACCGCCTACATCCAGTCCGTCGGCGGCGCCAGCGGCGACATGCTCCTCGGCGCCCTCCTCGACGCCGGCCTACCCCTCGACGCCATCCACGACGCCATCGCCGCCCTCCAAATCCCCAACGTCCAAATCTCAACCGCCAACGAAACCCGCTGCGAAGTCCGAGGTTCCCGCGCCCTGGTGGACGTATCCGAAGCGCCCCGCTATTCGCCCCAACAGATGCTAGACGCCGTAGCCAACGCCACCACCTTGTCCGACCAAACCCGCGCCCGCTCCACCGCTGTCCTAAGCGCCCTGTTCGCCGCCGAGTCCCGCGTTCACGGCAGCAACCCCGACGACATCCACTCCCACGAACCATCCGACGCCGATACCCCGGTTGGCGACTACCTTGACCAGATCCACCTCCACGAACTCGGCACCGCCGACACCCTGGTCGATGTCGTCGGCGTAGTCCACGGCCTCGAACAACTCGGCATCGACCGCATCTACGCATCCCCCCTGGTCCTCGGCGAAGCCACCGGCCCGCGCCGGCCCAACGGCTACAGCAACCCGGCCCCGGCCACCTTGGAAATCATCGCCGCCGCCAACGCCCCCGTCGCCCCCGAGCGACCCTTCCACGCCAACGTCGGCGAGCTGACCACCCCCACCGGCGCGGCCCTCATCACCGCCCTCGCCCACGAATACCGCCAACCCGCCATAACCCTCAACCGCATCGGCATAGGCATCGGCGGAAAAAACCCACCAGCCTTCCCCAACGTAATCCGCCTCTGGCTCGGCCAAACCACCTTATCCCGTCATTCCCGCTTTCGCGGGAATCCAGAACCTCCCCAATCCGCTCATGGTGAGCCTGTCGAACCACGAACGGACGGCCACCCACAACCCGCCGCTTATCCTGAGCCTGTCGAAGGACGGCCCTTCGCCCACTGGCAGGACAACATCATCCTCCTCGAAACCAACATCGACAACGCCACCGGCGAGCAGCTCGGCTACGCCATGGATCAGCTCTTCAACGCCGGGGCCCTCGACGTCTGGCACACCCCCATCCAGATGAAAAAGAACCGCCCCGCCATCCTGCTCTCAGCTCTAGGCCCGGCAGAACTCGAAACCCAACTGGCCGAAGCCATTCTCCGTCACACCCCAACCCTCGGAGTCCGCGTCCGCCCCATCACTCGCTACGTAGCCCACCGCGACACCATAACCGTTCAAACCGAATACGGCCCCATCCGCCTCAAGCGCAAATACCTCGCCGGCCAAATCGTCAGCCAATCCCCCGAACACGACGACATCGCCAAAGCCGCCCAAACCCACGACCAACCCTGGCAAACCATCGCCAACGCCGTGGACAACAACCCACCTACCGACTAAATCTCCCCGGACGCCCGCATCTGCGCCACCAGCATCCGCGCTGACCCAACGAACTCAATCGCCTGCCCCAAGCGTAATCCACGAAATCTGTCCGTGCATCGGCCGGCAGCGCTCGCAAATCCTCTACAAACCTCCGCGTCCAGTCCAGCCGGTAAAATAGCACGTCTATCTTGTTCAGCCCTAAATCGGCTATCGTGCCCTCAGCCTTGCGCCTGTCATTATCAGCCAGGCCGGGATGTGGAACAATCTCGCCCGTCAGTGGGTCATAGTCAAAGTACAGTTCCGGCCGCTCCCTTTCGTCGCCAGCGCCTGGGTCCACGTATCCCAAAGCCGGCCATTTATCCATCTTGTTTTCGCTATTGCATCGATAGCAACTGAATATCCAATTGGTCCATTCGTAGGCCAGCTCCGGGAATTGGGACCGTGGCCTGAAATGGTCAACCGTCGCCGAGCGCCCGCCAACCTCAGACGCTGCTTGACACAGCCGCTCGCAGTACCAGCACAAGCCATCCGACCGCAGCCCTAACGCCGCCCGGAACTCCCTCCAGAAAGAATCCGTCGGTCGCCCGCCCCGTTGATGCCGGAAATAGTCAACCCACCCCTGCGTAAACTGACGCGCATACCCGGCCACGCCGTCAGGCTCCGGCCCCCGGTCCACCCACCGCATCGACGCCTAATCACCGTCCTGTGATAGTTCGGACTGCCGCGAGCGCAGGAACTCCAGCATCATGTCCCCATAGCGTTCCCGCTGCGCCTCTAACGGCGTGCTGCTGGACAGAAAATCCTCGTTCACCTGCCGCCGCAATTCCTCCATCTCCGCCGCTTCCTCATCGCTGAGCGAATCCTTACGGCGCAACTCCAGCAACCGCTCCCGGCGATTGATGGTCAATTGATCCGTCGGCTCGTCAACCCCCATAAACGTCCGCAAAATCTCATCGGTCGTCCAACCAATGATGTCCTGCTCATTCGTGCTCGCCGTAACCACCCCGTCAGCATCCCGCTTCAGCATATGCACCTGCCCCGCCCTCAACCCGGCCACCACAAACGGCGAGTGCGTAGTAGCAAAAATCTGCAACCCCGGAAAATACTCCAACAAAGCCGGAATCACCCGCCGCTGCCAAGTAGGATGCAAGTGGTTCTCAATCTCATCAATCAGTAGAATGGCCGGCCGCTTTTCCCACTCATCCTCAAAGTTGTAGTGATGTAGCATTTGGAGGGCCAAGAATCGGAGCCATAGCAGCGAGCTTTGTGTGCCAGAGCTGAGATAATTTGCTGCCACTGAATCGCCATCTGCAATATCTACGGCCATGCCAAGACGAACATCAGGATACCTAATGACCAAATCGCGAGCGAAGTCACTTTCGCCTGCCACCAAATTACTTGGTTCTGCGCCAGTGACAACCTCTGAAGTTATTTGTTTCGCACAGCGATAGCTGATGTCCACTGCCTTTTTCAAATTGAACTCGCTGACCATCCTCCCCTTACGTCGAATGCGGTCCGCTATCCCCCCTTTGTCGGTCTTCTCAACCGCCTCGCTTGCGAGCAATTCCAGAGCTTCTTCCGCCAAGTTTCCATCGAAGATATCCCGATCGTACCCGTGACGGAAAATATCGGCGAGAGTTGCATCAGTACCCCTCAAGTATGACGGCTTGCTAAAATTCCCGCTTTCCGACCAAGGCAGGCTCAGCCGCGTCGCGGGAATTTGTACCCAAGGAATTTCAGCCCAGCGATACGCGCATTCATGCTCGTCTAAACGATCCACTGGCCAATCTTCGCTAACCGTGATTGCAAATTGGCATATGTACTGAAACACGCCATAATAGCCATGGCGACCGCCATCGTGGACAGGCATGCCCAGCATCCGCAGCAAACTGCTTTTCCCTGATGCATTCGGCCCTGCGAACACATTCACGTGCTTGTCAAACCTAAAATCCAACCCATCCGCAAAAGGCAACCGCCCCCCTAACTGAATTGTCATCCCCGTAATATGCATCGTCGTCACCCCCTATCCATCCATTCTAACCAAAAATCCCGTCCATCCTGTCCATCCATGCCAAACCCTAGTACGACTCCCACAACCGCCCCCACTCCGTCCGCAGCGCCTTCCGCACCCGACCCTTCCCAATCGTATTCAGCCAGTACCCGTTGTGGTACAGATTGCTCGCCGCATACGCCCAACCCGCCAGCGGCGACCGCAGCAGCGCGTTCTCCAGAGGCTTCAGCGGACCCCAGTAGATCATCTTCTGCCCCCGGCTCGCAAACGTATTCTCGTTGTCGGCGAAGTTCCAGTTGACCCGGCTGATGTCCGGCTCGTCGCCCACCACCTCGATGTCCCGCATATCGCCCACGCCCAAACCGCGCTCGTGCGCCAGCCGGATGAACTTCAGCGACAGCGGATCAAACCCCATCATCGACGCCACCACGGCGTCCACCGCCACCTGGTCGGCCCCGGCCACGATCCGGTTCTTGACGTGCCACCGCATCGCTCGCGGACCCGGCCCGTCGCCGGCAAACGTCCCGTCCGTAACCGCAAAGATGCCCGGGTGTATCTCCTGCTGAATGGCCAATAGATCCACCAAAGTCTCGTGAATCACCGAGTGCGTCCAGTGCCGCTTGCGGTGCAGCAAGCCGCCAAAGGCGTTCTTCATCGCCCCCGTCATCGTCGTGAACACGTGCGTCTTCATCGTTGGCAGATGCACAATGTTCTTGCCCTCAAACAGCGCCGGTATGTCGATCCCCTCCGGATAGATGTCGTGCAAGACCATCATCTGCGCCTTCGGTTCGTACCGCACCCACGGCTCCGGCGGTGTATCCAGGTGAACCGTCCGCAGCCCGTACCTGTCCTGCACCGGCTTGTGCTTGTTGTTCACCTCGCCCTCGAACGAATCCACTACCACCGTCCCGTTGTGCGCCGCGATCAACCCGTCGTTGCGATGCCCCATGTTCTGCAACCCGCGGATCACCCCCTCCAGCTGCCACGGCGTCGTCGAGCACCCCGGATACCAGTGCTGCCACGAGATGTTGATCTTCAAAAGCGTCTCAACGTCGGTGGACAGTCCCCCCCTCGCCGGATCGCCGTCCGCCCCCGCCAGCCGCATCGCCCGCTCCACGTCATCCAGCACCGTCTCCGGCGTAGTCGCCACCACCGCCACCACCGGCGACCCAACCCGCCGCGCTCCCGCCGATTCCGGCGCCGTCTCCAACCGCTCAACAGTAGTCATCAAATTCCCTCAATCCTGTCCATCCTGTTCATCGATGTAAAACTAACGCCCCTCTTTCGCCCGAAAGTGCGGTATCACGTATTCCCCAAACAGCCGTATCGAGTTCATCACCTCTTCGTTCGTCGCGTACCCCGCCTGGAAAATCGGCATGATCTCGTCAACCCCCATCGACTCGAACTCCTCGATCACCCGGATGCAAGCGTCCGGATCCCCCACGCAGTACCCGCCCCCGGCCAGCAATTCCTCCGGCGTCGGCGGCGCCTGCTGCTGCGGGTCCTCCGACGGCTTCACCGGCCCGCCGCCGCGCGCTCCGCCCTGCACGTAAAACTGGTACTCCTCAGGCACCGCGTCCTGATCCACGCCGGCCCATTCCAGCACGAACCGCTGCCGGCTCTGCACCAGGTACCACGCCGCAACCTCCGCGCCCTTCTGTCGCGCCTTGGCGTCGTCCTCGTCGCAGAACCCAATCGTCGATGCCACCACCTGCCGGTTCGTGAACCGACCCACCGGATTGGCGTTCTCGATGGCCTCGTAGTAAGCGTTCACCAGCCCCCGCGTCTTGTCCGTCCCGCCCAACGTGTTCACCAGGCACCCGACGCCCAATTGACCCGCCAGCCTGAAAGTACCCTCCTGCGTGCAGGCCATCCACAGCGGCGGGTGCGGCTTCTGCAACGGACGCGGTATCACCTCGCGCGGCGGAATCGTCCAGTTCTCTCCGTCGTGGCTGAACACTTCGTCGCACCACATTCGAGGCAGGCACTCCAGTGTCTCCACCATCATGCTCTGCGTCGTCGCCACGTCAGTCCCGAACGGCGTCAGCTGGTACGGCCCCTTGGTCCGCCCGACGCCGACGTCCACCCGCCCGTCGCTCAGGATGTCCAGCGTCGACGCCCGCGCCGCCACGTGTAGCGGATGATGCACCGGCGCCAGCACCACGCCGAACCCCAGCCGCATCTTCTTCGTGTGCTGTGCCATCACCGCCAGCATTACCTCCGGTGCCGACGAATGCGCGAACTCCGTCAGAAAATGGTGCTCCACCAGCCATACCCGCTCAAACCCCATTTCCTCCGCGTACTGCACCTGCCGCACCGCGTCCCAAAGCGTGTCGTACTCCGCCGTATCCGTCCACGGCCGAGGCATCTGCAACTCATAAAACATCCCAAACTTCATAACAAAATCCTGTAAATCCTGTGCATCGATGTAAAACAAAATTCTACATCGCCGTCCATCCGCCATCCACCACCAGCATCTGCCCCGTTGTCGCCCCCGCCGACTCGCTCGCCAGGTAAATCGTCGCCCCCACCAGTTCCTCCGGATCCATCCGCCGACCCAACGGCATTTTCACCAGCAACTCCGCCTCAACCTCGTCAGCGTCCCGCGTCTCCGCCTCCACCACCCCCGGCGTCAGTGTCGGCCCCGGCCCGATGGCGTTCACCGTAATCCCATGCTGCGCCCACTCCAACGCCAGCACCCGCGTCAGGTTCAGCAGCCCGCCCTTGCTGGCGCAGTACGCCGCCCGGTTCGTAGCTCCCACCAGTGCCATCTGCGACGCGATGTTGATGATGCGACCATACCCCTGCGGAATCATCAGCCGCGCCGCTGCCTGCGCGCAGAAAAATGCCCCCTTCAGGTTGGTGTCCATCACCGCGTCCCAGTCCTCTTCCGTGACCTCCAGCGCCGGCGCCCGCCGCCGGATGCCCGCGTTGTTCACCAAAATGTCCAGCCCGCCCAAATCCCGCTCCACCTGCCTGATGGCCGGCCTGATCTCCTCCACCTCCTGCACGTCCAAATCCACCGCCAGCCCGACTTGCCCCTCGTTCCGAATCTTCCACACCGTATCCGCCAAACCCTCCCACGACTCATCCGACGCCAAATCGCACACCGCCACGTCCGCCCCGGCCTGCGCCAACCCCACCGCCAGCGTCGCCCCAATCCCCCGCGCCGCCCCCGTAACCAAAGCCTTCCGCCCCGTCAAATCCAGTCCCGCGTAAGCCATCATCAATTTCCCCTTAATTTCATTCCGACCAATGTCATTGTCATTCCGGGCGCAGCGTGGGAATCTCGTTCCGGTCCCTGCGCCGGCATTTGAGTCCGGTAATCCAACGCCGGCAGTATAACCTACCCTCTTTTCCGTCATTCCCGCGAAAGCGGGAATCCAGTAACTCCCAATGACAACATCCCGCAAATCCTGTCCATCCATGCAAAACGAAAGGGAATTATATACCTAATTACCCCGGCAAGCTGATATGATATGGGCATGGTGAAGCAGACGCGCATCCTCTTTGACCCCGGCGATATAGAGCAAATGAGACTGTGCTGTGGTCATTGTGGCGGCGATGCGTCTTATCCATTCAGTCAGACCTTTAAGGTCCCGGCCCGGTGTCCGCATTGCCTTGCCGACTGGTGGGACGACCGCCCTGGGATGAAGCTAACTGAGGCTGAAGCGCATGCCATCAATTTGGCGCGGGCAATCCACTATTTCCTGAATCCCCGCAACTGCGAAGCACTCAAGACCGTCGGGTTTGGGATTCAACTCGAAATCAACGACGAGCAGACCCCGGACCCGCCCCAAACCCCTTGACATCCTAGCCATCTTGGGGTAAACTTCTCTCATAAATCAAGAGAAGTTTAGACCCGATGGCCAACAACGCTCCCGGCAAGCACTACCGCAAGGGTATCAGCCTGTTCCAGGCTGTGGAGATGTTCTCTGACCCGGACTTCACGGAGTCTTGGTTCGTGGAGCAGCGTTGGCCCGACGGCGTGGAATGCCCGGTTTGTGATTCCGCCAATATCCAGCACCGCACTACCCGCAAACCCCAGCCCTTCCGCTGCAACGACTGCCGCAAGGATTTCAGCGTCAAGACCGGAACCGTCATGCACGCTTCCAAGCTCCCGCTCAAGGCTTGGGGCCTGGCCCTCTATCTGCTGGTAACCAACCTCAAGGGCGTGTCCAGCATGAAGTTGCACCGGGACTTGGGAGTTACCCAAAAGACGGCTTGGCACCTGGGCCATCGTATCCGCCAGGCATGGATTCACGACAACGGCCTGTTCGCCGGCCCGGTAGAGGTCGACGAAACCTATATCGGCGGGCTGGAAAAGAACAAGCATGAGTCGACGAAGCTAAAGGCTGGGCGCGGGGCTGTTGGCAAAACCCCGGTGGTTGGCCTCAAAGACAGGGAGACGAACCAGGTCCGCACCGCGGTAGTTGCATCTACCGATAAGGCAACGCTCCAGGGCTTCGTAACTCGCAATACCGAGCCAACCGCCCAGGTCTACACCGACGAAGCCGCCGCCTACCGGGGTATCCCCAGGCCGCACGCGGCGGTTGCTCATAGCGCAGGGGAGTACGTGCGGGGGATGGCTCACACAAATGGGATGGAAAGCCATTGGGCGATGTTCAAGCGCGGGATCGACGGGACGTTTCACCACATTTCAGTCAAGCATCTGCATCGGTACAACACTGAATTCGAGGGCCGGCACAACAACCGGCCCATGGACACCAGGGACCAGATGGGCGCGATGGTTCGAGGCGCGGACGGTAAGCGGCTCCGGTACGTGGACCTGACCGCGAGAGCGGCTTAAATGGCCACTCCGAACTTCGCCAACCGCACCCTCTTCCACGGCGACAACCTCGACTTCCTCCGGGGTATGAACAGCGGAACGGTGAACCTGATCGCCACCGATCCACCATTCAACAAGTCCAGGGACTTCCACGCCACCCCGGACAGCCTGGCAAAGGGCGCGTCGTTCCAAGACCGGTGGAGCTGGCGCGACGACATTCACGACGACTGGCTGATTGCCATTCAACGCGACGAACCGGAGGTATGGGCAGTGGTCAACACTGCCAAACAGGTCTACGGCGACGACATGGCCGCCTACCTGTGCTGGCTGGGTGTCCGGCTGCTGGAAATGCACCGGATACTTGCCGAGGATGGCAGCCTGTACCTTCACTTGGACGACACGGCTCAAGCCTACGGGAAAGCCCTGCTGGACGCTATTTTCGGAGTCAAGGCTTTTCGTTCCCAAATCGTATGGCGCAGGTATGGCTCCCACAATGACGCCCACAACTACGGTCGGGTGTATGACTGCCTTTTGTTCTACGCTAAAGACGGGAAAGGGATTTGGAATGGCGCTTACTCCGATTTGGATGCTGAATATGTCGAAAAGGCGTACCAATACAGCGATGAGAGGGGGCGTTATTCCACCGCTCCCCTTCATACGGGCGGTTTAAGCGGGGGGGGTATCAGTTTGAGTATTACGGCCACGACCGGACTTGGCGATACTCCAGAGAGCGGTTAGAGGAATTGGAGAGTCAGGGACGTATACACTTTCCCGCAAGGGCCGGCGGTATGCCCAGGCGCAAGGTCTATCTATCGGAGAACCGAGGTAAGCCTGTAGCCAACCTGTGGGACGACATTGGCGGGCTTACTGGCAACCACCAGGAACGGACGGGCTATCCCACACAGAAGCCGTTGGCCCTCTACGAGCGCATCATCCAAGCGAGCAGCAACCCCGGGGATGTGGTGCTGGACCCGTTCTGTGGTTGCGCCACGACGCCGGTAGCGGCGGAGCGGCTGGGCCGGCAGTGGGTCGGGATGGACATCTGGGACGGGGCGCACGAAGTGGTGTTGAAGCGGCTCATGGCGGACGGTTTCGACACGGACCACCCCGACGCCTTCGGGCGCATTCAATCCAACCGGCGCGTTGTCTATGCGAAGGAACCGCCCCAGCGGACGGACGGCGGGGAACCGGCCACGCTGACGCTGCGGACGCCCACGGGCCGGCCTCAGAGATACCCAGCACCCCGGACCCAGCACGTGAACCTGCTGGCCGACATCGGGCCTTTCTGCCAGGGCTGCGGGCGAGACTACGGGTGTGACCCTCGTGTGCTGGAGGTTGACCATGTGTTGCCGAAGTCGGACGGAGGGACCGATGCTTACGACAACCTTACCCTCTTATGTCCTCCCTGCAACAAGGAAAAGCGGGACAGGTTGACCCTATCGGGACTACAGGATGCAAACAGGCGCGCCGGACACCTGTTGCCATCCAACGAAGGGAACATCCGCCGTGGCAGGGCACATCGGACGGCACGGCGCAGGCGTGGCTAACTCAACGATTTGAGGGATTGATATGTCAACAGATGACAGGCGCAAGCGGGGTAGGCCGGTGAAATATGAGCCGCCGGAGCCGATACCCGACACTCCGGAGAGCGTGGCCAAATCGCTGTTCAAGACGCGGCCCAAGGCTGAGCGGGAGACGTTGCAGAAGCGGGGAGAGGAAGCCGCCGAGTCCTGAATCGGCGGCCGGGGTAATTAGGTATATAATTCCCAAACGAAAACCAATGACACCCGCTCCTTGCTAATCAGCACACCAGTTCCCTATACTGTACTCCACGTCGGACCACAAGCCAAAGGCCACGGCCCAACGCCCGACCGGAAATTTCCATTCATGGGGTCATCCACCTCGCCCCGTCATTCCGGACTTGATCCGGAATCCAGCGCGGTGGGGTGTCATCAAGAGGTTCAGGTAAAACAACGGTCAACATCGTCGGATTCATTGCATCGCTGGCTCGAGCCCTAGGTTGCCTTATTCAGCAGCATGGCCTTGACCAGTACGGCGGGTGTCACCACCGCTCCGCGAGGGTCGTAACCCCAACACCGTCATTCCCGCGAAAGAACGTCACCCCGTACTTGATACGGGGCGGGAATCCAGGCGGGGACGGGCAAGGCGGTCAGCACGCGGAATTCTAGGACGTAATATCGCAAGCCAAACGCTCTCTGGCCGTAGCGCCGACAACCTGAACCTCCCAAGACCCCAACCCTAAACCAAACCCAGGCAACAACAACCGGATATCCAAGGAAAACCAGGAATGAATCGCCAGGCGCCAAGCCCCAATCCAGGAGCAACATTCCAGCATGGGGACCATTTCTCACCATCAGGCCCAGGCCCACCGGTTCCTCTACCGTGCCGACCAGGCCATCGCCCACCGCGACCATGCCTCGGCCTTCGGGTCGCTGCGCCGCGCCGCAACCCACGTAATCACGGCTCTTGCGGTCCACCAGGGCTGGCCGCACAAATCCCGGCGCCAATTGGGGATCGCGCTGCGCGCCAACATCGCCTCTGCCAACCTCAGCTATTCGCACCTCACAACGCTGCGGCAGGTTCACACCCTATCGACAGATCCCCCTCTCCCCTTGCGGGAGAGGGATGGGGAGAGGGGTATTCTGGAATCGCCATCCAATCCCAAATCAAAATCCCATCATCCTGCGCATCCTGTAAATCCATGCCAAACCCAACTCCGCCGTATGCGTCGCCGGGTGGCCTCCCTCGTCAAAGACGTCAACGCGGTAATTGCCGGCAATCCCCCACCCGTGCATTACCACAAGCTTTGGCAACGCAAACCCGATTTACCGGACCTGCCCCAATTAACCTCCGTCCAGCAGATTCTCGCCCTGCCTAACTTCTCCGAGATCCGGCAGAAGTTCCGCCTGGCCGGCGTCGGCATGGACACCGACCCGGACCCTCACGGCTTCTACCCGCGCGGCGACCAGCCCCGGCGCTGCCCGTGCCACGCCGACCTCTGGGACAAGACGCGAGACCCCAACCGCATCACCCTGTCTCCACCCTGGCGATACGCCCTCGAAAAAACCTTCCGCACCCGCCTGCCCAACCCTCTCATCCTCCGCGACCGGTACTAGCCACATCGGCGGATCATCGTATATCCACCAACGCCGGCGACGAAACACTTTGGTCGTGTATAATCCGGCCATCGTTTTCGTCGCCGCCCGAACACGCCAGGGGGCCAAAGGAGCATTGCATGGTTATTTCCGCGCATGAATCTACAGACGCAGCCATTCAATCCGGAGCCGGGATTGACGAGTTCGAGGTCATCGTCCTCGGCGCCGGCGTCACCGGACTCTATTCCCTTTACCGCCTCCGCAACCTCGGCTTCTCCGTCTGCTCCTTTGAGGAGGGCGACGGCGTCGGCGGCACCTGGTACTGGAATCGCTACCCCGGCGCCCGTTTCGACTCCGAAAGCTACACCTACGGCTACTCATTCTCCGAGGAACTCCTCCAGGAATGGGAATGGAAGGAACACTACTCCGCACAGCCCGAAAACGAGCGCTACCTCAACTACGTCGCCGACAAGTTCGACCTCCGCCCGTTCATCCGCTTCAACTCCCGCGTCGCCTCTCTCGTGTACGACGAGGCCGCCAACCGCTGGACCGCCACCACTGACGACGGCTACCAGGCCCGCGCCCAGTTCGTAATCACCGCCATCGGCATCCTCTCCGCCCGCTACGTCCCAGACTTCGAGGGCCTGGAAAGCTACGAAGGCGTCTGGACCCACACCAACCGCTGGCCCAAGGAAGGCATCGACATGGTCGGCAAGAAGGTCGGCATCATCGGCACCGGTGCCACCGCCGTCCAGCTCATCCCAGAGATCGCCAGGGACGTCGGCCACCTCACCGTGTTCCAGCGCACCCCCAACTTCTGCGTGCCCCTCCGCAACTCGGTCATCGACGACGAGACCCAGGCGTACATCAAGTCCCATTACCCCGAGATCTTCGACCAGTGCATGGCGACTGCCGGCTCCTTCATGCACATGTTCGATACCCGTTCTGCCCTCTCCGTTTCGGAGCAGGAAAAACTCGAACAGTACGAGCGCCTCTGGGCCGAGCCCGGCTTCAAGAAGTGGCTCTCCAACTTCTACGACATCATGATGCCCGGCCAGGCCAACGAGGACTACGCCGAGTTCGTCCGCAACAAGATCCGCGAGCGCGTCCACGACCCCGAAGTCGCCGAAATGCTCGTCCCCAAGAACCACATGTTCGGCTCCAAGCGCCTCCCCTGCGAGAGCGGTTATTACGAAGTCTATAACCAGGACAACGTCCGCCTCGTCGATGTGCGCCAGGACCCTATTGCTCGCATCACCCCTCGCGGCCTCCAGCTCACCGGCGGTGAGGAATTCGACTTCGACGTCCTCATCTTCGCCACCGGCTACGACGCCGTCACCGGCCCCCTCAACCTCATTCACATCCAGGGTATCGGCGGCCAGGTCCTCAAGGAAAAGTTCGCCAACGGCCCCCGCACCTACATGGGCATGTCCAGCCACAACTTCCCCAACCTTTTCACCATCAACGCCGCCTCCGTGGGCAACTTCCCCCGCTCCGCCGAGCCGCTGGTCGAGTGGGTCACCGACGCCATCGCCCACGTCCGCGACAGCGGCAACCGGCGCATCATGGCAACCCCGGAAGCCGAGGAAGCCTGGGTGCGGCACATGCGGGAAGACGGCGAAAACATCCTCCGTACCCAGGCCGATTCCTGGTTCGTCGGCGCCAACATCCCCGGCAAGGCCCGCGTCCTCCTCACCGCCCCCGACACCGCCCCCGTCATGCGCGCCAAGCGCGCCGCAGTAGCCGCCAACAACTACGAAGGCTTCACCCTCGACTGACCGCTGGCCGCCGCGCCATCAAATAGCAAACTCCCGACCCCAACTGCATCACCGCCGCCGCCATCAGCGCAATCCCATACTCCCCCGTCCGGTCAAAAACCCAACCGGCTGCCACCGGCGCAACCAGCGACCCGGCCCCGAAGCTCACGGTCATAATCCCCACCAGCGACCCGAAACTGCGCCTCCCGAAATACTCGCCCACCGCCAGCCAGCCCAGCGTGGCGATCCCCTCCGTCGCCGCTATCGACAGCACGAACATCGCCGCCGCCGGGTACCCCGACAGCGCCAGAAACAGTACCGCTGCCCCCGCGCCTACCGTCATCCCTCCGAACAGCAGCCACCGCGACGGCGCCACCATGGCGGCCAACCCCATCCCGAACCTCAGCGGAATAATCGCCAGGAACGTCGCCGACAGAAAGTACGCCGCCTGTTCTTCCGGGATCCCCTTCCACACCAGCATCGGAATTTGGTTGATTACCAGCGCGTCCGCCGCCGCGATTCGCAGCGTCACCGCCCCCGTCATCAGCCAGAACGCCGGCGTCGCCACCGCCTGCCGCAGGGTGAAATCCGATTCGGAATAGACGGGTTCAATCCGCTGGCCCCGGCCTCGCCCCACGCTCCCTGTCGCCGGCCGTTCGCCGTCCGGCAGCAGCCCGACATCCTCTGGGCGGCTCCGTATCACCACCGTCGCCAGCACCGTCAGCACTGCCACGAACCCGCCCGTCCACAGGATCACCGTGCGCCACCCGAACTGGCCCTCGCAATACGCCAGCAGCGGCACCATGACCGCCGCGCCGCCGGCGAACGCCGTGTTCAGCAGCGTCATCGTCAACGCCTTCCGCCGCACGAACCACTGGTTCACCACCGTCATCAGGTTGGGCGCTACGCCGATCCCCCGTCCCAGCGCGGCCACTCCCGAATACAGCAGCGCCAGTTGCCAGTAGGAGCCGACCCCGGCTACTGCCGCGAATCCCAGGCAGCACAGCAACCCGCCGGCCAATACCAGCATCCGCCCGCCGTACCGGTCCGCCAGCCAACCGGCCCCCAGCGACGCCACGTTGCCCACGGCCCAGGCCGCCCCCACCACAAACGCGAACTGCGCCGAGCTGATCCCCAGCTCACCCTTGATTGGAGTGGCGAATACCAGGAACCCCGGTATCAGCGCGCCAAACCCCAGGAACCCCAGGCCGCCGGCCGCCGCCAGCACCCACCAGCCATAGTAAATGCCGCGCCGACCCTCCGGTCGTTCGCGCGTCGGTTCCTCGGTCATGTGGGGACCATCATGTTACCCGCCATTATCGTCGCCGTGCTCCACCGTCCGGCGCGCCAGGAGAAATGCGACCGCGGAAACCGCTTGCAGTATTCCGACGCCCACCAGCACCGGCACGAAACTCCCTGTCCGGTCAAACACCGATCCCGCCAGCGCCGGAACAATCAGCCCGCTCACGCCGTAGAATACCGTCATCACCCCCACCAGCGTTCCGAAACTGCGCCGCCCGAAATACTCCCCCACCGTGATCCACGCCAGCGAGCTCACCCCCTGGCCCGTCGCCGACGACAAAATCAGGAACCACGCCACCGCGTCGCCACGCAGCAGCAAGGCCGCGACGGTACATGCGGCCACCACCGCCATCGCGCCGCTCAACATCCAGCGCGGCGAGACCCACGTCGCGGCCAAACCCATCCCGAACCGCGCCGGGATGGTGGCGAAATAGGTGATCGAAAGGTACGTGGCGGTACGTTCCTCCGCGACGCCCTTCCATATCAACAGTGGTATCTGGTTTATCACCAGCACGTCCGAGGGTACCGTCCGCAGGATTGCCCCGATCGCCAACGCGCAAAATGACAACGTACCCAGCGCCTCTTTCACCGAGTAGTTTCTCCCCTGCGTTGTCCCAGCCTGAGGTCGCCCGGTTGCGCCGGCCCGCGGTCGTGAGCCGCCGCTCTCCGAACCGTAAGGCAGGAGTCCCAAGTCCTCCGGCCGGCTCCGTATCACCGCCGCTGCCGGCAGCGTGATGGCAAACACCAGCCCGCCGGCTGCAAACGCCGCCAGGCGCCACCCGATGAGCTCGCCGGTAAGGCTCAGAGCCGGCAGGATCGCCGCTGCGCCGGCGGTCACCGCGGTGTTGATGGTCGCCAGCGCCAACGCCTTGCGTTCGTCGAACCACTGGTTCACCACCGTCATCAGCGTCGGGAAAATGCCCAGTCCCCGGCCAACCGACGCCGTTACTGAGTATGCCAGCACGATGGCCCAGAAGGAGTTGGCCAGTCCCAGCGATGCAAATCCGACGGCGCACAGGATGCCCCCGACCAGCACCAGTCGGCGGGCTCCGTACCGGTCGGCCAGCCATCCGGCCGCCAGTGAGGTGATATCCCCCACGCCCCAGGCCGCCCCCACTATGAACGCCGATTGACCGGAACTCAACCCCAGCTCCGCGCGCACCGGCACCGAAAACGCCAGGTACCCCGGTATTACTACGCCGAACGCACAGAACCCCAGCGCCGCCGCCGCGGCCAGCACCCACCAGCCATAGAACAATCCGCCCCGGCCGTGAGACGCCGGGGCGGGAACAATCTCGTCGTCAGACCGAATCTGACTCACAGGGTTATTGTCGCAATCTCGCCGGCGGCATGTTGACTTTTCTCGTCATTCCCGCTTTCGCGGGAATCCAGAAAGTCCAAAAATGCCAACAATCCTAGTCCGCCAACGGAATCACCAGGTACACCCTTTCCTCACCGCCCACCACCCGGGTGGTGTGGCCATGTCCCGTCAAATCCTCCGCCAGCAGCACGTCCCCGGGTCCCACCCGGTGTGTAGTCCCGTCCCCCAAACCGATCTCGGCCTGCCCGGCCAGCGTCACCGTATATTGACGCCGCGGCGCGCAGTGGAAATCCAGAAAATAATCCGGCGGCGAAATCCGAATCGTCATCCCCGTGGTAGATTCCAGCGGTGTCCCCCGCCCGTAGGCTCCCTCCGTGTCCAGAAAGTCCTCAAACGGCGGGTCGTAGTGCTCCAGGCGCGACTGCCCGTCCTCTCCCGTGTAAACGCGAACGAATTGTGGCATGAGTTAACTCCTCACAGCTATGAGCGTAATTCCGGCGAAGTCGCCCGCCCCTGGCGGGTCCACCGGAGACGGACGCCGGAATCCGATCTTGTTCGCCGGCGATTATACCGTCGGATCGCGCCTAGTCGCCGGGACGGTCGTCTGTAGTCGGCCGCCGCGTCACCCACGAACTGCGTTCCGACTTCACCCCGCTGCCGGCTCGCCGCACGTATTCGACCAACCTGATGAGCAACGTAACTGCCAGCAAGCCCGCCGCTGCTCCCAGCGGGAACGCCAGCAATCCGCCGGCGATACACAGCACGATGAGAACGTGTGGCTCGACGATCGCCCGATCGTTCAATTCCGCGATTCGGGCAAATCTCGACGCGATTGCCCAGGCCACGTACCCTCCGGCGGCGCATCCGCAGACCGCCGCTCCCAGCAGGTAAAAAATCCGGGTTGGAGTGAACATGGCAGGCATTATATTACACTTTCCCTTGCGCCGAACCCTGCGGCGCGCGATTAACGGCGCCAAAATTTGACCAGGCGCGCTACGATACAAGCATTATTGTAAACCGTCGCATGAGAACCCGTTTTCGTAATACGCGCTTGACAAATTGCCGATAACAACGGTTTAATCATTCGCCATCCGTTAACGAGTCCGGAGTGTTTCACGGTGTAAATTGTGCCGGCTCAAAACAAGAGAGGAGTGCCCCTATATGAGATTGCATCGGTTCCTGAACGCTCGGTTGCTGTTGGCCCTGGGCCTCGCCACCGGTCTGATCGCCGCAGTTGCCTGCGGTGGCGCATCCGACGAGCCTGCCCCGGCCAGTTCCGGCGACAGCGGTTCGGCCGCTGCGCCTACCGCCATGCCCGCGGCCACCGAGGCCATGATGGCCGAATCCAGCGGCGGCCATGTGAACCTGCTCGTCACCAACATCGGCAACGGCAAGTTCGACCCCTTCCTCACCGAAGGTGAAGACCTTAAGTTCCAGCGCATCTTCCAAGTAGCCATGGTAGGCGGCGGCGGCGGCAGTGAGCTGACCCCGGCAGTCGCCAAAGACTGGTCCGTCAGCGATGATGGGCTCACCTGGACCTTCACCGTCAACGACGGCACGATCACGGCCCACGACGGCAGCGTCATCACCCGCGATGACGTCTTCTTCAACTTGGACAGCCGGATGGGTGAAGAGGCCGCCAGTCTCCTGGCAGCCACCTACTACGAGCCGCGCGACGTTGCCTTTGCCGAGCGGGTTGACCAGGTTCTCAAAGGACCTGCCGACGACCAGGTTCAGGTCGTGTTCAACACCGTCCGCCTGGACTTCGCCTTCAACTGGTCCGAGAACGCCCAGGGCGCAGACGCCATGATCGTCCCCGAAGCGGCCATGCGCGCACGCACCGGCGCAAACGGCTTCGAGGGCTATGAGGACGACCCCATCGGTATCGGCTCCATGATGGTCAATATGGACGAAACCATCCACGAGCAGCGCTATTCTTTCGAGAAGTTCGATGACTTCTTCTGGACCCCGGCCAACGGCTACTCCGAAGACCGCAGCGTAACTTTCGACACGCTGACCATGGAACTCGTCCCCGAGCCGGCGGCTCGCTTGGCTGCCCTCCGCAGCGGCGACGCCCAGCTCATTGAAGCAAACATCAACATGATCGGCGACATCGAGGGTATCGACGGCGCCGGCATTGCCTGGCAGAAGGAATCCTCCTACAACTGGGTCGTGTACGTTGACTGCTGGGACGAGTCCCTCTGGTGCTTCCCGGTTGAAGCCCGCCAGGCCGCTGAGTACGCCATCAACAAGGATGCCATCGCCAACGGTCTCTACACTCCGGAATCGGTGAACATGGACAGTTGGTCTCACGTCACCCCCAACTCCCTGGGCTGGGGCGAGAACCTCCGCCCGCGTCCTTATGACGTGGCAAAGGCGAAAGAGCTGCTGATGTCCATCGGCTACGGCGGCGCGGACGGCAGCGACGGTACCGATGCCAACGGCGAGCAGATTTCCTTCAAGGTGTACACTTGGGAAGCCGGCGACTTGCCTCTGCTGCCCGACCTGGCCCAACTGTACCAGGACTTCTGGGGTGAACTGGGCTGGGAAGTGGAAGTAGTAGTCGGCGACGCCGCTGCGACCCGCCAGCAGTGGAACAACCGCGAGTTCCCGGGCGACGTCCTGGTGCGCACCAACGAAGCCCGCTTCGACGGCACCTCCATCACCCAGGGCGGTTACCTGAACCCGGCCATCGCTTGGCGCGCCGTGGACAACTACGAGAACGAACCCTGGTCCAGCACCACCACCCCGATAGTGGAGCAGGGCCTCTCCGACCTCAATCCCGCCACCAGGGCCGCCTCGTACAACGAAATGTACGACTATCTGCAGGACCAGACCTACTGGGGTGACGGCTTCAACACCAACGTCCCCTGGGGCCTCGGCTCCGACGTGGCCTCCTACGAGCCGTGGAGCCTGGTGCCCTACGTTACCGCCATCTGGACGCTGCGGCTCAAGTAAGCCCGGCTTCCCCAGGTAGCGACCGCAAATTCAGGGGCGGGTTTAGCACCCGCCCCTACCGTTACACCGCTTTCCGTTGATTTAACGCTATACTGACTGTCAGTTAGTTTCCCTCTAGCGGGTTTCCTCATATGACCGTTTACATCGCCCGTCGCTTGCTGGAAGGCTTCGTCACCCTGGTGGCGCTGAGCTTCGTAGTTTTTGGCAGCGTCCACCTGACTGGCGACCCGGCGCGCTTCCTGCTCCCCATCTCCAACGACCACGACGAGGCGGTGTACGAAGCCCAGAAGAAGGCTTACGGCCTGGACAAGCCCTTTATCATCCAGTACGCCAACTTTCTCTACAAGGCTGTGCAGCTCGATTTCGGCAACTCTTTCACCGCCCGCCGACCGGTGCGGGAGATTCTCCTGGAACGCATCCCAGCAACGGTCCACCTGGCCCTGTCCGGCATGGTGCTCGCCATCGTCATCGGCGTTCCATTGGGCATCATATCGGCCGTCAAGCGAGACACCATTCTGGATAGGGTCTGCAAGACCTTCGCCATTTTCGGCATGGCCGCCCCTCAGTTCTGGGTCGCCATCATGCTCATTATCGTTCTCGCCGGCTACCTCGATTTGCTGCCGGCCTATGGCCGGGGGGACACCCAGGGTTGGCTGCCGGAGTGGTCGCAGATTCCCGATATGATCCGACATCTGATTCTCCCTGCCTTCGTTCTGGCCCTGGCGATCATCGCCGCCATAATGCGCCTGGCCCGCTCCGCCATGCTGGAAGTCCTGGACAGCGATTACGTGAAGTTCGCCCAGGTAAAAGGCATGAGCGACCGGGTGGTCATCTGGAAGCACGCAGCTCGGAACGCCCTGATCCCGGTCATCACTTTCGGCGGCATCAGCCTCGCCGGCCTGCTCAACGGCTCGGTGGTGGTTGAAGTGGTGTTCGCCTGGCCCGGGGTCGGCCTGATGCTCCTGGAAGGTGTGCTGTCCAACAACTTCCCCCAGGTGGAAGGGGCGATCATGGTATCCGGCGCGGCCTATATCCTCACCGCGCTCATCGTTGACATCATGTACGGCTACGCGGACCCTCGCGTAAGGCCCAACTAAAGAGGAGGACGGAATGGCATCCGACAACGCCATTCTGGTCGCTGACGACCGGACTCCGGCCAGTCTGCGCCGAAAAATCCAGGAGGCGAGGCTTCCCTGGATTCCCCTGGCGATCCTGGCCATTATCCTCTTTTGCGCTATCTTCGCCAACCTGGTTTCGCCCCATGATCCTGGGGAAAAGGATGTCTTTAACAAGCTGCAGCCTCCCTTCCAGAGTGCCGAACACATCCTCGGCACCGACCGGTTGGGCAAGGATATGCTGAGCCGGCTCATCTACGGCGCTCGCACCATGCTCCAGGTAACCGCGCCCTCCATGGTGGTGGCTATCCTGGCCGGAACTGTCGTGGGGCTCGTATCCGGTTATTCGGGTAGGTGGGTCGATTCGGTGCTCATGCGTATCACCGACGCCGTGCTGGGCTTTCCATCCATCCTGGTTGCCCTGCTCATCGTTACTTACCTGGGCACTGGCGTGTGGAACGTAATGATTGCCATTGCCGCCACGCAATGGGCCCGGTTCGCCCGCATGATTCGCGGTGAAGTGCTGGCCATCCGCGACCGCGATTTCGTAGTGCTGGCCCAAATCTACGGAGTTTCGTCCGGGATGATTGTCTGGCGGCACCTGTTCCCCAACGTCATCAATACTCTGATGGTGCTCACCAGCGTCAGCGTCGGCCAGGTAATTCTGCTGGAGGCGTCGCTGAGCTTCCTCGGTCTGGGCCTCCGACCGGGAGACCCGGCGTGGGGCATCCTGGTGGCCGAGGGACGCGAGTTCCTCACCCAGGCCTGGTGGATCGCCCTCTTCCCCGGCATCCTGATTACAGTAGTCGTGATGGCGTTCAACTTCTTTGGCGACTGGCTGCGCGACTATCTGGACCCGCGCCTCCGACGCGCAGGGTGACTCGGGCTATTTCCAATTTTCGGTGGGGGTGACGTGAATCGTCGCCCCCGCGCTATTTTGTGGACACGGAAACGCGTGACACCGTCGTATGAGTACGATTGTTGACGACGATAGTACGATGTGCTAATGTCCCGCCACACAGTAGGGATCCGATTACGAAAACTCCTGCAATAGCCGCTGGCAAGGAGGAACCCCGAATGTTGCACCGCAAATTGGGCGTGAAGTTACTACTGGTACCGATGGCCATCCTCCTGCTGTTGGCAGCCGGGGCGTGCGGCAGCCCCGCGGAGGAGTCCGCTCCAGCCGCCGCCGAACAACCGACTGCGGCTCCCGCGGCCACTGCCGTCCCCGCCGCTCCCGCGCAGCCTACCGAAGCGCCGGCCGCGGCCATGACCGAGGAAACGGGCGGCAAGGTCACGTTGATGAACGCGGTGTGGGCCACCGAGCTGTTCACTCCCCGCGATGGTGTCGGAGAAACCGCAACCTACGGTCGCCAGATGCACGCATTCTGGATCAACGGCAATGAAAACCTGGAGATGGTGCCAGGGGTGCTGACCGACTGGAGCGTTTCGGATGATGGGCTGTCATGGGACCTGACTTTGAGGGACGGCATCACTTTCCACAACGGCGACGCGTTGACCATTGACGACGCGATGTTCACGATGGAATTCACGTTCGGTCCGGAGGCGGTGACCGAATCAATCAGTCCCAGCGTCCAGGCTGAAGCCGCGGAAACGGCAAGCATCGAAGCCACCGGGCCCAACACTTTGCGGGTGACGCACACCTCTCCAAAGGCGTTTTTCCCGTTCTTCATCTCCGATCTCAGCTTCGGGATCGCGGGCGTTCTGCTGCCCAAGACCTACTTTGAAAGCCTGGGACAGACCGGTTACAACGAAGCGCCCATCGGCGCCGGTCCGTTCCGGCTGGACAAACATGTCATCAGCGAGCAGATCCTGCTGGAACGCTACGAGGACTACTTCGACCCCGAGCGCGGACCGTCCTTCCAGACGCTGGATATGCGCCTGGTTCCGGAAGTCGCAACCCGCGTGGCGGCGCTTCGGGCCGGTGATGCAGACGTGATCGAAGCCAACCTCGCGGTCAAAGACCAGGTCGAGGACGGCGGCGGCCGCATGATCTGGTCGCAGGAATCATCCTACATTTGGATCCTGCTGCCCGGCTGCTGGGAAGAGCAGTTCCCCTGCCACAAGAAGGGAGTCCGGCAGGCTCTCGACTATGCCATCGACAAAGACTTGATCATCAACTCCCTCTACGGACCCGAAGCCGCCGTGGCAAAGGGCTGGAACTGGGCAACCCCCAACGCGTTGGGGTACAGCGAAGACCTGGATCCGGTACCGCTGGATGTTGAAAAGGCGCAACAGCTATTGGCTGACGCGGGTTACCCTGATGGCGAGGGATTTGGCACCCTGGAAATCCACACCTGGAAGGCTGGTGATGTGCCGTTCCTTCCTGAACAAGCGCAATTGATCGCTGATATGTGGGAAAAGAACCTGGGCATTGACGTTGAAGTGATCGTCGGTGAAGCGGCGACGGTGCGTGAACGCTGGTTCGACCGTCAATTGGACGGCAAAGTGATCGTACGGGCCAACGAGACCCGATGGGATGGCGGAAGCATTACCAACGCCATATACGGAAACCCGGAAGGTGGTGCGCACCTGGGCGGCCGACGAGACGACTTGATCGCCATCGCCAAGGACGCGTTGACGGTGGTCGATCCCGCACTCCGACAGGAAGCATTCAACCAAGCCTACAAACTTCTCCGTGAAGAACGCTACGAATTCGGCACTGGTTACGTGAACCTGCCGTGGGGTGTGGGCCCCCGCATCGCCGAGTGGGAGCCGTGGCCCGTGGTGGCGTATCAAACCGCCATCTGGACGATGAAGCTTAACTAGGCGCGCCGGACTCCCGCGAAAGGCGCAGACTTACCTTTCGCGGGAGCGCCGGCGAGGAAATGCGGGATTGACGGCTGGGAACATAGGGAATGTGGCAATTCATCGGAATACGCGTCCTGCAGGGCATCTTCACCCTGTTGGTCATCAGCCTGCTGGTGTTCCTGGCGACCCGCCTGACGGGAGACCCCGCGCTGGTCTTGCTGCCGCCGGAGGCGTCGAGCAAGGCCGACTATGAGCGAGTTCGCAAGCAGTTGGGCCTGGATAAATCCCTACCCGAGCAGTACATCATATTCCTGAGAGGGGCGGTCAAGGGCGACTTCGGCTTGTCGATTCGCGACCGGAGGCCGACCAGAGACCTGCTACTTGAGCGGCTGCCCGCGACGCTTCAGTTGGCGCTGGCAGGTATGGCGCTGGCGGTGGTAATCGGCGTACCGTTGGGAATCCTGTCGGCGGTGAAACGCGACTCGATTTTCGACAAGGGAGGCAAGTTATTCGCCGTGCTGGGCATGGCGGCGCCCCAATTCTGGGTGGCCATCATGCTGATCCTGCTGTTCGGGGCCATCCTCAAGCTGTTGCCAACCTACGGGCGCGAGGGGCCGGAGAACTTCATCCTGCCGTCCTTTGTGCTGGCGTGGTCGATCATGGCGGGAATCATGCGGCTGGGCCGCTCCAGCATGCTGGAGGTATTGGACAGCGACTACGTGCGGTTCGCGCGAATCAAGGGCTTGAAAGATGGGATGGTGGTATGGAAACACGCGTTGCGCAACGCACTAATTCCCATCCTCACGTTCAGCGGGATCAGCCTGGCCGGCCTGCTGAACGGGGCGATCGTGGTGGAGCAGGTATTCGCCTGGCCCGGATTGGGCCGCCTGATGCTGGACGGAGTGTTGCAGCGCAATTTCCCGGTGGTGCAGGCGGCGGTAATGGCATCGGCGTTCTTCTACATCCTGACTGCGCTGATAGTTGACATCCTCTACGTGTACGCCGATCCCCGGATACGGCACTGAGGGAAACGGGAGCGCACGGCATGGCAACCTCCGATCTGGTGCTGGAGAACGCCCAACCACAGCTGAGCTGGCGTGGTCGGCTGGCGGAGAAAAGGCTACCGTGGATACCGATCGCGGTGCTGCTGGTTCTGCTGGCGTGCGCGGCTTTCGCGCACTGGCTGGCGCCGCACGACCCGACCAGCCTGAACGTCATCAACAGCAAGCTGGCCCCGTTTGAATCGAGGGAGCACCTGCTGGGGACCGACGTGCTGGGGCGGGACATGCTGAGCAGGCTGATCTACGGAGCCCGCACGACGGTGCAGATCAGTGTGACGGCCCTAGCGCTGGGAGCCGTAATCGGGACGGTTATCGGGCTGGTGTCGGGGTACTGGGGCAGCTGGGCAGATGCGGTGTTGATGCGGATAACGGACGCCGCGCTGGGATTTCCGACCATCCTGCTGGCGCTGGTGGTGGTGGTAATCATGAACCCGGGGCCGCCGGCCATCATCCTGGCGGTGCTGCTGACGGTGTGGGCGAGGTTTGCCCGGATGATTCGGGGCGACGTGCTGACGGTGAAAGGCTACGACTTTGTTACGCTGGCGAGAATCACCGGGGTAAAGGCGCCGATAATCCTGTGGCGGCATATTTTCCCGAACGTGGCGAACACGCTGATGGTGATTACCAGTCTGATGGTGGGCCAGATAATTCTGCTGGAGGCAGCGTTGAGCTTTCTGGGGCTGGGGTTATCTCCGGGCGCGCCGGCTTGGGGTATAATGGTGGCCGAAGGACAAGAAGTTATCCTGGATGTCTGGTGGCTGTCCTTGTTCCCCGGAGTAGCGATCACGGTGGTTGTGCTGGCGTTCAACTTCTTCGGGGACTGGCTTCGCGATTACCTGGACCCCAAGTTGCGAAGGGCGCGGTAGCCGGGATTCCCGCAAGGCTGCACGGCCTCCGGGAGGGCGTCGCGTTGGCACCCACGATGACGCCGCGCATCAGGGGCTAAATGACTAACGACGTAATTCTGCGGGTTGAAGACCTGCAAACCCACTTTTTCACCCGTACCGGCGTAGTCAAGGCCGTGGACGGGATCAGTTTTGAGCTGGGGCGGGGCGAGACGCTGGGCATCGTCGGAGAGTCGGGTTCCGGCAAGAGCATGACGGCCTGGTCGATCCTGGGAATGGTGCCCCATCCCGGCAGGATAGTCGGCGGGACGATCGACTACCTGGGCGAAAACCTGCTGGAAAAAAGCCGGGGCGAGATGCGGGAGATTCGCGGGTCGGGCATCTGCATGGTGATGCAGGACCCGCTGACCTCGCTGAACCCGGTCTTTACGGTGGGCGACCAGTTGGTGGAAACGCTGAAGCTGGAATACGAGGAACCGAAGCGATCACTGAGGCGTCGGGCCGCCGAGTTGCTAGCTAACGTGAGGATTCCCGCGCCCGAAGACCGGCTGACGAACTTTCCGCACCAGATGAGCGGCGGCATGAGGCAACGGGTGGTGGGCGCGATTTCGATTGCCCGAGCGCCCAACCTGCTGATCGCGGACGAGCCGACGACCTCGCTGGACGCGACGATCCAGTTGCAGTATCTCAGGCTGCTGAAAGACATCCAGGAACAGACCGGGGCCGCGATCATCTTCATCACCCACGACTTCGGGATTGTGGCGCGGATGTGCGACCGGGTGGCGGTGATGTATGCCGGGCGGATCGTGGAGCAGTCCGACGTGGAAGACATGTTCGACCACCCGGCGCACCCGTACACGGAGGCGCTGTTGCAGTCGGTACCGGACCTGGACACCGACGTGGATACGCTGCCGTCGATTGAGGGGCAGCCGCCGTCACTGGACGCGCTGCCGGCCGGGTGCTCGTTCGCGCCGAGGTGTCCGCACGCCTGGGAACGGTGCCAGGAATATCCCGACGAGTTCACCGTAGCGCCAAGACACACTTCCCGCTGCTGGAGGTCGGAGTAACATGGCCGCAGTCGCTTCACCAACCGCAGCCGAGGGCGTCAACGGCGACGGGGCGCTGGTACGCCTGGAGGGAATCCGACGCCATTTCCCGGTTTACCGTGGAAACCTGCTGAGGCGGCGCACCGGTACGGTAAAGGCGGTGGATGGGATTTCCATCAACATCATGCCGGGGCAGACCTACAGCCTAGTGGGGGAGTCGGGGTGCGGCAAGACCACCACCAGCCGGATGCTGCTGATGGCGGACGAGCCGACGGACGGCAGCATCTACTTCGACAGCCGGCCGATGGCGCAGTTTTCGGGAGCCGAACGGCGTAACTTCCGGGCATCGGTGCAGGCGGTGTTCCAGGACCCCTGGAGTTCGCTGAATCCGCGGATGCGGGTTGACCAGATAATTTCGGAGCCGCTGATCACGCACCAGCGGCTGAGCCGCTCCGCCGTCCGCTCTCAGGTGCAAGAGCTCCTGCAGGTGGTGGGGTTGCACCCGTTCCACGCCGAACGGTATCCCCACGAGTTCAGCGGGGGACAGCGGCAACGGATTGCCATCGCCAGAGCCCTGTCCACGCGGCCGAAACTGATCGTGCTGGACGAGCCGGTATCCGCGCTGGACGTGTCGATTCGCGCGCAGATTCTGAACCTGCTGAAGGAGTTGCAGTCCAGCTACGAACTCAGTTATCTGCTGATCGCGCACAACCTGGCGACGGTACGGTACATGAGCCACACGGTAGGCGTGATGTACCTGGGCAAGATAGTGGAGGAAGCGCCGCCCATCGAGCTGTTCACGGACCCGCAGCATCCTTACACGAAAGCGCTGATTTCGGCGTCGCTGCCGGCCCATCCCCGGCAACAGCGCGAAGAAATCGTGCTTACTGGCGAGGTCCCGTCTCCGTTGAACCCGCCAGGAGGCTGCGCATTTCACCCGCGCTGCCCGTTCGTCATGGAGCGGTGCTCGACGGACCTGCCGGTGATGCGGGAGCACCAGCCCGGCCACGCCACGGCGTGCCACCTGTACGACTGAGAGAATTTCCAGAGGGGGCGAATAGTTATTCGCCCCTACCCTTGTGCTATTTGCCTGGCTTGCTCCTCTCCGTCGGTCGGCGCAGGGTTTGGTTTTTCCGAGGATTGATTTTTCAGGGTTCCGGGGGTCCAGGTGGTCGGCGCTACGGCCCGAGAGCATTTTTGCGATATTACGTCCTAGAATTCCACGTGCTGACCGTATTGGTCGATGAGAGCATTACGCCCTCACTTGCCCGCCCCCGACCATCCTTCGATTCACCATAGGCGGACCTACGGCAGCTCAGGATGAGCGGAAGAGGGGACATGCGACCCTCGTGGAGCGGTGGTGACACCCGCCGTACTGGTCAAGGCCATGCTGCGGAATAAAACAGCCTCAGGCGCGAGCCAGCGGTGCAAGAAATCCGACTGGTTGCCGCGGGGGCCAACCCGCGACGATTAGGCCGTGTTTCACCCGAACCCTTTGGAACCCTATTCAGATGTGTCCGCCGATGGCGGATAGGTTTCAGCATTTGCCCCGGCCCTGCGCGCGGGGTTTGGGGCGTGGACGGCGGGGGACAGCGCTGGTTCTCCCGCCGGCCGTTTGCCGAACGTTAGTACAGTATAGCGGATAGGATGGTCGCTAACGGGGGTCATAATGGCAGGAGGTGTCACCAATTTTGGGAATTTATTGGGTGAAACCCGGAGCGCGTGAGATTTGGGATGGTGGCGCGGGTGGCGGAAATCGGGTATTCTGTGCGGCAGCGTAGTGGAACCTGTAAAGCGTGGAGGGTATGCGAGATGACTACCACAGCCCCAGCAATTGGCGACCTCTGCACCATTGAGCAGGAGCGGAGCCGGTTCAATGACCAATTCGGCGAGATGAGCGAACGGGCTCGGGTGAAGGTGAAGGGCGAGATGTCGGAGTTCGTGCAGAAATTCATCCAGGCATCGCCGTTCGTGGTGATGGCGTCGTCGGACCCGGACGGCAACTGCGACGCATCGCCCAAGGGCGGGAAGCCGGGTTTCGTGAAGGTGATTGACGGCACCAGGCTGCTGCTACCGGACGTGGCCGGGAACCGACTGTTCCAATCCTACCAGAACATGGACGACAACCCGCACGTCGGGCTGCTATTCATGATCCCCGGCGTGAACGACACGGTGCGGGTAAACGGGACGGTGACGATAGTGGACAAAGAGGAGCTGGAGCGGCAGAAGGTGGAGTTGTCGCTGTACTGGACGGATGACAATGCCAAGCACCTGCAGGGCATCATCATCAACGTGGAGGAATCCTACGGGCACTGCCCGCGGGCGTATAACTTCGCCAAGCTGTGGGACACGGACCAGATTGCGGAGAATCAGACGAACCGGCCGATTCCGTTGCGGCCGTAGGGCAATTTTGTCAGAATCTGGATTTGCCGGATTTGAGGATTTTCAGGATTGGGGGCAGCCGCAAGGGTTGCCCCTACTGCATCAGCAACAGCATTTGCCAGATCAACCACCAAAGAGAAGCACTACCGACCCTAGAAAGGCACCTTGCCGCCGGTGGCCAATTCCAGCATAAACTCCACCGGGGGCAGCAGTACCATAGCCAAGAGGTTAATGTCAGTAGTGTAGCTTAGGGCCAGACTGACGCCAATCAGCCCCAGCAGTACCAGCCAACCGTACCTCTCAAATTGCAGATAGGGGTAATACAGAGCATCCGGCAGCAGGCCACCCAACACTTTGCTACCGTCCAACGGAGGGATGGGAATCAGGTTGAAAATTCCCAGCATCAGATTGAAGAATACCAGCAGAAACACAATCAAGCCGAACAGCCCGGTAACATCGCCATAAACGGGGAGATGCCGACCAACGGTCAGTGCGTCGAAGCGGAGTAGCAGGCCAAATAGAAAGGCCAGCACGAAGTTGGATAACGGTCCGGCGAGGGCGACCCAAGCCATTCCCAAGCGACCATGACGCAAGTTGTACGGGTCAACCTGAACCGGCTTGGCCCAGCCGAACCCTACGAACAGGATAAGAGCAAACCCCAGCCAGTCCACATGCTTTATTGGGTTGAGAGTGAGCCGACCCATGCGCCGTGCTGTTGCATCGCCCTCACCGTGGGCAGTAAGGGCGTGGCTGAACTCGTGCACGGTGAAACCAGCAACAAGCGCGATTACCGATAGGATGATAAACAGCAGGAATCCTGACGGGTTCGCCAAGAGTTGGTCAAGATTAAGCAGTATCACGTCGCGGGGTTTTCCAGAGCAGGTTGGACGCGGCGACGGCCGGCGGGCCGGACGCGTGGCAAAGCCATGAGGTCGGCTTTGAGGCCGGCCAAGCCGTCGGCGCCCAGTTGGTTGGCCTCGGCGACGATGGCGATGGCGCCAGCCTGATACAACGCCACCAGTTCGTTGACGGTGGGCCGGGAGCCGACGCGCACGAACAGGTACTTTTCGGTGCGGTGGGCGGCGTCCGCCGCGTGGCCCAAGTCGGTCAGGGACCAGGGGCCGGTCAAGGCGGACTTGTCGAGCACCAGAAAGTCCAGGGGGGCGGCGGCGAGGGTGCGCCAGGCCGCGTCGTCCACGTCGTCGGGGATGCGCATACCGTGAGTCATGCCGGGTTGGGCGAGGTTGACGGCATCGACGAGGGCACCAGCCGGCGGGGATACCGTGAAATCGGCGCCGGCCTCTTGCCATATAGCTACGGCGGCCGGGGTAAGAGGCACGCCGCCGGCTCCCCAGATGCGATCGCCCAGGTGGGGAAGACCGTCGGGTGAGCCGCCGGGAGCCGCGATGACCATGGCGTCGGCAGAGCCGGATGCGACCGCAACCGCGGCATCAAGGTCGCCGGAGCAGCGAGCGATGAGGGCCATGGCGGGAGGCCGGCCGGACTGAGGCGCGCCGAAACCCAACGAGGGAGCGCCGCCCTGATCAATGCGTTCGAGCAGGTTGCGGAGTTGGGTCATGGTAAGTAACTACGTTTGCGTGTAAGGGCGGGTTTGAAACCCGCCCCTACGTTGCGTTACCTGTGGGTTACAGTGGTTGCCAGACTCGTTTGCCGTCCACTCGGGCGATTTTGCCGATCTGCTGGCCGGGCGGGAAATGTCCGGCGCAGATGGTCCAGTCGCCTTCCTCGGCGGCATCGAGCCACTTGGAGCGGGAGGCGGCGGACTGGGCCTTGTCGGTGTCAACGCCGGCGCACCAGTCGGGTTCGGAGACCTGGGCGATGGTGTGCAGAACGTCGCCCATCACGATGCCGCGCTGTCCGTTGGAGTTGATGAGGACGACCTGGTGACCGGGCGTGTGTCCCGGGGCCGGCGCGATGGAGATTTCATCGCTGATGGCGTGCTCGGGCTCCTCCAGGATCTGCTGGAGACGCAGGCGGCGGAGGGGCATGACCTGGCGGTCGATGTACGGATACATCTGCCGTCCTTCGTCCGACGTGAAGTAGTCGTAGTCTGGGCGGGACATAACGTAGCGGGCGCGGCGGAAATTGGGGGCGGGCATGCCGCCGGAGTAGCGGAGGTTCCAACCGACATGGTCGCCGTGCAGGTGGGTATGGATGATGTAGTTGACCGAGTCGCTGGGGCCGACGTTGGTATTGTTGACGCCGACGTTGGACTCCAGGTGGGGGCGGAGTTCCTCGTAGAGGTTGCCGATGCGGTTGCCGCGGTCGGGGTGGGGGCCGGGGCCCATGCCGGTGTCCACCAGGATGACGTGTTCCGAGGACTTGAGCAGGAACACGCCGTAGTAGAGTTGGAGTTGGCCGTCTTCGAGAGTGTCCTGATAGTTGGCCCAGGCGTCGGCGGGGACGTCGGGGAACATTGCGGACGGTTCACGCGGGGGCGGAACCATGTCGATGACGGCGGTCACTTCAACGTTGCCGATGGTTGCTTTGTCTGCCATTACGGATTTCCTCCTGATTGCGCTTTCTGATAGTTGTGGACGCCGGGATGCCGGCGCGGGTCATTCGTCCACTTCAAATGTTACGAGTGAAAAGAGATCATAGCCGGCCAGGTTCTCGCGGCCGTTCAGACCGATAAGTTCGATGACTACGCCAATGCCGGCGGTTACCCCGCCAGCTTTCTCGATGAGGTTGGCCGCAGCCTGAATGCTGCCGCCGGTGGCCAGCAGGTCGTCGATGATGAGAACGCGCTGGCCGGATTTGATGTCGCCGGAGTGGATTTCCAGCGTATTGGCACCGTATTCCAGGGTGTATTCGTAGCTAAGGGTTTCGCCCGGCAGTTTGCCGGCTTTCCTGACCAGAGCCAAGGGCAAGCCCATGCGGTCGGCCATGGGGGCGGCGAACAGGAAGCCGCGTGAGTCGATAGCGGCCAGGCAATCCACGCTGCGCTTGCCGGCCTGCTCCACCATTTGCTCGATGGCCTCGGCGAAGGCGTCGGGATGGAGCAGCAAGGAGGTGATGTCCTTGAACTGAACCCCGTGAATGGGGAAGTCGGGCACGTTACGGATATGTGCGGCGAGGTCGATGGGCATGGAGGTCGATGGGCATGGAGGTCGATGGGCATGAGGGATGTGATGTGGGACAGTGAGGTATGGGTGGCTTGTTCCAAGCGCGAATTAGTCTAGTATCAGGTAGTGGCGCAGTCAACCGTTGCCGTTGGGAGGCTATTCTTCGACGATGTTTTCCAAGTGATTGACGCTCAAGACGCGCCGGTTCGGGCCCAAGCGGATGGCAACCAAGTCAATGCGCCACTGCAGGTTGGAGGAATCCGCGACACGCCGACGCAGGAAGTCCTGCGCGGTCAGCGTCAAGCGGCGCGCTTTGGCCGGCGTGACCGATTCCTCCGGCGAGCCGTAGGCGGCGCTACGGCGGGCGCGAACTTCCACGAAGACCCAGACCGGGCCATCCCGGGCGATGAGGTCAACCTCACCCCACTGGCATTGATAATTGGCGTCCACGATGCGGTAGCCCTTGCCTTGCAGATGGTGGCGGGCAATCCGTTCACCAATACGCCCGACATCGATACGTCCAATATCCTGGGGCACCGGATCCTGGGACGCCGGATCCCGGGCCGGAGGAACATCATCCCCGGCTGGCATCTTGCAGGAGCCTGGCCTGACGCAAAGGGCTGAAGGAGCGGCGGTGAATGGGCGTTGGCCCCATTTCGGCCAGAGAGCGGAGGTGTTGGGGCGTGGCGTAGCCTTTGTGCCGGGCGAATCCGTACCCGGGATGTCGTTGGTCGGCCTGGATCATTATTTCGTCGCGGGCGGTTTTGGCGAGGATGCTGGCGGCGGCGATGGACAACGATTTGGCGTCGCCTTTGACGACAATTCGGTGAGGCAGCGGACATTGTTTGAGTGGAATCCAATCGAATAGCAGGGCGTCCGGCCCAGGCCGCAACGCCGATACTGCGGCAAACATGGCTTGTAGCACGGCCGGGCCGATACCGATACGGTCGATTTCCGCAGAATCGACTTGCTCGACGGCCCAGGTGAGGGCGTTGTCGCGGATAATATGCGCCGCGGATTCCCGACGTTGGGGGGAGAGACGCTTGCTGTCGTCGATGGCGTCCAGCCAGTCCGCCGTTGGTTCGAGATCGGGCGGCAGGATGACGGCGGCGGCGGTGACCGGGCCGGCCAGGGGGCCGCGTCCCGCTTCGTCGGCGCCGGCGACCAGGCGATGGCCCCGGGCATGGAATTCGGATTCGAGGGACAGGTCAGGCATCAGGGCGACGAGATTGCCACGCTTCGCTCGCAATGACAATAGCCAAGATCAGGTCAGGCATTGACCGTCTGTGGCATGGTTGTCGGGGTTGCCGGTTGAGGTTCGTGGCCGGCGATGGGGCCGCCGCCGAGTACCGTGTCGCCGTGGTAGAGGACGGCGGCCTGGCCGGGTGTGATGGCTCGCTGCGGCTCGTTGAATCGGACCAGCGCGCCGTTGGCAACGGCGGTCACGGTTGCGGGCGCTTCGGCGAACTTGTAACGGATTTTCACCGATACCTCAGTTTCCGGGGCGGGCGGCTGTCCGGAGACCCAGGAAACGGGGGCGGCGTAAAGGGTGTCGTGGTAGAGGTTTTCCTCGGATCCGACGACGACGCGGCGGGTGTCGGGTTCCAGGCGGATTACGAACCGGGGCGGGCCGCCGGACAGGCCGAGGCCGCGGCGCTGGCCGACGGTGAAATACTGGATGCCGTCGTGCTGCCCCAGGAAGTTGCCGGCAGCGTCCACGATTTCGCCGGGCTTTTCATCACTGCGCTGGCGGAGGAACTCGCGGTAGTCTCCGGTGGGGATGAAGCAGATGTCCTGGCTGTCGGGCTTGTCGGCGTTGGGGAAGCCGGCGTCCTGGGCGAGCCGGCGGATCTGCGGCTTGGGGTAGTGGCCCACGGGCATGAGGGTGGCGGCCAGCTGATCCTGGCGCATACCGAAGAGCACGTAGGACTGGTCCTTGTCGGCGTCAACGCCGCGCCGGAGGGCGAACCGGCCGGAGCCGTCCGGTTCGATGCGGGCGTAGTGGCCGGTGGCGACGTGGCTGGCGTTGAGCATCCGGGCGCGCTGGGCGAGGAAACTGAACTTGATCTTGTCGTTGCACGCGATGCACGGATGGGGAGTACGTCCGCTTTCGTACTCGCGCTGGAAGTAGTCGATGACGAAGGATCGGAACTCGCGCTGGACGTTGAGAACGTAGTGGGGCACTCCGAGGATGCGGCAGACGGCGCGGGCGTCCTCGACGTCGTCGATGGTGCAGCAGCCGCGGTAGTATTCGGGCAGGTCAGCCTCGTCGATGTCGTACAGTTTCATGGTTACGCCGACGACGTCGTAGCCCTGGCGGTGGAGCAGGAGGGCGGCGACCGAGGAATCGACGCCGCCGCTCATGGCGACGACGACGCGGTTGGAGGAGGGAGCGTTGGCGATGGTGCTCATAGATCAATCTTCGCTGGTTTCAATCCATTCGCCAAAGGATGCTCTGCCAGTATGTTCCTCGGGCAGCAACCCCCAGAGAATTTCAAGCAGTGGACGCACCTCGGACAAATCGAAACGGGCCAGGTCCGGGGTCATATAGACTTCATAAAAATTGCCGTGCAAAGCCTCGGCCGCCCTCATGCCGCGGTAAATCGGTTCTGCCTGTTCGGGGAGTTCTCCTGCTAAAGCGGCGATTGCTTCTCTGATGGCCTCGTGGTCGTAGTGTTCCCAACCACGCAGCGTAGCTACCGCTTTGGTCAGTTGGGCAACCGTGCCCCAGCCTTTTTCGCCGGCCTGACAAACATCGCCCTGCGCTAATTCCACCGGGGCCTTGAGCCAATAATCTTTGGCCTGGGCCAGATGCTTGCGGATGCGGGCGTCCCGGCGGGCCGGGGGTTCGCGGCGGATTCTGGGCGGCACGGTTTCCTCGAATAAGAAACTTGGTTGCGAGTGGGGTGAAGGTAGTATAGCATCGGGCCGGTTAGGCACACTAACCTTGACCATGAGATGGAGGCAAACCGATGCCGGTAACGTTTGGATGCTCTTTGCCCAGCCGCGGCGCGATGGCGTCTCCCGACAACCTGCGCAGCCTGGCGCAGCGGGCGGAGGACCTGTCTTTTGACCACGTTTGGGTGAGCGACCACATCATCATTCCCCACGAGGTCTCTTCCTTTTATCCCTATGCCGCCGACGGGGTAGCGCCGTTCCAACGGGACAACACGTACTTTGAGCCGCTGGCCGCGCTGAACTTCCTGGCCGGCTGCACCACGCGGGTCAAACTGGGCACCCACGTGCTCATCCTGCCCTACCGCAACCCCGTGCTTACGGCGAAAATCCTGGCGACGCTGGACGTGCTCAGCGGCGGACGGCTGATCCTGGGCGCCGGCGTGGGCTGGATGGAGGAGGAATTCCAGGCCATGGGTCTTGACACCTACGCCCAACGGGGCGAGGTGACCGACGAATATATCCAGATATTCAAGGAACTGTGGACGTCGGACAACCCCGAGTTTCATGGCAAGCATTACGACATCGGCGGGGCCGGATTCCTGCCCAAGCCAGTGCAGAAGCCGCACCCACCCATCTGGATCGGCGGGCATACCAACCCGGCCATTCGGCGGGCGGCGACGCTGGGCGACGGGTGGATGCCCATCGGGCTGCGCCCACCGGCAGGGTTGGAGCCGGAGGAACTGGCGGAGAAGGTGGCACGGCTGCGGCGGGTCAGCGCGCGGGCGGGACGCGCCGAGGACGCGGTGGACCTGGTGTTCAGCACGGACTGCGTGTTCCAAGACGAGCCTGGGGACGACCGGCGGATGGTGTCGGGGAGGCCGGAGCAGATCGCGGCGGACCTTCGGCAGTACCAGGACCTGGGGGTGCAGCACTTCATTTTCAGTTTCCCGGCCGAAAGCGCGGCGCAGCAACAGGAGGCGATGGAACGGTTTTCGCGGGAGGTGATGCCGCTGATACCGGCGGACTAGGGCGGGTTGAGTTTTCTGGATTCCCGCTTTCGCGGGAATGACGGGGACGTTGTGAACTGCGGGAACGACGGATATGGCAACGGAGCCTGGTCGAATTACAAGACACGGGATCAGGAGAGGAATGACATGACTTTGCGAGCTAACTTGAAGAGCCGGTTGGCGGCCGGGGAAACCATCGTGGCGCCGGGGGCCTATGACCCGATGTCGGCGCGGGTGGTGCAGTCCCTGGGGTTCGACACGGTGTACGTTGGCGGGTACATGAGCGGCGCGCACCTGGCGGTGACCGAACCGTTGATGACGTTGACCGAGCAAGTCGAAGTTGCCGAACGAGTGGTCAAGTCGGTGCCGCTGCCGGTGCTTTGCGACGCGGGCGCCGGCTATGGCGACCCGGTGCATACGATGCACACGGTGCGGACTTTCGAGCGATCCGGCATCTGCGGCATCCACATTGAGGACCAGGTGTTTCCGAAGCGGGCGTCTTATCATGCCGGGCTGGAGCACGTGATTCCGATTGACGAGTTCCTAGAAAAGATGCGTTACGCGCTGGAGGCGCGGAGCGATCCCAACTTCCTGATCATTGGGCGGACGGACTCGTTCACCGCGGTTGAGGGGGATATGGACGACGCGATACGGCGGGGCAACGCGCTGCGGGACCTGGGGGTGGACGTGGTGATGCCCCGTGGTGTGCGGCAGCGGGAAGACCTGGCCACGTTCCGCGCGGGGGTGCCCGACGTACCGCTGCTGGTGATTGCGGGCACGGACGACATCACGGTTGAAGAATATGAGGAGCTGGGCTACAAGGTAATCATCTACGCGACGACGCCGGCCATCGCGGCGCTGGAAGGGTTGCAGCGGGTTTATACGAGCCTGCGCGACACGGGGCACATTGGCATCGGGGCGGCGGACGTGGCGGCGCGGCGGGCGGAGGTGGAGGCGCTGATCAGCCTGCCGGAGTACCAAGCGGTGGAGGCGGCGACGACGGAGCGAGAGTTCCAAGACCGGGTGGGGCACCACTGACGCGGAATCCGGATAGCGGCGCGGGCGTCCGGCGGCGCCGGAGCCCTTTTAATGAACGGAGGCCGTCGGGCGTAACCCGGCGGCCTCCGTTGCGCTTCCAGGAGGCTGAGGCTGTTGCGGTCCAGGGACAGGCTTGCCGGGCCTCCAGACTATTACGCAGTAATACACTGTGTGCGCTGCGCCATTGGACGATTTACCGCCGCTATTGGTCATCAATTACGAATGACATATAAGGTCTGTTGGCAATGATGATAATGTTGCGGAATAGTGACGAAAAGCGTAGATTATGGTTTACAATGACTGCGTGTATCAATCATTGTATATTGTGATGTAATGCTTTTCGGAAAAATTGCTTGACATGGCCGGCGGACTGAGATTAGGATGTGGCGGCCTGAGGCAGGAGCGCGTTTCGCGCGCTGTCAGGCACCGGATTAGCCGGAAACATTCGCAAATGAGGAGGTAGCTCTCTCATGTCGTCGAATCTGAAACCCGCCTTGATCGTTGGCCTGGCCGTAGTGGCGCTCATGCTGGTTGGAGTAGCGTGCGGGGGCGCGGAAGCGCCGGAGCCCGCAGCGGCGCCGGCAGGCTCAAGCGACAGCAGCGCAGCGGCGACTGCGGCGCCGGCCCAACCGGCAGCTCAGCCGACGGCGGTCCCGCCGACCGCTACGCCGCCGCCGGAAGCTACGGTGCGCCCCACGGCCACACCGGCCCCAACCATCGCAGCGCGCACGGCGCCGACACCACTGCCCAGCAGCGGGCCGAAGCACGGTGGAACCGCGCGGATGTCGGCATACGCCGATACCAAGGACTGGGATCCCCTGGGGTCGTCGTCGCTATCCAGCGTGATTTCCTACTCGCAGCTGTACAACCAGTTGGTGCAGTTTGACAACGTGGACGTCTCCGCAGTGGTGGGAGACCTGGCCGAGAGCTGGGAAATCAACCCCGAGGGGACGCAGTACACGTTCCGGCTGCACGACGGGGTGAAGTGGACCGACGGCGAAACGCTGGACGCCGACGACGTGGTGTACAGCATGCTGCGCTACGGCAACCCGTGCAACGGGCGCGGGCGGTCCGGACTGTGGCGCCAGTACGCGGTTCCGGTGGAAGTGGTGGAGCTTGCGGACAAGGCGGACTGCACAGCGACCAACGCCGACCAGGTGGTGCGCAAGATCGACGACCTGACGGTGGAGTTCAACTTGGCCTTCGCGTCGGGGGCGTTCATCAAGTTCCTGGCCATCGACTACGCCAAGATCCTGCCCGAGCATTTGCTGTCGCAGGGGGTGGACCTGAACCTGGCGGAGAGCATCCTGGAGCACCAGGCGACGTCGGGGCCGTTCATCCTGGAGGAATACCAGTCTGGGAACCACTACAAGGTCAACAGGAACCCGGATTACTTCAAGGAAGGGCTGCCGTACTTCGACCGGATTGAGCACTTCATCATCACCACGCCGGCGACGTTCATCGCGCAGGTGGAAGCGGGCCAGATCGACGCGTCCAATGCGGCGGCCAACAACCTGACGGCCACGGAGAACTACGACCTGGAGAAGAGCACCAACAGCGAGTACGTGGCCCACGACGTGTTCGGCGGGGCTACCCGCGGGCTGATGCTCAACATCAAGCAGGAGCCGTTCACCAATCACAAGGTGCGGCAGGCCATCAACCTGGCGGTTGACCGGCAGAAGCACAACGCACGCGCCCTGCACGGAGCGGGACGCGGCCATTGCCCGCTGGTGGGACTGGCCAATTCGCTGGAAGAGTGCGAGACCTGGCCCGGAATGCGTCCCAAGGACACCCCGGGCGGCCAGGAGGACATCGCCAGGGCTAAGGAGTTGATGATCGAGGCCGGATACCCCGACGGGTTTGAGGTCCAGTACACGGTGCGGCAGGTTGGAACCTACGCCGCCGAGTGCTCGGTCATCAAGCAGGACCTGGAAGAATACCTGGGCATCACGGGGCCGATCGAGACGCTGCCCAGCGCGGCCGGCTACGCCAAGTATGGCACTTCGCGTCCGCCGGATGCCAAGGGCGACTGGTTCATCGCGTGCCAGGCCGACGGAATGACCGTGTTCGACGTTGACGCCATCTACGCCGGCATCTTCCTGAAGGGCGCGACCCGGAACTACACGGACTGGGAAACGCCGGAAGTCAACGCGTGGTTTGAAGAACAGAAGGTGGAGCTTGACCCTGAGCGGCGCCGGGAGATCAACAGGGAAGCGGAACGGTGGCTGCACGACTTCTCGGACAACCACTGGGTCAGCCTGACCCTGGGCCGCAACTTCTGGGTGATGCACCGGGACATCAAGGGGTTCAACGCACCGGAAACCGTGCAGTACGGTTTCAAGCAGGAACACCTGTGGTTCGACCGGTAAATCGGGCAATTCTGACGATAAGGGTAGGGGCGAACCGCCGCAGGCGAACATCGCCCCTACGATGTGCATAATGTAGAGTAGATATTATGCGACAGTACGCCATCAAACGGATTGGGTTGTTCATCCCAACGGTATTGCTGGTAACCGTAATCGTCTTCGTGGTGATGCGGTTGATACCCGGAGACCCGGCGCTGGCCATACTCAGCGCGGATGACGCCGGCTACACGCAGGAAGAACTGCAACTGCTGCGGGAGGAGTTGGGCACCGACCGTCCCATCGTAGTGCAGTACGTGGAGTGGATGGGTGGACTGCTACGGGGAGACTTTGGGACCTCGTACTGGTGGGGCGGGCCGGTGATGGAACGGCTCGGAGAGCGGATTCCGGTCACCATAGAACTGGCGATCCTGGGAATCGGGTTAGCGGTGGTGTGCGCCGTTCCGCTGGGGGTGCTGTCGGCGATCAAACCGGACAGTCCCATCGACTATTTGTCCAGGATATTCACCCTGGTCGGCATTTCGATTCCGACGTTCTTCAGCGGTATTCTGCTGACGCTGATCCTGATTCGGGCGTTCGGTTGGCTGCCGCCCCTGGGGTACGCCGACATTTGGGAAGATCCCTGGGCCAACGTAAAGCAACTGATGCTGCCGGCACTGGCGCTGGGGTTTTACGACATGGCCTTCATTGCCCGGGTGACCCGTTCGTCCATGATGGAGATTCTGCGAGAGGACTACATGCGGACGGCGCGGGCCAAGGGCCTGGCCGAGCGACTGGTGCTCTCCCGGCACGGGCTTAAGAACGCGGTGCTGCCGATCCTGACGATATCAGGGTGGCAGTTCGGGCGTCTCTTCGGCGGGACCGTCGTAATTGAGAAGATCTTCCTGATACCGGGGGTGGGACAACTGCTCATCGACGCGGTGTATCAGCGGGACTTTCCCACCATCCAGGCGGTGATTGTGATCGTGGCGCTGTCCATAGTTGCGATCAACCTGCTGGTGGACCTGCTGTACGGTTGGCTGGACCCGCGCATTCGTTATGCGTAGGGACCCGGGTAATGAGTAACGGTCCTCAAAAGCGGGAGTGAGAGGAATGACAACCACCAACACCGGACGGGCTGCTCCTGGGGTTGCGGCAGAACCACAGTTGGACGTTCGCCCGAAGCAGGGCGTGGTAAAGAGGGTGGGGGCCTTTTGCAGGACCAAACCCCTGGGAGCCGTCAGCGCGGCCATCATCATACTGACGATTCTGACCGCGATTTTAGCTCCGTTTATTGCGCCGTATGATCCGCTGGACCTGAACCACGAGCCGTTCGCCGCGCCGGCGGGCGACAAGCTGCTGGGGGCCGACGAGCTGGGGAGGGACGTTTTCAGCCGGATAATTTTTGGAGCGCGGGTGTCGATGTACGTGGGTCTGGCCAGCGTGATAATCGGGATTTCGCTGGGGACGATCATCGGAATCATCAGCGCCTACGTGGGCGGAATCATCGACCTGGCCATCCAACGGATCGTGGATGCGCTGATGGCGTTTCCGGCGATCATCATGGCGCTGGGGTTGACGGCGGTGCTGGGTTCGTCGGTGAACAACATCGTGGCGGCGCTGGTGGTGATACTGCTGCCCGGGGCGATACGGGTGATCAGGGCGCAAGTGTTGAGCATCAAGGAACTCGATTACACGCTGGCGGCCGAGGCCATCGGGGCGCGGCCCTGGCGCATCATGCTGCGCCACATACTGCCCAACGTGGTGGCGAGCTATATCGTATTGAGCACAATCACTCTGGGGCTGGCGATCATTATCGAGGCGTCGCTGACGTTCCTGGGCGTGGGCATATCCGCGGACATACCCACGTGGGGCGGGATGCTAACCGAGGGGGCGCAGAAGTACATCCGAACGGCGTGGTGGCTGGCGGTGGCGCCGGGGCTGGCGATTTCCATCGTGGTTTTCGCGATCAACTTCCTGGGCGACGCCTTGCGGGACACGCTGGACCCGAGGCTGCGAGGGCGGTAGAGTCGGAACACATTTTTGAAAATAGCCTCTTCCAAGTGCAAGGGGCTATTTTTGGCGCGGTTTTCGTAATGGATTTCACGATTACGATTGTGGACTATTGACAGGCAGGGGCGGCTGGGCTAACATTCCGGCCCGTGTCTCGCGGATTGTGGCAGATTTCACAATAGGCCACAGCCGGGAGGCTTCTATTACCATAGCGGACGCAAGCGACAAATGCGCCGGCCGCAAATCTACATTACGCGTCGTAACGACGTATGGAGGGTCACACCGATATGAAGCCATTTATCCTAGGCCGACTGTCTTTGCGGACGCTGCTGCTTGCGGCCGGCGTCGTCGCGCTGATGGTAGGCGTCGCCTGTGGCGGGGCAGAAGAGCCGGCCCCGGTCGTCCAACAGCAGCAGGCTCCCGCCGCGCAGCAGCAACAACAGCAGCAGGCGGCGGCGCCTGCCGCTACGTCGCCCCCGGCCGCCGCCGCGCCCACCAACACGCCGATTCCCCAGGCCGTGGCCGCGACCGTACGCCCCACCAACACCCCGGCGCCCACTGCGGTTCCGCAAGTGGCCGCCACGCCGACACCCAGCGCCGGCCCCAAGTACGGCGGCACCATGATAATGTCGGCCTACGCCGACACCAAGGACTGGGATCCTCTGGGCTCGGGCTCGTTGTCCAGCGTGATCTCTTACTCTCAGCTGTACAACCAGATTGTGCAGTTTGACCCGGTGGACACTGCCGCCATCACCGGCGACCTGGCCGAGTCATGGGACGTCAGCGCTGACGGCCTGACTTACACCTTCCACCTCCGCGACGACATGCAGTGGACCGACGGCACCGAGATTACGTCGGCTGACGTGATCACCACCATGCGCCGTTACGCCAACCCCTGCAACGGCACGGGACGCTCCGGCCTCTGGCGCAACTATGCTGTCAGGATGGAAGTGGTGGACAAGGCCGGCGGCGACTGCACGCCCACCAACCAGGATTCAGTGCTGCGGGCCATTGACGACAAGACCGTTGAATTCAACCTTCAGTTCGCCTCTGGCACGTTCATCAAGTTCCTGGCCATTGACTATGCCAAGGTGTTGCCGGGGCATCAGCTGGACTCCGATCCCAATTGTGAGATTCGCGACGCCGCCAACCCCTGCTTCCTGAACCTGGGCGAGAACATCATTGACCGGGGCACGACTTCCGGGCCGTTCATTCTGGAGGATTACCAGGTTGGCGACTTCTACAAGGTCAACAAGAACGAAGACTACTTCAAGGACGGCCTGCCTTACGTTGACCGCATCGAGCACTACATCTTCCCCGGAACGGCCAAGGACCGGCTGATTGCCCAGTTTGAGGCCCGCCAGATTGACATGACCAACGGCGGTTTCGACAACCTCTCGCCGACTCAAAAGCTTCAGGTGTCAGAGAGCACCAACGGCGAGTATGTGCCGCACCCAATCCCCGCTGGGACGAACTGGGGTTTGATGCTCAACATCAAGAAGCCTCAGTTCCAGGACCACAGAGTGCGCCAGGCTATCAACCTGACCGTTGACCGGCAGGAGATTGACGAGCGCGTCTTCGACAATACGTCCGGCAGTTACTGCCCATTGATGGGCTTGGCCCACTCTAACGAAGAGTGTAATTCCTGGCCCGGCATTCGGCCCAAGAACACCGCGGAAGGGCAGCAGGACCTGGCGGATGCCAAGGCGCTGATGGCAGAGGCCGGCGTAGGCGACGGCTTTGAAGTCCAGTACACGGTGCGACAGGTTGGCAACTACCCCGACCAGTGCCAAGTGGTGAAGCAGCAGTTGCAGGATAACCTGGGCATTGTCGGCGACATCGAGACGCTGCCCAGCGCGGCCGGCTACGCCAAGTACGGCACCTCCCGCGCGGCCGACTCCGCCGGCGACTGGGAAATCAGCTGCCAGGGAGAAGGCATGGTGGTGTATGACCTGGACGCCATTTACGGCGGCGTGTACCGCGAGGGCGGCACCCGGAACTACACCAACTGGTCGAATCCGAAGTTGGAGGACTGGTTCGAGCAGCAAAAGGTCGAGTTGGACCCGGATGCTCGGCGGGAAATCAACAAGGAAGCCGAACTCTGGCTGCAGAGTTTTGAGGACAACCACTGGGTCACCATGCAGTTGGGCGGCCTGCTCTGGATGGTCCACCGGGACGTCAAGGGCTTCAACGCTCCTCAAACCGTTCAGTACCAGTTCAAGTACGAGGACGTGTGGCTGGACCGCTAAGCGTCCGGTTTTGACCGCGAACCGTAGGGGCGAATGATTATTCGCCCCTACAACGTGTAGTAATACAGGGTAGAGTTTTTTATGAGACAGTACGCCCTAAAACGCATTGCGCTGATTATCCCCACCGTGTTGCTGGTGTCGATCATCGTATTCACGGTGATGCGGCTGCTGCCCGGCGACCCGGCCCTGGTGATTCTGAGCGAAGGCGATGCCACCTTCACCCAGGAAGAACTGGCAGACCTGCGGGAGCAGTTGGGAACCAACCGCCCCATCGTGGTCCAATACGGGGACTGGATTTACGGACTGGTTCAAGGCGACCTGGGAACTTCCATCTGGCGGTCAGGGCAACCGGTGACCAAGCTGGTAGGCGAACGGATCTGGCGCACGCTGGAACTGGCGGTGCTGGCGATCATAATTGCCGTAGCTTTCGCCGTGCCCCTGGGGGTGATTTCAGCCATCAAGCCAGACAGCATCATCGACTACGTTTCCAGGGTGATAACCCTGGTGGGCATATCGATACCCACGTTTTTCGCCGGGCTGTTGGTGGTGCTGATATTGTCCCGCGGCTTCGGCTGGCTGCCGCCGCTGGGTTATGCGGACTTGTGGGATGATCCCTGGAAGAACCTTCAGCAGATGTTCCTACCGGCGCTCGCGCTGGGCTTTTACGACATGGCCTTCATAGCCCGGGTGACCCGCTCGTCGATGATGGAGATTATCCGCGAGGATTACATGCGGACGGCGCGTGCGAAAGGGCTGGCGGAGCGCATCGTGCTGGTGAGGCACGGGTTGAAGAACGCCGTGCTGCCCATCCTGACGATTTCGGGCTGGCAGTTCGGGCGCCTGTTCGGCGGCACGGTCATCATCGAGAGCATCTTCAAGGTGCCGGGCATTGGCACTCTGCTGATTGAAACGGTTTTCCAGAGAGACTTCCCGACGATTCAGGCCATCATCATCGTAATCGCGGTGTCCATCGTAATCATCAACCTGCTGGTTGATCTGCTGTACGGACTGCTGGACCCACGCATCCGGTACGCCTGACGGTAGAGAAACGCCCCGCATCCAACCCTCTCCCGCCAAGGGGAGGGGGAGATTGACGGAAGCGACTACGGAGAGTTATCCGAATGACTACTACCAACACCGGCCAGGGGCTGGCCGCTGTCGATGCCGACGCCCAATTGCTGGAGATGCGCCCGCGGCAGACGCAGGTGCAGAAGATAGTCGCCTTTTCCCGTACCAAGCCTTTGGGAGCGATCAGCGCCGTGATCATCCTGCTGACCATTCTGGCCGCGGTGGTTTCCTACGCCGTGCCGGGCGTATTACCCCACGATCCGCTTGACGTGAGAGCGCATGAGGAGAAGTACCTGCCGCCGCAGCCCGGCGCATGGCTGGGCAGCGACCACCTCGGACGGGACGAATTGAGCCGACTCATCGCAGGGTCGCAGATTTCCATCTACGTCGGTCTGCTCAGCGTGGGCATCGGCGTAACGCTGGGAGCACTGATCGGCATACTCAGCGCCTATATTGGCGGGGTGGTTGACTTGGCCATCCAGCGGATTGTCGATGCGATGATGGCTTTCCCGCCCATTATCCTGGCCCTGGGGTTGGTGGCCGTGCTGGGCGGTTCCGCCAACAACGTCATCATGGCGCTGCTGGTAATCTTATTGCCGGGCACCATCAGAGTAATCCGGTCGCAGGTGTTGAGCATTAAGGAACTGGACTACACGCTGGCGGCGACAGCCATCGGCGCCGGTTCCATACGCATCATGCTGCGGCACATTCTGCCCAACGTGATAGCCAGCTACATTGTGCTGGGCACCATTACGCTGGGGTTTGCAATCATCATCGAGGCGTCGCTGTCGTTCCTGGGCGTGGGCGTGCCGCCGGACATTCCCACCTGGGGCGGTATGCTGACCCGTGGCACTGAGGAAATCCGCATTGCCTGGTGGCTGGCGGTGTTCCCCGGTATCGCGATCTCGGTGGTGGTGTTCGCCATCAACTTCCTGGGCGACGCGTTGCGAGATACGCTGGATCCGAGGCTGCGGGGACGCTAGGACCCGAAAGTCTGGGCCGGAGAAAAGTGGGGCGGGTTTGCGAACCCGCCCCTATTCTTGCCGTCAGTGGGTTAGATATGAAGTTCGTCTATGGAGACGAGGCCGGGATTGGGCGGGTAGGGTCAACCATCAGATCAAAATCTTCCAGGGTGGTGGCTCCCAGCAGATATTGTCCTTCGGAGCCGAAAATGACGGTGCAGGTGCGCTCCCGGTTGTCAATGCGGAATCGCGCTTCTCCGACATCGCGTTGAATGAAGCTGCCATCCGCAATTCGGTAGGTTCGGCGTTCCATCGGCGCGAGACTCAAGGACGCCAGCAAAGATTCCGGCATCACCGAATGAGTGGAACCGGTATCCACCAGCGCGGAAACCGGCAGGAAGTCGCCGCCCAGCGGATGGCCGACGCCGATGTCAGCGTAGAAAGTACCCATCTGATCTCCTCGTACCGACCGTAATCTGCAAAGCGATGATAATGGCCTGGATAGATACCGTCAATTTCGCGTCCTTGTACCTGACCCGTGCTAAACTGCGGCCACCAGCTATGGAGGTGCAACCGATATGTCCTGGAACTTTGAACTGGTGGCCGGACCCTACGGCGGAACGACGGAAGGGCCGGTGTGGGATGGGGAAGCGGTACTTTTCACGCATATTCCGGCGTCTCAAATCCTGCGGTACGACCCGAAAACCGGCGAGGTTACCGAGTACTTCACCGAGGCGTTCAACACAAACGGCCTATGCTTTGACGCCCAGGGCAATCTGTACGGATGCCAGCAGGGGCGGAGGCGCATAGCGAGGTTTGACGCCGCCACCAACACGGCTACGTCTTTGCCGCACCTGCTGGACGGCAAGCGGCACAACAACCCCAACGACCTGGTAGTGGACAAGTCGGGTCGCATCTGGTTGACCGACCCGTACTCCGGCATTGGCGACAGCGGGCCCATGGAACTGGACCACATGTCGGTGCTGCGGCTGGATCCCAAGGGCAACGACCAGTGGGAGCTGGTGCGGGCCACTACCGACATATCGCGTCCCAACGGCATCCTGATCAGCCGGGACCAGAAGACGCTGTACATCGCGCAGAGCGATTACGGCGTAGATCGCCGGCGGGAGTTGCGGGCGTATCCGATCAACGACGACGGGTCGCTGGGAGAGTACAAGACGCTGCATACCTTTGGCATCGACGGGGGCGCAGCGGACGGGGACGCGCGCGGCCAAGGCAGCGAGGGCGTGCAGCGCGGAGTGGACGGGATGGCGCTGGACGAGGACGGCAACATCATCGTCTGCGCGGGTTGGGAGGCCGCCGGTCCCGGGCCGATGATCTACGTTTTATCGCCGGCCGGGCGCGTGCTGGAAACACACCCGATGCGAGTTGACCGGCCGACCAACTGCTGCTTTGGCGACGCCGACATGCGGACGCTGTACGTTACGACGGGAGGCGGCCACTTGTTCCGCGCCCGGACGAATCGCACCGGCTGGATCATGTGGCCGTGATACGCCAACGGGATTGCCGCGCCCGCCAGAGGCGGACTCGCAATGACAAGCAGGGTTGACAACCCTTGACAAGGCGCGCCGTTCCGCCAACAATCTGTAAAACCGAGACCGAGCCGCCACCAGGAGAATAAGCAATGACTATCACAGCACACAACACCAACGTATATGTCGGTCTGGCCGGCGAGAGCGCCCTGATCATTGGGGCAGAGGGCACCCCACTGGGCGAGGGCGGAATGTACCGCCTGACCGAGGGCGAATCCCAGTGGGTCGCCATTGAGAACGGACTGCCGGAGAGTCCGCAGGTTCGCGCCCTGCTGGCCCATCCGGACCGGCCGGCCACGATTTTCGCCGGCACCCAGGACGGCGTGTATCGCACCGACGACCGGGGCGAAAACTGGCGCCGCACCGACACCCTCAGCGGTGACGTGTGGTCGCTGGCCGCCCACCCCAACGACTCCAGCATCATGTTCGCGGGCTATGACGCGGGGCGCGTCTGCCGCTCCGACGACGGGGGCGATACCTGGCGTCAGATGAACACCGAGGGGTTGGTGCATCCGCACATCACCATGAACCCTTATGAAATCTGCAAGCGAGTCATCGGCCTCAGCATTGACCCGGCATACCCGGACGACGTGTACGGGGCGATTGAAGTGGGCGGTCTGATCAAGTCGACCGACGGCGGCGAGACGTGGTCCTGCATCACCGACGGGCACTACACACGCCTGGGGCCGGTTGACCTGCACGGCGTTCAGGTGAATCCCGCGTCTCCCGGGCTGGTGTACATCATCACGCAGCTGGCGATGTTCCGCAGTCGGGAGCGAGGCAGCGACTGGGAGTTCGTGCCGATTGAGGAAATGTTCGAGGGCGGGAGCTACTGCCGGGATCTGGTGGTGGACCCCACGAATCCCAACAACATGTACCTGGCGGCAGGCGCCGGCGGCGGGAGCGCGCCGGCCGGCACCATCGACGCCGGCGTGCTGGTGCGTTCGACGGACGCGGGCGAAACCTGGGAGCGGGTTGACCTGGGCGAGGTTGCCCCGGCGCGCATGTTCCAGATCGCGATTGACCGCAACGCGCCGAGCAACGTGTATTGCTGCGACCGGGACGGCCACGTCTATTGCAGCAACGATGGCGGCAACGAGTGGACGCGCACGGACGTGCCGGTGGAAATGTCCCGGGGACGCCACGTTTATCCGATGGTGGCCGCTTAATCCCAAACAACCGCCGGCAACGATTTCCGGATTCCCGCTTTCCCGGGAATGACAGGGAGATAGCCGGAATGATAGGGGAACAGCCCGGAATGACCGCGTAATAGACGGGAATGACGGGAAAATAGACGAGTAGGGGCGAATGATTATTCGCCCCTACACCCGGAGGAACCCCAGTGACATCGAACCCGCTGTGGACCGCTACGTACCGGGTCGGCGAGGCCGACCTGGAATATATGACGCTGGAGACCACGGACCTGCCCGACGACCTGCGGGGTTATCAACTGGCGCGGTCGGGCCCGCTGGACAACGCGGAAATGGCCGAAAACGGCTTCAAGGGCAGCACTGCCGAGCGCTTTCGCAACGCGGGTCGCATCGGCGGTTTCATGCGCGAGTTCGTGCCAACCTCCGACGTGACGCCGTCCAGTGGAGTGAATTTCGTTGGGGCCACGGTCGTCCACTTGTTTGAAAACCCGGAGCAAGTATCGGGCTGGATGTCCGACATTTTCGTCAAGGACTTTGAGGACAACCTTGGTGAGAGCGTGGGTTCGGGACAACAGATAATATCGGTTGACCGGTTGGAGGCAGACGGCTTTTATGATGAAGCGGTGGGCCTGCGCGTTCTGCAGGGCGGCCCGGCCGGGTTGTTGTCGTCCACGGTTATTGACTTCCGCGTGGGGAGGTTGCTGGGCGTCGCGTTCGTGGGAGTGATTGGCGAGCACGAGCGCACCGAGTTGACCACCGAGATGGCCCTGGCGCTGGAGAAGCGGATGGTGCAGGTGGCGCTGGGTGCGCGGTAGTTATTTGGCAGCAGCAGGCGGAGGCGGAACGGCGACATTACCGTTAACCCGGTCGAACAACCGAACCACGTCCGCCAGGGGCGGCGGCGTGAATCCGGCCACTACCACGGCGGTGGTCGATGCGATCACGAAAGCCGGCACGGCCGGCGCAATGTCCCAGACACCCGAAGGGCCACCATCGAAGAGGGCCCACGCGGACGCCGCCAGCGTGCCGGCGACGATAGACGCCGCTGCTCCCCAAGTGTTGAACCTGCGCCAGTAAAGCGCGAGCAGAGTGACCGGGCCGAAGGCTGCGCCCATGCCACCCCAGGCGTAACTGACCAGGTTAGCGATAGAGCCGGGGTAGTAGATGGACACCAACGCCGCCGCGATGCCGATGATGACCAGCAGCAGGCGGCCCAACCAGACGCGGGAGTTGCCCGATATGCGGTAGGTAACGCCCTTGATGAAGGGCAGGTCGTCGGTGGCGACCGCCGACGCCAGCAGCAACTGGGAGTCCGCGGTGCTCATCACCGCCGCGATGACCGCCGTCAGCAAGAGTCCGGCGACCACCGGATGGAAGAACACTTCGGACATCACCAGATAGACCCGTTCGGGGTCGGCGGCCTGGTCGAGCATTCCGACGCCAGCCAGGGCGGGACGGGCGATAACGCCCAGCAGTACGGCGAGGACGAACACGGCCACCAGCCATGCGACGGACAGACGGCGGCTTTTCGCCACTTGATCGTCGCGCTCCAATGCCATGAATCTCTGGAGGATCCGCTGGGCTCCCAGGCCGCCGACAGCCCAGCCGGCCATGGACAAGATAGCGGAGAGGGCGACGGGCGAGCCGGCGGCGGAGTTAAACGGATTGAGCCAACTGGAAGAGTAGTTCCCGATCTCCAGGAAGGGACTTTCGGTCCAGCCGGCCAGGAAGACAACCATGATCAGCAGGCTAACCAGCATCATCAACGCCTGCGTTACGTCGGTGCGTGAGACGGCCATGAACCCGCCGATAAGCGTGTACGACGCTATGGCGACGAGCGTAAGGATTACTCCGGTGACGTAGTCGAGGCCGAAAATCGTCTCCAGGAGCTTTGCGCCGCCGACCAATCCCGAGCTGACGTAGAAGATTACGAACAGGATGGTGATTAACGCCGCCGCGGTTCTGAGGATGCCGGTGCGGTCGCCGAAACGGACTTCAAGGAACTCAGGGATGGTGAGGACATCGCCGGCGGTGATGGTATAACGGCGCAACCGGCTGGCGATAAGCGTCCAGCTCAGCCACACGCCCACTACGATGGCGACGGGGACCCAGATCTCCACGATGCCGTTGGTGAAGGCCAGTGCCGGCAGGGCCAGCATGGTCCATGCGCTGGTGGTTGAGGAGCCGGCGCTCAACGCGGCCGTGATGCTGCTGAGCCGGCGGCCTCCCAGAACGTACTCGGACATATCGCGCATCCGACGCATGCCGGCCACCGCGATAGCGATGAGCATGGCGAAATAGACGGCGAAGACTGCGATGACCCAGATCATGGAACCCGTTGCGCCTTGCCCTTGTGGATTCCCGTACGCCAAAGGCGCATCTGCGACTTTTGCGGGAAAGGCGGGATGGCGGAAGACCGGATGCAGGAATTTATGGAGCGGAGGACGCCGGGTCGGAAGGAAGCAAGGTGGGGTCGATGAGGATGACCAGCAGCATTCCCCACTCCAGAAGGCCCAGGATTACCAGGGCAATCTCCACCGGGCTCAGCGGCGCCGGGCCCAACCTGGGGCCGAGCCTGCGCTGCCAGAAACGGTTGAGGTTGCCCTGGGCGTGGGCGCTCAGCCAGGTCAGGACAATCACCTGCACCGCGTTGATGACAAAGTAGGCCACCTGCTGGGTGCCAGTGAGAGTTGGCTCGGCGACCAGACGGAACGCGACCATCTCGAGCATAACGACGCCGAAGTAGATGCCCACGGCGCGGAGTGGACTGAGAGTGCTGGGAACGTCGCGGGCTTCCATCAGCTCCTGGAACACGCGCATGTGGGCGTGGAGCCGGAAGAACTGATAGACGGGCACCATCAACGAAAGGGCGTGGAAAATTGGATAGGCGGTTTCCCCGGTGTGGTCCCGGTAGTGTCGCCATGTTATGTACATCCAGTAGAAGATGTACAGCCCGGCGCTGAGGACCGTAAGGAGAACAATCCGGTTGGGAGGTATGTAGTAACGGAGCGTATCGTCCAGCTGCCCAACCGGAACAGCCTCCGTGCGCGGCGACGGGTCGTAGGGCGCGCCGGCCAAGCGGTCCAGTTCGTCAGACGACCTGGGACGCGCGGCAGGGGGAGCGACGGGAGCGGGCGGCTCCTCAGCTACTGGAGGGGAAACGGCAGGGCGGACTTCCGCGCCGCACGAGCCGCAGAAGCGATGTTCCGGCGCGTAGGATGCGCCGCAACGATGGCACGTCAAGATTTCGCCGGGGGTAGTCATGGCATGAAAGGGGGTAAGCCGGGTAGGGGCGACGCATGCGTCGCCCCTACAAGAGCGTGTACTCGCGACACCGCGAAGAATCGCGGTTATTTACCCCACACCACCGGGTTGCTCAGAGTGCCGATGCCGGTGACCGTGATGTCGCACACGTCGCCGTCCTTCATGTTTTCAGTGGCGCCGTCGGTGCCCATCCAGAGGACATCGCCGGGAACCAGCGTGAGGTACTTGCTCATATCGCTTATGTACTCGCGCACGCCGAAGATGGCGGTCTTGAGGTCGTATTCGCCGACGACCCGCTCGTTGACCTGGATGGTGACGTGGATCTCGTCCGGGTCAACGTCAGTTTCGATCCACGGGCCCATGGGTTTGAAGGTGTCGGTGTTCTTGGCGCGCCACATGGTGCGGTCGTTGCGTTGCCAGTACCTTTCGCTCACGTCGTTGCCGATGGTGTAGCCGAACACGTAGTCCAGAGCTTCATCCTGGCTCACGTTGCGACATTCCTTGCCGATGACCACCACTACCTCGCCCTCGTACTGGAGCTCCTCGGTGGCGTCGGCCGGGACCATGATGGGGTCGCCGTGGCCGGTGAGGGCGTTGACGGCGCGGTATCCGACATCGGCTTTCTTGGGTAGGTTGGGTTCTTCGCCCCGCATGTGGGCGGCCCAGGTGACGTGTTCCGGGAAGTTGATGCCGGCGGCGTAAAAGGTGGGCGGCACGACCGGCGGCAGCAGCTTGACCGAACTCAACGCGTACCTGCTGCCCGATTCTTTGAGGCCGTCAAACAAACCGCCCTGAACTTCCAGGACCGTATCTCCGTCAACTATTCCGTAAGCTACCCGGTCGCCCGTGCGAAACCTGCAAATGCGCATGGCCGTCGCCTCCTGCACGTTGTGTGTCGCTGGTAAATGATGCAGTCAATTCTGGCATCAACACGCCGGGGGGTCAAGCGAGCCGGTTATGATTGCTGTTGCAGCCGCCCGGGATCTATGGAGTCGGAGAGCAGGGTATGGATGCGACTGACAAACCCGACGGCTTGCTCATAGGTGCCGTCAGCGTCGGCTGCTGCGAAAACCACCTCAACATCGTAGTCGGCGGCCATGCGTAAGGCAGAAAGTTGCCCAACGGTAGAACCCCAATGCCCTTCAACCAATCCGGCTTGCACAATGTGCAGGCCGAACATACTGGTGAGGCCACGGTGATTCTTAATCGTTACATCGTACAGAGCCAAGGCGGCTCTGGCAGCGTGTAGGACCGCATAATATGACCGTGAAATCGAATCGGCGTAGAAGCCATGCCGGAGGCAGAGCTCGGCAGCTTGCCGGCAGTCCTCCGCCCGTTGCGACTCGGCAATCGCGCGCACTTCGCTCATAGCGCACTAATACCATCGCACACCATATCGTACATCCAACCGCCGTCGCGCTTGGACTTCGCCCATTCCGCCGCGTTGCGGACGAAAATCGTCGGGGCCACAAAAAAACCGGTCATATCCAACATATGGCCCAAATAAGAGACCTGACCAGCTTTGTTGCGGTCGCCTTCCTTGATCAGCACCAGCGTGTTGAAATCCACGTCCGGGTCGGAAATGCCGCGGGCGTATGGCCCGAAGATGATGATGTCCTCCACCAGCCCGGGGAACTGTTCCGCCAGCTGCCGGCGGTATTCGTCCAGCCACGCCTGTTCATCAGCGCTCAAGTTCAGCATTTTCCTACCCTCCGCCCAAGCGGTTGCGTACAAAGCCATGTTATCACGGCGCCTGTGGTAACATATCCGCCGCGCCGGATACTGGATCCACGCGCGTCAGTCATCACAAACATTACAGGTGCAATATCGAAATGCAGCAGCCCGAAACGACATTGATATATTGGGCGCCAAGCAGAGTACGTTTCAACCTCACCCTGATCCTCGCGGCGGTGGTGGTGGTACTGGGGCTTTTGCAAGCGGCCGGGTTTGACCCGCTGGCGGCAGCGTGCAGCCCCCGGGCGAGCAGTGAACCCGCCGCGCAAACCGAAGGCGCCTCTCCGGAAGGCGGCGACAACGCGGCATCGACCAACCGGGGCAGCGCGTGGCTGCTAGTGATTGTCGGCCTGGGCGTGGGCGCGTATTCCTGGCTGACGTCGCCGCGCCAGTACCGGGTATATTCGGACGCGCTGATCATCATGTTCGGCATGCCACGGCAGCGCACGATACATTTCAGCGACATCCGCGAGGTGGTGCTGGACCGGGGGTTCATGGGCGACCCGCTGCGCGTCTATACGGTGAACCGCCGGCGGATTCCGCTACAGGTGAGGGAGCCGGAGGAGATGCACCGCTACCTGGACGGGGCGGTCAAGGACTTCTGGCGGGCCAACCCGCAGTACGCGCCGCAACCGGATGAGGAGGGCGAGGGCGGCAGCGTGTCCGACGTGGTTGAATCCTCGGTTGCAGATGGCAGTGAACCCGCCGAGGAACCCCGGGCCGAGACGACTGCGGACGAGGCGGAGGACGCTCCCGAACGCAGTCCGCGCTCACGACGGCGGAGCCTGCGGGACGACACCGGCGACAGCAGCGATGGTGAAACGCCGCCGAGATTTAGTTAGCAGGAGTCAATCGGCCGGTCTTCTACGATCCGCAGCAGTTGCTTGCGGATCGTTTGAGTTCCGGCGGAGAGGTCAACGGTGGCGAAACGGATCCGGTGGCCCTGTACGGTTGCCGATTCGTCAACGCGGGCGTCGATGGCCGGGTAGAGGAGGACTCCGCTTGAGTGGAGCGAGAGTAGATCGGCGGGTTGTTCCTGGGAGCGCAGGTAGGCGTATAGCTGGTAGATGTTAGCGCTTTTGAGGGTCGTGTTACCGTATTGTCCGGGGCTGACTATCTCGGTGAACTTGGTGTCGATTATGATGCGCTGGTCGCCGCGTTCCAGAACGATGTCGCGCGTCATCCCCGGCATTATCGCCGGCAGACCGGGAGTCGGGTTTTCCATCGGCCATGCGATTCCGCTCTGCCCTCTGACCCGCCAGCCCTGATGCGATAGCGTAGCGTCATAGAAACCCGCTACGGCAGCTTCATAAAGTCTCCACCCCTGGGTTTCTCGCCGGTTGGCGACGGGCAGCAGGGCGCGGCCGGCCTGCTCGGTGGGGATGTGAAGATTCAAGGCCAATTGGGCCGCCGCGAGCATCTGCCGCTCGTGGGAGTCAACCCAGCCGGCGTTAGCGAACGGCGCAATTTTTCGCGCCCTGTTGGAGTCCAGGCAGCCGGTTACGCCGCCATTTCCAGACGGAGCGCCAGGTCGCGGCAGCGATGCCGCAAATTCGGTTCCTTGACCACGCCGGCGACGTGGGTCAACGCGGCCCTGACGTAGCGATTGCGGGGCGTGTCAACGGTCAGCTCGTCGAAAACGCAGGCGACGCGGGCGCGCTGGAGCAGCTGACGGCGTTCGGTGCGCAACAGGTTGATGCGTCCGCGCACCCGGTTGAGGTCAGCTTGCCGTCGCTGGTAGCCGGCGGTCAGGTTGCGCCGCAGCCGGCGTTCAACCGCGTTGGCGAGTATTTCGGCCACCAAGTCCGGTATGTCGTCCGGCGCGTCTTCCAGCGCGACGCGGCGGGAGGCCGGCAGTTCGCGGTATAGCTGGGAGGCATAGAGAAGAAGCAGCCAGATGTTGCGTACCGGGATTCTGCCGATGAAGCCGGCCGCTGGGGTATCGGATTGCAGGGTCACAAGCCGCTCAGGAGTTTTTGAGATTCTTCGTCCGCGCGGTTCGGATCGTCAAACCAGTATTCGCGCAGCGGCGGGGCGATTTCGGTTTTTACAATCTCCGTGAACCACTCCGTGGGAGCTTCGATGGGCTTATCGGGTGGCGGCGTTACGTGGCTGTGGCCGATGCGGAACTGTGGGCCGAGGCTGCGGTCGGCAGCGATTCGGTCGTTCAGTGCGGTAATCCGCGCCGCGATATCAGCGAGAAAGTCGGTGGGAATGTCCGACTCTTGATGCACCCATTCGCGCCAGGCGTCGTTGAATTGGGGTTCCAGGTCGAAAAAGGCAAAGCGGCGGCGCAGCGCGAAGTCCACCAACGCCAGCGAGCGGTCGGCCAGGTTCATGGTACCGATGACGTACACGTTAGGCGGGATGTGGAAACGCTCGTATTCATCGCGCGGGTGGGCAAGGGCCAAAGCATCATTCGGAGTGCGCTTGTCGGCCTCCAGCAGGGTCAGCAGCTCGCCAAAAATCGAGGCGGGATTGCCGCGGTTGATTTCCTCGATGACCATGACGTACTTGCTATCTTGGTCCTCACGCGCATCTTCCGCCAGTTTCAGAAACGGGCCATCAGCTAGAACAAGTCCGCCTTCACCGTCGGGTCGCCAGCCGCGCACGAAATCCTCGTAGGACAGGTTAGTATGGAACTGGACCTGCCTGACTTTATCGTCGTCCTTGTGTCCAATTAGAGCGTAAGCGAGTCGCTTGGAGAGCCAGGTTTTGCCGGCGCCTGCGGGCCTTGGAGGATGATGTTCTGCTTGGTGGTTAGGCGCTGGAGCATAGTGTCGAGAGTGGAACGGGGCAGGAAGCAGCCGTCGGCGAGGATGTTGTCTATAGAGTAGGAATAGATAGATTGCGGAGCGGGCAACGGCTGCGATTCCGACTGGTTTTGCGGACCGGGATGAGCACGGTCGCCGAATCGCTCCCTGTATTGGGGGGCATTGCGAAATCGGTCTATGTCCTGGGCTTGATTGCCAAATGTGAATGCTATCAGAGCTTGCTTTTTCCAATCGTCAGGTACTATTCGGTGAACCGTTTGCTGGTATGATGAGAAGTAGAATGTTCGCGGTGGCGAGACCCGCGTCCAATCGACCTTAACTCGGCGGCGGCCATTCACGCGTGGCAGATGCTGAACAATCACGCCTGTGGCCTTTATCTCCATCCCAGTAACGTTATGCCCTCGGTCATCAAAGGGCAGGTTTGGACGGTTCGGTGAATTGAAGAAGGACTTGATTGCGATGCGGTCGCCGGGTTGCATCGAGTCGATCAGGGCTGAAAACGTGTCATCCGCGTAGCCGTTTTCCCAAACACCGAGTTGTAAGAATCGATCAGTTTGGTCTCCTTCTGCGACGTTACCGCCATAGGCAGCACCGACGAACCATGCGGGACGATTGTTGCTGCTGGATGACGTTACCATTCTCGTCTGTTCCTCTCCGGTACTGTATGTGCGCCGCTTGTAGCGGCACGGGTTGAGTATAGCAGGCGTCCACCGGACTAATTAGAACCTCGCCCGTGCTAGAATGGCCTTATACCAAGTACGGAAGCCTGCCCATATCGCGAAAGCCAAGACGCAGGGAGTAATGAATATGCCCCCAAAGATAACCATCACTCCCGACGACCCAGAGTTGCGCGCCATGTTGGAGAAAATGGTGGCCGACGCCGGCGGCCTGGAAGCTTTCTGGAAGCAGGCGTCCGAGCGCAGAGAATTGTCCTCTCGTATGGCCCGGAAGTCGGCATCGTTGCGGGAACTTTATCCTGATCAGTTCGTGGCTATGACGGTGACCGACGAGCTGATTGTCTCCGATACCCTGGACGAACTACTCAGTAGCCTGAGAGAAAAAGGCATCCCCAGGAGCAAATACGTCATTGAGTTTCTGGACGTGGAATGGGGACCAATGGTCGTATGATTACCGGCATTTTGCGGGATCTGGCGCGTCCGTTTGTCGATTGCAGCTTGTCACTACCGCGATTGGGAGTCTATGCCGAAATAATCTTTCTGGTTGACACCGGGGCGGATGCAACCTATCTGCATCCGGCGGACGGTTGGGATATAGGTATCCCTTTCGACTTGCTGCAAGGCCGCGTCACATCAAGCGGGATTGGAGGTAGCGCAACTTATTTTCCGGAGCCGGCTATCCTGCTGTTCGCCGACCACGCAGCCCGACTGCGCTACGGCTATCGGATAAACGTGAACGTCGCCAGACCCGGCGATGTCAGCGACCGTATCCCGTCGCTGCTGGGGCGGGACGTTATCCGCCGCTGGCAGATGGACTACGACCCAACCAACAGCCGGCTGGCATTCACGGTTCGCGATGCCGATTTCACGATGGCCGCTGGCTGATCATCGCTTCCGAGAAAGCGTGATCTATAAAATCAGCATGGCGTCGCCGAAGGAGTAGAAGCGGTACTCGCGCTGGATGGCTTGCTGGTAGGCGGCAAGGATGCGCTCTCGGCCGGCGAAGGCGGATACGAGCATGAGCAGGGTGGACCGCGGCAGGTGGAAGTTGGTGAGCATGGCGTCCACCAGGCGGAATTGATGGCCGGGGGTGATGAAGAGGTCGGCATCGCCGAAGGTTGCAGCGATGTCACCGTCCGAATTGCGGGCGACGTGTTCGAGGGTGCGGACTGTGGTGGTGCCGACAGCGATGATGCGGTTGCCGTCGCGGCGGGCGCGGCTGATGGCGTCGGCGGTATCCTGAGGAAGATCGAACCACTCGGTGTGGATTTTGTGTTCGCCGATGTTTTCGCCGTGGACGGGGCGGAAGGTATCGAGGCCGACGTGAAGGGTGACCCATGCGGTGTGCACTCCCAGGTCACGGATTGATTCGAGCATCCGGTCGGTGAAGTGGAGGCCGGCGGTGGGCGCGGCGACGCTGCCGGGGGCGTCGGCGTACACCGTCTGGTAGCGCTCGGGGTCGTACGGCGTTTCCTTAATATAGGGCGGCAGCGGTAGCTCGCCGAGGTGGTCCAGTTCGTCCTCTCTGGAAAGGCGGACGGTGCGCAGGCCGTTCTCGTGGGTTTCCAGTATCTCGATGAGGACGCCATCCTGAATGCCGGCGTCGGGCGAGTGCGGCGCGATGATTACCTCGGCGCCGGCGCGCAGGCGACGCCCCGGACGCCCCAGGGCCTGCCAGATTCCCGGCTCCTGGCGGCGCACCAGCAGCACCTCGACGCGGGCGCCGGAGCGAGTTTCGGTTCCGTGCAGGCGGGCCGGTATGACGCGACTGCGGTTAAACACCATCAGGTCGCCGGGGCGCAGGTAGTCGGTCAAGTCCCGGAATCCGCGGTGCTCGATGCCGCCTTGCTCGCCGCGATGTAGCACCAATAGACGGGACGAGTCCCGCGGTTCGGCGGGCGTCTGGGCGATCAGCTCGGTCGGCAGGTGGTAATCGAAGTCGCTGGTTTGCATCGCGCGCTCTGGATTCCCGCCTACGCGGGAATGACGTGAGGGAGGCGGGAATGACGTGGGAGGGGCAGGAATGACGTGATAAAGGCGGGAATGGCAGTGATTAAGCCGCGGAGAGCCGGGCAGCGTGGAGGGTGTTGTTGATGAGCATGGCGACGGTCATGGGGCCGATGCCGCCGGGGACGGGGGTGATGGCCTCGGCCTTGGCAGCCACCGGTTCGAAGTCGATGTCGCCGACCAGCCGGTAGCCGCGACGACGGGAAGGGTCGTCAACGCGGTTGATGCCCACGTCGATGACCACGGCTCCGGGGCGCACCATTTCGGCTCCGATGGCGCGCGGGACGCCCATGGCCGCAATGAGGATGTCGGCCTGGCGGGTAATGTCAGGCAGGTCGCGGGTCCTGGTGTGGCAGACGGTGACGGTGGCGTTGCCGCCGGGGGAACGCTGCATCAGGAGGGCAGCCAGAGGCTTGCCAACGATGTTGCTGCGGCCGACGATCACCACGTGCTGGCCGGCCGGGTCGTAACCGGAGCGGAGGAGTACCTGCTGCACGCCGGCCGGCGTGCAGGGCAGGAAGGTGGGTTGGCCTTGCAGCATCCGGCCCTGGCTGATGGGGTGCAGGCCGTCCACGTCCTTGCGGGGGTCGATCCGCTCGATGGCGTCGGTTTCGTTGAGGTGTCCGGGCAAGGGCAGTTGCACCAGGATGCCGTGGAAGGCCCGGTTTGCGTTGAGGCTGTTAATGAGGGCGGTCAACTCCCGCTGCGTGGCGTCGGCCGGCAGCTGAAAGGTTTCCGAGAATATGCCGGCTTCATCGCACGCGCGGCACTTGTTGCGCACGTACACTGACGACGCCGGATCATCGCCCACCAGCACGGCGGCCAAACCGGGCCTCACCCCGGTGTTTGCAAACAGTTCCGCAGTGTCCCAAGCTGCCTCGGAACGTAGGTCGGCAGCCAGTTCGTTGCCGTTGAGGATGCGAGCGGTCATAGTTGTTCGTATCATACCATTGGCATGTCGCTCTCACTTATTCTTCCCGTACATCCGGTATGCCTATGCAAGGCCTCGCCGTTTGCCATCGGAAACGAATCGGCCTACAATGCCGGGCATGCGTATCGTGTCATTGCTGCCCAGCGCGACGGAGATCGTTTTTGCCCTCGGGCTGGGCGACTCGTTGGTGGGCGTTTCCCACATGTGCGACTATCCGGCGGAGGCGCGAGGGCTGCCGGTGGTGAGCCGGAGCATACGCAGCAAGTCGCACCTGTCCAGCGCGGAAATCGACGCCATCATCCAGCAGGCGCGGGCAACCGGAAACCCGTTGTATATCATTGACGGCGATCTACTGCGCCGACTGCAACCGGACCTGATATTGACGCAGGAGTTGTGCGAGGTCTGCGCGGTGGGCGCGGGTTCGGTGTTCGAGACGGCGGCGAAGGCACTGGATTACTCGCCCGAGATTTTGAGTATCCGACCGGCCGGGCTGGATGACATTTTCGGTAACATACGGCGGATTGGCGAGGCGGCGGGGGTACCCGAGCGCGCGGGGGCTTTGTTGTCGGAACTGCGAGCGCGAACCGAATACGTGGCCGGCCGGGCGGTGGACGGGAGCCGGCCCAAGGTGTTCTGCATCGACTGGCTGGAGCCGCTGCGCAACACGGGGCAGTGGACACCGGAGTTGGTAGAGTTGGCCGGGGGCGACGAAGGACTGGCAGAAAAGTGGGGCAAGTCGCGGGAAGTGGGTTGGGACGAAGTACTGGAATACCAGCCCGACTACGTGATGGTGATGCCCTGCGCGTTCAACATGGACCGAACGATTATCGAGACGGCGCGCCTGTCGGAACTCGCGGAGTGGAACGCGCTGGACGCCGTGAAAGACGGGCGGGTGTATCTGTTTGACGGGCAGATTCCGAGCCGGCACGGGCCTCGGGTGATCGACGTTCTGGAAGGGCTGGCCGAGGCGATGCGTCCGCAGGTCTTTGACGGGTTGACGCGGCCCGGGATATTCCGGGCTGCTACCTCGGTATCGCGAGCGGGCGCGGGTTACGAGATTGCCACGCCACGCTCGCGATGACGACGAGCAAGGGGATACACCGATGGGGTTGTACATGGTGTCGCTGGAACATGCGCCGGAGCGGTGTCCCGGCGTGGACCTGGGGGTGAGGGACCGCGTGCTGCGCATGTCCGCCGAGTTGACCGAAACGCTGGCAAGCCGGGGCTGCGAGTTTCGCGGCGGGTGGGTCGGCAAGTCGTCGCATCAAACCTGGCTGATTCTGGATGGGCCGGACGGCCATGCGGTAGATGACGCGGTGATCGACATGGGCCTTGCCACCTGGAACCGCACTGAAATTTTCCCGATCATCACGATGGAAGAGGCTTTCGGCGGGCTGCCCGTTGACTGACACGAATCCGACCAACACGACCCGGGCTGAGCCCCATTCATCAGGAGAAGCGCCATGAGCGAGAACATATATCACCGGCGGCGGCGCATGGTGACTGATCCCGCGGACATCGGGCAGAACAAGATGGCGCCGGCGCGCAAGGTGGACATTGGCGCGGTGGGAGATTTTCAGTCGTTGCCGGCGCGGGTGAGGCTGGAAAACGGCGAAGAATTCTGGCTGGCCAAGGCGCGGGACGAACAGTATCGCCTGCTGTCGATGGTGTGCCCCCACGCTTTCGGCCGGGTGGTGAAGTGGGACAAGAGCTTTCTGTGTCCTGATCACGGGTGGCGGTTTGAGGAAAGCCAGGGCGTGTGCGTGAACGGGCCGCGGGCGCAATTGTTTTATCACGACGTGAAGGTTGAAAACGGGCGGCTGGTGGCGCAGATTCCCGCCGACAACGACTCAGCGGTTACGTACGCGCCGCCGCCGGCGTGGGCAGTGCCGAAGTGATTGCTGACACCCACCTGAAGACTCCCATAAAGTTGAACCACGAGGTAACCACAAACCCATGAAAGTCTCACCCGCTCTCACCATTTTGGTTCTGGCGATTCTGATAGCAACCGTGATTGGAGATGTTGGACCGGTAGCGGCACAAGATAGTGTACCCGTCCCTGACAACCTGCAGGCGGAACTCGGTGAGAATCGGGGTGAGATAGTGCTCACCTGGGACATCGTTGAAGAAGCCGAATTCTATCGGTTTGGATGGCTTTCCGTCAGCGACTATTTGGAATACACGGCGGCCGGCCGGGATTGGCAGGACTCCATGACCTACCGGAGCGTGGCGAATGACGGGCAATCCTCCCTGTCGATCCAGGGTTTCAAGGAAGGGGATACATACATTTTCATTGTGGGCAGCAGTCAGGGACGGCAAGGAGAGCCGTCGTGGTCGCCGCGGGCGGCTGCGATAAAACTGGAAGGTTGCGGCGGCGACCGGGACGCGCTGACTGCGCTTTACAATTCCACCGACGGCGCGAATTGGAGGAATGACCCCAATTGGCTTGACGATACCGCTCCTCTTGACGAGTGGTTCGGCGTTTCCACCGACAACCACGGGTGCGTGCTGTTTCTTTATCTGCCAAACAACGATCTCGCCGGCGAGATACCTCCCGAACTGGCGAATCTGCCCAGATTGCGCTTGCTGCACTTGTCAGGCAACGAATTGACTGGTGAGATACCGTCGGAACTGGCCGGTTTAGGCGACTTGCGTGTGCTCAATCTGTGGAACAACGAACTGAACGGTGAGATCCCGACGGAGTTGGGTGGAATGACCAACTTGAGCACGCTGGACCTGGGCCGCAACGAACTGGAAGGCGAAATACCTACCGGGTTGACTCAACTTACGAATCTGCGGGTGCTGTCTTTCAACAATAACATGCTCAGCGGCGAGATACCTTCCGAGTTGGGCACCATGGCCAACCTGACCAGTCTCGGGTTGTGGGAGAACGAGTTGACCGGCGAGATACCTCCGGAGTTGGGCAACCTGGTCAATCTCAGATACCTGGACGTTGACGACAACAAGCTGACCGGAACGATCCCACCCGAAATAGGCAATTTGACCAGCCTGAAATCCCTGTGGCTGACGAGTAACGACTTTACCGGCAACATACCGGCTGAGTTGAATAACCTGTCAAATCTACAAGTGCTGTCGCTGAGCGGCAACCAGTTGACCGGCGAAATACCGGCGGCGTATGGCCAGTTCGACAGGCTGGAACAACTGTATCTTCATGATAATCGATTCACTGGCCCAATTCCCGGGGAGCTGAGCAATCTTTCAGATCTGGAAATTCTGGCGTTGTCTGGCAACCAACTGTCTGGCGAAATACCCGAGGAATTGGGCAATCTCGCCGAGTTGGAAGCGCTGTACCTCCATCGGAACGAGTTGACCGGGGGAATACCGACGGAGTTGGGCGACCTGGCCAAGCTGGAGATCCTGATCCTTGACGGGAATGACCTGAGTGGAGGGCTGCCGGCGGAGTTGGGCAACCTGAGCGAGTTGACCTATCTGAGCGTGAACCGGAACCAATTGAGCGGCTCAATACCCGCTGAGCTGGGAAATCTGGAAAAGCTGGAGCAACTGCGCCTGGATAACAACCAGTTCAGCGGCATGATACCCGCCGAGTTGGGCAACCTGGCCGAACTGGAACAACTGCACCTGGACGGCAACCAGTTGACCGGTTCGATACCCGCTGAGTTGGCGAATTTGACCAAGCTGGTGCTGCTGTACCTGACGGGCAATCCTTTGACCGGTTGCATACCCATAGGCCTGGAGGGCATCGCGGACAATGACCTGGACGAACTCGGCCTGGCCACCTGTACTGCCACACCATCCACGTGAAACTGAACCGAGCGGAGCGGTCGCATAACTGCTCCGCTCGGCGCTCCAGTCTTGGGTTGGCTACCACATTATAATCATTATCAAATTTGAGCGATGCGCCGATTTTGGTTGACACGCTGTTGCCCGGTAATTTAAACTAGCGGCAAAACGTGAGCTGCGCGGGTACGTTATGTCCGTATGCGGCTCTGGCAAGGAAAACAAAATACTGGAAGGAGGCACAGGATGTCACACAAAGATGACCTGGCATTGATGGCCCACCTGATGCGGCGCGCCGGCTTTGGCGCCAACCGCGCTGAGTTGGAGCGCTGCGTTGCCCAGGGTTACGAGGCCACCGTGGAAGAGCTGCTGAATCCGCCCACCGAAAACGAGGGCGGCAAGATGGCTCTGCTGCTGCGGTATCACCCCAGCTTTTTGCTCCCCGGCGGCGTCCCCTTCTCCGGCCAGGCCAACTGGATGTACAACATGGTATCCAGCGACCGGCCGCTGGAAGAGAAGATGACCCTGTTCTGGCACCACGTATTCGCCACCGGCAACTCCAAGGTTGACAACTGCGACCAGTTGCTCGAGCAGATCGACATGCTCCGCGAGCAGGGGATGGGCAATTACCGGGACATTCTCATCGAACTGTCCAAGAACCCGGCCATGATTTTCTGGCTGGACAACAACGAGAACCACCGGGACGCCGTGAACGAGAACTGGGGCCGCGAGCTGCTGGAACTGTTCTCCATGGGCGTGTCGAACTACACCGAGGTTGACGTACGCGAGTGCTCGCGGGCCTTTACCGGCTGGACCATCCAGGCCAAGCTGCCCCGCGCGCCCTACGGCCGCTACCCCTGGAAGTTCACCTACAACGAAGCCGACCACGACTTCGGCGAAAAGACGTTCCTGGGCCGCACCGGCAACTTCGACGGTGAGGACATCATCGACATCATCCTGGAAGAGCCGGCAACCTCCCGCTTCATCTGCCGCCACCTCTACAACTTCTTCGTCGCCGACGAGCCGCAGGTTCCCGCCTGGACCATTGAGCCGGCCCGGGACGAGGACGCGCTGGAGGAGATGATGGACGTGTTCGAGCAGTCCGGCTTCGAGATGAAGGCCGTGCTGCGCCACATGTTCCTTTCGCAGTGGTTCAAGGACGCCCGCTATCAGAAGATCAAGAGCCCGGCCGAAGTGGTCGCCGGCACCCTGCGGATGGTCGGCCTCTTCGAGAACCCGGACCCCGGCGTGCTGAACATCGGCAAGGAGCCCACCTACATGGGACAGTCCATCCTGGACCCGCCGTCGGTTGAAGGCTGGCACACCGGCCTGGAGTGGATCAACTCCGGCGCGCTGCTGGCCCGCATCAACTTCGTGGCGGACCGGGTATCCAACCCCGACCTGCCCGGAATGCGGGACATCATTGACAACATGCAGGCCGAAGGCGTCGAAACCGCCGACCACCTGCTGGACGCCTGCACCGACTACATGGGCTTCGTGGAGCTGAGCGAAGAGACCCGTGGCCAGTTGGCTGAGCACGTCCGCGCCGGCGGTAATGTTGACTGGGGCAACCGCGCCGCCACCGCGACCCGCGTGGGCGAGACCATGGCCCTGATCAGCGCCACCACCGAGTTCCAGTTCGGCTAATCGGAAACGCGCCGGGTCGGAATCCGGCCCGGCGATAACACCGATCAACCGGCGACAACAACTTAACAAGGAGCATACACAATGACCTCCACCAAGAAAGATCCGGTCATCGTGGTCCTGCAGCTCACCGGCGGCAACGACTACTTCAACACGGTGATCCCCTACAACGACTCGTTGTACTACGACAACCGGCCGACGATTCGCTACGAGCGGGAAGACATCATCCCCGTCAATGACGAGATCGGCTTCATGCCCACCATGGGCCCCATCAAGGAAATGTTCGACGAGGGCAAGGTTGCCGTCATCCACGGCATCGGCTACGCCGACAGCCCGCGCTCGCACTTCCGCAGCATGGACATCTGGCACACCTGTGAGCCGGACAAGGTTGGCACCGAGGGCTGGGCCGGCCGCGTCGCCCGCGAGCTGGACCCCAATAAGGAAAACGTGCTGACGGCCATCAACTTCGGCCACGGCCTGCCTCGCGCGCTGGCCGTTCCGGGCGTCCCCGTCGCCGCCATCGCCGACCTGAGCACCTACGGCCTGCTCACCGGCATCGCCGACGTTGACCAGCGCTCCAAGGCGTTGGACCTGTTCTCGAAGATGTACTCTCCCACCGTGGGCGGCAGCTTCGTCAACGACTACCTGCGCTCCACCGGCACCGACGCCATGGTCGGCGCCGACATCGTCAAGGTTGCGCCGGAGCAGTACTCCAGCAACGTTGAGTATCCCAACAGCCCCATCGCCATGCACCTCCGCGACATCGCGCAGGTCTATATGGCCGACCTGGGCACCAAGATCTTCTACACGCAGCACGGCAGCTTTGACACGCACGCCGGTGAGGCCGCGGCCCACCCGGTGCTGTGGAAGGAAGTTTCCGAGGCCGTGAGCGCCTTCTTCCAGGACATGCAGGAGCACAACACCGGCGAGAACATCGTCATGTACCTGTTCTCCGAGTTCGGTCGCCGCGTGCGCGACAACGGCTCCGGCACCGACCACGGTGCAGCCGGCGCTGCTTTCGTCATCGGCGATCCCGTCAAGGGCGGTTTCTACGGCGAGTATCCCTCCCGGAAGGCCGAGGACCTGGAACAGGGCGACCTGGTTCCCAACTACGACTTCCGCGGCGCGTACTCCACCATCGTGGAAGACTGGATGGGCATGGACGCCAACCCCATCGTGAACGGCGCCTTCCCCAAGCTGGACCTGATCAAGTAGAAAGTTCAGCGAGACAGAAAAAGCGGCGCAACCGGACGGCTGCGCCGCAATACTGACAGAGAATAGCAAAGAGGAGGACCTACTATGCCTCTGAACACCGTAGCGGGCGGCCGCGCATGGCTTTACAGTCATAACATTGGCCGGAACGCTCAGGTGGGTATGGGGTTCAGCCAGCCGGTTGGCGTAGCCGCGCTCCCCGATGGGACGCTTTACGTAGCCAATCGCTCCGGCGAACAGAATCCCAGCGCCCGCATTACCAAGTGCACCGTTGAGCAGGAGTACATCGGCGAATTCGGTCGGGAAGGCATTGCCTACCAGGCCGGCTCCGGCAGCCTGTTCATGTGGCTCACCGGCATCACCACCGACGCTAACGGCAACGTTTTTGCCACCGACGAGTGGAAGAACCAGATCTCCGTGTTTGACGGCGACGGCAACCTACTCAAACAATGGGGTGAAGCCGGCGACGGCGAAGGACAGTTGAATGGCGCCGCCGGAATCGAGGTGGACGCGGACGGCAACGTCTGGGTAGTCTCGGCCAAGACGAGCCGCGTGCAGAAATTCAGCCCCGACGGAGATTTCCTGGGCGGTTTCGGCTCCAAGGGCAGCGGCCCCGAAGACCTGGAAATGCCCTCCGGCATCGCCATCGACCCCTCCGGCGATCTGTACGTCGCCGACTGGGGCAACCACCGGGTGCAGAAGTACACCGCCGGCGGAACCCACCTGGCCACCTTTGGCAGCAAGGGCACCGGCTCCGGCGAGCTGAATCACCCCCTGGACGTCACCATCGACAACGAGGGCGACGTGTACGTGGCGGACTGGATGAACGAGCGTATCGTCATCTACGACAACGAGACCCGTCCCATCGCCTACCTGACCGGTGACGCGGTTGAAGTGTCCGACTGGGGCAACCTGTCCCTGGATGCCAACCCCGACATGGTCAAGGCCCGCCGCAGAGTTCCCGACCTGGAACAGCAGCAGCGAACCTTCCGGATGCCCATGGGCTGCACCTTCGACCGAGCGAACAACCGCCTGGTCGTGTGCGACACCCTGCGGTCCCGGCTGCAGATTTACGACAAGGACGACTCCTACCTGGACCCGCAGTTCAACCTGTAGGCATCCTGGACGTTCAGAACGTAATCGGGGCCGGTTCCAGGACCGGCCCTCTTTCGTAGTTTGACAGGAAACAGAGTATGTCTGACAAGCGCGATTTTCTTTCCATCACCGACATATCCGCCGATGAGACGCGCCGGCTGATTGACCGGGCCATTGAGATGAAAGCAGCCCCGCCGGGCAGTGTACTGCCGTTGGCGGGCAAGCGAATCGTCCTGCTCTTCGAGAAGCCGTCGCTGCGAACGCGCGTGAGTTTCCAGATCGGCATCGCCGAGCTGGGCGGGTACAGCCTGTACATGTCGCCGGAGGAAGTGGGCCTGGGTCGTCGGGAGCCAGTCTCCGACGTGGCGCGCGTGCTCAGCGGATACGTGGACGGGGTAATTGCCCGGGTGAACTCCCACGACTCGCTGGCCGGGTTGGCCAAGTACGGCAGCGTGCCAGTCATCAACGCGCTGTCGGATGTTGAACATCCCTGCCAGACCATGGCCGACCTGCTGACGATAGCGGAGACTCACGGGAAAACGGACGGCGTGAACGTAGCCTACATCGGCGACGGCAACAACGTGGCGCGGAGCCTGTGCCTGGGCGCGCCGGCGGTGGGCATGAACTTCTCCATTGCCGCGCCCCATGGTTACCAGCTGGAGGAATCGGTGTTCGACGCGGCCAGCGCGCGCGGGGTTCGGGCAGACCATGGGCCGAGGCCAACGGTGCATCCGCTGGTGCGGCCCGAGGACGCGGTGGTTGACGCCAACGTGGTGTACACGGACGTCTGGACCAGCATGGGGGACGAGGCCGAAACGGAGCAGCGGCTGGCGGCATTCCAGGGCTATACGGTGGACGACGCGCTAATGAAAAAGGCCGCGCCGGGGGCGTGTTTCATGCACGACATGCCGGCGCACTACGGTGAGGAGGTGGCGCCGGGGATGCTGGAGCATCCGCAATCGGTGGCCTACCGGCAGGCTCACAACCGGCTGCACGCGCAGAAGGCGGTTCTGGAGTTCCTGCTGGGATAATCACGGTATAATGGCGGCACTAAGGAGGCGCCGCTATGCCGGACATGATTGGCCCGTACACCAACATCCGCAGTGAGTTCAACGTGCCGGTTGCGATGCGCGACGGCGTTACGTTGTACGCCGACGTGTACCGTCCCGACGTTGACGAGCCGTTGCCGGTCCTGCTGCAACGCACTCCCTACGACAAGACCCAGAACCGGACCGGCAGCCTCGACGTGATGCGCGCCGCGTCCCACGGGTACGCCGTGGTCATACAGGACACACGAGGCAGATACGCGTCGGAGGGAGAATTCTACCCGTTCCTGGACGAACCCAACGACGGGTACGACACCGTGCAGTGGTGTGCTGAACAGCCCTGGAGTTCCGGGAAGACGGGGATGTTCGGGCGTTCCTACGTGGGCGCGACGCAATGGCTGTGCGCGATTACGAATCCGCCGGGGCTGACCTGCATTGCGCCGGGCATCACGGCTTCGGACTACTACGAAGGCTGGACCTACCAGGGCGGCGCGCTGGCCTGGGGGTTTGCCCTGTCGTGGACGATGCGGCAACTCACCATGGCCAACATGGGCGCGATTTCCAGCCGGCATGACGTGCCGGAAGGGACACGAGAGGGATTGCTGGCAGCGTTCAATGAGCTGGATTGCACCTTCCGCCACCAGCCCATCGTGGAACTTCCACACCTCAAAGCGCCGCTGGCCGACTACTTCTACGATTGGATACGGCACTCGTCCAGCGATGATTACTGGAACCGCTGGCGGATTGAAGACCATTACCCGCACATCACCACGCCGGCGCTGCACATCGGCGGCTGGCACGACATATTCCTGCTGGGCACGCTGCGCAACTTCGTGGGGATGCAATCGCAGGCAGAGGACGCCACGGCGCGCGGTGGGCAACGACTGATTGTTGGCCCCTGGCATCATGGACCTTTCGGCGAGATTTCCGGGGAGTTTTTCTTTGGGTTGGGCGCGGCCGGGCCGGCCATCGACACCGACGGCATCCATTTGCGGTGGTTCGACCACTGGCTCAAAGGTGAGCAGAACGGGGCTGAGAATGAATCGCCGGTCCGCATCTTCGTGATGGGCCGGAACCAGTGGCGGGACGAGCAGGAATGGCCGCTGGCGCGGACGCAATACACGGACTACTACCTGCACAGCGGCGGCAGGGCCAACACCGCATCAGGCGACGGATCGTTGTCAACGGATGCGCCGGAAGCCGAGGCGCCGGACGTGTTCGTGTACGACCCACGGGATCCGGTTCCGACGCGGGGCGGCGCGCTGTGCTGCGGGCCGTCCTTCGTACCCGGCGGCGCGTATGACCAGCAGGGCGTCGAGGCTCGCGGCGACGTACTGTGCTACACCACGCCGGTTCTGGAGGCGGACGTTGAGGTCACCGGGCCGCTGACCGTGACGCTGTTCGCGTCCACCACCGCCGCTGACACGGACTTCACGGCGAAGCTGGTGGACGTGGAACCCTGCGGCGCGGCGCGGAGTTTGGTGGACGGCATCATCAGGGCGCGTTACCGAAAGGGGACGGACGAAGCGCGTCCGATAACACCGGGAGCGGTTGAGGAGTACACCATCGACCTGGTGGCCACCAGCAACGTTTTCAAGGCGGGGCACCGCATCCGCCTGGAAATCAGCAGCAGCAACTTTCCGCGTTTCGACCGCAACTTCAACACAGCCGGCGACCCCTGGGCGGCCACCGAATCCGTGCCGGCGCTCCAGACCATCCACCACGACGAACAATATCCGTCGCGGATTCGTTTACCCATCATCCCGGTATAAGCGGCCATGGAACGGTACGGTTGCCTTATTATCGGCGTGGTCATCGCGCTGATCGTCCTGGTGGGCATTGTATATTTGTGGTCGGGTTGGCTGAATCGTCCAGTTGGGCATATCGTCGGCGCAGTGTAATGACGGTGTCGCCGAGATTGCCGCGCTACGCTCGCAATGACAAACGCGAGTACGCTTGAGCCGGCGTTTCACGTTGACTTGATTCGCGCTTGGTGCTAAATTCAACGGACAATCGAATGCCTGACGCGATTTCTGGCGGGAGCTTGGGGAAACCAGGCTGAGAGGGCGACCAAATTCGTCGCCGACCGTCTGTACCTGACTCGGGTAATGCCGGCGTAGGAACAGTAGGTAGCACTCAATTATTGGCCGCCGGGTTTCCGCCTGGCGGCGATGTATTTCAAGGCAACTGGGTACGGCCTCGAGCACAAAAACAGGAGAGTGGCAGCCATGGCCGATGAACTGGTGATAGGCGGCGTGTCGTTCAAATCCCGGCTGATCGTCGGAACGGGTCGGCATCGCAGCATGCAGGAGATGGTCGATTCGCTGGAAGCGTCGGGAACCGAAATGGTTACGGTCGCCATCCGACGGTTGGACCTGGACAATCCGGAACGGAACATCCTGGAACACATCAACCTGGACAAGTACCGGATATTGCCCAACACGGCCGGTTGCCGCACCGTGGAAGAAGCTCTATTCGTCGCTCGCCTGGGTCGTGAAGTCGCTCAAACCGATTTCGTCAAGCTGGAAGTCATCCCTGACGCCAAATACCTTTTCCCCGACCCCAACGGCACCCTGGAAGCGGCGCGCCAGTTGGTGGATGACGGGTTCAAGGTTTTGCCCTACATCCATGCCGACCCGGTGCTGGCCAAGAATTTGGAGGAGGTTGGCTGCGTGACGGTGATGCCCCTGGGTTCCGCTATCGGTTCGGGGCAGGGAATCCACACGGTGGAAGAGGTCAGGATCATCCTGGAAAACGCCAACGTGCCCGTGGTGGTGGACGCCGGGCTTGCGGTGCCGTCCGATGCCTCCAAGGCGCTGGAAATAGGGGCGGACGCGGTGCTGGTGAACACGGCCATCGCCCAGGCGGAGAATCCGGCCTTGATGGCCGACGCCTTCAAGAAAGGGGTAGAGGCAGGCCGACAAGCCTACCTGGCCGGCCGTATTCCGGTACGCACGGAAGCGATTGCCAGCAGCCCGCCTACGGATGTCCCGGAGCCGGCGGTAGCCGACTAGTGGAACCTGATGGCTTTTCCATTCGGGAGCAACATCGGGCGCCTGTCCCACCAATGCTTATGTCTGGTGACTGACCGCCGGGTATGCCCCTCGGGCGAGTTGCCGGGTCGAGTCGCGGCCGCCGTGGACGGTGGGGTGGATATCGTCCAGTTGCGGGACAAGGAAATGCCGGGCGCCGCGCTGCTGGAACTGGCTGAGCAGCTACGCGAGGTCATCGCGGGCCGGGCGTTGCTGTTGGTAAACGAGCGCGCCGACGTTGCGCTGGCGGCTCGGGCCGATGGCGTACAGTTGGGCGAGGCCGCCATGCCGACCGGTGCGGTTCGGGCCATCATGGGCGAACCGTCCGTCATCGGTCGTTCCGTTCATTCGGTTCCGGGAGCTTGCGGCGCGGCTGAGTCCGGGGCTGACTTCCTGCTGGTGGGCACAATGTTCGCCACCAATTCCCACCCCGGTGAAGAGCCATCCGGCCCGGGCCTGCTATTGCGAATCGCGTCAGCCGGAGTAACCATTCCGATGCTGGGAATCGGAGGCATCACAGAATATAACGCAGGGCAAGTGATCGCCGCCGGCGCCAGCGGAGTCGCGGTAATCACCAGCGTCCTGGCCCACGATGATCCTTGCGCCGCGGCACAGCGGCTCAAGAACTCTATGGCTGACGCGGCTGCTCCGAAATCAGTGGCAGATCGGGAAGCCAACGTTTCGCGCCGCGTTTGATGGGAGGTGTACCGCCATCATGATCACATTGAAAGTCAATGGTAAGCCACGGGACGTCGATGAGGGCCTGGATTTGCAATCCTACCTTGCGACCATAGATGTGAATATGAAATTCATCGCGGTCGGTTACAACGGGCAGGTGATCCGCAAAGAGGACTTCGCCGCCGTCAAACTGAACGCCGGGGATGCGCTGGAAATAGTCCGGCCGGTGGGTGGCGGCTAGGCAGATGGCCGGCGATGCGGACGATAGGGACATCGCCCTGGACCAAGTTTTAGAGGCCGTTGCCGATGCTCACCCGGACCGTTTGGCCGGCTGGATCCGCGACGAGCCGGGACATTGGGGATTCTTCGCCGGCCAGGCGGTGCTGACCGTTCGTGAACTGATCGGCCGGCGGCTGGAAGAACCGGAGCGCCGGTTCGTGTGGCATCGGATGTGGCTGGTTTTGCTGGAACGGAGGCGAGAGGCGGGAGACTAGCAGTCCGTATCCCGCTTCGTCAGGATGGGGCCTTGTTGGGTGATTACGCAGTCTGCGCCGATTTCTGCATTTCCTCAGCGTCAAGTTCGTCCAGCCATTCGTTCAAAGTCATTCCGTCCGGCCCGGCGGCAGCGTCGGCGGCTCGGTGAACATCGGCGACGACCTGGGCCTCCCTTGCTCCCGTAATGGATTCATCCGGCCCTCTCCCGCGCTCAACGCAGAACTTCACGTAGTCGTCGAACGAGATCCGGAATTCTTTTTTAACTTCGGCTGGGGTACTGCCAATAAAGGTAAATCCATCGCGCCTGCCAGTGACACTACCAAAAAACTCAGCGTTTTCTTCGTCATAAACCACGACCACTTCGTATTCAGCATCTCCCATAGCTTCGCCTCCTATGGCTCTTCGGGGGTGATTCCGGCTCTCGTCAGAAACTCCCGGACCTTGACCACCGCTCCTTTGTCAACATTGTTTCCCGGATGCGGACGGTGCAGCACTCTGAATGAATCGCCAAGACGCACTCCTACTCGTGAACCGGCTCGCTCTTCAATGTGAGCGCCGCAGGCCAGCAGGAGCGACTCAACATCGTCCCACCGGATATTCCCCGATGTGGGACGCCGGAAGATCCCTTCCAGCGTTGCCCGATGCCGGCGTCGCAATGATACCATGATGCAGCGAACGCTCGCCCGTCCCCCAGGATGGTGGAGGACGGGCCGATTTCCTCGCTACCCGATCACTGCGATGGACTCAATCTCTACAACGTAGGCGGGGTTGGCGAGTTCGCTGACTACCAGCAGGGTGCTGGTGGGTGGATTCTCCGGAAACAGCTCGCCGCGCACTCGACGCACGGCGGCGCCGTGTTCGATGCCGGTGACGTAGGTGGTGGTCTTCACGATGTCGGCGAGGCTGCCGCCGGCTGCCGCTACCGCCACGCCGATGTTGTGCCAAATCTGGCGGGTCTGGGCCTCAGCGTCGCCCTCGCCGACGACGTTGCCGTTCTCGTCCTGGGCGACCATGCCGGCGATGTACACGGTGTTGCCGGCCTTGACGACCGCCGTGAAGCCGGAAGGCGAGGGGTCGGCGATTCCGCCTGGGTTCATGTAGGTTACTTCTGGCATTGTTGGCCTCCGTAGGTTGGATTGGGGTGATTATACTGCCGCCGGAGCGGTGTCGGGGCCGGACGCGGTGGCGCGCGGCGGGAGTTGTGGCGCCTTGGCCAGGAAAATCAGCAGTCCCGCGCCGGCGTACATCGCCATCAGCACTATGAAGACCAGCGGGTAGCTGTGCGTGTAAGTGAGCAGATAACTCCCGAACAGCGGCCCCACTCCCAATGCCGTGGTCTGCAGCGGTCCCAACGAACCCATGATTGCTCCGAAGGAACCCCGGCCGAAGTATTGGGCCAGCAGCATATGCTCCAGGGTGCCGACCGTGTTGGAGAAGAACCCCCACAGCACGGCGAAAATGTAGGCCGTCAACACCGAGTTCACGCCGGTGATCAGAAAAATCCCCGACGCCACCGCGCCGGTGATGGTTATCATCATACAGCGTCGGGGTCCCAGCTTGTCGGCCAGGTATCCCCACACCAAGGTGGTCAACGCGAGAACGGCGCCCAGGCTGCCCACACCCACCGCCTGAAAGTTCGCCAAGCCGGGGCCGGAAGGGCTCACCAGATAAGGCACCAGGATGTAGCCCGACCCCGCAGAGGCTATGATCGCGAAAACGGCAGTGCCGGCGAGGCACCAGTAAGCGCGGGTTCGCATCGCCTCCCGGGCGGTCCAGCTGAATTCGGGTTCAAGCCCGCCGCCGGGCCGGCCGGCGGCGGTTCGCTGCGCATCTGCCGTGGCCCGACCGGGACGCGCGCCGTCGGGCAGCATCCCGATTTCCTCCGGCGTGCGTCGCATGGTCAGGAACGCCGGCACCGCCAGGAGCAACAGAAATACGCCAACGTAACCGTAAGCCGCGCGCCAGCTCTGGTTCAGCGCGATCAGGGAGATTATCTGAATGTTGATCGCGCCGCCCACCGGTCGCGCCATCCCCGATATGGCTATGGTGATGTTGCGCCACCGACGGAAGAAGTTGACCGTAGCGACCCGAGGCACCACTCCGATGAGAAACGGATTGCTGATGGAACGGGCGATGACGTAGGGGATAATGAATTGCAGCAGCGAGTTGTTGTTGGTCGCCGATATGACCAGCAGGCAGCAGCCGACGACAACCAGGCCCATGGTGGTGAGCAGACGCGGACCGTAGCGGTCGGCCATGTACCCGGCCAGGGGGGCGAACAGTCCCGAGATCCACGTCCCCGCCGTCACCGCGATGGCGATCCTTTCAATGCTCCAGCCGGTGTCCTGGGAAATATAGACCTGGATGGTCCCCATCACCACCTGGGAAACGCTGGCGCCGCCCGCGCTGGACAGGCAACCCATCGCCAGCACCAGCCACCCATAAAAGAACGGCGTGGGTGGATGCCAGTCCAGAAAACGGCGTAATGGAGAGCGGTTCAGAAGTGGCCTCAATAAGAGTGCGACGCCCGTGTCCAGGGACGACGTACTGTCGAGGGTTCGGGTTGGAGCCAATCGGCGACAAATATACTCCCAATTGGCTCTCAAATAAAGCCGCCTGGTTAACATCAAAAACCGGGGCGGTTACGCTAACCGCCCCGGCTGCTATCCCGTGGGACGTGCGCCCGAGATTTAGAAGTCCATCGGAGGGGCCGCGGGCATGGCCGGCGTGGGCTCGGGGATCTCGGTGATCATGGACTCGGTGGTGAGCACCATCGCCGCGACGGAGGCCGCGTTCTGCAAGGCAGACCGGGTTACCTTCACGGGGTCGATGATGCCGCGCTCGAGCATGGGGCCGAATTCGCTGACCTCGGCGTCGTAGCCGTAGTCGTCGGACTGGTCTTTGACATCGTGCAGGACAACCGCGCCTTCGCCGCCGGCGTTCTCGACGATGATCTTAAGCGGCTGTTCCAGCGAGTGGCGGATGATGTTCATGCCGACCAACTCGTCGCCGCTGAGGCTGACGCCTTCAAGGGCGCGCTGGGCGCGTACCAGAGCGACTCCGCCGCCGGGGACGATGCCCTCTTCAACCGCAGAACGGGTGGCAGACAGGGCGTCTTCCACGCGGGCCTTGCGCTCCTTGAGCTCGATCTCAGTGGCGGCGCCAACCTTGATGACGGCCACGCCGCCGGACAGCTTGGCCATGCGCTCTTGCAGCTTCTCGCGGTCGTACTCGGAGGTGGTGTCTTCGATCTGGGCCTTGATCTGGTTGATGCGGGCCTGGATCGCGTCCTCAGAGCCGTGGCCTTCCACGATGGTGGTGTCGTCCTTGGTGGAGGAGACGCGCCGGGCGCGACCGAAGTCCTCGATGGTGGCCGAGTCCAGCCGGCGGCCGGTCTCTTCGCTGATGACGGTGCCGCCGGTCAGGATGGCGATGTCTTCCAGCATGGCCTTGCGGCGGTCGCCGAAGCCGGGGGCCTTGACGGCCAGGACGTTCATGATGCCGCGCAGCTTGTTGACCACCAGGGTGGCCAGCGCTTCGCCGTCCACGTCCTCAGCGACGATGACGGCGTTCTTCTGACCGACCTGGAGCAGCTTCTCCAGGGCCGGAACGAGGTCGGCGACGGCGGAGATCTTCTTATCGGTGATAATCAGGTATGAGTCGTCGATGGCGGCTTCCATGCGGTCGCTGTTGGTGATGAAGTAAGGCGAGATGTAACCGCGGTCAACCTGCATGCCTTCCACGTACTCGATCTCGTCGGTCAGGCCGCGGGACTCTTCGACGGTGATGACGCCGTCCTTGCCGACCTTCTCCATAGCTTCGGCGATGGTCTCGCCGATGGCGTCCTCGTGGGCGGACAGGGAAGCAACCTGGCCAATGCGCTCGCGGGTCTCCACGGGCTGGGACATGGACTGGAGCTCGGTCACGATTTCGCCGACGGCGCGCTCGATGCCGCGCTTGATGGCCATGGGGTTGGCGCCGGCGGTGACGTTCTTGAAGCCTTCGTTGATGATGGCCTGGGACAGGACGATGCTGGTGGTGGTGCCATCACCGGCGGCGTCGTTGGTCTTGGTGGCGGCTTCCTTGAGCAGCTGGGCGCCCATGTTCTCGAAGGCGTCGGGGAGCTCAATTTCCTTGGCGATGGTCACGCCGTCGGAGCAGACCTGAGGGGGGCCGAACTTCTTGTCCAGCACTACGTTGCGGCCACGGGGGCCGAGAGTAATCTTTACCGAGTCGGCCAGGGTGTCGATGCCGGTTCGCAGCGACTTACGGGCCTCTTCGGAGTATGCCAACTTCTTTGCGGGCATTGCTGTATTCTCCTTCATTTTCCCCGTCATTCCCGCTTCTGCGGGAATCCAGGGTTTGCGGTAATGGTTTCCCGCTTTCGCGGGAAAGACGGAACCCCGGAAGGGGTGGTTAGCCGATCTTGGCGAGAACGTCGGACTCGCGCATGATCAGGTACTCTTCGTCGCCGTCTTCGTACTCAGTGCCGGCGTACTTGGAGTAGATGACCTTGTCGCCAATGGTGAGTTCCATGGCGATGCGGCTGCCGTCGTCAGCGACGCGGCCCGGGCCTACCGCGACGACTTCACCCTCCTGGGGCTTTTCCTTCGCGGTGTCGGGCAGCAGGATTCCGCCCCTGGTCTGGGCTTCCTGCTCCATCGGCTTGATGACGATGCGCTCTCCTAGTGGTGTGAACGTGGCCACTTATTGCCTCCTTACGATTGTTGTGGGTTTTGTTTCGCGGTGACGAGATTACGCCGTAGCGGGGGACTTCTTGCGAGCGTAGTCGGTGGTGTAAAAACCGGAACCCTTGTAAATCACCGGCACGGGATGAAAAACCCGCCGGGCAAGGCCGGAACACTCCGGGCATTCGCGTTGGGCGGATGCTGCGAAACTCTCCCGCCGGTCGTACTCGTGGTCGCACGCAGTGCATCGGTAAACGTACCTGGGCATTGTTGCTACCTCCTTATTCGGGTTTGACCTTGCGGTACTGACGCAAATTACGGATTCAATTCTGAAACAACTCCGGTCGGTTGCCAACGGGGTTAATGTTAAAATTGCATAGAAAATCAACGGTCCGCGGGGCGCCGTCCTGAGAATCGGTGATGCTGATGGTTAGCGGTAATTTGCGGTCGCGTTCCGACCCAACAGTCGAATACGAAGATGGGTACGAGCTCCAGCCCCAGTTGGAGAACATCCTGCGCAACGCCGTGCGCGCCCTGGGAGGCAGCGCCGCCGTGGTCGCAACGTGGGACGACGCAGTGCGCCGATTCGTAGTGACGGGAACCTATGGCCTGGACCGGCAGCAGATTGCCCGTATCCGTCCCCTGCTCAACGAGGCGATACCCGACCTGGCGTTGAGCCGCGAGCAGTTCGCCTTGTTGTCAGCCCTGTTTCCCCAATCGGCATTGCCGGTGTCCACCACCGGGGAAATGCAGAACCCGGTCATGGCGGTTCCGCTCCAGACCCACGATGAAAACGTCGGCCTGATTCTTGTGCTCCGGTCATCCGAGGCGGCGAACTTTTCGCAGCTGGACCCGCCGGTGCTGGCGGCATTTGCCGAGCAGGCCGCCATCGCGGTGCAATCGGCGCGGCTGGCGCACCTGCTGACGCAAGAGAAACAGCGGGTGGAGTCGATTCTCGAGGGCAGCGCGGACGGCATCTATACCGTCGATTCGGGCCGTCGCATCGTCAGCATCAACCCGGCGATGGAGCGGCTGCTGGGGCTGTCCAGCGAGGACGTGCTGGGATTGCCCTGCGCGGTGGCACTGAATTGGCGCGACCGGGAGGGACGTCCCATCTGCCCGGGGCGCTGCCCCATGCTCCATGCTCCGACTTTCGCCACCGATAACGTTACGGAACTGAGCGCCACCGTCCGCTCACGCGACGGCCGGACCACCGACGTGGCGTTGGTTTATTCCGTGGTGCGTTCTCCCGAACTCGTGCCATTGAACGCGGTGGTCAACGTGCGAGACATGACCCGGGTGCGCGAAACGGAGGATATGCGCTCGACGTTTCTGTCCATGCTGGGGCACCAGTTGCAGACGCCGCTGGCCATCATCAAGGGTTACACCAACACCCTGGCCCGACCCGATGCCATCTGGGATAACGACACCCTGCGCCCGATCTTTGAGGCCATAGAAGAAGAAACCGACCACATGAGCCAGTTGATGAACCGGCTGCTCCTGGCTTCGCGCCTGGAAACCGGCGAGCTGCCGATACGCCACGACCAGGTGAATATGGCTACTGTGGCCAAAAAAGTCGTGGCGCGAATATCCCCCACCTCTGGGAAACACGACTTTTCCGTCGAGTTCCCCAATGATCTGCCTCCGGTGGAAGGCGACCCTGACTTGCTGGAAGAGGTGCTGGTGAACCTGGTCGACAACGCTGTGAAGTATTCACCCACGGGAGGGGAGATAGGCATTGGCGGGTCGGTGGATGGACGCGGAACGGTAACGGTGAAGGTCAATGATTCGGGATTGGGCGTGCCGCGGTGGGAAAGCCGGCGCATCTTTGAGCGGTTTCACCGTTCGCAGAACCCGAATTCGTCGCATCCGCGAGGGATGGGTCTCGGCTTGTACATCTGCGACGAGATAATGAAAGCGCACGGCGGGGGCATTTCCGTGTCCGACAACCCGGGAGGCGGGGCGGTCTTCACCCTGGCCTTCCCCGAACGAGGACGCGAACGGCCATGACTGCATCCGACCGGCGAACTATCCTGGTGGTTGATGACGAACCGCACATTGTGCAGTTCACTGCCATGAACCTGGAGGTTGAGGGCTTCAACGTCGCCACGGCCAGCAACGGGGAGGAAGCCCTGGAGACGCTTGAGGGCAACAGCGACATTGACCTCGTGGTGCTGGACGTGATGATGCCGGGAATCGACGGTTTTGAAACCCTGAGCCGCATCCGCGAGCAATCGTCGGTTCCGGTAATTTTCGTTACGGTACGGGGTGATGAAACGGACCGGGTGGCCGGCCTGGACCTGGGCGCGGACGACTACCTGACCAAGCCGTTCAGCCCGCGGGAGTTAGTGTCGCGGATCCGGGCGCTGTTCCGACGGATTGAAGCCACCGAACCACCACCTCTACAGGAAGTGGTCGTCGATAAATGGCTGACAATTGATTTTGACCGCAGCGTGGTCCTTGCCGACGGCAAGGAGATGCGCTTGCGGCCCACGGAATATCGTTTGCTCTACCAACTGGTCGATAACGCGGGGCAGCTGCTGAGCCACGACACGTTGCTGGAACGGGTGTGGGGGCCGGAATACCGGGGCGAGCACCAGTACGTCAGGACATATGTAACGTACCTGCGCCAGAAATTGGAACGGGACCCCCGGTCGCCGGAATACATCGTGAGTGAGCGAGGGCTGGGCTACCGATTCAAGGAGTTGTAGTTTCCCGGGCCGCGTTGCGGGCGGCGGCGATTTCCCTCGCGGTTGCCACTGGCATCTCTTCAGTAAGCCGGATGGCATCCACCCATTTGACGCTGGAGTAGCAAGCCTGCTCCACCATCACCAATCGGCAGGGGCCGCCGTGGTCGGGCTCCAGCGGTGCGCCGTTGAGACGGGTTGCCAGCAGAACGTTGGCCGTTTCCGCATCCAAATGCACGGTTACGGAAAAGTCGGCGGCGGATATGGCGGCGTATCGGGCGTTGGGCAAAGGGCCGGCGAGGTCCAACAGGACGGACAGGGGCACCCCCTCCCATTGCTGGTCAGGAACCGACCAACCTTCCAGGCATCGGAAATCGTCGGTCAGGCTCTGTCGGGTCAACTCGGACAGGTCAGCTTCGGTCAAGACGGTAGGATTGAGGACCAGGCCGCCGATGCGCAAGCCGGGCCATATTACGGGCTGTCCGTGGTGATCCTTGAAGACGGGCAGAGAGTCCAACGTTGTTCCCGGTTTCGGTTTCGACATATTACCCTCACTACACGGGCGTTCCCCTGGTCATGGTCACCGCGACTATGACGATGAGGATCATGAGCAGCACGTTGATCCGGGCAATCCAGATCACGCACCTTCGCAGGAGCGGCAGATAGCCCGGCGGTTCGGCGCCGGCCCGCATTTCGTCGAGCAGGCGGCTGGTCAACGGGCCGATGATGAAGTCGTGGATGACGCTAAGCCAGATCACTATGGCGACCAGGCCGACCTTGATCTGAAGGTTCGCTACAAAGTGCCCGCCCAGGCTGAAGAACTCGGCGAATCCGATCCCGTACCGCGTCGGCAGGAAATAAAGGCCGGTGGCCACCAAAAGGGCGATGCAGATCCACGAGATAAGGCGGAACCGGCGCGCGATGAGGCCCAGCAAATCCGGCGGCAGCGTCGGTGGCTCCCCCGGAGCCGGCGCGAACCGTCGCATCACCGGGATCAGCACCAGCGCCAGGAACAGGCTACCGCCAACCCAGATGATGGCGGATGCCAGATGTATGAATACCGCCGCTTGATACATCGTTAACCCTGCCTATGGACTGCTGTCGGACATTCGCAAGGTGTGGTTGCCTCAAGCAGTTCGCCACGCAGAAAAGCAACGTCGGGTTCGGAACTGAACACCATAACGATGCCATCTACCAGCCCCGCCACCTGACGCGCCGCTTCTGTTGAGACGCGCGGTTTGCGTGCCCGAGTTTCCGGCTCGCGTTCCCAAGCGCTCACCGCACGCGCTTGTTCCTGCACTTCCTTGAGTGACAGTCCGCTGACGCCCCGATAATACAGCGATATGAAAGGCTCCTCTACCAGCATATCGGGATGGCAAAATACTTGGGCCGGCCCCAAGCCAAGACTATGCACGTGTTCCCATGCGGATTGTGAAATCAGGTAGTCCTCAATCGGCGCCGTGAAACCGAATCCGTCGACCAGCGATGCCACCGCCTCCCGCGCTCGCACGTCGAGCCGGCGCTGTAGAGATCGCGTCAAATCCTGCGAGCGCAATTCACGAGTAAATGTGCGGTAGTCCTGGTTCACCTTCGCACCCACCAGTACACGCACTTGCGCAGTTCCCGACGCCCGAAGCGCCCCATCTGCTGGCTGGCGTTGCCCTTTCCCCGCGCCAACGTCCAAATGGCTTCAGTGCGGAATCCCCACTGTTCGGCCAGATCGGAAAGGATCAAGTCCACAGGTACCTCTTCACCGTGATACTGCACGTTGTCGTTCACCATGAAAACCGACGCTCCGGGCCGGCACAGCCGGGAGAGCTCGGCAATTACAACGGACATCTCCATGAAATAATTGCGAACCAGACGAATAACGTGGGGATTAGGCAACTCCTTGCGCGCGTTGGCCCTCTCCAGAGCGGCCGTGATTTCGGCAATGGCCGGGTGTCGGTCAAACCGGGCCAGCGCGTCGGCGTGTCCGTCGGCTAACTGGTCCCTCTTGGAACGGTTTTCTACGGTGGCCGAAAGCAGACGTTGACGCAGTTCGCTGATTTTCCGGTTGTCATAGCCAAGCCAGGCTAATTCCAGTGCGTACGTGCGGGTGTAGTCGTATCGGTTGGCGTAGGGCGGCGAAGTGATTACGGCGTCAATGGAATTGCTCGGCAAACCCGGTAAAGCGTCGTAGCACGAACCTTCAATCATGCTGACCCGATCAGGATGGCAGGTCTCCGACAGGATGGGCAAGTCGTTGGCTACGGCTGACAGTTTGACGCTTAACGATGCGGCGTATGACTGTACGCTCCGTTTTTCCATGCGCGCCTTCAAGCTGCGCCCGGAGCGATGGTCCCAGCGCAGATATTGACCGTCCTTGCTGGTCCAACTGGCATCCTCCAGCGCGGCGATTGCGGCTAGTTCCAACAGCTCCGTTTCCGGCCCGGGCTCGGATTCACGCAACCGTTTGCGGACGGCGGCAACGGCGTTTTCCGCAGCGGGCGGAAACGCTTGCTCCGTGATGCGTATGTGGGGAAACCAGTCGCCGGGCAGCACATCCGCAGCGTCGGCTGATGCGGCGCATTGCACCAGTTCCTCGGCCCGACTGCGGAACAACTCCGGGCAAGCCGACCCGGCGGCCAGTACCCCGTTGGCGACACGTAAGCCCACCGGCAGAATCTCAACGCCGGCGCCATGCCAGCCTTGGGTCGCTGCTGTAATGGGCGCGGTGCCGGTGCCGGCAAAGGGATCGAGCAGATGGCCCTGCTCGGGCAGAAACCCCATCAAGTAGCGCACCAATTCGGCGCTGAACCCTTCTTTGAACTTGAACCAGCGAAATCCCGGGGCTTCCCGGTTAGACTGCCACGATATCAGCTGGCGAGAGAGGTCCCGGTTAACCGAAATACGGTCGCGGAACCGTGCCAAAAGAGCATCCCGCTGGGATGTGCCATTGTACTGGCCGGTAGTGGCAAGCAGTGGGTACGCAGCAGCGTTGGTGAGGGTAGTCATCGTGAATTCCAATCCTGGATAGAAGGGCAGTAGTCCTTTGCTCGTTACTATCGACATTCGCCCAAAATAACGGCGCGATGCTCCTTTGCGCTGCCGTTAGTATGCTACCACCGCCGGCAGACGCTGTCATTGCGGGCCTGTCATAAAAAAATGTCGCCAAAACCCCTGCCAACCTGGCTATTGATATTTGCCAAACAATCGTTCTAAAATAGTCTTACTGCTAGCAAAAACGGTAAATCATCCCAGCCTGCCAACGAGGTCACATCACTACGGTCGTCAACGGCCACCAACCAGTCAGCAAATCCCAAACCGCAAGAC
>JAPPCX010000076.1 GCA_028875655.1 Chloroflexota bacterium | reverse complement strand
CGGCGGCATGCACGCGCTGATGCTCGCACCCGTCAGTCGCGACTTGATTTTCTTCACAGGGCGTCGGCTACGCGAACCCCAACCGCAGCCACTTCCGCAGCATGGACATCTGGCACACCTGCGAACCCGACAAGCAGGGCACGGAAGGCTGGCTGGGTCGGGCCATCCGCGAAATTGACCCCAATAAGGAAAACGTGCTGACCGGAGTGAACTTCGGCCGCGGCCTGCCCCGCGCGCTGGCCGCCCCCGGCGTGCCGGTAGCATCAGTGGGCAACCTTGCAACCTACGGCGTCCTGACCGGTATCGAGGCCGATGAGCAGCGCACTGAAGCGTTGGACATCTTCTCGAAGATGTACTCTCCGACCATTGGGCGCAGTTCCGTAGTGGACTACCTCTCCCAGACCGGCATGGACGCTTTGAAGGGCGCGGACATCCTCAGCACTGCTCCCGAAATGTACAGCTCCAGCGTGGAGTACGGCGACGACGTGGTAGCCCAGTACATGAAGAACATCGCGCAGGTGCACCTGGCCGGATTCGGCACGCGCATCCTGTACACCACCGCGCCGTACAACAGCTTCGACACCCACGCCGGCGAATTGGCAGCCCACGCCAGCCTGTGGGGCAACACCTCCAACGCCATCGCCGACTTCATGGACGACCTGCGTGAGCACGACGCCAGCGACAACGTTACCCTGCTGGTGTTCACCGAGTTCGGCCGCCGTGTTCATGACAACGGTTCCGGCACCGACCACGGCAGCGGCGGCGTAGCCTTCATCGTTGGCGACAACGTCAAGGGCGGCCTGTACGGCGAATATCCGTCGCTGGAAGAGGACAAGCTCCTGGAAGGCGATCTGCACTTCAACAACGACTTCCGCAGCATTTACACTGATCTGTTGGAGGGTTGGATGGGACTGGACGCGCAACCGCTGGTGAACGGCCAGTTTGAGAAGTTCAACTTCATCTAAAGGATTGTAGCCTGCGTAGGGGCGAATATTTATTCGCCCCTACCACGCCAGCTTCCAAAGCCAGCATCGGCTCCAACGGAGGAAACAGAATGACCACTACCATTGACCGCACGGCATTGCCGGCCGTCGGCATTTCCCTGCAATACACCCACACCATCGGCAGAGCCGAGTTTTCGGGGCCGGGATTTCGGAATCCCACGGCGATGGCGCGCGCCGAAGACGACATCATGTACGTCGCCAACCGCTCCTACGACTACCGCCCGGACGGCAAGCGCATCACCATGTGTACGGTTGGCGAGGAGTTCATCAGCGAGTTCGCCAAGGGCGTCTTCGAGCAAGGCGACGGTGAAGCAGTATCCACCGACGGAGCCATCATCTGGCCCACCGCCATTACGGTGGGTCCGAACGGCAACGTTTATCTCGCGGACGAGTACCTGGATCGCATCAGCATCTATTCGCCCGACGGAGAGTACCTGACCAAGTGGGAACGGTCCGGCGACGGCGACGGACAGTGGGACAAGCCCAGCGGCCTCGTTTTCGGCAAGGACGACGTGCTGTACCTGGTTGACTGCAACAACCACCGGGTGCAGATGCTCACGGCCGACGGTGAATACATCGGCCAGTGGGGGGAGTTCGGCTCCGGTCCCGGCCAGTTCAACATGCCCTTCGGGATTGAGACCGACTCGGCGGGCAACGTTTACGTCGCCGACTGGCGGAACGACCGCGTCCAGAAGTTCACCGCGGACGGCAAGTTCCTCATGGAGTTCGGGGAGTCCGGGGATGGCCCCAGCCAGTTCAACCGGCCGACGGACGTGGCCGTTGACAACGACGGGGCAATTTACGTCGCCGACTGGAACAATGACCGGCTACAGGTTTTCCACCCGGACGGATCCTTCGCCGGAATGACGTATGGCGAAGCGACCATTTCCCAGTGGGGCGTCGGCAAACTGGACGCCAACCCCGAGATGTGGGAGGAGCGTAAGATCGCTCAAGGCCTGGAACGGGAAAAACTGTTCTGGGGTCCCATCGCCGTGGAGTGCGACGACCAGGGCCGCGTGTTTGTCGTGGAAACGGCGCGCTCACGCATCCAGGTGTTCCAGAAGCAGACTCCGCTATTCTACGGCGTCAACGAGCGCGTCGCCGGCGGTGGCGGACGGCTTTAGACGCCGGCTTCCGGCTCACTGCGCAGGGGCGAATAATCATTCGCCCCTACTTTCTCAATCGGCAGGAAATGGCGCCTGCGAGCTCCGGCTACTTGTCGCCGATGATATACTGATTTCCCATAACTCTTGCATCTCGGATCTAGAATTTTGACCACTCAGGAACATTTGGCAGCCCAACTCAGGCCGTTGGGAATACGGCTGACCCCGCAGCGCCTGGCAATTGCTGAGGTGGTCGTCAACTCTGCGGATCATCCCACGGTTCGCGAGATTTTCGAGCGCGTCCGCGATTTCTTCCCCTACGTCACGCTGGCCACCGTATATTCCACCCTGGGCTTGCTGGAACAGGCCGGCATAGTTCGCGAGTTGCCCTTCCAAAAGCTGTCCCGTTATGACGCAAACCTGTCGCCCCATGCCAATCTGGTATGCCTGGGCTGCGGCTCAGTAGTTGATGCCGACGTCGGGCAGGAGCGCGTGGCCGAGCTGGAGCATTCGATCAGCCAGCACACGGACTTCAGGGTGTCCTCGCAGCGCGTCGATTTCTATGGATACTGCGAAGGCTGCGCCAAGGACAGGTAAGGCAGCCCCCGGCTTTTTCGATGGCACTTGGCCTACCTATCGCGACTAAGCCTGAATAACTTCCGTAATTTCCGGCAAGCGGAGATCGAGTTGCCGGCCGGAACGTCCGTATTTCACGGGGCCAATGCCCAGGGGAAGACCGCTCTGCTGGAGGCCACGTACGCCCTTGCCGTGGGTCGCGCCTTTCGGGCGGAGCGTGAGCGGGAAGTGGTGAACTTTGAGGCGGCCAGGGCCGGTGAAGCCGCATACATCACGGGCATCGCGGTGGGTGGCGGACAGAACATCACGGTGGTAGTTGGTTACCAGCCTCCTACGCCTGCCAATTCATACGCGGGTTATTCAGAGCGCGCCCCGTTGGCGCCGTCGGTTGTCAAGCAGATCCGCGTTAATCGCCAACCGTCCACCGCGGCCGGACTGGTAGGGCGGATCGGGGCGACGCTTTTCGTAGTTGACGACCTGAACCTGGTCCTGGGGTCTCCTTCCCACCGCCGGCGGTATCTGGACGTGTTGATCTCCCAGGCCCACCGGGAGTATCTGGAAACGCTGCAACGGTACCAGGCCGCGCTGCGCAACCGCAACGGGCTATTGCGAAGGCAACGGCAGGACCACGTTGAACCGGACGAAATGGAGTACTGGGACGATCAATTGGTGCAGGCTGGCAGCCGGATAATTCTGCGCCGAGCGGATGCCATAGACCGATTGGGGGAGTTGGCGCAGAGCCATCACCGGGAACTGGCGGAACCGGACGATGTGCTGACAGTCGAGTACCGTCCGAGCGTGCCGCCGGGGGGCACTGTTCAGGATACTGAAGCGGACTTCCGTCGCCGGTTGCGCCAACGGGCCGCGCGAGAGCGGGCCACTGCCGTAACCGCAGCTGGCCCACACCGCGACGACTTCGCCGTTTTCGTCAACGGGTTGGATGCCAATTCGTATGCGTCGCGGGGCGAGGCACGCACCATCGCCCTCTCGCTGCGGCTGGCCGAAGCCGACTACCTGTCAGATGCGCGGAACGACTCTCCTATAATTCTGCTGGACGACGTGTTTTCGGAAATGGACGCGCAACGCAGGGAACGAATCTTGCGCAAAACTACCGCCTATCGCCAGACGCTGATTACGACGACGGACGCGGACCTGGTTCGGTCAACGCTAGGGGAGAGCGCGACCTATTTCCAGGTTTGCGCCGGTGTGGTCACGCGTGTAGATTGAACGGCACCAATGTCAACGTCCTGCGACTTTGAAAGAGACCTGGCTGACGCCGCCGGGATTTTGGGCAGCGCCAGGTATGCCATTGCCCTGACCGGAGCGGGGCTTTCCGTGGAAAGCGGCATCCCGTCGTTTCGAGGCCCCGATGGACTGTGGACGCGCTACGGGCAGCCGTCCAACCTGTCCTACCGGGTGTTTTCGCGTGATCCGCAAGCCTGGTGGGAGTCGCGCCTGCGAGATGAATCGACGCCGGGGAACCCGACATACGACCTCAAGGACGCGGTAGATCACGCTACTCCCAACCCCGGACATACCGCCATGGCGGAACTTGAAAGGTTGGGGATTCTGCGGACGGTGATCACGCAGAACGTTGACGGGCTGCATACCGGGGCCGGATCGGATTCGGTCCTTGAAATACACGGCAACCGCAACTACCTGCGTTGCGTGGGCTGCGGGTATCGGCAACCCCGCGACGACTACTTGATCACGGACTTGCCGCCGCTGTGCGGCGAGTGCGGCGGCGTGATCAAGCTGGATACGGTGATGTTCGGGGAGCCGATACCGCGCGCGACGTTGGATGCCTGTATTGAAGAGGTTCAGAAGTGCGACGCCATGTTGCTGGTGGGCACGTCGGGCGCGGTTAATCCGGCCGCCCAATTCCCCCTGATGGCCCGCGAGCGGGGGGCGCAAATCATCGAGGTCAACCCTGAAGGAACCCAACTGACTGCGGCGGCGCACGTCGTGTTGACCGGAGTTGCCGGCGAAATTCTGCCGTCCATCGTACTCGCTGCTCGCAGCCGCGCGGCAGGAGCCGGGTGACATGGGGGAGGTCATCCGAAATTGGTGGCAGGCGGTGGTTGCATGGGCGGCCAGCCCGGCGGTGAGCTGGATTGACCTGATCATCAGCGGGATCATAGTAGGAGCGGCGATCGTAATTGCGGCGCTGTTCAGCATACTGGTATTCCCGCGGCTGCTGCGGCTGTCGATAATATCGGGGGCGAATTTCGACGTGAAGACGGTGGCGTCCGTAAGGCTGCCGCTGGCGGCTTTCATAATTTTGTCGGGCACCTACCTGGCGCTGCTCGCCTTGTCGCCGCCGCCCACGGTTCAGATTGCGGTGAACAAAGTCAGCGCCGTAGTTGCGGTGTCGATTGGGGCGGTGCTGATTCATGGGATGCTCTCGGCGGGTTTGCTCTGGCTGCAAGCCTATTTGCACCGCTCGGACTCCGACTCTCACCATCCCAGCAACTGGCTGTTTCCGATGGTGCGCCGCGCGGTACTGGCGTTTGTCGTCTCCGCCGCCGTCATGGTTTCGCTGGACATTCTAGGCATCAACATCACTCCCCTGGTGGCCGGCCTCGGCATTGCCGGGCTGGCGGTTGCGCTGGCGTTGCAGCCTACGCTGGGGAACCTGTTCGCCGGCACTTACGTGGTCAGTGAGGGTGTCGTCAACGTCGGAGACTATATCGAAATGTCGGACGGGACCGCCGGCTACGTGGTGGACGTCAGTTGGCGCAGCACACGCATCCGCACGATTACCGACAATCTGGTCGTGGTTCCCAACTCTCTCTTCGCGGAGACGGTCATCACCAATTTCAACAAGCCCGGGGAACCGTTGAACGTGATCGTGCCCTGCGGCGTGTCCTACCAAAGCGACCTGGCACGTGTTGAGGAGATCAGCCTGGAGGTAATGAACTCGATACAGCAGGAACATCCGGATGCCGTGCCCGAGTTCGAGCCGCGATTTCGCTACCAGGAGTTTGGAGACAGCAACATAAACTTCGTGATGGTGGTGAGGGCGCAGAACCGGATTGGCGGCTTCGTGGTCCGCAACGAGCTCATAAAGCGGATCCATTCGCGCTTTGCTGCCGAAGGAATCACAATCAACTATCCGGTGCGCAAGCTGGAATTCCCGGACGGTTCGACGATTCAGGGGAACGTACGGCTGCCGCTGGGAGCGGAGACCGAAAGCAAATGAGTGAGACCTTTCAAACCTGGTGGCAGGCCCTTTCCGACTGGGCCGCCGGAACTACCATAACCTGGGTGGACCTGATGGTCAGCGGCATCATACTGGTGGTGGTGATCGCGCTGGCCTTCGTGTTCAGCCGGCTGCTTTCCCGGCTGCTGCTGCGGGCCGCCCGCTTCTCGGCCGGCGACCTTGACGACACGATAATTTCGGCGCTGCGGGGCCCGGTTACGGTGCTGATCATTCTGGCCGGAGCGTACGTGGCGATCACCGTTCCGTTGACCCTCTCCAACGCAGTTCAGGATGCGGTGAACAGGGCGGCAGCGCTGGCCGCCATTTTCACCGGGGCATACCTGATCAACTCCGTGGGGTCGGCGGTTTTGCTGTGGCTGGAGGAGCACCTGGAGAACAACGACGTATCGAGCGCCGGCGGCTGGGCGCTGCCCCTGGCGCGTCGGGGAATGCTTATCGTCGTGATCGCGATGGCCGCCATGATTTCCCTTGACGTTCTGGGAGTCAACATCAGCCCGCTGATCGCCGGATTGGGCCTCGGCGGTTTGGCGGTAGCCCTGGCGCTGCAACCCACACTGTCCAACCTGTTCGCCGGCACCTACGTGATCACCGAAGGAGTGGTGAGTGAAGGCGACTACGTGGAAATGGAGAACGGTGTTACCGGTTACGTGGTGGACGTCAACTGGCGCAGCACACGGCTGCGGACGTGGGGCAACAACCTGGTGGTCATACCCAACTCACGTTTCGCTGAGACCATCATCACCAATTACAGCAAGCCCAACGAGCACGTGAACGTGTACCTGACCTGCGGGGTAGCCTACGAAAGCGACCTGCGACAGGTGGAAGCGGTGAGCATGGAGGTGATGAGACAGGTGGAGCGGGACCATCCAGGGGTCGTGAAGGACTACGGGGTGTATTTTGGATACGACACGTTCGGGGAGAGCAACGTTGACTTCTGGCTGTTCATGCAGTCGAGCAGTCGCCTGGATAGCTTTGAGGTGCGCACCGAACTAATCAAGCAACTGCATGCACGGCTGATAGATGAGGGAATTACCATCAACTACCCGGTGCGTGCGCTACGTTTCCCGGACGGCTGGACGCCTGACGGCCAGATGCCCGGAGGCGGACAGGCCTCCCGCCGCACAGCGCGGCCCCGTCCTGAACCCCAGCCACAGGCGCACCTGCCGGACGACGCGCCAGGAGGAGCAGGCGACGGGCCGGACATCTGAGCAGGATCCAGAACCTAACGGGAGAGGCCGTATGCCATTGCCTTCAGGCTGGGGTCGTCGGTTGCGTTCAACCGCTGGGTGATGCTGTCGATAAGCGCGCCCACGGCGGTTTCACCCCAGAACCAGCGGTGGATATCGGTCTCGTTGTCACCGGGTCGCTGTGCCATGCGGGCTTCGTAGCAGAACGCCTTGAGGTCGTCGGCGCAGTAGCGGACGAACTGGGGCACCGAAACGTCGGCGGGCCGTTCGCCCATGTCCGCGTCGTCGCTCTCGGCGTAGGCTTCGAGGAACCGGATGACTCCCCGGAACCGGCGCTGGGGTATGCCGGTGATGCCGACGGCGGTGTGCCCGCGCTGTTCCTGCCAGCGTTCATAGTATCCCCGCAGAGCGGTGATTTCGCCGGCGGCGTCCAGCGTCCGGTCGGCGTCGCCATTGGTTGAGGCGGCGACTTCGGACGCCTGGGGCATACCGATGGGGCCGGCCGCATCGGGATAATCGGCCAGTACCGGGCCCTGGGGAGCATCCAACATGCCCAGAGCAGCGGCGATCACTTGATGCTGAAATTCGGGATCGTCGGGCTTGCCCAGGGCGTAGCCGAAGTAGAATGGCACCCACAGCGCGCGTGGCGGGCGGACTCGCGCGGCGTGTTCGCGCACGAGGGCGATGGCTACGGTGGTCAATCCGGCGGCTTCGAAAACCCGTGCCAGCACGCTCACGGCGTGTGTGCAGAGCGGTCAAGTAGGAGTCAGGAAAACGAGGTCAACTCCGTCGTCCTTGAGGCGTTGGGCCACCTCAGGCCCGGTTTGCTCTGCAACCACGGTGCAGTCGCGCAGTGCGCCCATGAAGGAGTAGTTGTTGGGGGCCAGGCTGCCGACGACGCCCCGCTGGACCAATTCGCGCATCCGGTCAATGGGATAGGTGATGTTGATGTCGCGGTAGATGGCGGTGCGGTCGAAACCGATGCTGAAGTGGCTCTGGACGATGTCGGCGTTGTCCGCGTCGCTGGGGAGGATCCGGTAGGTTGACTCCCCGCCGGGATGGTCACGGTTGAAAGGCTTGTCCTCGCGCAAGTGCAGGCCGGCGGTGGTGACGATGGCCACCCTAGTTTCGGACAGGGGCTTTGCCGGGGGCGTCCACGGCACGCCGTCGGCCTCCATACAGGGGAAGAACTCCAGCATGCGGCGTTGAACTTCGGACAGGATTTCCAGGCGGGGCATGGTACCTCTCTTCAACCGAGCAGAGCTACTACCCGGTTGACAAAGTCGTGAACCTTGGGACGCAGAGTATTCAGTTCGTAGTCCGTCATGTCGTCATGATAGAAATTACGATGGAACCTTTCAGCATGGGCAAACCCATACTCTATGGACGGGTCGCTGTGTTCATCAGACAGTCGTTCTGCGGTGTCGCGGAACGAGTTGTGCCTGACGAGCCGACGGCTATTCTGCATGGCTATCGCCATCAAGGCGTGAGCAGCGGCTCCCCATAATTTCTCAGATGCTTGCAGCTTGTCTCCTGCGGCAAATTCGCGATCCGACAAGGCCAGGAAAGCCAACGCCGTCCTGGCGTGGTCTTCCGTCAACATATCACAGCCAAGAGATAACGAATGTAGTCTCTAGCTTTGGCGCTGTCATAGGCCAACTCTCGAAACTCCATAAAGTCCGACTCGGCATTGTCCCGAAAGTTTTCGGCGTAGATGTACTTCGAGGAGATGAGGTCATCGCCTTCTTCTGTAGCTAGCCGTTCGACAGTGACCCTGAGGGAGTGGCGGCTGCCGTCGCAAGACCACCCCCGGTGAGCGGAAACTGCCAGCACAGCCTGGACGGTTGCTTGCCAAAGCGCTTCGGAGGCCGGCAAGTGTCTTCGTCCCGCGAGTTTCCGATCCGAATCTGCCAGCAACTCCCACGCCATAGCAACGTGGTCATGCGTCGGAGAAACGACTGTTTCGGCAACCATAACGCGCCTCTGATTAGTCGAACATGATGGCGCCGCGGCCGATTTCGCCGTTGTCGAGGTCGGCGTAGGCTTCGTTGATCTGGTCGAGGGTGTAGTGGCGGACGACCAGGTCGTCGAGATTCAGCTTGCCGGAGCGGTACATGTCCACCATGACCGGCATATCGGTGCGGGAGCGGGCGGAGCCGTAGTAGGAACCACGCAGAGTCTTTTCGTTGCGAACCAGGTCCACCGCATTGATGGCGGCTTCCTGGCCCCACGGGGCGATGCCAACGACGGTTACGACGCCGCGCTTGGCGGCCATGTCGTAGGCGGCCTTGGTGGTGTCCGCACCGCCGAAGACTTCAAAGGTGTAGTCGGCGCCGCGTCCGCCGGTGAGGTCTTTGACCTGCTGCACGGGGTCCTGGTCGGCGGCGTTGACCATGTGGGTGGCGCCGAAGCGCATGGCGAACTCGAGCTGGGCCTCGCGAATGTCCACGGCGATAATCTGGCCGGCGTTGGCCAGGGCCGCGCCCATGATGACGTTGAGGCCGACGCCGCCGCAGCCGATGACGGCGACGGTGCTGCCGGCCTTGATCTCGGCGCTGTACAGTGCGGCTCCGACGCCGGTGGTCACGGAGCAGCCGATCATGGCCGCCTTGTCCATGGGCAGGCCGTCGGTTACGGGCACGACGCCGGTTTCCGGGATCACGGCGTACTCGGCGAAGCAGGCGACCTTGCCCATGTGGTGGATGTCCTTGCCGGCGGCGTGCAGGCGGGTGGTGCCGTCCAGAAGGTTGGCACCGGTGGCAGCGTGCAAGTCGCAGAGGTTGCTGTGGCCCTCCAGGCAGGACCGGCAACGGCCGCAGGCTGGCACGAAGGACAGGATCACCTGGTCGCCCTCGCTGGCGAGGGTAACGCCGGGGCCGGTTTGCACCACGGTGCCGGCGCCCTCGTGCCCCAGCACCACAGGGATGGCGATGGGAGCGTCGCCGTGCATGAAGTGGCGGTCGCTGCGACAGATGCCCGCCGCGCCGACTTTGACCAGCACCTCGCCGGCCTTGGGCTCGTCCAGGTCAACCTCACAGATGTCCAAGGGTTGGCCCACTTCCCACAATACAGCAGCTTTTACCTTCACAGCTGGTCCCTCCTGACAGTCCGCGTGACTATTCGCAAACACGTGGCGTATTGAATTTTTAGCGTTGGGACATTGTAGATTACCCGGTGGAATCCTGCCACACCTGAAGTGGATGATTGGCTGCGGGCTGGCGATACTCCTTTGATTTGGTGATTGATTGATGAGGGTTGGGGTCTTGAGAGGTTCAGGTTGTCGGCGCTACGGCCAGAGAGCGTTTGGCTTGCGATATTACGT
>JAPPCX010000090.1 GCA_028875655.1 Chloroflexota bacterium | reverse complement strand
ATGGCGACAGATTAGCAGGCGGCGGCTATTCCGTCAAGGTTTCCGTATAATTCCCCAAAATTTCCTATCAGCACGTCATCGGTGCACGTCTCTTGGGCCACCGATGGCGCCGCCGCGCCATCGGGCGCGAGCGCGTCGCCGAGGGCGGGATCCGGAACCAGCAGAGCCGGCAAGAGTACACCCAGAATTGCGGTAGTTGCCGCTGCCGACAGGGCTGCCCATTTCAGGATTGACAGCATGGCTGCCGTTGGCGGAGCTCCGGCACACCGCCTAAGGCTTATCGTACAGCAGCATTACCACGCCGGCCGCCGACTCGCCTTCGCTAACTTCAACAGTCATCTGGTGCAAGCTGGTTTTGAGTGTGTTGTCCTCATCATACTCACGCTCTAATACTATTGACGATACGGCCAAAAGGTTTGGAGCCGTGGCTCTCACTTCATTTTCGTCAACTCGTACCCTGGCCCAGTTTGCGGTATTGCCACCGTCCAAGTCTGATGCGATCACCGCCGCCGCCGATGCTTGAATCCCCTTGATGGTGCGCGGGATAACGAACTTGACCGGGGCAGATGCTCCGCCGTTCGCAACCGCGCTGAACAGGACAAAGGCGTCGCAGTCCGCGTTCTCCCAGTCATAGTAGGCGACCGCGGAATGCCCAACTTCTGCCGCGCTAGCGTCGTTGGCCTTTAGAACCTCGTTGATTGCCAGCACCAGCAGATTGTTTGCGAGCTCCGCGTTCCCCGTGGTATCGCCCACTGATTTGTACTTCCAAATTGCCGCCGCCGGCTTGCCAGTGGGTAAATAGGCCACTATCCAGCCCTGATCGTCGAAATATACCGTCACGTTCTCGATGGGCCTGGGACTGACAAAGGCGGCGTACATGGGGAGTTCTACGATCCCGAAGTTCAACCCCAGCTCATTCAGATTACCCGCTTTCCTGATTTCAGACTCCCCCGGATCCGACGTCAACGCATCCGCGATCGACTTTACATTCAGACGCGGTTCGGATTCCCCGCCATCCGAACCGCCAACCCGGTAGTATGCGGAAAACCCTGCTTTCTCTTCGGGGAATGCCGTGTCGTCGTTGGCATTCGCAGCAGTGAAACCCAATGGCGGAGCCAGCGGCTGAAGCTCAGTGGTCTCGGAGCGCGTATGCGCGCTTTCCGCAATGTGTGGATATAACCACCAGGCTGTGACGAAGAATGCCGCTATCACACACAGGGTTCGTGAAACTGATGAGATTTTCATAACGGCGCAGAATTTAGCAACCCAATCGTGTTATGTCAAGCACACCATTCTCCTCGCCAACTTAATCTGAAAAAGGGCAACCTTGTGGTTGCCCCAACCCCACTGATCACTGAATACGGCGGAACCTGATTCTGGACCGTCGGTATGTTCAGCTCCCGCCGGGCGGCAGCGGGCCGTGTCCGCGCCCGTTGCCGTTCCCGCCGTAGTCGCCGTAGTCCGTGTCGCTGAACACTCGAATCTCCGTGCCCTGGAACACGTGATACATGTGGGAGTCCCGCTCCGTGCCCACGGTGTTCAGCATATCGGCGTCGATGTCCGAAATGATCTCCTCGATCTGCTCGGCCGTGAGTTTCTGCTCAACCGCGATGGCGATGTGGGCGATGCCGGGCATGAAGTGCGTGTCAATCCGGCCCACCGTCGCCTCCCCGTCCAGGATCAGGTACGCTTCGGAGCTGGCGGTGCGGACTTCGCGCTCGTAGTCGAAAGGCATCGGACCTTCACTCACTCACGGACCTGGCCCGTCCCGCGGACGATCCACTTGTAGGTGGTCAACTCCCGCAACCCCAGCGGGCCGCGGGCGTGGAATTTTTGCGTGCTGATTCCCACCTCCGCGCCCAGCCCGAACTGTGCGCCGTCGGTGAACCGCGTGCTGGTATTGTGATACACGGCCGCCGCGTCCACCTCGCTGAGGAAACGGCTGGCGGCGTGGGTGTCGTCCGTGACGATGGCTTCGGAATGGCCGGAACCGTAGTCCTCGATGTGCGTCAGTGCGTCGTCCAGGCTGTCCACCACCTTAACCGACGCGATCAGCGCCAGAAATTCCTGACCGAAATCCTCCGGCTCGGCCGGCACGACGTTCAACCCGTTTCTCGGTCCCAGGATGCTCAAGGCCCGGTGGTCGCAACGCATCTCAACTCCGGCGCCGTTCAGCAGGGCCGCGATTTCCGGCAGGCAGCGGGCCGCTGCTTCCGAGTGCACCAGCACCGTATCCAGGGCGTTGCACACGGTGGGCCGCTGCACCTTGGCGTTGAACACGATGCGCGCCGCCATCTCGGTATCGGCGTCCCGGTCAACATAGGTGTGGCAAACTCCCACGCCGCCGGTTATCGCCGGCATCGTCGCTTTTTCTGCCACCAGGTTAATCAATGCTGCTCCGCCTCGCGGCACTATTAGGTTGATATACTGTTTCATGCCCAGCATCACGTCCACCAGCGCCCGGTCGGTATCGTCCACGAACTGCACGGCGTCGGTGGGCAGGCCGGCCTCCCCGATGGCCCGGTGAATCAGCGACACCAGCGCGGTGTTGGAACGCAGGGTCTCCTTGCCGCCCCGCAGGATGCAGGCGTTGCCGGATTTCAGCGCCAGCGAAACTATGTCGGTGGTCACGTTGGGCCGGCTCTCGTAGATGCTGGCCAGCACCCCCAGCGGCACACGGCGCTTTTCAACCTCCAACCCGTTCTCTAGGGTGAAGGATTCCATAAGCTCGCCCACTGGGTCCGGTAGCGCGGCGACCCCGCGCACGTCCGCTGCCATTCCGTTCAATCTCTCCGGCGTCAGCAGCAGCCGGTCAAGAAAAGCGTCGTTGATTCCGGCGTCTTTTGCGTCCCGGTAGTCGGCCTCGTTTGCTTCCAATATCGGCGTCGGCTCGGTTTCCAACGACCGGGCGATGTTCTCCAGCGCATGGTTTCTCGCATCCGACGTCTGCCGTGCCAGCGTCGCCGATGCTGCCTGCGCCGCCTTGCCCTGTTGATAAAGTCGCTCGGTAGAGTTCAAGACTTCCCCCTTGTCACAACAAAACCAGGTTGTTCCGATGCACAACTTCCTGGCCGTAGTGGTAACCCAGCGCATCCACGATGCGGTCGGAGCGCAGCCCCTGGATTTTTGCCACGTCGCCGGCCGGGTAATTCGCCATACCGCAGGCTATGTGGTTCCCATTGGGGTCGGAGATGTAGATGATGTCGCCACGTTCAAAACTCCCCACGACGCTGCGCACTCCCGCCGGCAGCAGGCTGACGCTGTTCCGGCGCAGAGCCGATACCGCGCCCTCGTCCACCACCACTTCGCCCCAACCGCTGTCGCCGACGCAGCTCAGCATCCAGCGTTTCCGCGCCTCCAGCTTGCTGCTGGCCGGGCGGAAGTACGTCCCTACCGGCTCACCCCGCGCGGCTCGCACCACTACGTCCGGGTCCCGGCCGCGACAGATGCTCATGGCGATGCCCGAGGTGGTCACCAGCCTGGCCGCGTCCAGTTTGGTAGGCATCCCGCCGCGCGCCCAAGCGTTGCGATGCTGTCCTGCCATGGCGACCACCGTATCGTCCACAAAGTCCACGGTGTCGATCCGCGTCGCCGTGGCATCCGATTTCGGATCCGCGGTGTACAGTCCGTCCACGTCGGAGAGAATCACCAGCAGGTCCGCGTCGATAAGTGTCGCGATCAGGGATGACAGGCGGTCGTTGTCCCCGAACACCTCCCCGATTTCGTCCGCGGCCACCACGTCGTTTTCGTTCACGATGGGCATGATCCCCAGGTCGAGCAACGAGAGCAAGGTGTTCCGGATGTTGAGATACGATTGGCGTTGCGCCATGTCCTTGATGGTCAGCAACACCTGGGACGCCACGACGCCACGCTGCTCGAACAGGCCCGCGTACATGCTCATCAGCCGGCTTTGCCCCAATGCCGCCAGCACTTGCCGCGTGGGAATGTCCGGAATCGCCGGCACTGCCACCCGTTCCGCCAGTGCCTGGCGTCCTGCCGAGATGGCTCCAGAAGTGACCAGCAGTACCTGCATACCGTCAACCGACGCCAGGCGGGAAATCTGGTCTACGAGGCTTGCCATGACGTCGGTATCGAGCCCGCCGTCCGACCTGCTGCCGGTCAGCACGTTGGTTCCCGCCTTCACCACAACGCGCCGGTAGGCCGCTTGCCCGTACGGCGCGGATTCCCGACCGGCAGTCGCCTCAGTCGAGGTGTAACCGGGATTGTTGCGCACTATGGTCATGGGGTCGTTCAGAACTCCGAATATATGTGAATTGTATCACGCACCGTTCCCATCACTGGCAAATTCTATTGAATCCCGAGGCTCGTCGGACGTACAATATTCCTACGGGGCTGTCTGCCGGACAGTCCCGCGTCGCCGTGTTTAACCAAGGCCGGCGAAAATCTGACGCTACGGAAACGACATGGCATTAACCGGACTCCTCTCCCTGCTCGGCGCTCAGCCCTGGCTGCAACGGCACCTCCGCAACCTGAATTCACCCCACGCCCGGGCCACGCTCACCATTCATCCCGACCACCAGCCCCTCTACCTGTCCGCCCTCTGGCAACTCCGGCAGCGGCCGGTTGTCGTCATCGCTCCCCGACTGGACGATGCCCGCCGCCTGCACGACCAGCTTCTGGCCTACCTCGGCGACGATGCGCCCGTGTACCTGTTGCCCGAACCGGAAGTCCTGCCGTTCGAGCGGCTTTCTGTGGACTCACGCACCGGCAACCAGCGTCTGGCCGCCCTGGAGTCCCTGGCCGCCGCTCAGGATGCCAGCGATGGGGCGCCGCCGCCCCTGGTGGTGGCGTCGGTTTCGTCGGCTCTGCGCCTCACCATCCCCCCAGCCCTAGCTCTGGGACGTCATCCCTCCGCCGGCAACGGTGGCGCGTGGGCAAAGGGCGACCGGATACCTTCCCTTGACGACACCCTGGCGGCGTGGGTGCAGCTGGGCTATCGCCGTGAACCACAGGTCGAAACCCCCGGCGCCTTCAGCCTGCGCGGCGGCATCCTGGACGTTTTCCCCCCCAACGCCGACCTGCCCTACCGCATCGAACTGTGGGACGACGAGATTGACACCATCCGCCGCTTCGACCCTGAAACCCAGCGTTCCATATCCGACGCCGACTCGCTGAGCGTCATCGCCGCCGCAGAGCAGCTCACGGACCTCTGCGACCCGGCCGAGTTCGACCAACGCCGCAACCGCATTGACCTCTCCCCGTGCTCCGGCCCGTCCGTCGCCCGGTTCCAGGAAGAGCTGGGCAATTTGCTGAGCGACCCCAACCCGGAAGTCCTTTCCTTCTACAACGGCCTCCTCAATTCCCACACCCTGGCCGATTACATCCCCGACGACGCCATCCTGGTGCTGGACCGTCCGGCGCGTCTGGCCGGGGAAGCCGAAGAGCAGGAGGCCAGGTACGAGCAGCAGCGCGCCAATCGCCAGAGCCGAGGGGAATTGCCCTACGGTTTCCCGTCGCCGGCCGCCGACTGGACGACTGTTCGCGGCCGACTGGAGCAATCCGGCGTCGTCACCGTTGACATCCTCCGTTGGGGAACCGACGAAGATTCCCGCCTCGTGGACACGCTACCCGATACCCTGGCCGGGCTGCCCGCCTTTACCGACGACACGGCGGCGCGCATCTCCGACCACGGCGCAGTCGTCGCCGTCACGCAGCACGCCGGACGCCTGGGCGAACTCCTGGAGGAGGCCGGCGTATCGTGCAGTATCGTGGAAGACCTGCCGGCCCGACCCCGGGCCGGCCGCGTCTATCTGCTCCACGGGGCGCTCCGCAAGGGGTGGCAGGTTGACGCTGGCGGGAACGCGCCGCCCGTCGCCGTGTACAGCGACGCCGAGCTGTTCGGCACCGTCAAGCAGCGCAGCTATCGCCCGCCCAGTACCCGCCGCGACCTGGGCGACGCCGTGTCCCTCGCCGACCTGACCCCCGGCAGCTACGTCGTACATATCGACCACGGCGTCGCCAGGTTTGTCGGCGCCACGCACCTGGAATCCACCGGAGACGACCGCGAATATCTTGTACTGGAATACGCGGACGACGACCGGCTCTACGTGCCTACCGAACAGCTGGACCGCCTGGGGGCCTACGTTGCCGCCACGGACCACGCCCCCACTTTGACCAGGCTCGGCGGGGGCGAATGGCAGCGCATCAAGGATCGGGCGGGCAGCGCTGCCCGCGAAATCGCGGCCGAACTCATCCGCCTGTACGCCACCCGCGAAACCGTCGCCGGCCATCGTTTCGGACCCGACGTGGCGTGGCAGCGTGACCTGGAAGATGCGTTCCCATACGTGGAAACTCCCGACCAGCTCCGCGCTGCCGATGAAGTCAAGACCGACATGGAGGCGTCCAAGCCCATGGACCGCCTGATCTGCGGGGACGTGGGCTACGGCAAAACCGAGGTCGCCCTGCGCGCCGCCTTCAAGGCCGTCAACGAGGGCATGCAGGTCGCCGTCCTGGTGCCCACGACAGTGCTGGCCCAGCAGCACTACGCGACCTTCTCCGACCGGCTCGCGCCATATCCGGTAAAGGTGGAGGTGTTGAGCCGGTTCCGCACCCATAGCGAACAGGCGGAAGTTGTCGAGGCGGCCAAATCCGGCGCGGTCGATATCGTCATCGGAACCCACCGCATCCTGCAAAAGGACGTCGGATTCAACAATCTCGGCCTGGTCATCGTGGACGAGGAACACCGCTTCGGCGTGGCCCACAAGGAGCGCCTCAAGCAGATGCGCGCCGAGGTGGACGTGCTGACTCTCACCGCCACGCCGATACCGCGCACCCTGCACATGGCCCTGGCCGGCGTCCGCGACATGAGCGTGATTCATACGCCGCCGGAGGAACGCCTGCCCGTCAAGACCTTCGTATCCGAGGACAGCGCGGACCTGGTCCGCGAGGCCATCCTGCGCGAGCTGGAACGGGATGGACAGGTATTCTTCCTGCACAACCGCGTGCGCACCATTCAGCACGTTACCGAGGAACTCCAGAAGCTGGTACCCGAAGCCCGATTCATCATCGGCCACGGCCAGATGCCAGAGTCGGAGCTTGAGGACGTAATGGTCTCCTTCGCCAACCGCGAGGCCGACGTGCTGGTCTGCACCACCATCATCGAGTCGGGCCTGGACATGCCCAACGTCAACACCATCATCATCGACCGGGCCGACCGGTTCGGCCTGGCCCAGCTCTACCAGCTGCGCGGCCGCGTGGGTCGCGGCGACCACCGCGCCTACGCCTACCTGCTGCTGCCCGACAACCATGAGATCACCGAGACGGCCAGCCAGCGCATCCACGCCATCCTGGAGGCCAACGAGCTCGGCTCCGGTTTCCGCATCGCCATGCGCGACCTGGAAATTCGCGGCGCCGGCAACCTCCTGGGGGCCGACCAGAGCGGTCAGATCCACGCCGTGGGCCTGAACCTGTACTCCGAGTTGCTGGCCCAGGCCGTACAGGAACTCGATGACGAGGACTCCGGCGGCGCTGGAACCGAAACCGCCCCGCCGCCGCGCATTGACCTGCCCGTGCCGGCCGCGATTCCTACCGACTACATCACCCACCTGCCGGCGCGCCTGGCCTTCTACCAGCGGCTTTCCAACATCACCGACCGGGAGCACATCCCGGCCGTGCGCGCCGACATGCAGGACCGCTTCGGCCCGGCGCCTCCGATGGTGGAAAACCTGCTGGCCGTCACCGACCTCCGCTGCCTGGGCGCGTCTGCCGGGGTAGAGTCTATCGTAGGCGGTGGCGACGGCATCGTGACCGTGGTGTTTCGCCAGCCGGTAGGCGACGCCCGGTTCGCCCTGCAGAACAAGATGGGCACCGGCATCCGCGTGGGGCGGCGCGATATGGAGATCCGCACGTCCGGGGACGTTGACCACGGCCTGGCCCGCATCGCCCGCGCGCTGCGCCGGGTGGTGTCCTTTGTGGCCGAGATGCAGGAGGCCCTTGCCGCCGCCAACAACTCGCCATCCGCTGATGGCGGGCCTGTTGAACCGCCGGACGTGCCGGCCAACGGCAGCGCGGCTAAGGCGCCTCGTGCCCGCTCCCGCCGGCGTCGGCGTCAGCCGCAAGGGGTTGCCGCTGACTGACGCCATCGTTGTTGCCGGGGCGGTTCCGACGCCGCCGGCGTACCGCAAAGACGGCCACGGCCACGGCTCCAGCTACTATTACGACGCCCACAATTACCGCGACGGCGATCCAGACCGCTTCCGAGCTGTCCCCGGTGTACACCGACACCGTCAGCCGGGCGTTGGGGGCAGCGTCGGTCGGGCCCTGGCCCACCGAGTGGAATTCCCAATTCTCGGCATCGCCCAGCGTCGTGCCAAAGTCCATGACGTTCCGCAGGTCGGACGCCCGGACAATCAGCTCCATGTGGACGCTCTCAGTTTCGCCGTTGTCCCAGCGCGATTCGTTCCAGCTCTCCACGTAGCCGCCCAGGGATTCCGCGCGGGCGCGAATTTCACCCGCCACCGCGATGGGTTCGGTGGCGGACAGCGACAGCGACGCCGCGGAGTCAACGTTGGAGCGAATGGTCAGGGACAATCTGGCGTTCGGGGTATCGCCAACCGGCGCGGGGCCGACCGAATTGAGACGGCGCTCGGAAGGTTCGCCCAGGGTGGCGGCGTAGTCCATCAAGCCGGCCAGGTCCGCCGGTTTCACAAAGGCCGCCAGTTCCACCACCTGCCCGCGCCCTTCCTGGTACTCGCGCTGGCCGCCAACGTAACCGTTCAAAGATTCGACCCGGCCGGAGATGGCGTCGGCCGTAGCCCCCGGGTCGCCAACCGCCAGGGTCAGCGAGCCGTTGGGCGGGTCGCTGGCGAACCGTCCGGGCAGGTGCAGGTTGACTCGTATGAGTGACGCCGCCACCCGGTTCTCCAGGTTCCGCTGGGTGGCCGCCACGCTCTCGATGTCCGCCCGCACTTCGGAAATGCGACGCTCAATGTCGATTACGTCCTCCACCGTGGCCGCGTTTTCCAGCAGGACGATGAGTCGTTCCTCCTGCACCTTCCAGGCCTCCATCCGGGCCTCGTTGTCGATCAGCCGGTCCGTGACGTCCGTGGACGACACGCCCTCGTCGGTGACGCGGCCCAGCGCCCGGAGGGTCTGCATGGCGTCGTCGAACCGGTCCGCCGGCACGCGGACGTTGATGTTAGCGGTGCGGTAGCCGGCCTCGCCCACGATGTCGGCGGACTCAACCCAGCCGCCACGTTGGCCGGCGATCGTTTCCACCTGGCGCACCACGCCGTCGATTTCGTCCACTTCCAGGCTGACCCAAGCTTCCACGATCAACTGGCGCCCGCTCTGCTGCTGGAACGAGCTGGACTCGCCGGCGCCGTCGGAGCCGGCAAGCCCGGGCGCGCCGGGCGGCCCGCCTGCGCTTTCCATCGTTTCGGCCATTGCGGGCACGGCCTGGGGTTGCTGGGGTCGAGCGGCGCTGGCCGCAGCGGGCACCGCCGTCGCCGCTGCTTGCATCGCTGGCGCCGACTGTTCCTGTACACGCATTACCTCGCGGTCGGAGGCGGGCGCCGCGGGGACCGATGCCGCCGAGTCAGCGGAATCGCCACAGCTCAACGCCACGGCCATCAAGCCGGCAATCAGGGCTATCCCCGGCAGTATTCGTCGCCATCTTGCGATATTCATTATTAACGGTCCTCGTTGCGTGTATTGCAAATACGGATTATATCCGGCGTCGGATTCAGCTTCCGTGGACGGCTCAAGCCAAATTCATGGTGTAGAGACGTTTCAGGCGGAGGTTGTGGGGAGTTTGTGCAGCGAGGAGGTTAGCACAACCAGGGCAAACCTGGGGGTTGTAGGCGACGCGAGCGCCGGGAGGAGTGCCGAGCGGGAGAGCGAGGTTGTTGCATCGGGCCGGGATGGCGGCGTGCATTTCGCGCAATTGTGGGAGATCGCAGAGGAGCCCAGGTAGGGGAGATTCCTCAAGGGCCGGCCAGGATTCGCCATCGTTGACCGCCGCGGTTACGTCCCTGACCAGGCTTTTCACGCGGAGGCGCATGGTCAGGAGCAGACGACGAGACTCGGCGAGGGAGGCGGTTAAGAGCAAGGCGGGCAGGTCGTGGACCCGGTTAAACGTGCGCAAGTGCGCGTGGGGGATAGAACCCGCGTGAACCAGCTCCGCCAGCGCGTCTCGCAGGCGGCGGCGGGTGTGGGTGGGCCGGCCCTGCTTGGCCAGAACGGAACTGGCGGCGTGGGTGACGGACTGACGGAGTGCGGTGGCGGCTTTGAGGTACTGTTGGTCATTGAGATTTTCGAGCGCACGGTCCAGATAGAGCCGCGCGCGGTCCAGGTGACGTTCAGCAGGGCCCATGTTTGGGTGCAAAACCTCCGAGGCAGGGTTGAGAGGCTCATCCTTCGACAGGCTCAGGATGAGCGGTGGGTAGTTGTCGGGATGATGTTGGGGCGGCGAGGCGTCAGGCGTGGGCTTCGCCGATACTTGAGTGGGTTGGTGTTGCGATTGGCTCCTTTACAGGCGATGGGTGTGGCGCGATGTGGCGAACGGTT